>NZ_CP194039.2:0-602500 GCF_050870865.2 Agarivorans sp. QJM3NY_33
GTGAGTGGGTCTCTTTGGCAACAAATCTTAGTTCGTTTACAAGATGAATTGCCGGCAACAGAATTTAGTATGTGGATCCGACCACTTCAAGTTGAGCAAGATGCAGGACTATTGGTGTTATATGCACCCAATCGTTTTGTACTTGATTGGGTAAAAGATAAATATCTGATTCGAGTGAATGCTTTACTGGAAGAGTTTTGTGGGAACGATAAACCTAGTTTGCGCTTTGAGGTTGGCAGTCGACCTGCAACTAAACCGCTAGCAACAAAAACTAGAACTAACGTGATTCAAGCCGGCACCGCTAACCAGCAAAATAATCAGTATGATAATGGTAAGAGTTGGGATAAAGAGCCCGCGGTTAAATCTGCTTTAGAGGCGAATCATCGTAACAATATAAACGCTACCTATCAGTTTGATAATTTTGTTGAAGGTAAGTCTAACCAGTTGGCTCGTGCTGCTGCGACTCAGGTTGCGAATAATCCTGGTGGCGCTTATAACCCCTTATTTTTATATGGGGGAACTGGTCTTGGTAAAACGCACCTGCTGCATGCGGTGGGTAACGGTATTATTGCCAATAAAAAGAATGCCAAAGTCGTGTATATGCATTCTGAACGATTTGTTCAAGATATGGTAAAGGCCTTACAAAACAATGCGATAGAGGATTTTAAGCGTTATTATCGTAGTGTTGATGCATTGCTTATTGATGATATTCAATTCTTTGCCAATAAGGAACGTTCTCAGGAAGAATTTTTCCATACTTTTAATGCCTTACTTGAAGGTAATCAGCAAATTATCTTAACCAGTGACCGTTATCCTAAAGAAATTGATGGCGTAGAAGATCGTTTAAAAAGTCGTTTTGGTTGGGGCTTGACGGTTGCTATCGAACCTCCGGAGTTAGAAACTCGGGTTGCCATATTAATGACCAAGGCGAATGAAAATAATATTCGCTTGCCTGATGAAGTCGCTTTCTTTATCGCAAAACGCTTACGTTCCAATGTTCGAGAGTTGGAAGGGGCTTTAAACCGGGTGATCGCAAACGCTAATTTTACCGGTCGCGCGATTACCATCGATTTTGTACGCGAAGCCTTACGTGATTTATTGGCATTGCAAGAGAAGCTAGTCACTATCGATAATATTCAAAAAACAGTTGCTGAATATTACAAAATTAAAATAGCTGATTTATTGTCTAAGCGTCGTTCTCGATCCGTGGCGCGACCTCGGCAACTAGCGATGGCGCTGGCAAAGGAATTAACCAACCATAGCTTGCCTGAAATTGGTGATGCTTTTGGCGGTCGCGACCATACAACGGTGTTGCATGCTTGTCGTAAAATAAGTCAGCTTAAAGAAGAAAGTCACGACATTAAAGAAGACTATCAGAATTTAATTCGTACATTATCGTCATAATCGGAGAGGCGTTGGTAGGTATGCAATTTAGTATCAATCGGGAACAACTACTTAAACCCCTGCAGCAGGTTAGTGCTGCTTTAGGTGGTCGACCAACCATTCCTATTTTGGGTAATGTATTGTTGGATATTAGTAATAACCAGTTGTCTATTACTGGTACCGATATGGAAGTAGAACTAGTCGCGACCTTGCCTTTGCAAAGTACTGTAAATGAAGGGCGCGTGACAGTACCAGCGAAGAAGTTTGTTGATATTTGTCGTGGTTTACCTGATGGCTGTGAAATTAGTTGTAAAGCGGATGATAATCGCTTGGTATTGCGTTCTGGACGTAGTCGTTTTTCTTTAGCGACACTTCCGGCTAATGACTTTCCTAATGTAGAAGATTGGCAGAGTCAGCAGGTGATTCAGTTGACTCAGGGGCAATTAAAGAATCTGATCGATAGCACTCAGTTCTCAATGGCGAGCCAAGACGTTCGTTATTATTTAAATGGAATGTTGTTTGAGACGGATGAGAAAGGACTTAAAACCATTGCCACTGATGGCCACCGCTTGGCATTAGCCGAACAAACTTTTGATACACCATTACAGCCTCAACAGGTGATTGTTCCACGTAAAGGGGTGATTGAGTTATCTCGTCTGTTGGAACACGAGGACCAACTGGTTGAGCTGCAAATTGGCAGCAATAATATCCGAGCTAGTGTGCAAGGTTTTACCTTTACCAGTAAATTGGTTGATGGACGTTTTCCTGATTATCGACGGGTATTGCCTTCTAATAGTGATAAGGCTCTTATTTCTGGAAGGGATGAATTGAAACAGGCATTTTCTCGAGCTGCTATTCTTTCCAACGAGAAGTTTCGCGGAGTTCGTCTGCAGTTAGAGGCGGGCATTTTGAAAATTACTGCGAATAATCCTGAGCAGGAAGAGGCGGAAGAGATCCTAGATGTTGATTATAATGCAGAAGCTTTGGAAATTGGTTTTAACGTTGTTTATGTTTTAGATGTATTGAATGCGCTAAAGTGCGATCAGATCCGCATCAACATGAGTAATAGCAATAGTAGTGCCTTGATTGAAGATAGTGAGCAGAGTGGCAAAGCGATGTACGTTGTTATGCCAATGCGACTCTAGTGACAAATTAAATTAATGTATATACAAAGTCTTGGTTTGCAAAATTTTAGAAATATTGAGCAAGCTAGTTTAACCTTGAACCCCAAGTTAAATGTGATTTTGGGCGAGAATGGTAGCGGTAAAACGAGTGTACTAGAAGCCATTTATTATTTGGGCTTTGGGCGTTCCTTTCGGAGTAACTTCGCCAGTAAAGTGGTCAGTCATAGCAAGGATAGCTTTGTTGTATTCGCTCAATTGGAGCAGCATAAGATTGGCTTGCAGAAGTTTAAGAGTGGCGACACGGTTTTAAGAATTAATAAGGAAACGGTACGCAGTCAGTCGGTATTGGCTTCGTTGTTACCTTTGCAGATCCTACATCCGGAAGGCTACGGCTTGGTGGATGGTAGTCCTCGCTACAGACGGGCATATTTAGATTGGGGAGTGTTTCACGTGGAACAACAGTTTCACGCGGCTAGTCAAAACTATAAAAAGACATTGAAGCAACGTAATGCATTATTAAAGCAAACAAAACAGTATCAAGACTTATTATATTGGGATAAGCAACTGGTTGAGTTTGCCATGATTGTTAGTCGGTTACGCGCTGCTTATGTGGAAAGTATTCGTACAACTTTGACTGACTTAGTTGCCGAGTTTTTGCCTGAGTATCGGTTTGAATTGGCATTTCATCAAGGTTGGGAAGAAAAAAAGGATTTGGCTGTATTGCTACAGCAAGGTTTTCAGAGGGACCGTATCTTGGGCTATACCCAATGTGGCCCCCATAAAGCCGATATAAAGTTTAAATTTAATGGCGTAAATGCTGTTGACCTTATTTCTAGAGGTCAGTTGAAGCTTTTTGTTTGTGCGTTGATTTTAGCGCAGGGGCAACATGCACAGCAGCATAGCGGTAATCAGACGGTATATTTGATCGATGATTTTGCGGCAGAATTAGATAAGTCTAAACGCCAGTTGTTAGCTAAGTGGCTGCAACAACATGGGTCTCAGGTCTTTGTTTCTGCGATTGAGAAACAAATGCTGGATGGATTTGATTTAGAAGGATGCACAGTGTTTCACGTGGAACATGGTGTTATCAGCGACTATAAAACGAGAGTAAAACATGGCTGAAAATGAATATGGCTCATCGAGTATTAAGGTTTTAAAAGGTCTTGATGCCGTAAGAAAACGTCCTGGGATGTACATTGGTGACACAGACGATGGCTCAGGTTTACATCACATGGTATTTGAAGTCGTCGATAACTCTATCGATGAAGCGTTGGCTGGGCACTGTAAAGATGTGGTGGTTACCATTCATAATGATGGCTCTGTCTCTGTGTCGGATGATGGCCGTGGTATTCCTGTAGATATGCATGAAGAAGAGGGCGTGTCTGCAGCAGAAGTTATTATGACTGTTCTGCATGCCGGTGGTAAGTTCGATGATAATTCCTATAAAGTATCCGGTGGATTACATGGTGTAGGTGTTTCGGTTGTTAATGCCTTATCTATAAAGCTGCAGCTAACGGTAAAACGACAAAATCATGTCTATGAGCAATTTTACACTTTAGGTGTTCCCGATGCTCCCTTGGCTGCGGTGGGGGATACTGATAAAACAGGAACCGAATTACGCTTTTGGCCTAGTGAAGAAATTTTCTCTGATACAACATTTCATTATGAAATTTTGGCAAAACGATTACGCGAACTGTCGTTTCTTAATTCTGGTGTTTCGATCATTTTAAAAGATGAGCGCGATGGTCGCAAAGACCACTTTATGTATGAAGGGGGGATAGAAGCGTTTGTTTCTTACCTCAATACTAATAAAACACCGATTCACCCTAGAGCGTTTAGTTTCAACTTCCAACGAGATGATGGTATCGCGGTAGAACTAGCGATGCAGTGGAACGAAGGTTTTCAAGAAAATGTTTACTGTTTTACCAATAATATTCCACAGAAAGATGGTGGAACCCACTTGGCTGGGTTTAGGGCGGCATTAACGCGTACGCTCAATAGTTATATGGAAAAAGAAGGCATCAACAAAAAAGACAAAAATAACGCAACAGGTGATGATGCGCGAGAAGGTTTAACGGCCGTTATTTCGGTGAAAGTACCTGATCCTAAGTTTTCTAGCCAAACCAAAGATAAGCTAGTTTCCTCTGAAGTGAAGTCTGCGGTTGAGCAGACGATGGGAGAGAAACTGAGCGAGTATCTACTAGAGAATCCGACTGAAGCAAAAATCATTACCCAGAAAATATTGGATGCAGCTCGTGCTCGTGAAGCCGCTCGTAAAGCTCGCGATATGACGCGTCGTAAAGGTGCCTTAGACTTAGCTGGACTACCGGGTAAACTCGCCGACTGCCAAGAAAAAGATCCTGCGCTTTCTGAACTATATATTGTGGAAGGGGACTCTGCGGGGGGCAGTGCTAAACAAGCACGTAACCGCAAGAATCAGGCTATTTTGCCGCTGAAAGGTAAAATTCTTAATGTAGAAAAAGCGCGTTTCGATAAGATGTTGTCATCACAAGAAGTTGCAACACTGATTACCGCGATGGGCTGTGGTATTGGTCGTGATGAGTATAATCCTGATAAGACTCGTTATCACAACATCATCATCATGACCGATGCTGATGTGGATGGTTCACATATCCGAACCTTACTCCTGACTTTCTTCTACCGTCAAATGCCGGAAATTATCGAACGTGGTTATATCTATATTGCCCAACCACCTTTATATAAGGTGAAGAAAGGCAAGCAAGAACGTTATGTGAAAGATGAAGAATCTCTGACCGAATATCTCACAACTTTAGCTTTAGATAACGCTGGGCTATATGTGAATGCGGAAGCACCAAGTATTAGTGGTGAGCCTCTGGAAAGTTTGGTTACTCAATACCGTCGGGTATGGAAGAATAACGAACGTTTATCTCGTCGTTATCCTATCTCTTTGCTTAGCCAAATGATTTATCAACCACCGCTAAAAACAGAAGAGCTACAAGATGCCAGCGTACTCAAAGAATGGGCTGAACAACTGATCGCACCGGTTAATGCGGAATTACCTAGTGGTAACTACTATTCGGTAGCGGTTGAAAAACATCCTGAGCGTGACATCTACTTCCCTGTAGCAACACTCCGTCAACATGGGGTAGATGTATCTTTTAACTTTGAACCCGAGTTTTTTGCTTCGAATGATTATCGAGATATTTGCAGCCTGTATAGTAATTTAGATAATTTGGTGGAAGAGGGTGCTTATATTAAGCGTGGCGAAAAAACCAAACCAGTGAAGAGTTTTGAAGAAGCGCTCAATTGGTTAATGTCTGAATCGCGTCGTGGCTTATATATCCAACGTTATAAAGGACTCGGTGAGATGAATCCGGATCAGTTATGGGAAACGACAATGGACCCAGAGACTCGACGGATGTTGCAAGTGACGGTTGAGGATGCAATTGCTTGTGATCAGCTCTTCACCACCTTAATGGGTGATCAAGTTGAACCTCGTCGTAATTTCATTGAAGAGAATGCACTTAATGTAGAAAACCTAGATGTCTAACATTTAGTATCTACCGTATTAAGCTTAAAAAAGGCAATATGAAAATATTGCCTTTTTTGTGCTTGAAAGCCTAGAGTCTATCCCCATATCTATTCATAACAAGATGCCATGATCATGGGTTTTGTTAAGACAGAGATGCAGCCTTTGTGCTGGTCAATTTAAATTATTGCTCTATGAGGATAACAAACATGCGTAATCAATATGACTTTTCACCACTTTATCGTACGGCCATCGGCTTTGATCGTTTAGCTAATTTCATTGAAGCGGCATCAAACCAAAGTGCCCAATCTCAAAATACAGGCTACCCGCCTTATAATATTGAAGCAGTCGATGATAATCATTATCGAATTACTCTCGCCGTGGCTGGGTTTGCTGAAGATGAGTTATCTATTGTTGCTCAGCAAAATGCTTTAATTGTTACCGGTACTAAACAGAAAAAATCAGATGAGATTAAATATCTGCATCAAGGGATCGCAGAACGAGGCTTCGAACGACGTTATCAAATTGCTGATCACGTAAAGGTGAGCGCGGCTAACTTAGAACATGGCTTATTGGTTATAGAGTTAGAACGAGAAATTCCTGAAGCTCTAAAGCCAAAACAAATTCCTATTAATGGAAAGTTGGCTTCGGTTGAAGTATTGGAGACTAAATCGGCTTGATTGCCAAGGGATGATGAAGAGTGAAAAAAGGGCCAACAGTGGCCCTTTTTAGTATTGTTTTAAGCGAGCAGCGGATTAACCACAGAGGCCAAAATATCGATACCTTGTCTTACATTGGCTTCACTCTGAGCGAAGTTGAGACGAATGCACTCTTGGGTATGTCGCCAATCCTTGTCTATTCCGGGGAAAAAGTAGCTTCCAGGTACGATTAGTAAACCCTTATTTTTTAATTGTTGGTAAAGCTGTTTATCGCTAATCGGTAAGTCTTCAAACCACAACCAAAGAAACATCGCCCCTTCAGATTTGTGAATTCTAAATTTTGCAGAGGGGATAGCTTGTTGTAACCAAGTGATAGCCTGCTCAGATTTATGTTTATAGAAAGGTCGAATGATATGGTTGCTGGCGTCGAGTAGGCTATTATCCTTTAACATCTCATTGGCTAAAGCAGGACCAATTCCGCCAGGGGATAAATTAATAATGCCTGACAAATTGCTGATTGCCTGAATCGTTGAAGGCTTAGCAATTACAATTCCACAGCGTGTTCCGGGTAAGCCCAATTTTGATAAGCTTAAGCAAAGTATGGTGTTGTTATTCCAAAATGGTTTTGCGTCTTCGGTAAAGACCAAGTTTGGAAAAGGAAGGCCATAAGCATTATCGATTAATAATGGCACCTGATGTTGTTCGGCAAGTTGTGATAGTTTGGTGAGTTCTTCGTCGGTAACCACATTACCTGTAGGATTGGTGGGTCGAGAGACGCAAATTAATCCAATCGACTCATCAACGACCAGCCGTTCAAAGTCGACATGATACTTAAATTGGCGGTTGGCTAAATACTCAATAGAAGGCTTGTTACCGACAAATATTTGTTCGCTTAAACCACTATCCTCATATCCTATATACTCAGGAGCGAGTGGAAATAACACTCTTTTATCCTGCTGCAGCCCCTTACCGGCAAAAAGATTAAATAAGAAGAAAAATGCGCTTTGACTGCCATTAGTGAGTGCAATGTTCTCTTCTTTTATATCCCAATGAAACTGATTACTTAAAAAAGAAGATAAGTTAGATATAAATTCCTTATTACCTTGGGGGGAGTCATAGTTACATAAGGCTTTGAGTAAACTGCCATTACTTAGCCCTGTGTTGAGGTGTTGCTGAAATAACTCGGTCATTTGTGGTATCTGTGCTGGATTTCCACCCCCGAGCATTATCATTTCGTCACCCGCTCGGATCCCTTCATCCAAGTCATCCATCAGTTGCGTGATCCCCGAATGACGGGTGAACTTATTACCAAAATCTGAATACGTCATAAAGCACCTTCTTCGAACTAGGCGTCACAATAACAAACAAATGTGAGGAATGGTATTCGCTAGTCCGATTTGGTTAATGATAGGGTTGAAGTGAATGCAAGGCTCGCTGTAAGGACATTTTGGAGGGCCTAATATCTCAGATAGTTTGATAGGCTCAATAATCTAATTATCGATGGTCAATCAGCGAGCTGGCAGAATTGAATTGAGAATCTACGATCTTGTCATCATATAGGCCAAGCAAAGTGGCTAAAGCCGCTTTGCTTGGCCTTATCGTTATCTACTTAGTCATTTGACCAGCATAAACGATGACTACTACATCGTCGTTTTTACGGCGTTCAAAAGCGTAAGGCGTGTTACTTAACAAGATGTGTTGTCCTGCCCCGACCGCTTGATGGCGCTTACGGAACTGTAACAACTTTTGCCAATGTTTTTTTACCGCGAGGTGTTCGGCATCGAACTGTTGCCAATTCATATCTGAGCGAGTGGCTTGTTTTTTGTCGGAGCTTCTTGAACCTTTTTCGCGTGCTGTCTCATCGCCATAAAAGACTTGTACCGCGGTTGGCATTAGTAAGAAAGCAGAACCGAGTTGTTTTTGCTTATCCAGTGTTTTGGCAATGCTGCCGTAGGCTAGCTTCGTATCATGCGATGATACATAACTGAGTAGCTTGCCGTCTCGCTTATTGAGTATATCAGCGTATTGTTGATAGCCATCTTGCATTGCGCTAAAACAGTTCATGCCCTTTTTAGCAAGGTCTGTTTGATAACTAAAATCTATTAGGGAGTCGAAGCCGTACTCAAATAATTTTGAATCACTTAAACCTTGTCCCCAATATTCCCCTGTCATCCAAAACTCATTGTTGTCGAGAACTTTATCAGGATGCTCTAATTTCCATTCTTGAAATGCCTGGCTCGAGGCCATTTTTAAGGCTTGCCAAGCTTCTGGCTCGACGTGTTTAACGGTATCTGCTCTAAAGCCGTCAATACCGTATTCGCGAACCCAATCGGATAGCCAAGTGACTAAGTAATCGCGTACGCTTGCACCGGGTATTTCAACCGCTTTTGTATCTGGTTTATTTTTATAGAAGGTGGGAAGGCCCACAACCTTTTTGGATTCGGTTTTAAAATCAGGTAAATAAGCTAAAGACATGGTTAAGTCATTAGCCCCTGGGCTAGGGTAGCCTGAGATATCAGTACGAACCCAATCCGGCCCCCACCATTGTTGCCAAGATTTTCGTTTACCATAGTCAACAAAGTCGTTAAAACTATGCCAAGTTTCCCCTTTCGCAGGGGTCCAATTGGTCCACTTTTCGGTGAGGTAAGTCTCGATAGGCTGGTCAAAATTTTGAGTTTCCCCAAACTTAAAGGCCTGCATATCGGCAAGAGTAGCGTAGCCTGCATGATTCATCACTATGTCCATCACGACTCGAATACCGCGTTGATGAGCCTGATCCACAAATTGTTTAAATTCTTTGGCTGTACCCATGTTTTGATCCATGAGCGTATAATCTTGAGCATAGTAACCGTGATAAGCGTAGTGTTTAAAATCACCACTCATGCCTCCTCCAACCCAACCTCGAATTTGTTCGTAGGGCGCAGTGATCCAAATCGCGTTGATCCCTAGATCTTCGATATAGTCGAGCTTTTTGGTGAGACCGGCTATATCTCCACCGTGGAAGGTACCAATTTCTTTTTGACCGTCTTTGCTTCGCCCATAACTATGATCATTCGTCGGGTTACCGTTATAAAAGCGATCGGTGATGACAAAATAGATCGAGGCACTGTCCCAACTAAAGGTATCAGCTTTTTTATGGGTCGATTCTAGGAGTAACAAACCACCACTATCAGCGGCAGGGGTGAATGTTACGTTGCCCTGTTGAACGGTACTAATTTGACCGCTGTAAAAATCTTTAACCGTAGAACCTTCTTTAAAGCTGGCGCTAACATCGACGGTAATCGGCTGACCGTCCCATTGCAGACATTGTGCTGTTTGTTTATGAGGTGAGGAGAATGTTTGAGTTTGGTTAGTGGTTTGCTCTGTGGAAGCACAGCCTGCAATGATTACACTAACAAAACATGCTAATAGCGTAGGTTTAAGTGAATTTTTCATGTTTTACATCCGTTTAATTGCTGACCTTTACAAATAAAAAAGCCCCTTTTCAGGGGCTCGAACTACCATGAAAATTTACATTTCTACTTTTTCGATATAAGCCACAGGGATTTCGCCTGACCAATCTAGGTAGAAGCGGTAAACACCATCTTCTTCTGGAGTAAATTTAAAGTTATCGAAGGCGGCGCATTTGTTTAACTCGCGACGCTCTCCAACTTTGATTGGCGCTTCACCGGATAAGAAACCGAAGTTAGTACCACATTGCCATGCAGCATCACCAAACTTCCATTCGTATGGTTGACCATCGGCAATCAGTGGCTCGTCTACAGGAGAGGTGGCGCTCCATACATTAGTTTTGCCTTCAACTGGCATTAACTTATTTTCTGGGGTTGCATCCCACCAACTAAATACACCGCGTAAATGCACGTCGCGGGTTAATTTGCTATCGCCGCCACTACCAGAAGCACAGCCCACGGCCACCACCGTAATCAGTGCAAGAACACCCGCTTTCAAGATATTTTTAAGCATTTTCAATTCCTTTCTTATTTTATAACTTTCCTTTGTCTCTACAGACAAACATTACCTAACGAGCTGAACTGAACTCGTTGTCAGTTATAACGGAGCTTCTCATGAAAAAACGTGCCAAGCTCACAGTCCTATTCTGAAAAGCATTTCATGAAATGAACTATTTTATTAAAACAGTTAAGTGGATCAAAAAAGCCGTATTCTGTAAAGAATACGGCTTGTTTCGGTTTTGCTGTTCTCGTTATTTATTGAATCACAGAAATGTCCGCGATTTCTAAAAACAATTGACGAAGTGAGCTGAGCAGACTTAAACGATTTATTTTTAAAGCATCATCTTCACTCATCACCATCACATTATCAAAGAAAGCATCAACCACCTCGCGGAGGCTTGCCAGCTCAATTAACGCTTGTTGATAATCACCTTTCTCAAGCAAGGGCGCTAAGCTGATTTGCATACTAGCGACAGCCTCAGCGAGAGCTTGCTCTTGGCTTTCTTTTAATAACGAAGCGTCGATTTGTGGTTTCACGAAATCTGGGTTTTTCGCCAAAATATTGGAAACCCGCTTGTTTGCAGCAGCCAAAGCTTGGGCTTGCTCCAAAGTGCGGAAGTGACTCACCGCTTTAATCCGCTGTTCAATATCTGCCAGTTTAGTCGGCTTCCGCTCAAGTACTGCGGTTATCACGCTCGGATCAATAGCTTGTTCTAGGTACATCGCTCTTAAACGGGCGTAAATAAACTCGATAAGCTGAGTGTGAACCTTTGTTTGAGTCGCTTGCTCAAGTTCTAAAGGTAGCAGTAACAAAGCACTATTAATCAAGGTATCCAAATCCAGGTCAAAGCCCTTATCTTGGATAATTCGAATAATACCTAAGCAGGCTCTACGCAGTGCAAAGGGGTCTTTGTCTCCCTTTGGTAGCTGGCCAATGGCAAAAATGCCCACTAAGGTATCAAGTTTGTCGGCGATAGCGACCGCTGCGGCGACTTTTGATTCGGGTAATTTGTCGCCAGAAAAGCGAGGCCAGTATTGCTGCTGTAAGGCATTGGCGACATCATCATGTTCGCCGTCAAATTTTGCATAATACATGCCCATAACACCCTGAACATCAGCAAATTCCAAGACCATTTCACTGTTGAGATCGGCTTTAGATAGAAGGCCTGCACGCTGTGCATGCTGGCTATTGGCTCCGATCTCTCCAGCAATTTGTGCTGCTAATTCAGAGACTCTGTTTGACTTATCTAATAAGCTGCCAAGCTGCTGCTGAAATACTACGTTGGCCAGTTGGTCTAAACGACTATCTAACCGTGATTTTTTATCGGTGTTAAAAAAGAATTCTGCATCGGCAAGGCGAGGACGAACTACTTTTTCGTTACCCGCAATCACCTGTTGAGGATCTTTACTGACAATGTTCGAAACAAAGATAAAACGAGGTAATAAGTTACCTTTGGTATCTAAGATTGGAAAGTACTTTTGATTGTCTTTCATCGTGTAAATGAGAGCTTCAGCTGGGACGTCCAAGAACTTGTCTTCGAAGCTGCCAACCATCGCAACCGGCCATTCCACCAATGAACAGACTTCTTCAAGCAGCGCTTCATCAATCTCAACAATGCCACCTTCGCGAGCCGCTTCCGCTTCAATTTGTTCGCGGATAATCGCTTTACGCTGTTCATAATTAACAATCACTTTACCGCGGCGATCTAATTGTTGAACGTAGTTGTTGGCGTGGTTAAGCTCAAATTCAGCTTCGCCCATAAAACGGTGGCCACGAATAGTACGTGCAGATTCAATGCCGAGAATATTCCCTTGAACCAATTTCTCACCATAGAGCATCGTGATGGTATGCACTGGACGGATAAACTGAGTTGCTTTTGCTCCCCAACGCATAGGCTTAGGGATCGGCAGTTTAGCTAAACCCTCAGCGACAATTTCTGGGAATAGCTGGTAAATGGTTTGACCGCTGATTTCAGCTTTATGCAGTAGCCATTCACCTTTGTCGGTGCTGAGACGCTCTGCTTGTTCAACGCTAATGCCATTGGAACGAGCCCAACCCTCAGCCGCTTTGGTTGGTTTACCATCTGCATCAAAGGCACTACTTACCGCAGGGCCGCGTTTTTCTACCACTTTATCTGGTGTTTTTTCGGTTAATGCTTGAATAGAAAGTGCTAAACGACGAGGTGCCGCAAACCATTCGATATTTTCAAACTCAAAACCGGCTTTTTCTAAGCTTTGTTGGACATTGCTTTTGAAAGACTCTGCCAAGCCGCGCAGAGCTTTGGGTGGCAATTCTTCGGTGCCGATTTCTACTAATAGGTTTTCGTTACTCATGCTGCCTCCGTTACTTCTTATCTTTGCATAAAGGGAAACCAAGCTCTTCACGAGCATGGTAATACGCTTCTGCTACGGCTTTGGATAAGGCTCTTACCCTCAGAATGTAGCGTTGGCGTTCGGTCACCGAAATTGCATGACGAGCATCGAGTAAGTTAAAGGCATGAGAAGCTTTCATTACTTGTTCGTAAGCAGGTAAGGGAAGACCTGCTTCAATTAATTTTTGGCTGTCTTTTTCACATTGATCAAACTGAGTGAATAGCGCGCCTGTGTCAGCGTGTTCAAAGTTGAAAGTAGACTGCTCAACTTCATTTTGATGGAAAATATCCCCGTAGGTCACTTTCCCCATCGGACCATCGGTCCAGATTAAATCGTAAATGCTATCAACACCTTGGATATACATGGCTAAGCGTTCTAAGCCATAGGTGATCTCACCGGTTACCGGGGAGCATTCTAAACCACCAACTTGTTGGAAGTAGGTAAATTGAGTGATTTCCATCCCATTTAACCAAATTTCCCAACCGAGACCCCAAGCACCAAGTGTTGGTGATTCCCAGTTGTCTTCTACGAAGCGAATATCATGGATCTCGGGATTAATACCAAGTTCAACTAGTGAACCGAGGTAGAGTTCTTGGATATTGTCTGGCGACGGTTTCAACACGACTTGAAATTGGTAGTAGTGTTGTAAACGGTTTGGGTTTTCACCGTAGCGTCCATCGGTAGGGCGACGACAGGGTTGTACATAAGCACTATACATCGGTTCTGGACCGATAGAGCGCAAAAAGGTTTGCGGATGAAAGGTGCCAGCACCTACTTCCATATCTAAAGGTTGAACAATGACGCAGCCTTGACGGGCCCAGTAGTCCTGTAAAGCCAATATTAGGCCTTGAAAGGTTTTTATATCGTATTTATGCATGATTTGTGTCGCGCGTATGAAAAGTAATCGGTTTTATAACTGACGGAGTATACCCTAGCAAGCAGATAGACCCTAGTGCTGTTACCTCAGGAATCACTGATAACCGAGACTTTTTTTTAAAAATCGCTCAACTTCCTTTCTTGATCAAGTATTGAAAGGGCATTTGGTCTACTTTCTTAGCGATTAGTGTGTGATCCATAAATTCACAAAAACTAACCATATCTCGGGTGGTAGAGGGATCGTCAGCCTGAATTAATAAGGTCTCCCCTAGAGCAATGTTACGAATTGCTTTTCTTACCATCATTACTGGTTCAGGGCAGCGTAGACCGAGTGCGTCTAATTGGTGATCGGCTTGGTTAAAATCTATCAAACTACTCATTGATTTATCCCCTTAATGAATGACTTTTACATTGTATAACAGCTACGGTTAGATTTGCAGCTGTCAACTTTGACCAACAGCTTGGCATGTTTTCGATAGTTTTGGCATTTACTACTCCACTAAGGCTATTTCAGCAGACGGTACTTTTTGTTTTTTACAAACTTGCTCGCTGCAATCCAATCTTCCCTTTTTCTCACATCAAGGTGTCGATCATAGAGTGGTTCGCTAATTCCATACCCGATTTATGATTGATATCAGTGACGACAAGATTGGCACCTTCCTCAGAAGAGGCTTCCCCAATTCTTCTTGTTGCTACGGTGACTAATATAGTTTTTGAAGCCTTAACATATAGGGGTTCTCTATAGCGTTTATAAGCTAGGCCTGGCGGATTTAAACCGACCCGCTCAGTAAGGTCGCTGTAACGTACTTTCTGTGTTGGTGCCGTATATAACTGGTTTAGAACGAGATATTCAGTTAAGCCAATACTTTGTTGTTGATACGCTAAAGCAAATTAAAAAGATTGCCCCGAAAATCAGTTTTGTAGTTGCTGCGGATATAAAGTTGGCTAACTTTTGTCAAGATGATATCGATATTGCTATGCGTCGTGAACGCCCCATGGATAATAGAAAAACCACCACATTGGTTTTTTTGCTCGTCAGGAGTATCTAAATACTCATGGGCAGGTTGAAGCAGGGAGTACATTTCTGATGAGCTATTGGTGATGTATAAAAACAAACCTTACCTCAGTATTGGCAATCGTTATGTGGCCAAGCTATTCATCATTCGCAAGTGATTGTAGAAACGAATTCACAAACCCTCTTGATTGAAGCGATCGCTGGTTTTTTGATGACGGATCTATTATTTTTACTCTTCAAATCTTTGTTTTAGGGCATCGATGAAGTCAGTGGCGATTCAAATATCGAATTTCGAACGCTATAAGAATGTAATTCACCAATAGTGTGTTTCTTTTAGCTTTAGCTACTTGGCTGCTTTGACAACCCGCGCTAGTTTGATAGCTGCATATTGGGGCTCGGCTTTTGGATCGTTTAAGAAATTGCTGATCACATCAAAGATGGCACCTTGCACTTTTTCGCTTACCGCTAAGCCGTGGGCCATACTCGGTACCAAATCACCCGATTTGTTACTGGCTTTAAATGCGGCCATCGAGTCTAAAGCGCAGCTATCAAATTGCTTCATATCCATATCGATCCGAACTGGAATAGAGCCTTTGTTGAGGTTAAATATGGTTTGGAACTCGGGGGTGAGAATGGTTTTTGCGAGGCTTTTTTGAGCCTTAATATCTTCAGGTTTATTTAGTTCAAACATTGCAAAACTGTCGATATTAAAGATAAATTGCTGTTGTGTGCCGGGAGCGGGGACGCAAACAAAGTCTTTACCTGGTTGTTTACCTGCGGCAATAAACTCACCCTTGGCCCAGTCCCCCATAATTTGCATGCCGGCTGTACCATTAATTACCATACTGGTTGCCATATTCCAGTCTCGTCCGGGGGAGTCACTATCGATATAGTGGCTTATTTTTTTTAATACGCGAAAGACTTCGACCATTTTGTCTCCGCCTAAAGTCTTATCATCTAGTTTTACGAAAGCCTTCAGGTAGTCTTTCGCACCTAAAATATCTAAGGCTAGCGTCTCAAATAAAGTCGCATTCTGCCAATTCTGCCCACCGTGGGCGAGGGGAATAAACCCGGCGGCTTGTAGTTTGTCTGCAGCGGTGAAAAATTCAGCCAAGGTGGTTGGGATTTTTGCGTCTGCTTTTGCAAATACAGCTGGGTTTGCCCATAACCAGTTTACTCGATGCACATTTAGCGGGACGGCAACGTAGTTGCCCTGATACTTCATAATATCTGTCACGACTTTGGGGATCACATCGTCCCAATGTTCTTCTGCTGCGACGTCGTTAAGGTTACTTAAGAACCCTAGTTCTGCCCATTCTTGAATATCGGGGCCTTTTAGTTGTGCAGCGGCTGGTGGATTACCTGAAATTGCGCGGGTTTTTAACACCGTCATCGCGCTTTCTCCACCTCCTCCAGCAACCGCAAAGTCTTTCCAACTATGCCCTTGGGCTTCAAGCATTTTCTTTAAAACATTCACCGATTTGGCTTCACCGCCGGAGGTCCACCAATGTAAAACCTCAACTTCTCCCGCGTAGGCGGAATTAAGCGAATAGCAGAATATAAGAGTGGAGAAGAAAGTCGTTAATTTGCGCATAGTTAGACCTTATTATTTTTATTTAAGCTCTATCACTTATGTTGAGCATACTAGCCTGAATACTGCAGATAAAACCCAACCGATGAAGCAAATCTTAACTAGAGCTCTATTTGATGTGAGGGAGTCGCAGTTTCACTTCTAAGCCGCCTTGAGGCAGGTTTTGTAAGCATATATTTCCCCCGTGAGCGTGGGCGATATTACGAGCAATACCAAGGCCCAAGCCTGAACCTGACTTCGCTTTATTTAAGCGAACATAAGGGTTGAATACTTCGCTTAATTGAGCTTCTGGGATCCCTGGTCCATGATCGACAAATAGCAAGCAAAGCTCGTTGTCATCATCGAGCAAATAAATTTCGATTTTGTCACCGTATTTAATTCCATTCTCAATCAAATTAGCGATGCAGCGCTTGATCGCTAGGGGTTTACCACGGTAAGGGGAATTCGTCTCTCCAAACACGCTGACTTTATCGAGATACGGTTCGATACAATACTTTAGATGAGACATGATGTTGATATCGGTTAGATTTTCATGGATATCGGTGTCTTTTACCGTTTGCAGGGCACCTTTAGCCATAATTTCCAGTTCATCTAAATCTCGATTGAAGGCGTCAATGACATTGTCATCATCGAGCAATTCTGCGCGTAGCCGTAGCCGGGTAATCGGGGTTTTTAAATCATGAGAAATGGAACGAAATAGCTGTTCTCGATCTTCAATATAACGTTTTAGCTTACTTTGCATGGTATTAAAGGCACGGGTCGCTTTGCGAATTTCATCACTGCCTTCTTCTACCAAAGGTGCTTGGAATAAGTCGATCGTAAGGCGTGAGGCGGCTTTTGCTAAACGGCGTAGCGGACGAGTTTGTCGGCGCACGAGTATGAAGGTGAAAACCAGCAGAAAGACCGTCATTAAGGTGATAAACATTACGCGACCCTTGGGTAATAAACTATCATCCAAGTTCATATATGGGGCTGGGAGTAGCGCAGCTAGGTAAATCCACTCTCCACTTTCTAGTTCTATTTGGGTGACCAATATGGGTGGGTTCAAGGGTTTTATTTGCAGGCTATGCGAGGCCCAAGAAGAGGGTAAGTCTTGTAGTAATATATCGTTTTTTAAGACATGCAATTGATCGGGCAAGGAAAAGTCAACGTCAATTTTAGTGCTGCGATTGAGTTCTCGATGCAGAACATCGCTGACCGTTTGAATTACCAGATTTTTGTGATAACTGTCAGGAATGGAATTGATTTTAATGTACTCTCGATTGAGTGACACAAAGAAGCGAGTGCCGCCCATCTTACGTAACTGATTGAGTACAATGTGGCGATATTCAGAAGGTAAAGATTCAAAAAATGTCACCGTCGAGGCTAAGCTCAGCGCTAGGTTGCGAGAGGTGGCACTAAGGCCTTCACTCTCTGATTGGCGCAACTGATAAAACCAAATGAAGCTACTGGCACCTTGGGCCAGTGCAATGGCGAGCAATAGCAGCAATAGCATTCTTGCTAATAAAGAATTTGGCTTTATCCGCTGTAATAGCCGATTAAACTTCATGACTCACTTGAGTCACCATCATGTAACCTGAGCCTCGAATGGTACGGATCAGCCGAGCCTGACTGCCATCATCTTTTAAGCGTTGGCGTAGCCGGCTAATTTGTACGTCAATTCCTCGCTCCATGGGTAAGCTTTCGCGGCCGCGAGTGGCATCACTAATGGTATCCCGGTCGAGGGTTTCGTTCGGGTGTTGCAAAAATAGCTGCAATAAACGGTAATCGCTGCTGGATAACTCCAGCGTCTCTCCGTCTTCATGTTCCAGTTGCTGACTTTGAGTATCTAGGCGCCACTGGCCGAAACGAATGTAGCGAGTATTTTGCTGAGCATTGGCGGTGACTTGAGAGCGGCGCAGTAAGGCCTTAATTCGCGCCAGTAGTTCGCGAGGGTTAAACGGTTTTCCAATGTAATCATCGGCACCCAACTCGAGACCAACAATCCGATCCATTTCATCGGAATTAGCGGTGAGCATGATAATTGGTACATTGGAGGTTCGGCGGATTTTTTGGCATAAGGTAAAGCCGTCATCGCCCGGTAACATGATGTCGAGAATGATGAGTTCTGGTTTATTGGTTTCCAGTAGTTTTGCCATTTCTATACCGTCATTGGCACTGATCACTTCAAAGCCTGATTTACTTAAGTATTGCTCAAGTAAGCTTCTAATTTCTAAGTCATCATCAACGACGAGCAGTTGTTTTGCAAAAACCATGGTTGTCTATTCAATATTAGTGTTATTCATTTGTACTAAGAATAACAAACAACGTGGCAGGGGCGAAATGCTTCACATCATTAAGCAAGAAAAATGGGAGCTAAATGCTCCCATTGGTTCTTTATCCGCAGATTTAGGGGCGTTCAAATATTGTTGCGATGCCTTGTCCTAAACCAATACACATGGTTGCAAGCCCTAGCTTGGCATCTTTGGCTTCCATTAGGTTGATCAGAGTGGTCGAGATACGGGTTCCAGAACAGCCTAGTGGATGGCCTAAAGCAATGGCTCCGCCATTCAGATTTATCTTGTCTTCTAGTTGGTCCATGAGGCCCAGTTCCTTCACACAAGGAAGTGATTGTGCGGCAAATGCTTCGTTGAGTTCGAAAAGGTCGATATCTTCGAGCGTCAAACCAGCACGTTTTAAAGCCTTTTGGGTGGCGGGCACTGGCCCGTAGCCCATAATGGACGGATCGCAGCCAGCAATGGCCATGGCGCGAACTTTCGCGCGGATCGGTAAACCCAGCTCCGCGGCCTTTTCGGCAGACATGATGAGCATTGCCGACGCCCCATCAGATAAGGCTGAGGAGGTACCCGCGGTCACTTTACCGTTAACCGGGTCAAAGGCTGGGCGGAGTTGCGCGAGACCTTCAATAGTGGTTTCAGGGCGGATCACTTCGTCAGTTTCTATCAGGCTCAGTGTCCCATTGGTATCATGCCCTTCGATGGGAAGAATTTCTCTGGCAAAACGCCCCTCAATGGTGGCTTGATGGGCTAGACGGTGGGAGCGAGCGCCAAAGGCGTCCATTGCTTCGCGGCTAATACCATGCATTTGCGACAGTAATTCTGCCGTTAAGCCCATCATGCCTGCCGCTTTAGCCACCGACTTGGTCATTCCAGGGTGAAAGTCGACGCCATGGCTCATTGGAACATGCCCCATATGTTCTACTCCGCCAACGATAAAGATATCTCCTTGGTCGGCCATGATGGCACGTGCCGCGTCATGTAAGGCTTGCATCGATGAACCACATAAACGATTCACCGTGACCGCGCCAGTGGTATGTGGTAAACCCGCCAGTAAGGCGGCATTGCGCGCGATATTAAAACCTTGTTCTAAGGTTTGTTGAACACAGCCCCAATAGACATCCTCAATATCATTTGGATCGAGAGCTGGATTACGTTTTAACAAGCCTTTCATTAAATGTGCGGATAAGTCTTCTGCGCGAACATGTCTAAAACAGCCATTCTTAGAGCGGCCCATGGGGGTGCGAATACAATCTACAATAACCACTTCTTTCATTTTATATTCCTCCATTAGCCTTGTGTCGCGTAGTAAGTTTCGCCTGCTGCGGCTTTGGCGCGTAGGCCGTCTGTAACCTGGTAGAGTGGTCCGAGAGCTGCGTACTGGTCGGCCAAGGCGACATATTCAGCCAAGCCCATGCTATCGAGGTAGCGAAATATCCCGCCACGGAACGGTGGAAAACCTAAACCATAAACCAAGGCCATGTCTGCCTCTCCGGGGCTCTGCACAATGCCTTCCTCTAAGCAACGCACCACTTCGTTAATCATCGGAATCATCATCCGGGCAATAATTTGCTGGCTGCTGTAATCTTGGCTTTGCGGGCTGAGTGCCGTGAGTAGCTGATAAGTACTTGGGTCGGCATCTTTTTTGGGTTTACCTCTTTGATCTTTGGTATAGGTATAGAAACCCAATCCATTTTTTTGACCAAAGCGTTGCGCCTGATACATTAGATCAATGGCATCTTCGCCGACTTTGCTCATTCGCTCAGGAAAACCCTCGGCCATCACCGCACCGGCGTGGTGGCCAGTATCAATCCCCACAACATCTAATAAGTAAGCGGGGCCCATTGGCCAGCCAAATTGTTTTTCCATGATCTTATCTACTTTGACAAAATCTGCGCCATCTTGAATGAGGCGGCTAAAGCCAAAAAAGTAGGGAAATAACACCCGATTAACAAAGAAACCCGGGCAATCATTGACTACCACCGGGGTTTTCCCCATCTTGGCTGCATAGGCCACCACACTGTCGATGGTTGCTTGCGAGCTGTGTTTGCCACGGATCACTTCTACCAGTGGCATGCGATGTACTGGATTGAAAAAATGCATCCCACAGAATTTGTCTGGGCGACAGAGATTGTCAGCTAACAAAGAGATTGGAATGGTTGAAGTATTTGAAACAATGATGGTGTTTTCACTCACATGTTGTTCTACTTCTTTGAGTACCGCTGCTTTGATTTTGGGATTTTCAACCACCGCTTCTACCACAATATTGCTATTCGCGAGCGATTGGTAGTTTAAACTCGGTTGAATGGCCGATAGAACCTTAGCCATTTTTAGGCCATCAATGCGACCGCGTTCCAGTTGTTTATTGAGTAATTTGCTGGCTTCGTTCATGCCTAAATCTAAAGCCGCCTGATTGATGTCTTTCATTACTGCGGGTACACCACGACTGGCACTTTGGTAGGCAATACCGCCCCCCATAATACCTGCACCGAGTACCGCTGCTTGCTCAATTCGCTGGGCGTTTTTACTGGACTTCTTGGCCAAAGCTTTAAGCTGTTGATCGTTTAAGAAGATACCAACCAATGCTTGCGCGACATCCGATTGAGCCAAACCGATGAAGTTTTTGCCTTCTAGCGCTAATGCTTCTGTACGTTTAAAACTGGCTGCTTTTTCAATGGTCGAGACTGCAGTCATGGGAGCAGGGTAGTGAGGTCCGGCTTTGGCCATCACCAACCCTTTGGCACAGTTAAAGCTCATCATTGCTTCAACTTTATTTAAATTGAGTGGACTGAGCTTTACTTGGCGTCGCTCTTGCCAATCAATTTTGCCGGTAATTGCATCTTCAAGCATACTCAAAGCGGCTGATTTGAGGTTATCGGGGTGAACCATCGCATCAAGTGCAGCAAATTTGAGTGCTTCGGCAGCCTTATAAGTTTTACCGGTGGTGATCCATTCCATGGCGTTATCGGCACCAATCACCCGTGGCAATCGCACGGTGCCACCAAAACCCGGCATAATACCCAGTTGAGTTTCTGGCAGACCGATGCTGGCGTTACTGTCAGCAACCCGCAAGTCGGTAGCAAGAATGAGCTCACAACCACCGCCTAGCGCAAAGCCATTAATTGCCGAAATAGTTGGCACATTAAGATCTTCTAAGGCGTTAAAAATATCATTTGCTTTGGTGAGCCACGCGGCGAGTTCAGCCTCGGGAAGCGCAAATAAGCCTAAGAACTCGGTGATGTCAGCGCCCACGATGAAGCTATCTTTGCTCGAGCTGACTAATAAGCCTGTTAATTCACTTTGTTGCTGCAAGGTCTCTATCGCTTCTGCTAAAGAGATTAACGTGCTGCGGTCTAATTTATTGACACTTCCTTTGTTGGCATCGAATGTTAATTCAGCGATGCCAGCGGCAATATAGCGAACACTCAGGTTCTCGCCTTGATATATCATTCTGCTCTCCTTGTTGCTGATGTACATAGCACCAGTTTTGTGTAGGGACTAGAGGTTAAATATGTAATCAAGTTGTTACTCAAACATTAAAGCAAATATAACACTCATTTTAAACACTTGTTTGATAATTTGTTGTTTGTGGCACAAAAGGTCGCTGTAAACACGAGTAAATAAAATTAAGTCATGCTAAATTAAATGCTCTAGATCCAACTATGTTTGTGTTAAATGCGCTATAACTAACAAGCTAACTAATAGTCGTAGGGAGAGTGTAATGCCAACTATTCAACAACTGTTTACCCAGCATATAGAGCAGTTACAGTTGCGGGTTGCCGATGTATTAGAGCGCGAGCAATTAGAGGCTTTAATCATTCACTCTGGCTATCCTTTGCGAATTTTTTTGGATGATCAGCATTACCCTTTTCAAACCAATCCTCACTTTAAACATTGGTTGCCTTTAACCGAGCATCCGCATTGTTGGTTAGTGGTCAACGGTGTTGATAAGCCGACGCTGATTTATCATCAAGCGAGCGATTACTGGCATAAGGCTACTTCCAGCCCTAGTGGATTTTGGGTCGACTTTTTTGACATCCGAGTGATGAAGCATCCACAAGATATCGAGCCTTTTTTGCCGAAACAACGACAACGCTGCGCCTATATTGGGGAGCATCCTGAATTAGCCGAAGCTTTGGAAATTGGTGAACGCAATCCAGAGTTGGTTTTAAATTACTTACATTATTACCGTGCTTATAAAACTGATTACGAGTTAGAGTGTATTCAGGAAGCGAATCATCGTGCGGTGAAAGCGCATCTAGTCGCCAAGGAGCTGTTTTTGGCGGGTGCATCAGAATTTGAAATGAACTTGGCTTACCTCTCAAGCTTAGGGCGAGGTGAGCACTCACTTCCTTACGCTAATATTATAGCTTTAAATGAAAACGCCTCCATATTGCATTACACCGCTTTAAGTGCCAGTAAGTTAGCCGAGCAAAAACGTTATTCATTGTTAATTGACGCGGGGGCCGAGTACCGCGGCTATGCTGCCGATATCACCCGCAGTTATGCTTATAGAAAAGGTTTATTTGCAGAGCTGGTGCTGGAAATGGATATATTACAACAATCGCTGGTGAACGATCTGAAACCGGGTTATCGCTATACCGATTTACACCTTAAAGCGCATCGTAAATTGGCCAAATTGCTGGTGGATTTTGAATTTGTTTATTGTAGTGCCGCAGCAGCTGTTGAAACGGGAATTACCCGTTGTTTTTTTCCTCACGGTTTGGGCCATCACCTTGGTTTACAAGTGCACGATGTGGGCGGTTTGATGCAAGATGAAGATGGTACGGTACTCGCGGCTCCAACTCTCGATCCCTTTCTGCGTTGTACCCGCATGCTGGAACCTCGACAAGTACTGACAATTGAGCCTGGTCTTTATTTTATCCCTTCTTTATTAGCCGAATTGGCTGAATCTGAGCACACTCGCTTGATTAATTGGTCTCGGGTTGATGAAATGCGCCGCTTTGGTGGGATCCGTATCGAAGATAATGTGGTAATTACCGCGTTGAGTTGTGACAACTTAACGCGTGCGGGCAATTGGAGTTAAACATTCAAACTGATAGTTATTTACGTCCCTCGCAGTTGGTAAGCCGAGAACAAGAAATTAAGCGTAGTCGTTTTATTAGTATTATCGCGCCCGTAGCGGATCGTCGGCAGGCCCAACAACAGCTTGCTGAGATAAAGTCGCAGCATCTTCAGGCGCGTCATCATTGCTGGGCGTTTATTGCCGGCCATCCTCTGGATTCTCAGTGCTTAGGTTTTAGTGATGATGGAGAACCTTCTGGTACCGCGGGAAAACCGATGTTAGCGCAGTTACAAGGCAGCGGCTTAGGCCAAATATTATCGGTGGTGGTTCGTTATTCTGGAGGCATCAAGTTGGGGACTGGGGGCTTAGTCAGGGCTTATGGTGGTGGCGTACAACAAGCATTAAAATTACTGCAAACTGAACCCGTAATTGCTTGTGGATGTTGTGATCTAGAATTTGATTACGCCTTTACGACTCAAGTAGAAATGTTGCTGAATAAGGTTCAAGGGGTAAAACTGGAGACCGAATTTAGCAATCAGGCAAAAATGCAGGTGAGTTTACCAATCAGTGAGTATGCTGGATTTAAACAACAGCTGATTAATTTATCGAGTGGGCAAATTGTCGTGACTAAGCTACGTGCTTAAGTTGTCATAGGTGATGCTTTACTTCAAGATATACAGCATTATCTCAATCTAATAAGAGAAACAATACCGATGCAAATCAGGGCGATAGTTAGGATCGTCGGATTACTTGTGATGCTATTTAGCCTCACCATGATTATTCCGGCCGTTGTCGCTGCGGTATATAAAGACGGTGCCGGTAAAGCCTTTATGGCTGCTTTTGCTATCTGTATTAGCGCTGGGTTTCTATTATGGTTTCCACAGCGGCAACAAAAAACAGAGCTAAAGGCTAAAGAAGGCTTTCTAATTGTGGTGTTGTTTTGGACGGTGTTGGGGAGTGTTGCGGCCTTACCTTTTATCTTGTCCGAACAGCCAAATATGAGTATCACCGATTCTTTCTTTGAATCGTTCTCTGGGCTCACGACCACCGGCGCGACAGTTATTGTCGGGATTGAATATTTGCCGAAAGCGATTTTGTTTTACCGGCAAATGCTGCAATGGTTAGGAGGGATGGGGATCATCGTTTTGGCTGTGGCTGTTTTGCCGATCCTCGGTGTTGGAGGAATGCAGCTTTACCGCGCGGAAATACCTGGTCCAGTCAAAGATAAAAAAATGACCCCGCGGATCGCCGAGACCGCCAAGGTGCTTTGGTATATCTATTTATTTTTAACGGTGAGTTGTGGGGTCGCATTCTGGCTGGCCGGAATGTCAATATTTGATGCCGTTTGTCATGCTTTTTCAACTATCGCGATTGGTGGGTTTTCTACGTATGATGCTAGTTTAGGGCATTTTGACAGCGCCTTAATTAATACCATCTGTGCGGTATTTTTAATTATCTCGGGGATTAACTTCTCGCTGCATTTTGCGGCCATCAACAGTAGAAGCATTACTTTTAAATACTATTTTCTCGATCCCGAATGCCGCGCCTTCTTCTTTATACAAATTTGTTTAACTTTAGTGTGTTTTGCAGTGTTACTGGGTCAACAAGTTTATGATTCAGCAGCATTTGCCTTAGACCAAGCTTTTGTTCAATCGGTCTCTATTTCTACAACCGCTGGGTTTACCACCACCAGTTTCTCTGAGTGGCCGCTGTTCCTACCCGTGTTATTAGTTTTTTCTAGCTTCATTGGTGGCTGTGCGGGTTCTACTGGCGGGGGACTCAAAGTGATTCGGGTTTTCTTATTGAGTTTACAAGGCATGCGTGAGTTAAAGCGTTTGGTACATCCTCGTGCGGTCTACCAAATTAAATTGGCCAATAAGGCGCTTCCTGACCGAGTATTAGAAGCGGTCTGGGGATTCTTTTCTGCGTATGCCCTCGTGTTTGTGATCTGTATGTTGTCATTGATAGCGGCGGGGATGGACGAGTTATCGGCGTTTTCAGCGGTGGTCGCCTGTTTGAATAACTTAGGCCCTGGTCTGGGTCAAGTCGCGGTACACTACTCAGATATTACCGATGCCAGTAAGTGGGTATTGTTGATTGCTATGTTATTTGGTCGCTTAGAAGTGTTTACCTTATTAGTACTATTCACTCCAGTTTTTTGGAAAAGTTAGTCATGAAATTATTGGTGTTATATTCAAGTTGTGAGGGTCAAACCTTAAAAATTGCTCAGCATATCGTTGCCCAACAAGCCGAGCCAGATGTTCAGGTTGACTATGTCTCACTTGACCAGAGGACAAGCTGGCCAGATCTCAGTCAATACACCAAGGTTCTGATTGGTGCTTCAATTCGTTATGGTAAGTTTCGTCCGCAGTTGTTTGAATATCTGGCGACCTATCAAAAGTCGCTGGCAACAATGCCGGTGGCTTTTTTTGGTGTATGTCTAACGGCTCGTAAACCAGAAAAGAGTCGTCCAGAAACCAGCGTCTATATGCAGAAGCTAAATCACAATGCCGCTTGGATGCCAAATTTGCAGGCGATATTTGCTGGCGCGCTGCTTTATTCACGTTATAACTGGTGGCAGACTCTCATTATCCAGTTGATCATGAAAATAACGGGTGGCAGTACCGATACTAGTCAAGATATAGAGTTAACCGATTGGGCAAAGGTTAATCAATTCTCCATTTTGTTTGGCAAGCTGAGTAATAAAAGCGCAAGTTGATGGTTTTTTGTAAGCACCTGTATAAGCTTTGAGCAGTTAAACAAAAAACTGTGATTTTCTTCAAAAAAGGCTTGCACCGTAAGCGCGGATCCCTATAATGCGACTCCACTGACACGGCAGGCAGCACGCAATAGCGCAGCGGCAAGCGGTCAGGGTTGGTAAGGCCTGAGGCTTTATTAGCGACGGTTAAACGCTTCAAACTTTCCTTAGGAAACTTCTTCGGAAAAGATTGAAAAAAGCGGTTGACAGTCACCGAGGATGGCGTAGAATGCGCACCTCGCTTCGCAAGAAGCAACGCTCTTTAACAATTTATCAAGCAATCTGTGTGAGCACTCACAGAGCACTAAGCGAAAAAAATTAGCTTAAGTGGACTGGAGTGACACACTGTTTTAACAGTAATAATTTCAGTATTTACTTTGAGCGAAAAAACTTTGATTGAAGAGTTTGATCATGGCTCAGATTGAACGCTGGCGGCAGGCTTAACACATGCAAGTCGAGCGGTAACATTTCTAGCTTGCTAGAAGATGACGAGCGGCGGACGGGTGAGTAATGCTTGGGAATATGCCTTTACGTGGGGGACAACAGTTGGAAACGACTGCTAATACCGCATAATGTCTTCGGACCAAAGGAGGGGACTCTTCGGAGCCTTTCGCGTAGAGATTAGCCCAAGTGGGATTAGCTAGTTGGTGGGGTAATGGCTCACCAAGGCGACGATCCCTAGCTGGTTTGAGAGGATGATCAGCCACACTGGGACTGAGACACGGCCCAGACTCCTACGGGAGGCAGCAGTGGGGAATATTGCACAATGGGCGAAAGCCTGATGCAGCCATGCCGCGTGTGTGAAGAAGGCCTTCGGGTTGTAAAGCACTTTCAGTTGTGAGGAAGGCAATATGCTTAATACGTATATTGTTTGACGTTAGCGACAGAAGAAGGACCGGCTAACTCCGTGCCAGCAGCCGCGGTAATACGGAGGGTCCGAGCGTTAATCGGAATTACTGGGCGTAAAGCGTACGCAGGCGGCTTTTTAAGCCAGATGTGAAATCCCCGGGCTCAACCTGGGAATGGCATTTGGAACTGGGAAGCTAGAGTTTTGTAGAGGGTGGTAGAATTTCAGGTGTAGCGGTGAAATGCGTAGAGATCTGAAGGAATACCAGTGGCGAAGGCGGCCACCTGGACAAAAACTGACGCTCATGTACGAAAGCGTGGGGAGCAAACAGGATTAGATACCCTGGTAGTCCACGCCGTAAACGATGTCTACTAGTTGTCTGTGGGTTTAACCCGTGGGTAACGCAGCTAACGCATTAAGTAGACCGCCTGGGGAGTACGGCCGCAAGGTTAAAACTCAAATGAATTGACGGGGGCCCGCACAAGCGGTGGAGCATGTGGTTTAATTCGATGCAACGCGAAGAACCTTACCTGCCCTTGACATACTAAGAACTTTCCAGAGATGGATTGGTGCCTTCGGGAGCTTAGATACAGGTGCTGCATGGCTGTCGTCAGCTCGTGTCGTGAGATGTTGGGTTAAGTCCCGCAACGAGCGCAACCCTTATCCTTATTTGCCAGCACGTGATGGTGGGAACTCTAGGGAGACTGCCGGTGATAAACCGGAGGAAGGTGGGGACGACGTCAAGTCATCATGGCCCTTACGGGCAGGGCTACACACGTGCTACAATGGCATGTACAGAGGGATGCGAACTCGCGAGAGCAAGCGGACCCCAGAAAGCATGTCGTAGTCCGGATCGGAGTCTGCAACTCGACTCCGTGAAGTCGGAATCGCTAGTAATCGTGGATCAGAATGCCACGGTGAATACGTTCCCGGGCCTTGTACACACCGCCCGTCACACCATGGGAGTGGGCTGCAAAAGAAGTGGGTAGTTTAACCTTCGGGAGGACGCTCACCACTTTGTGGTTCATGACTGGGGTGAAGTCGTAACAAGGTAGCCCTAGGGGAACCTGGGGCTGGATCACCTCCTTATTATGAACGTTTATGTTTTGTGACGTGTTCACACAGATTGCTTGATAGAAAGTAGAGAGAAGTTGACACCTGTTTAGGTCTGTAGCTCAGCTGGTTAGAGCGCACCCCTGATAAGGGTGAGGTCGGCAGTTCAAGTCTGCCCAGACCTACCAAGGTGCAACTTTTAGTAAGAAATGGGGCTATAGCTCAGCTGGGAGAGCGCCTGCCTTGCACGCAGGAGGTCTGCGGTTCGATCCCGCATAGCTCCACCACTTCTTACCTAAAAACCAAAGATAAGTCGCCAAAAGATGGCCATTTAGCTTTGGTTTTTTTATGAACCAATGCTCTTTAACAATTTGGAAAAGCTGATAAAAAAATATCTCAAAAATACGAGTTAAATAACAAGTGTTTTTGGTATTCAAAAAAATAAGGTGATCGTACTCGAGTGGCAGGATTTATACAGCCTGACCATTCAAGTGATTTAAGCGACAACATTTAGGTGTTGTATGGTTAAGTGACTAAGCGTATACGGTGGATGCCTTGGCAGTCAGAGGCGATGAAGGACGTGTTAATCTGCGATAAGCCATGTTGAGTCGATAAAAGACGCAATAGACATGGATTTCCGAATGGGGAAACCCACTGCATTTTATGCAGTATCGTAACGTGAATACATAGCGTTGCGAGGCGAACCCGGGGAACTGAAACATCTAAGTACCCGGAGGAAAAGAAATCAACCGAGATTCTGGTAGTAGCGGCGAGCGAACCCGGATTAGCCCTTAAGCTTCTTATAATTTAGTGGAACAAGCTGGAAAGTTTGGCCGTAGCGGGTGATAGCCCCGTACACGAAAGGTGATTTGAAGTGAAAACGAGTAGGACGGCACACGTGATATGTTGTCTGAATATGGGGGGACCATCCTCCAAGGCTAAATACTCCTGACTGACCGATAGTGAACCAGTACCGTGAGGGAAAGGCGAAAAGAACCCCTGTGAGGGGAGTGAAATAGAACCTGAAACCGTATACGTACAAGCAGTGGGAGCCTCTTTGTGAGGTGACTGCGTACCTTTTGTATAATGGGTCAACGACTTAATTTCAGTAGCAAGGTTAAGCGAATAGCGGAGCCGTAGGGAAACCGAGTGTTAACTGCGCGCATAGTTGCTGGGATTAGACCCGAAACCCGGTGATCTAGCCATGGGCAGGTTGAAGATTGGGTAACACCAATTGGAGGACCGAACCGACTAATGTTGAAAAATTAGCGGATGACTTGTGGCTGGGGGTGAAAGGCCAATCAAACCGGGAGATAGCTGGTTCTCCTCGAAAGCTATTTAGGTAGCGCCTCGGACGAATACTAGTGGGGGTAGAGCACTGTTAAGGCTAGGGGGTCATCCCGACTTACCAACCCTTTGCAAACTCCGAATACCACTAAGTACTATCCGGGAGACACACGGCGGGTGCTAACGTCCGTCGTGAAAAGGGAAACAACCCAGACCGTCAGCTAAGGTCCCAAAGTCATAGCTAAGTGGGAAACGATGTGGGAAGGCTTAGACAGCCAGGATGTTGGCTTAGAAGCAGCCATCATTTAAAGAAAGCGTAATAGCTCACTGGTCGAGTCGGCCTGCGCGGAAGATGTAACGGGGCTAAGCTATGCACCGAAGCTACGGGTACTTGCTTTGCAAGTGCGGTAGAGGAGCGTTCTGTAAGCCGTTGAAGGTGATTCGTAAGGATTGCTGGAGGTATCAGAAGTGCGAATGTTGACATGAGTAACGATAAAGGGGGTGAAAAGCCCCCTCGCCGAAAGACCAAGGTTTCCTGTTCAATGTTAATCAGAGCAGGGTGAGTCGGCCCCTAAGGCGAGACTGAAAAGTGTAGTCGATGGGAAACAGGTTAATATTCCTGTACTTCGTATAATTGCGATGGGAGGACGGAGAAGGCTAGGCCAGCGCGGCGATTGGTAGTCCGCGTTTAAGGTTGTAGGCTGGACACTTAGGAAAATCCGGGTGTCTAAGGCTGAGGATTGATGACGAGTCACTAAGGTGATGAAGTGGTTGATGCCCTGCTTCCAGGAAAAGTCTCTAAGCTTCAGATTATACGAAACCGTACCCCAAACCGACACAGGTGGTTGGGTAGAGAATACCAAGGCGCTTGAGAGAACTCGGGTGAAGGAACTAGGCAAAATGGTACCGTAACTTCGGGAGAAGGTACGCTGCTGTTGGTGATGGGACTTGCTCCCTAAGCTGACGGCAGTCGCAGATACCAGTTGGCTGCAACTGTTTATTAAAAACACAGCACTGTGCTAAATCGAAAGATGACGTATACGGTGTGACGCCTGCCCGGTGCCGGAAGGTTAATTGATGTGGTTAGCGCAAGCGAAGCTATTGATCGAAGCCCCGGTAAACGGCGGCCGTAACTATAACGGTCCTAAGGTAGCGAAATTCCTTGTCGGGTAAGTTCCGACCTGCACGAATGGCGTAATGATGGCCAAGCTGTCTCCACCCGAGACTCAGTGAAATTGAAATTGCCGTGAAGATGCGGTGTACCCGCGGCTAGACGGAAAGACCCCGTGAACCTTTACTACAGCTTGACACTGAACATTGACCCTACATGTGTAGGATAGGTGGGAGGCTTTGAAGCGTTGTCGCTAGATGATGTGGAGCCGACCTTGAAATACCACCCTTGTAGTGTTGATGTTCTAACGTTGTCCCGTTATCCGGGATGCGGACAGTGTCTGGTGGGTAGTTTGACTGGGGCGGTCTCCTCCCAAAGAGTAACGGAGGAGCACGAAGGTTGGCTAAGTACGGTCGGACATCGTACGGTTAGTGCAATGGCATAAGCCAGCTTAACTGCGAGACAGACACGTCGAGCAGGTACGAAAGTAGGTCATAGTGATCCGGTGGTTCTGTATGGAAGGGCCATCGCTCAACGGATAAAAGGTACTCCGGGGATAACAGGCTGATACCGCCCAAGAGTTCATATCGACGGCGGTGTTTGGCACCTCGATGTCGGCTCATCACATCCTGGGGCTGAAGTCGGTCCCAAGGGTATGGCTGTTCGCCATTTAAAGTGGTACGCGAGCTGGGTTTAGAACGTCGTGAGACAGTTCGGTCCCTATCTGCCGTGGGCGTTTGAGAATTGAAGGGAGCTGCTCCTAGTACGAGAGGACCGGAGTGGACGAACCGCTGGTGTTTGGGTTGTTATGCCAATAGCATTGCCCAGTAGCTACGTTCGGAACTGATAACCGCTGAAAGCATCTAAGCGGGAAGCAGGCCTTGAGATTAATTCTCACTAGGACTTTAAGTCCTCTGAAGGGCCGTTGGAGACTACAACGTTGATAGGCAAGGTGTGTAAGTGCTGTGAGGCATTGAGCTAACTTGTACTAATTACCCGTGAGGCTTAACCATACAACACCTAAAGGGTGTTGCTTATAGATACTTTATTTTAGAAACCAAGAGTGCTTGTTATACTCGTGGGATATATCAGTTTTTTCGAATGTTAAAGACAACAAGTTTTTGCCTGGTGGCAATAGCGTTGTGGAACCACCTGAACCCATGCCGAACTCAGAAGTGAAACGCAACTGCGCCGATGATAGTGTGGGGTCTCCCCATGTGAAAGTAGGTCACTGCCAGGCGCCTATTTTAAAAACCCAGCTATGTGCTGGGTTTTTTTATGTCTGAAATTGCCATGTGAAAGTAGGCTGGATATTGCCAGGCGCCTATTGAGAGAAAGCCTACCCTCACGGATAGGCTTTTTTTATGTCTGGGATTTAGCAATGCTGCATCGCGCAGTTAACGCGAAGGTTTTATTCGTGAGCAGGATGGGACGCTTCGAAAATGTGTGCGTTTTTAGGCCGAAGTCGAAGCGTTTATGCGTGTTCGTATCACCATTTTTATATTTGCTGCATGTGATTTTTAGTGACTCGCTAAATCCTTTGGTACAATAGGGCTTGCATGTTGCTTTTTATCAAGAAAAATATAAATGACCCCACGTTTTACTCGTAATCGTTCGCTTCGCTCATTGCCTCAAATTGCTCAAGATCCGAGTCAATTTATGACTTTATTTAGCGCCGAAGACTACCGCATCAGATTGCTGCAGTTAATCTCTCAGGCTCGTTCTCGAATTTATATTGTGGCTTTATATTTGGAAGATGACTTGGCGGGGCGCTCAGTGATGGATGCCTTATATCAGGCAAAGCAGCAACGACCGGAACTGCAGATTAAGGTGTTGGTTGATTGGCATCGTGCACAACGCGGTTTAATTGGTGAACAACAGGCTCAAGGTAATGCGGCAATGTATCGGGAGTACGCTGCTAAGTATCCCGGCTTAATTGAGATTTCGGGGGTACCTGTAAGCAATCGAGAGCTATTCGGGGTATTACATCTGAAGGGAAGTATCATCGACGATACGATCATTTATAGTGGTGCCAGTATTAACGATATCTATTTAGCTCAGCAGCAGCGTTATCGTTTCGATCGTTACCAATTAATTGGTAACTCAGATCTCGCAAATGCGATGGTTGAATATTTAGAACAAGTACTACTGGCGACTCGTGCGGTGACTAGTTTATCGGTAGCCAATCCAGCCTCAACTCGGTCGCTTAAATCGTCGATCAGGCGTTTACGCTTGTCTTTACAGCGGCAACAGTACCAATTTCACGCTCAACAACTAAATGCGCAGCAACTTGGAATTACTCCACTCATCGGTTTGGGTCGGCGACGCAACTTATTAAATAAAACCATTAAGCTATTAATGTCTAAGGCTAAACAACAGCTTACTATTTGTACGCCGTATTTTAATCCTCCCCGTAGTCTGCGTCGTGAAGTTGCTAAGGCGCTTAGTCGCGGGGTGCGAGTGCACTTGATTGTGGGTGATAAAACAGCCAGTGACTTTTATAGTGAGCCTAGCGAAAAGTTTAAGGTGATCCACGCTTTGCCTTATCTGTATGAAGTAACGCTCCGTAATTTTATTAAGGGCAAGCAAGCATTTTTGGCGAGTGGACAGCTGACCGTGAACGTTTGGCAACATGCTAACAATAGCTTTCATTTGAAAGGATTATGGGTCGATCAACGATATGCCTTACTCACTGGTAATAATCTGAATCCTAGAGCTTGGAATCTGGACTTAGAGAATGGCTTGTTAGTGGATGATCCACATGCTTTACTCGAACATCAGCGTCAGCAAGAACTACACAATATTCTGCAACATACTCAGCCAATTACTACACTGGCAGATATCGAGTCGCTTAATGATTACCCGAAACCAGTCAAACGTTTGCTGAAACGAATTGGCCGGGTGAAAGCCGACAGCCTACTCAAACAAATCTTATAAATAACAATGCCCAGCAAGATGCTGGGCATTACATAAAAAGCGTTGGGTGTCAGCGCTTAACTAGGGAAAGAAAAGTTAACACCTTCTCTTATCGATGAAGAAGGCCAGCGTTGAGTGATGGTTTTACGTTTGGTATAAAACCGCACGGAATCTGGGCCATAGGCATGTAAATCACCAAACAATGAACGTTTCCAGCCCCCAAAGCTGTGATATGACACAGGAACGGGCAGTGGAACGTTAATCCCGACCATTCCTACTTGAATGTTGTCCGAGAAATAGCGTGCCGCTTCACCGTCACGGGTATATAAACAAGTCCCGTTTCCGTATTCATGTGCATTAATTAAGTCCATGGCTTGTTGCATGTCATCAACTCGTACCACACATAATACAGGTCCAAAGATCTCTTCTTGATAGGCTTGCATGGCGGTGGTTACGTGGTCGATCAGAGTCCCCCCAACAAAGAAGCCTTTTGGATAACCACTCACCTGTGGGTTACGGCCATCAACTACTACGGTGGCCCCTGCTGCTTCTGCGCTGCTAATATACATCTGTACTTTATCGCGTTGTTGCTCGGTGATTAATGGGCCAAAGTCATTTTCTTGGTCAGAATATGCGCCGACTTTCAAACCTTGCATTGCTTCGGATAGCCCTGCCACTAACTTGTCTGCGACTTCATCGCCCACAGCAACTGCTACCGATAAGGCCATACAGCGTTCGCCTGAAGAACCAAATGCAGCCCCTAACAAAGAGTTCACGGCATTCTCTAGATCAGCATCAGGCATTACGATTGCGTGATTTTTTGCCCCGCCAAGGGCTTGGCAGCGTTTTCCATTTGCAGTCGCAGTACTGTAAATGTATTCAGCAATTGGGGTTGAACCGACAAAGCTTACCGCGGCAACTCGTGGGTCGCTTAATAGTGTATCAACCGCTTCTTTATCGCCATTCACGACATTGAATACACCAGCTGGTAAGCCTGCTTCGTGTAGTAATTCGGCAATGAATAAGGTGACGGATGGATCGCGTTCCGAAGGCTTTAATACAAAGGTATTGCCACACATCAGCGCCATAGGGAACATCCACATTGGCACCATCATTGGGAAATTAAATGGGGTTATACCAGCCACAACACCTAGTGCTTGGAATTCACTCCAAGAGTCGATATTAGGACCAACATTGCGAGAATGTTCGCCTTTGAGTAGCTCTGGTGCGCCACAGGCATATTCAACACATTCAATCCCGCGAGCCAGTTCGCCTTTTGCATCATGCACGATTTTACCGTGTTCTTTGCCGACTAATTCGCAGATCTTGTCTGCATGTTGTTCGAGTAAGGTCTTATAGCGAAACATAATTTGGCAACGTTTGGCTACAGGCGTATTACGCCAAGCTGGAAAAGCGGCTTCAGCGGCTGCGATCGCTTGCTCCACTGTGGCTTTTGGTGCGAGTGCGACTTGACTCGCTACTTCGCCAGTCGAAGGATTATAAACATCCTGTAAGCGAGTATATTCTGACTGGGTTTTACCATTAATTAAGTGACCAATAATAGACATGTAAGATTTCCTTGTGTGACTAGGCTTGGCCTGTCAATTGATGAATAGTATCGCCTAAGGCGTTAAATAAGCTGTCGATTTCTTCTTTGCTGACCGTAAAAGGAGGCGCAATTTGTATGGTATCGCCGCCATAGCGGACATAATAGCCCTGCTTCCACATCGATTGTGCGATTAAATATGGGTTGAGCGCGGGTTCACCGGGAGCGTGGGCAATACTAAGCCCAACAGCCATGCCCATATTGCGAACATCGGTCACCAGCGCTAGGCTCGCGAGCTGATGCGCGGCATGTTCCAGTACCGGGGACATTTCACGGACGCGTTCAAACATGTTGTCTCGTTGTAATAAATCCAGCGAAGCCAAACCTGCGGCACAGGCGATCGGGTGTGCCGAATAAGTATAACCGTGTGGCAGTTCTAGCATGTAGTCTGGGCCACCAGTTTCCATAAAGGTATCGTAAATTTCTTGTTTACAGGCGACCGCTCCCATGGGAATTACTCCATTGGTAAGCTGCTTGGCCATATTGATCATGTCTGGTGTCACCCCGCAAGCTTCTGCTCCGGTTTTATAACCGAGGCGACCGAAGGCACAAATGACCTCATCAAAAATCAGCAAAATTTGGTGTTGGTCGCAAATTTCACGTAAGCGTTGTAAGTAACCGACGGGTGGGGGGATGACGCCTGCACTGCCTGCCATGGGTTCAACAATTACGGCAGCGATGGTTGAGGCATCATGAACCGCGATCAAATCCAGTAAATCATTGGCAAGCTCGGCGCCTTGTTGAGGTTGCCCCTTGCTGAAGACATTTTCTGGCAAGACAGTAGAGCGCATATGGGCAACGTCGAGGCCGCTGCCAAATAGTGCGCGATTTGGCGCGATCCCTCCAACTGAAAGCCCACCATAGTTGACGCCGTGATAGCCTTTACCGCGGCCAATCAGCTTGGTTTTACCCGCGAGTCCTTTTTTACGCCAATAGGCGCGCGCAATTTTTAAAGAGGTATCAGCTGATTCTGAACCCGAGCCAGTAAAAAATATCCGATTTAGTCCTTCAGGCATAAATTCGGTGATTTTCTCCGCCAGTTGAAATGACCCCGGGTGGCCAAACTGAAAGGCTGGCGAGTAATCGAGCCGAGAAGCTTGATGGCTAATCGCATCGACGATCTCTTGGCGACCATGACCCAAGCCACAAGTCCATAAACCTGATAGACCATCAAAAATCTTGCGGCCATCGTCAGCAAAATAGTAATTACCCTTGGCATGGGTAATGATCCGTGGGTCCTTTTTAAATTGGCGATTGGCACTATATGCCATCCAATGGCAATCCAGTTGGTTCTGGCTAACACTTAACTCTTCATGATGCGCCATAGCTGACTCCCTCATAATATGTTTGAGATGGACTAAATATTTTGAAGCAGCTTATCGCTAGATCTGAGTTGCATAAATGTGTATCTTTCAATCTAAAGTTTCATAAATGCGAAACATTATGCAGCAGCGACTTGGACAATTAAGCGATATTGATTTACGACTACTCAAAGTATTTCGGGTGGTGGTGGAGTGTGGGGGGATATCGGCTGCCGAGGTGGAGCTTAATATTGGTCGTTCTACGATTAGCCGTCACGTGAAAGATTTAGAAATTCGCCTTGGGGTGAATCTTTGTCAGCGTGGGCGAGCAGGTTTTGTTTTAAGCCCAGAAGGGCAGCACGTCTATCAGTCCAGTTTACGCTTAATGGGCGCTTTAGACGAGTTTCGGGCTGACGTACAAAGTTTACATAGAGATATGACGGGTAATCTGGCGATTGCTTTGTTTGATAAAACGGTGACTAACCAGCAGGCAAAAATATCACAAGCCTTGCAGTTATTTGACCAGCGAGCACCTAAAGTCACGCTTGATCTTTATGTTGAAACCTTATCGGTGATCGAAAGTGGCGTGATTGAGGGGCGCTTTCATTTGGGGGTAGTGCCGGGGCAGCGTCAGTCTGCGAGCCTCAATTATCAATTTTTGTTTGATGAACGGATGTCGCTTTATTGCGGTTATCATCATCCACTATTTTCACGCAGTGACATTACCATTGGTCCCGAGGAAATTGTTGGACAAAAATATGCTGGATTAGGACATCACTCGCCCAATATGGATACTTCACAACGTTTTGGTTTTCAGCGTCATGCCACCGCTTATGACCAGGAGGCAATTGCCACTTTATTGTTGTCGGGCAGTTACTTGGCATATTTGCCGGAACACTATGCACGTAGCTTCATTGAACAGGGCCTAATTCGGCCACTGGGTGGGGAGCAGTTCAGTTATCACTGTCCATTTTTAGCGGTGACACGTGTCTCCCCAAAACCTTCGCGTATTTTGGCTTGCTTTATCGAGTGCTTAACTCAGGTTCATCTGTCCAGCTAAGCCGCTACTTTTACTGAAGGCGCTGGGTGAGCCACTGATTAATTGCCTTTATTTGGCTCGGGGAAACACTATGCGCCATTTCATAGTATTCCAGTGTTGCATTATATTGCTGTTGCAGCAGTTGCTGATGAGCCTGTTCACCCAGAGCCGGAACAACCACATCATCTTGGCGGCCATGTTGGATCAATATGTCTAAGTTAGTTTGTTGTTGAGTGCTGGGGAGGCTGGCAGGGAGTAAATAAGTCGACATACACAACAATCCGCCCAGTGCTTGAGGAAAGTTTAACGCCAGCTGATAAGCCACTGCACCGCCTTGCGAAAAGCCTGCAATCACAATGTTTTGGCTGGCGATCCCTTGGTTCATTTGTTGCTCGATTAAAAGCTGAAGCTGCTGGCTCACCTCTTGTAGATGCTGCTGATTGATGATGCGCTGCGGCTGCATCGCTAAAATATCGTACCAAGCCGTGAGTTGATAGCCTTGATGCACGGTTAATGTGCGTAATGGCGCGGCCGGAAATATATAGCGCAGCGCGATGGATTCGCTGAATTTAAAATGCTTTGCTAAGGGCGCAAAATCTTCGGGGCCTGCACCTAAACCATGTAGCCAAATGAGGCAGTGGGTTGCCGGGTGAGGTGGTTCAATCGTGATGGTAGCCGAATTTGGCATGGATAGTCCTTTGCTGAATGAAAGAGTTCTATTAAGCTGAGCAACAATTTAGCGAACAGGCATTGTATTGAAATGGCTGAGAGAGACAAGTATGCAAGAATTAATTGATGAAATAAGAGCCGCAGACCAGTCTGGCGCTTATCCAAGTGAACTCCCTAGCGACAGTCAGTTAGTGGAAGTGGAGGAGTTGATTTTGATCCCGATGCCCAGCGATTTGCGGGCTTTTCAACTGACCGTGAGCGATGTAATTTATGGCAGCTTAGAACCAGTCACGATTAGCGATCCTTACCTGCATACCTATTTGCCAGAGGTGGCTGCGACAGCTTGGAACATGGGTTTACCCCGCGAATTTATTCCCATTTGTCAAAATGGAGATAACTTTTATTTCATTAGTCAGGAGGGGGAAGTGGGTTATTGGCAAGGCCAGGCTGCGGAAGACTTGGTTCCTGAATGGGATAGCATTTGGGATTGGGCGATGGAAGTATGGATGCAAAGTTAGCGCAGCAGTCATCTCCCCCTCCCTATCTGGAGAAGTTTTGGTTGGTGATTGCACATATCCCAAGCGGTAAAGTGGCGACTTACGGTGGCGTTGCAGCCATGGCCGGCTACCCACGCATGGCTAGAGCTGTCGGACGCTGCCTAAAGCAGCTCCCCGAGGGCTCATCGCTGCCTTGGCACCGGGTGATTAATGCTCAAGGTCTGATCTCGTTTCCTGAGGGCTCTGCTAAATATCAAAAGCAACGTCAGCGACTTCAGGAGGAAGGGATTGTTTTTCGTCATCAGCGGGTACCTTTGAAGCAGTATTTATGGCTTGGTGATTAGTATTTACGGTTTGTTCGATGCCAATGGGTATCACAAACCATCGGTATTTCGATGATTGCGCCAATCCGCCAATTCTGTTGGGGGTCGAGGAGAGTGGGAATAAGCCAATGACCAAGCAAGCGACAGTCGTCAGCCAATGGTACTTGTACATTCTTAGAACCAAACACAATCAATTATATACTGGTGTCAGTACCGATGTGGCTCGACGCTTTGCCGAGCATCAATCGGGAAATTCGAAGGGTGCCAAGGCGTTACGTGGGAAAGGTCCGCTCAACTTAGAGTTTCAGCAAGGCCTTGCCAGTAAGCAACAAGCAATGCGTTTGGAATATAAAATTAAGCAATTAAGTAAGGCGCAAAAAGAACAGCTCTTATTAGGTCAATTCGACTGGCGCAGCTTGCTTTAACGACGGCCGGTTTCTGTTTTGGCGCAAGCTACGCTTACCAATCAATATTAAGGGTAAAATAATCATTGCTGCACCCAGCCAGGTGAGGGCATCTGGCATTTCTGAAAAACTTACCCAGCCGACCACGGCAGCGCCAATCAGGCCTGTGTATTCTGAACTGGCAATGGTATTGGCCTCTGCAGTTTTGTAGGCAAAAATAGATCCTGCGTGTAAAAATAGAATAAATAAGCTACTCGCGCCTGCGAGCCAGAATATTGACCAGTTCATTCCAGTAAGCGTTGGCCATGCCAGTGCCACTGTCGTGGGCAGCACCATTAAGTTGGTCCAAAATAAACTGGTAACCACCGACTCCTTTTTTGGAATGTATTTTACGGTGAGGTTACTTAAGGCCAAAGTGAGGGCTGTCCCCAGCGCCGCAATGGCCCCCCAGTTAAACTCTGAAGGGCGAATAATCACCAATACTCCAATAAAGCCGATACTGGCGGCGAATATTTGGGCGCGATTGACTTGGCTTCGGTGGAGCCACATGCCAAGTGGTAACATCATAATCGGAGCCGCGTAGAATAAGGCATTGGCGGTTGCTAAAGGGAGCGCGACCAAGGCGACAACCATCAACCCTGAACCCGCTAACCAGAGGTAACCGCGAAAGAAGTGGACCAGTGGTTTTTCTGGACGCTTGTGTTTGGTCAGTAAAAAAGCAGGTAACAACAGTATCAGGGTGCTGATTTGCCGATAAAGTAATATTTCGAACACCGAGGCTTGCTCGCCCGCCACTTTCATAAAGGCATCTGAAAATACCGCGATCTGATTGGCGGTAATCAAAATAATGATAGCAATTAAGGTGGGATTAAGCTTCAAGTGGGCCTCTGTGATGCACGAATAAATTAAGCTGGAATAAAGCAGTCTAAAGACTTGTTAAGCATTAAAAAAATGATAATAATCTACTATTGATGAAAATTATTCATGGATTGTATGCGAACTCTTCCTCCACTTAATGCATTGGTTGCTTTCGACGCCGTGGCTCGCCATCATCATGTCGCTAAGGCTGGCGACGAATTGGGCATTAGTCAAAGTGCGGTGAGTCATCGCTTAAGACTGCTTGAAGACTATTTGGGAGAATTGTTATTTGAAAAAGTTGGTCGCCAACTACAATTAACCGAGGCCGGACGCAGCTACTCCGTTGAGGTGGAACGGATTCTAAATGAACTCAGTCAGATTACCCGACAGGTAAAAGGAGAGGGGATCGCGCAATTGCGTTTAACCACCTATAGTTCCTTCGCGCTGAAGCGTCTGGTGCCGCTGTTACCCAGCTTTCGCGCTCGTCATCCCGAAATTGATTTACGTTTGCAAATGATTACCGAAGAACCGGTGTTATCGAGTAAAACTGGTGATTTGTTTATCTGTTTAGCGAAAAATGTGAAGGGTTATATCAGCCATCTATTGCATAAAGAGCGATTGGTGGCGGTTTGTTCGCCTGCTCTATATCAAGAAGTCGGTCATCAAAATTGGCGTCAAGATTTATTGAATTTCCCTTTATTATCTAGCGACTTAGATGATGAAATCAGCGAGCCAGGCGCAGACTGGATGGTTTGGTCTAAGGGGCTTGGTTTACAGCTGCCTAAGAAACAAATTTTTCATAGCTTCAGCCATCAAGTTCTGGCCTTGGAAGCCGCAGAAAGTGGCCAAGGTATCGCTTTGGTGAGTGACTTTATGGTGGAGCAGGATATACGAGCGGGTAAGTTAGTTGACTTGCCGTTTGGTGGGGTAGAGACCGGTTATCATTTCTATTTATCTTACAAGCAGGCGCGTGGCAGAGAACAAGAGTTAAAACAAGTGGCCTCTTGGTTGATTGAAACTGCCGCGAGTCCGTTAGAGGTTTAACGGGGCGTCAATCCAACACTGGCTCGCTATACAATTCTGTGATCAATCCATGATTCTTTCAGGGCACCGATGAGGGTGATATTTTTTCCAAAACAGTCATGCTCGCACTAATCCATTAATAGTTTGACTAGCAATAGGCTCAGGCTATCCACAAAATTCAGCCGCAATATCGCAAATTCATCATTTCTTAATACTTGTTGCATGGTGGCCGAGGGGTGGCTGGTATGCCAACAGCCAATGATACTTTGGTATAGGAACATGACCTTGGTGAGTGCCTGCTGCTGGTTGAGTTGTGGCGACCAGTGCTGAAATAATTGGCAGAGTTGTTCAGCCAGTCGCTTCAGCTCGCGTTTAAAGGCGATGGCTTGTTCAATATTCTGTTGCTTTTCTAATACGGTATGCAAAATTGCAGAGAGATAGCAAAAACTCGGTCTGGCGGCGATGGTTTCAGCGAGAACTCGTGCTTGTAAGGGGTGGTTGGCGAGGCGTTGGATAGCAAGCAGTAACTGCGCTGCCTCGTCTAAATACAGTGCCATAAACAGACTTTCTTTGTTCTTAAAGTAGCGATATAGCGCCGGTTTCGATAACTGTAGTTGTTCGGCTAAGTGGCTTAACACCACCTGATCGTAACCATGCTCCGTGAGGGCTTGTTTGGCGGAGGCTAAGATCTGTTCGCGACGCTGTTGTTTTTGTTCGGGACTAATTGCGCGCTTTCTTATGCTGGTATTTACATCATTTTTTATCAAGTGTTGGTTCCTTTCACCTTTACATGGCTTACGCTTTTGTTGCTAATTTAACTTTGTTAACAATGCATTTTAACGACGGCAGAGAAAAGCAGCTGCCGCTTACCCAAACATTATCTTTTAGGTCTGCGTTGTACTCGCTGCGACAAGTGTGAGTCGCGCACAAGCAAGCGCCTGATTAGGTAGTGTTTTGCGATTTTGTTTACAGTCTAAGAATAAGTTACCCATAGAAACTTGCCAAACTATTTAGTAACTGCTATCTAAGTTACTCATGGTATCTTATTTTGTTGATCTGAGTTCAAGGTGAAATGATGATTGATTGGGAGCGAGGGTGAGTATTTCTCGGCGACAATTTTTGCAAGGTGCTACAGCCATCGCGGCGATGGCAGGCGGTGGCCAGTGGTTATTTGCTAGTTATCCCTTACGCTACCAAGCCAATCCCCAACTCGCGTTATCGGCGCAGCATCAACAGATCCTGCTGGCGTTGATCCCTGTGTTTGTGCAGGGGCAATTTAGTGACCAGGATGACCTCGCGATGCTGCGTATTTTAAATAATGTTGATGTTGCGATCAGTGGATTGGCTGCGCATAGTCGGGCTGAATTACGCCAACTGTTGGACTTATTACAGTCGCGGGGCGGATGGTTATTACTCAGTGCTGGAAGTAGTCAGCTTAGTGAACTCAGCACTCAGCAAAAAATAGTCTTGTTGAGGACCTGGCAGATGCATTATTTGCAGCTATTACGCCAGACTTATCAAGGCTTACATGAGCTGATCATGGCGGCCTGTTATGGCGACCCCGAGGTTTGGCCTCTGTTGGCTTATCAATTACCAGCCCAAGTGAAGGGACTGTTTCATGATTAAAGATTGGATTGTCGAAGGGCTTGCCGACGGATGGTCACATCTTGATGGGGCAAGTTTGCAAGATAATCGTCAATTGGATTGTGATGTGTTGATCATTGGCAGTGGTGCTGGTGGTGGGATTAGCGCTCAGGTTATCGCAGAAGCGGGCTTCAAGGTTATTTTGGTTGATGAGGGACCGCTAAAAACGAGCCAAGATTTTAAAATGCAAGAGCGTCAAGCCTATCCCGATCTCTATCAGGAATCTGCCGCTCGTAAAACCAAAGATAAAGCGATTAGCATTTTTCAGGGACGCTGTGTTGGGGGGTCCACTACCGTAAATTGGACGACTTCGCTGCGAACCCCGGAATCCACGTTACTGCATTGGCAGCGGCGTTGGGGCATTCGTCAGTTAACATCCGAGAATTTACAGCCCTATTTTGAACAGGTTGAGCAGCAGTTAGGGATCCGTCCCTGGTTGGCCAATAATGCCAATAATGCGCTGTTAGCCAAGGGCTGTGAGGCGCTTGGTTGGTCTCATAAAGCGGTTCCGCGGAATGTCAGGCAGTGCTGGAATTTGGGGTACTGTGGGATGGGGTGCCCGACTAATGCAAAACAGTCGATGCTGGTGACCACCATCCCTGCAGCGCTTAATCTAGGGGCCAGTTTACTAAGCCGATTTCGGGTAGAAAGCTTAAATATTAAGCAACAACGGGTGCGGGGTGCAAGCTTACAAGCCTTAGATCAACAGCAACGTCCAAGGCAAATCGAAATTAAAGTGAATGCGCGACACGTGATCCTAGCAGCTGGTGCTATTGGTTCGCCAGCGATATTGTTGCGCTCAAAGGTGCCTGATCCGAATCAATTGATCGGTAAACGCACGTTTTTACATCCGAGTGTGATTAGTGGAGCCTTATTCGAACAGCCAGTATTAAGTCATCAAGGTGCGCCACAGTCCGTATATTCCGATCACTTTGTATGGCGTGATGGTGTAGAAGGGCGCTGTGGTTACAAATTGGAAGTACCACCGGTTCATCCGATTTTATTGGCCACCAAACTGACCGGCTTTGGCCGCTTTCATAGTGAAATGATGCAACAAATGAATCATCTACAAGTGACGATTGGATTGTTGCGGGATGGCTTTCATGAACAAAGTCACGGTGGGCAGGTTAAGCTGCGAGACGATGCTAGCCCGATGCTGGATTATCATCTGAGTGATTACCTGTGGGATGGTGCTAGGCGAGCGCTGCTGAGTATCGCTGAGTTACAATTTGCCGCCGGGGCTAAACAGGTTTACCCCTTACACGAACAAAGTCGGCAACTGAACAGTTGGACTGAGGCCCAGTCGTTTATCAAGCAATTGGCCATGCAGCCATTGGCCACTCGTTTGGCATCGGCACACGTGATGGGGGGATGTGCAATGGGGGGGGAAGCGGCATCGTCGGTGGTTGATGAAGATGGCAATTTTCGTCTCTTGGCTGGCTTGACTGTGATCGACGGTTCGGTTTTTCCAACCAGTTTAGGTGCAAATCCTCAGCTTACGATCTATGCCTTAGCTTTGCGGAATAGTCAGCGACTTGCCGCCAAGCTTGCGCTGAGTGTGCCCTGAATGGTGGGCGCTTGGTCTATGCTTGTTTCTCTTAAACCACTGCTCGGTACCACCTGAATAAACTATAAACCTGCGGTGGTCATCGTAATTGAGAAAGATAAGCAGAGTTAGTGTATTTACAAACTTAAGCGCCCACTGTTAGTCTAGGGATGTTAATCGAATGCTGTTTAATTTGTTTATCGATTCAAGCGTGTGTAGGTTGCCTGTTTTGGCCCTCGCGCTGCCCAGTATCAAGGAGACAGACAGCTATACTTGAAATACGTTCTAGAACATAGACTAAAGGCCTTATTTAATGTGGTTACAACGTTTGGTAAGACTTAAGGCTCGGCCTCGTGGCTTTCACTTAATTACCGAAGAGTTACTATTACAGCTACCAGAATTAAAGCAGTTTAATGTGGGGCTGTGTCATTTCTTGTTACAACATACCAGTGCGAGTTTAAGCTTGAATGAAAATGCCGATCCCAGTGTGCGGCATGATATAGAAGCTCATTTTAATCATATGGTGATTGAGAATGCGGGCTATTATCAGCATACTTATGAAGGTCCCGATGATATGCCTGCACATATAAAAAGTAGCTTATTAGGTTGCGAACTCACCTTGCCGATCAGCTCCGGAGAGCTTAACTTAGGTATTTGGCAAGGTATTTATTTAGGCGAACATCGTGAGCAAGGCGGTCGTCGGCAAATTGTGGTGACGATCAACGGTGAATAAGCTGAGTAAAGAACTCCAACGTGCTGAGTTACCCTCCTCGACATCTTGTTCATTCCTCAAACTGAAGATGGTGCGATGGACTTATTAGCGATCTTTATTTTTATGGCTATCGTGTTGTTTTTTTGGCGTCGCCGTAAAGACGCCGAGCGTGCGCAACATTTGATTAAGCAAAAATGTCAGCAGCTTGATTTGCAGCTACTCGATCTCAATTTTAAACAAGAAAAACCGCAAAAAATAGCTGGCCATTGGCGCTGGTGCCGCTGCTACCAATTTGAATTTTCTTCGACCGGAGAGAGCCGTTATCAGGCCTTGTTGATCATGGCTGGTAGCCAATATAAGTTTGATTTACCAGCCTATCGGATTGATGAATCCTTCGAACCCTTACATTAGTAAAGGTTGACCCTACAGTTGAATATATTTGGTGCTGTACTAATGAGCACTTAAAAAGTAGCTGAGTAGTGCGGAACCACCCGATATCGCACATAGCGTTAGTGAAAAGCTGCGCATCCATCGCTGTGGCAGTCGTTTACCGTAGCGCCTGCCACACCAAACGCCCGCTAAAGCCGCCGGAATTAAGGGTAAACTGGCTTGTAAGTGTTGCAGCGACATATAACCGATAGGCACTTGTACTAGCAGTGATAATAAACAGCTCACCACAAAAAATGCTGATAAGTTTGCGCGCAAATAGCCTGCTTGTTGATGCTGCAGTAACAATGCCATGGGCGGCCCACCAATGGAGCTGCTGGTGCCCATAAATCCAGACATAAAACCTGCGATCGCCATGCGCTTCGGAGTCGGGGCGAGGCGCACTGGTAATAAACTGATAGCCACCGCGATCAGTACCGATAAACCTAACCAAAAGCTTAAGCTGGCCAAGTCTGCCCAATAGAGTAAAGCGCCACCGGCAATTGTGCCAGGGATCCGACCGAGTATGGCTGCTTTTAAGCCATTCAATGAGATGCTGCTGCGATGCTCGACGGCGCTGAAGATGGAGATCACCAGCGCAACAATCACCACCGGACCAGGTACATAGATGGGCGAGAGCTGAAATAGTAATGGCGCGGCAATCACCGCCAAGCCAAAGCCAATTGTGTATTGGACCAACGAACCGATAAAGATCAGTAGGCAGGCCAGCAGGGTAATCACCAAAGTATTCCTTATTGATATTGGGCTAACAGGGCTTAGCCCGTGAGCGATTTCTCGATGGGTTTAGTTGAAGTTGCATCGTTGTTGCTGCTGGTGGCTCAGGGTGGCGAGTTCTATTACTCGAATCACATCACTGGCTTGTTGAGCGCTAATGGCCAGCGGTTCACCATGGAGCACTGCGGCGGCAAAGTTATCATAAAAGGCCGGATAATTGCCTTTGCTTAAGCTTTGATGCACGGTGGCTTGGTTGGCGAGATGAATTTCGCTACGATTTGAGTCTTTGCCAAAGTGTTGCGCCTTCGGTGACAGTCCCACCGTTAGTTGTTGTGCTTGCGGATCCATTCCCCATTTTGCGTAGGAGCCTCGATCGCCATGTAACTGAAAGCGAGGGCCTGGTTCAAGCATTAAAGAGTTGCAGCTTAACTGCACCTTTAACTCGGGATAGATTAAATGTAAGTCAAAGCTGTCGACACTCTTAGCTCCAGGGCGTTGCATTGCAAGATGAGCCCATAGTTGTTGGGGGGGGCCAAACAAACACAGTGCTTGATCAATCAGGTGGGCGCCTAAGTCATATAAAACACCGCCACCCTGAGGGTCGAGTTCTTTCCAGCGAGTTTTCACAACTGGCCGATAGCGGTGAAAATGGGCGCTATAGCTATGTAATTTCCCCAAACGTTGTTGCTTGATGAGGCCTTGAATGGTGAGAAAGTCACTATCCCAACGGCGATTGTGAAATACACTTAAGTACTTTCCTGTCTGTTGGGCGACTTGTTGCAAACGCAAGCATTGTTGGCTATTCAGCGCCAGTGGCTTTTCGACAATCACGTGTTTACCTGCCAACATGGCCTGTTCTGCTTGTTCGGCATGTACCGAATTCGGGCTGGCTATCACTACAATGTCGACTTCAGGGTGGTCGATGACCTGTTGCGGATCAAGACACAGAACATGCGGGTAGCGCTCAGTAATCGAGGCCTGCTGCGAGCTGGCAATCGCGAACAGCTTAAGTTGTGGACAAGCTTGAATGAGCGGGGCGTGAAATACTCGCCCCGATAAACCAAAACCAATGATAGCAACGTTTAACATGACCGCTCCTGTTAGGGGGTAGACAAAGGAATGGTTGAGAGTTTAACTCGGTCAGGTTGCTGGCGTGTGACGCTGAGTAACCATAATTGTTTGCCATTACTGGCAATCGCTTGGGCCGTATCTGGCTGTGCTAGCGCTGATATTTTTAGGACTTGACCGCTTTGCGGGTCAACTTTTAATAGACTGCTAAAGCGAGGACTCAGTATATACCAGTTGCCTTGATGCCAAGCCATACTGCCCAATTGGTATTCTTGTAGGCTTTGTTGTTGATTCGGATCTGCCATCACTAAGTCAAATGAGCTTGCTTGTTGGCCCTCGCGGTTGCCGCGATAACAACGTTTTAAGCCTTCTCGCTCGCAACTATACAATTGCTTGGTTTGGGAGTCCCATATCACGCCTGCCGTTTTATGGATCAGTCCGCCCTTGAGCCACTTCCGTTTATCGATAAACTTCCACTGTTCGCCGGCTTGGCTAAAGAATAGCAAACGTCCATCCGCAGAAATTGCCAGTAAGTGTTGATCAATCATGGTTAGGTCTGCAATGTCTCCGCTGGTGGGGAGTGGTACCAGTTCTGCGCGCTTGAGTTGGGGATTGAGATAAGCCAATTGAGCGGAGCCGTTCACCATGACGGTTTGTGGGGCAAGCGTGCCAATGAGCCACTGTTGTTTCTCTGTTTGCCAGAGCAAGCTGGCGGCATTAGGGATCCCAGTTAACTCGGCTTTTAGTTCTGGCTTAAGTGTTTCATCGGCTAAAGGACTGTGTTGAAAGTCACTGCTTGGCGGTGGAAATAGCACTAATCCAGCGAGTGTACCGAACATTAATAGGGCGATAAGGGCGATTACTTTAAGCATTGGCATCCTCGTGAATGCAGAGGGAATGAGATATCGCATGAGTTGCCAAAAATTGGCAGTTTGGTCGAGGCTTGAGCGCCATTCGCTGAATCATGGTGTCGCAATTAACTCTTGGATTGTGGAGTAGCCACAACTATGCCGTTTGCTGAGGCGTTAGTAAATTGTTCATCAAAAATTCATGGTGTTTTTATAGGATTGTTGCAGCCTATGGATAGCTTTAATGGCATGAATGAGGAACGCAACATGAGCAGTTCTGAACAGAATTCTGGGCTGGAACAACCAGCCGACCAGCATAAGTTAGTCAGTATAAAATGGCGTTTACCGCCGTTTCGAGTTTGTGACTGTTGGTCGATGAGTTCACCGTATCTCGGGATTTTAACTGACGATCGGCATTACTCGATTTCGGCCTAAGCGTTTTGCTTCGTAGAGTTGCGCATCGGCTGATTCGACAATCGCCTGTGATTTACTAATAGGGTTATATTCAGCAACACCAAAGGAGCAGGTGATGTTGTCGATGCGCTGGTGGGATCGGCGATCTTTAAGGCTAAGCTTTTCTATCGCGCGACGGACTGATTCGGCTAATTGCCTGGCCGAGCGTATATTCGATTTCGGACAGAGAATCGCAAACTCTTCACCGCCGATACGATAGGCTTTAGCCCCGTCTCTACAGGCCTCTTGGATCCGTTTGGTCACGACTCTTAAAACTTGGTCACCGAGAATGTGTCCGTAACTATCATTAAAGGCCTTGAAGTGATCGATATCGGCTAAAATGATGCAGAGTCCCTGCGGAGTCGTATCGTATAGCTGCTTAAAATCGGAATCGAAGGCTCGACGATTTAAAGCGCCAGTGAGGGCATCGTAGAGCGCTTCTTTTTCGGTTTCTTTTAGTTTGCTTTTTAAGTTTTCTATTTCAGCCTTGGCTTTACCCAATTGCGAATTAAAGAAATTGGTACTTTGACGAATATTGGCGGCATCCTCGACTAAGTTACGAACTAATCCGAGCACTTGCTCTAAGGGAACGCCATCTTCTTCAATACGATTGAGTTTGGCAAAGTTACGGTCGATATTGGACTGAAAAGTACTCGCATCACTGCCGGTATCAAGCATGGTTTGCGATAATTCGGTAGCCATGGCTTCCAAGTTAAGACGCATGCTCTCGATATTTAATTGATCTTGGCTGGCAATATGGTTTTGGTATAACACTTGGCTATTGGTGGTGGGGACTGTGTCATATTCACTAATTATTTCATCAATAGCGGCATTTAGTTCAGGATTTTGGTCATCGACATACAAATACCACAAGGCATAATTGTTGGGGGTGGCCGGGATCTGATACTTCATCATCAGTGGTACAGCTTTCTTTAAATTTAGAGTCGCTTTCTTAAATAGTTTTTGGCTCATAAGAGTTCCATCGATATTGAGACTGTCCCTGTTTGGTGATTGCGAAATGTAACGGAGAGTGCAACATACCCAAACCCAAGGCTATGATAACTGATTTACTGATCAACTATAGGTGATTTGATTAGCAATAATTGTGATTTAAATGCTTTGATGCGTAGATAAATGGAAGAGTATGACTATCTTGTCATCGCTCACCTATCGTTTAAGTCTTGGTCAATGAGCGCTTAAAACCATTTTTTAATTGCCAACCATTACTAATTACAGCTTAGTTAACTTTACGCTATCACGAGGTTTTTTTTATTTAGAGGAGTTTTGCTGGGGGATAAGTAAAGTCAGCCCAGCAAGTTTGACTGGGCTGAAGTGCTTGATTATTTTGCGATCAAAATACGTAGCATTCTGCGCAATGGCTCTGCCGCGCCCCAGAGTAACTGATCACCGACAGTAAAAGCCGAGATATACTCTGGCCCCATACTGAGTTTGCGAATGCGGCCTACGGGAACACTGAGGGTGCCAGTGACCTTGGTTGGGGTGAGTTCTTCAACTGAAAGCTCTCGCTGGTTGGGGATCACTTTTACCCAATCGTTATGCTCGGCAAGAATTTGTTCGATCTCTGCCACAGGGAGGTCTTTTTTCAGTTTGATGGTCAGCGCTTGACTATGACAACGCATTGCGCCAATTCGCACACAGATCCCGTCGATGGGAGTCGCTTGCTCGCTGGTGCCTAAAATTTTGTTGGCTTCGACTTGTGCTTTCCATTCTTCTTTACTTTGGCCACTTGGTAGTGGGACGTCAATCCATGGGATTAAGCTACCCGCTAGTGGTACCCCAAATTGATCACTCGGGAAATCGTCGGCACGCATTTTCTCGGCAACTTTACGGTCGATGTCGAGGATCGCAGAGGCTGGGTCTGCTAGCTCTTCGGCAACATCATCACGAATAGCGCCCATTTGGCTGATTAATTCCCGCATGTTACGCGCACCAGCACCCGAAGCGGCTTGGTAAGTCATAGGGCTTACCCATTCGATCAGCTCTTTTTCAAATAAACCACCAATCGCCATGAGTAACAGTGACACTGTGCAGTTGCCACCCACGTAGGTTTTGATCCCTTTGTTGAGCGCTTGGTCAATCACATCGCGGTTAACTGGATCGAGTACAATGATGGCATCGTCTTCCATACGTAAGGCTGAAGCGGCATCAATCCAATAACCATCCCAACCACTGGCGCGTAATTTGGGATACACAGCTTTGGTGTAATCTCCGCCTTGGCAGGTAATGATGGTATCCATGGTTTTTAGGCTGTCGATGTCAAAGGCATCGAGTAAGCTGGTCTTACCTGTACCGACATCCGGGCCGGCAATGCCAACTTGCGAAGTACTAAAAAAAACAGGGTCAATGTGGGCAAAATCGTTTTCTTCTCGCATACGTTGCATTAACACGGAACCCACCATACCGCGCCAACCAACCAAACCTACTCTCATGGCTTGCTTACATCCTTTATTTTATAATATTGAGTGTTTGCTATTTCGCCAAGACGCCGTCTTCACGAACTTTTGAGATTACCATTGGCAAGCGCTGAACACTAGGCCCGGTTGCGCTTTTGTGATTATTTTTACAGCAGTTTGTTTATATCGCGAAGGCTAGGTATGGGAAGCATGCCAATTCAAGCGAAGGGGGGGGCGCACTCTCTGCGGTGGCCCGATACGTTTGATAATTCAGTTTTTATTTCTTGCTTCCCATTTTGAAAGAAAAACAGAGAAGGGTTTGCGTCACTTATTTAGACCTTTTTCGTGACTAAAACTATTTAATCCAAACCAAGCTTAAGCGTCAAAGTTCTACCAAGCCTCGCATCTCCAATAGATACCGGCAGTTTTAAGCTCGTTGATAACGAGCTCTGCGCTTAAGCAGAACCGCTGTAGGGAAAATTAACGACTTTAGATGATTGGCGAGGATCTTCACCGATGGTAATGGTTCGGGTGCGGCGTTTACCTTGGCTATAGCGATCGTAGCTGGCATCGCTGATCCCCATTTCTTGGCAAAACTCCACGAAGGTGGCAAAGTCTTTGGCTGTAAAGGCGCTATCGTTTCGAGTCAGTTGATTGTCAAAATACGCTTGAGTGCCGTTGAAGTTGATATTGGCACAGGCATCATAGGGCTGACCATATTCGCTAACTCTGATCGCTCGGACCATCTTAATTTCAAAAATCCAATCGCCAATGCGTAGGCAGCGCTGTTCAAACTGTTGCATAGTGGTCCCTATTATTTATTTTAAGCTAGACGAGCGGTTTAGAGGGGCTCGTGGTATAGGTCCTACAAAAGCATAAATTGAGCCAAATAATTTAATTATTACAAATCAATGGTTTAACTAATTACTGCTGGACATACTGTCGTGCTAAGGCGACAGGTGGTTTGGTGCTGTGTTAGCCAAGGGCTAATTTATTCTAGCGATTCAGATAAATCACATCGACATCAAATACTTACCAATAGATTGTGGCGCTTTTCTCATTGTCGCTATCTGGCGACAGTATAATTTTTAACTATCTCTGGCATTATAGGCGCAATTTATCGGATATTTATTGCTAGGATTGGCCCATTGATTAATTTTCGTGCGCTTGCTTCAATTCGTCGTCTGAGTTTTTGGGCTTTGGCTACTCTGGGGTTGCCGCTGTTATTGAGTTTGTTGTTAGCTTCTTACTATTTACAACAGGTCTCCATGCAGGGCCAACAAACTGCCTTTTTGGCCGCTGAGGTGGTTTCCAGTAGTAAACGTTTAGACGAGAACTTACTCGATTTAGAGCGTAGTGCCCGTCAATTTAGGGTATTAGCCGACGAGAATCTACTGAGTTTATACCAGGATCAATGGCAAAAGTTGTCGGGTGGATTGGTGGCCTTTCAGCAACAACATCATGACCCCGCGCTATTGAGTATTGTCGCGCAATTACAGCAGCAGTTAGTGAGTCTCGGTAAGTTAATGGCGCAACCGAAATCCAATGATAATAAGCAGTTAAATCGACAGTTTAATCGCTTGTCTGAATTAGGAAAGAGTTTCGATCAACGTAGTCAAATCTTGGTGAAAGAGCTCGCTCAACAACTGGAGCAAAGTACCCAATCGGCGCAACGGCGCTTGATGTTAAGTATGCTGGGGCTGCCCTTCGCTTTAGCTGCGGCGGTATTACTGGTGCTGGTCGTTACTCGACCGCTGCAACAACTGCGGCCGCAAATCGCGCGTCTTAAATCGGGTGAATTTGACCAAGCTATTAAAGTGAGTGGTGCCAGTGAAGTGATGGCTATCGCCGATGCTTTAGATGAGATGCGACTGCGTTTGCTTAGCTTAGAGCAGCAAAAAACCAGTTTTATTCGGCATATTTCCCATGAGCTCAAAACGCCTTTGGCGGCGATCCGTGAGGGTAATGAATTACTCTACGATAATAGTGCTGGGCCACTGAATGCGCAGCAACAGGAAATCACCGAAATTTTACGAGACAGTAGCTTACGACTACAACAGTTAATCGAGGCTTTACTCGATTTCAATTTACTATTGGATACGCCGCTGCAACAAGCTTCGCAAGGGGTTGATATTAGGGCGCTGGTGGAGCAGGTTCTCGCAAGTCATCGATTAAGTTTAAGTAGCCGTCAGTTAACGACTCAATTGGATATTCAGCAGCCAAGTGTTGTTGCAAATAAGGAGCAACTGCGGGTGATCGTTGACAATTTGTTGTCTAACGCGATTAAGTTCTCTCCCGATCATGGTCAAATAGTGTTGGGTTCTTTCGTGGGGTCTGCGGGGGTGAGCCTCTATATCGACGATCAAGGTCAAGGTATCGACGATGATTTGCAAAGCCGAATCTTTCAGCCTTTTGTGCAAGGGCCGGCAGCCAAAGATCCACGCCTTAAGGGCAGCGGTCTCGGTTTAACGATTGCCAAAGAATTGGTTGAACGACAACACGCACAGCTACGCTATCAGCGTTTAAGTCCAGGCAGCCGGTTTTTAGTCGAAGGATTACAAGGAAACCAACAGCATGAAAAGTAGTGCCAAGCTAGGTTTATTGGCTTTATTTACACTCGGTTTAACGGCTTGTCAGCTGTTACCTGAGGGGGAAAATCAGGTGGCGCTAGTTTGCGACGCCCAGTTGAGTATGAACGGTATTTTTACGCCCTCGGCCTATTATTTGCGCTTAGCGGAGATGAGCGATGATCAGATCTTCAATGAGTTAGAGATTTTATTGCAAGATCCACAGTTGGGTGATAATCCGGTAAAACTCGGCCTGTTATATGCTTATAAGAGATCACCAGTGAAAAATCCGCATCGAGCTCATGCAGCCTTGAGCCAGGCTTTTGCCAGCCAAGGCAGCTTTGCTCAGCAGGGGATGCTGCTGGCGCTAAATGATCAATTGAGTGATGCGCTAAAGTGGCAGCATAAATATGAAAATTTGGGCGCTAACCAAAAACAGCAACAGCTATTATTACAACAGCAAATTGCGGCATTAAAGATGCAACTAGATGAACTCACTCGAATTGAGCAGCAATTAAATGAACGAAATTAACCCACATGGCGGCAACCTTTTAGTTGTCGATGACGACCCTAGTTTATTGCGCCTGATTAGCTTGCGTTTGCAATCGGCTGGTTATCAGGTACGAGCGGTTGCCAGTGCCAAACAAGCTCTGGCCGAATTAGAAAGTTATCCGGCGGAATTGGTGATCAGTGACGTACGCATGGATGGCATGGATGGCTTAGCCTTGTTCAATGCCATTAAACAACGCTATCCCAGTCTGCCTGTAATGTTATTGACGGCTCATGGCAATATTCCGGATGCGATTGCCGCCACTCAACAAGGTGTATTTGGCTACTTAACCAAACCTTTTGACAGCCAAGAGTTATTAGCTAAGGTGGCCGAAGCGCTGCACTTACAGCAACCCGCAGGCGAGTCGGTTCGCAGTTGTGAGCCGCCAGCTTGGCGACAAGATATCATTAGTCGTAGTCCAGTAATGGAGGTGTTGCTCAAGCAAATTCAGCAAGTGGCACCGAGTGATGTGAATATCATGATCCAAGGTGAAAGTGGTTCGGGTAAAGAATTGCTGGCTAAGGCGATTCACTATGCAAGCTCGCGCAGCCAAGGCCCTTTTGTTGCGGTGAATTGTGCAGCCATTCCCGAGGGTTTATTTGAGTCGGAACTATTTGGTCATGTGAAAGGGGCCTTTAGTGGCGCAGCTCATGCGCACAATGGTTTGTTTCAGGCGGCTCAGGGCGGCACCTTGTTTTTGGACGAAATTGCCGATACCCCCTTAAGTGTGCAGGTGAAGTTATTGCGAGCTTTGCAAGAACGCGAAGTGCGCCCGGTGGGATCGACAAAACATGTTGCGGTAGATGTGCGCATCGTTTCGGCAACTCACCAAGATCTTTATCAGGCGGTACAGCAACAGCAGTTTCGGGAAGATTTATACTACCGACTCAATGTGGTGGAATTAGACCTACCGCCTCTGGCGAAACGTCAGGAAGATATTCCCCTGTTGGTGCATCATTTCAGTCAGCAAATTGCCGACCGACAAGGTGTGGCGGTTAAAACCTATTCGCCCGATGCGATGGCCAGTTTGGTGGCGGCGCGTTGGCCGGGCAATGTTCGCCAGCTGATGAATGTGGTAGAGCAAACCAATGCCTTATCCACGGGGCCGTTGATCCCTGTGCAACTGGTGCAGCGAGCACTGCGTGAAAAAGCTGAGCTAGTTAGCTTTTCACAAGCCAGAGATGAGTTTGAGCGAAGTTATTTAGCTCGCCTATTACGTCTCACTCAAGGGAATGTGAGTCAGGCGGCAAGGTTAGCGATGCGTAATCGCACGGAATTTTATAAATTGCTGGAACGTCACCACCTACGCCCCGAATCGTTTCGCGCTTAATCAATCAAAGTGTCATTGCTTGCCGCACTTCGCGCGCTTGCTGTGATCGCTTGGGACGAGAGAACACTTTTCGCTGGTCTTTGAGTCACCAGAGATTGGAGCGCTAGCAGTGGCACTCCAAGTCTTTTTGTGTTTAAAGGTGTTTCTCGTTGAAACGATCCACGATCACCGCACAAGCGGCATCGCCAGTGATGTTCAGCGATGTTCGGAGCATGTCGAAGATTCGGTCTAAGGCAAATAATAGCGGTAGACCTTCGATGGGGATCCCTGCGGCCAATAAGACTGCGACCACTAAGAATGAAGGGCCGGGTACACCCGCTTGACCAATTGCACCAAGCGTTGCAGTAAAGATAATCGCGGCGTAAGCGGCAAAACCTAAGTCGACCTGAAAAATTTGCGCGAAGAATACTGCAACTAAACCGTAATAGATGGCGTTGCCACTCATATTAATGGTGGCGCCCAGTGGCAATACAAAGGAGGCGGTTGCTTTAGAGATGTTTAATTCTTCTTCGACAACTTCCATGGTGACCGGTAGGGTTGCCATCGAAGATGCGGTGGATAAAGCGACCGCTTGCGGCTTTGTCATTACATTCATGAACTGGCGAACCGAAGTCTTGGAGAATAGTTTGATGGTGAGAGGGTAGAATACTAAGCCGTAAATTAAAATCGCGGCGACATACACTGCAAATAACTTGGCAACCAGCGTTAACATACTGAAGCCAAGGGTGCCTACCGACTCCGCCATCAAACCAAATACACCAATAGGGGCAATGATCATCACGATGTTAATCATCCAAATGAAAGCAGAAATGATGGTGTCTAAGCTTTCCATTAAAGGGGCTGTTTTGGCCTTAGGTTGTTTCGAAATAGCAATTCCTAAGAATAGGCAGAACACCATGATTTGCAGAATATTAGCATCCATTAAAGAAGCAAAGATGTTCTGAGGGATCATGCCGATGATGGTTTCCATCACGCCGGGTACACTGCCTTTGTCGGCGTATTCATTGGAGAATAAATGGCTGGCTTGGCTCAAGTCCAGACCGCTACCCGGTTGGAAGATATGGCCCATCACCAGCGCTAGAATAACCGCGACCGCCGAAGTACCAAGGAAGAAAGCAAAGGTGGTAATGCCGATTTTACCGGCTGCAGGGCTATTTCCCAAATTCGCCGCACCCGCGATAATTGAGACGCCAATCAGTGGGATCACCAGCATTTTTATTAAGTGGATGAAGATGGCGCCAAGAGGTGCAAACATTGCCGCCTGTTCTCCCATCAGTGTGCCAACGATGGTCCCAAGAATCATTGCGATGATGACTTGTATACCAATATTTTTATACAGCGGTTGTGTTGCGTCCATCAATATTCCTATTTGAATCGATTTGGGGTTGCACCCTTGTTTTTGATGGTCGCGCATTGTACTTGAATTGATGGATTTGGTCATTCTTTATGCTGTTATTATTGCAATTTAAGATATAAAAAATTATATTTTCGGTTAAATACTCGCCACATTTAAAATTATTCTCTGCATCTATAGTTGTTTGCACTGCAATTTTTCTTTAAATTTCTTTATCAGTTGTCTGCGTCAAGTGTTCTAAACCCTTATAAGCTGCGGCTTGTCGTCTGCTTGAGTCTTGGTTCCGCAGACATCAACGTCGCCTCGCTGGGTGAACCTTTTATGATTGTTAATTGCATTGGGAAAAGACCGTTCGGAGGGGGGCGCAACAATTTGGCTTGCTTGTCGCCGATTCTTGTCTGGCAAGTGAATCATTACATCGATAACAGCATTACCACAAACCAGCGCCGGGAGAATATCATCGCGCCAGCAAAGAACTGACAACCAGTGAATAGGTGCCTCGCTGATGATTTACTTGAGTTGGTACCGAAACCTCTTGAAAGAAGTAAGTGAATTGTTGGTTTGATGCCTTTGCCGTTTAATGCAGCCGCATTATCGTATTAATTGGCGCGCGAGATGGGGCGTGTTGGGTGTTGGCCTGCTTAAGTTGGCGTAAACGAAGCATAACTATTGCCTTAAAATTAGATCATGATATTTTTTGTGCTCGAATTATTTAAGGAACCTCAGCCATGCCAAAGGCCAGTGACATTAAAAAGAACGCCGCGATTGAACATAACGGCAAAGTTTTTTTCGTGAAAGATATTGTGAAGCTCACCCCTAGTGGCCGAGCAGGCGCGAGTTTATACCGGATGCGGCTCTACGATGTCGCCACAGGCGCCAAAGCTGATGAAAGCTTTAAAGCTGACGAAATGATTAGCTTGGCCGATGTTAGTCGTCATCAAGTGATGTTCTCTTACATCGATGGCGACGAGTATGTATTTATGGATAATGAAGACTACACTCCCTACAACCTCAATAAAGAAACCATTGCTGACGAAGTACCCTTCATTACCGAAGAGACCAGTGGTATCCAAGTGGTCACCGTGAGTGGAGAGCCAGTGGCTATTGAATTACCGGCCAGCGTTGAGATGCTGATTGTGGAAACCGATCCTTCCATTAAAGGCGCTTCCGCCAGTGCGCGTACGAAGCCTGCGATTTTAAGCACCGGTTTGTCGGTACAGGTGCCGGAGTATATCTCCAGTGGTGAGAAGATTAAGATCAGCACCACCGAGAAGAAGTTTATGAGTCGCGCCGATAAGTCGTGATTTGCAGTGATTGATGGATAGGAAAGCAGCTTTATAGCTGCTTTTTTGGTTTTGAACCGGTAGACAAATTTTGCGGCTCTCAGTGCATAGTGTGCGAATGAAGCCTATGTAGCGAATTTGGGTGAGTCCTTGCTTCAACATGAGCTGGTCGAGGCCAATCTGGTATTCATTAGGGGTTACGGCATGCCAGCGCTGCATAAATGCTTTGGTAAACATCGTTTGAGTAGGCTTTTAGCTTGGGACTGGCTAAAGTCACCGGCTGTGTGGGGGGCCACCGTTTGTCTAAGCTTGCTATTGATGGATTTAATCTTAGTTAACAGGCCGAATACTAGCGATTATTGTTATTAAACACAATATAGAAAGCCACTTTTAAAAGTGGCTTTCTATTCTCATTGCTTTAAGCGCTGATGGAGCCAGGCTTTGTTAAATCATCACTCGACCTTGGCGCATTAATTCTTCTATTTCGCTGAGGCTGCTGGGGTCGTCGATGGTAGAGGGGATGGCGTAGTCTTCACCATCGGCCAGTTGACGCAGGGTGCGACGTAGTATTTTCCCGGAACGTGTTTTGGGCAGACGCTGCACGATAATCGCCTGAGTAAAACAGGCGATAGGACCAATTTCTTGGCGGACTTTTTTAATCAGCTCTTTTGAAATCTCATGGTCTGCTTGTTGTACGCCGTCTTTAAGCACCACCAAACCGAAGGGCACTTGGCCTTTCAACTCATCGTGGCTGCCAATCACCGCGCACTCTGCCACAGCCGGATGAGCGCCCACCACTTCTTCCATTTCGCCAGTTGATAGGCGGTGGCCAGCCACGTTAATTACATCGTCGATACGACCCATGACAAACAGGTAGCCATCTTCATCGATGTAACCGCCATCACCGGATACATAGTAGCCGGGAAATTGTTTTAAATAGGCAGATTCGAAACGGGCCTGATCGCCCCAAATGGTGCTTAAGCAACCTGGGGGAAGCGGTAATTGGATGGCAATAAAACCTTGCTGATTGGCAGCGCAGGGCTCACCCATTTCATCTAAAATGCTTACCTGATAACCGGGCAATGGCTTGGTGGCGCTGCCCGCCTTGACTGGCATGCGCTCTAAACCCAAAGGATTGCCGGCTATCGCCCAACCGGTTTCGGTTTGCCACCAGTGGTCGGTAACTGGTTTATCGGTTTTGGCAAGGGTCCAGTCGAGAGTGGGTGGGTCTAAACGCTCGCCCGCCATGAAAATATCGCGTAGCTGGCTGAGGTCATAGTTTTTTACCAAGGCCCCTTCGGGATCTTCTTTTTTAATGGCCCGAAAGGCGGTGGGGGCGGCAAATAGTACTTTCACTTTATGTTCGCTTGCTACTCGCCAAAAGGCACCTGCATCGGGGGTTCGTACTGGTTTACCTTCATACAAAATGGTGGTGCAGCCTTTGATGAGCGGGGCATACACAATGTAAGAGTGGCCCACCACCCAGCCGACATCGGAAGCCGCCCAAAATACTTCGCCGGGTACCATTTGGTAAACGCTGTGCATTGAATAGTGCATCGCTACTGCGTGGCCGCCATTGTCGCGAACCACGCCTTTAGGTTTGCCCGTGGTGCCCGAGGTATACAAGATATACAGCGGGTCGGTGGCTTTTACCGGCACACAATCGGCGGCGGGTGCTTGTTGTTGCAGCTGCCGCCAGTTGAGGTACTGTTGATTAAAACCAACCGCTTGCTGTGGGCGTTGCCATACTAGAACTGGGGTTTCCATTTGTTGGCTTTGCTCCAGGGCAAGGCTCACCATCGGCAGGTAGTTAATCACCTTGCTGCCTTCGAGGCCGCAGCTGGCGGTCATGATAACCTTGGGCCGAGCATCGTTAATACGCACCGCTAATTCCTGGGCTGCAAAACCACCAAATACCACCGAGTGAATGGCTCCTAGGCGAGCGCAGGCTAACATGGCGATGGCGGCTTGGGGGATCATCGGCATGTACAAGACTACCCGGTCGCCTTTTCTCACGCCTTGCTGAGCCAACATACCAGCGGTTTGTGCTACCTGATCGCGAAGCTGAAAGTAGGAGAATTTTTGCTGACTATGACTCACCGGAGAGTCATAAATCAGCGCCGTTTGATTGCCTCGCCCTTGCTCGCAATGATAGTCGAGCGCCAGATAAGCGGTGTTCATTTCACCGTCGGCAAACCAGCGATAGTTGCCATATTCGTCCTGGCTGAGTGCCTCTTGGGGTGGCTTGTACCAGGCTAATTGTTGCGCTTGGCTTAACCAAAACTGCTCGCGGTGCTGATTGGCATAGTTGATGGTTTGTTGATAATCACCGTTTTGTTGCTCGTTGCCGATGGGGCGCATGGGTTCATGGTGTTGCATATTCATCTTTTTCCTCCTCGTCCCTAAGCTAGTTACCTCTTGGCAAGGGGCGGATGTCTGCTTGGCTCCGCTGGCAGTGCCGCGGCTGATTTAGTGTGCTTGGTGGCGCTTTAATCGTCGTCGCCGGGTACTCGGATCCAACCTTCCATTAAGATCCTGGCGCTGCGACTCATCGCAACTTTGCTGATTTGCCATTGGCCATTGAGTTCTCGTGCCTGTGCTCCAACCGTTAAACTGCCAGAAGGATGGCCAAAGCGCACTGTTTCGCGGGCCTTACCGCCAGCGTTTAAATTGACCAATGTGCCGGGAATGGCAGCCGCGGTGCCAATGGCGACCGCTGCGGTACCCATCATGGCGTGGTGTAACTTGCCCATCGACAGTGCCCGCACCAGTAAATCGATGTCGCCTTGTTTTACGGTTTTACCGCTGGCGCTCTGGTAGTCTTTGCCTGGTGAGACAAAGGCAACTTTGGGGGTGTGTTGGCGTTGCTCCGCCTCTTGTAGCGACGAAATAAGTCCCATGCGCAGCGCGCCATGGGCACGGATCGACTCAAACATGGCTAAGGCGCGCGCATCATTATTAATCGCCTCTTGTAGCTCGGTCCCTTGGTAGCCCAGTTCGTCGGCTTGAATAAAGATGGTGGGAATTCCGGCGTTAATCATGGTGCTCTTGAGGCTCCCCACACCCGGTACATCTAACTGCTCCATCAGTTTCCCTGTGGGAAATATCGAGCCATCGCTGTCGGCGGGGTCGAGAAACTCCAAGCGTATTTCGGCGGCGGGGAAGGTCACACCATCTAGCTCGAAGGCCCCCGTTTCTTGGACCTGGCCTTGGCTGATCGGGACATGGGCAAGAATAGTTTTGCCAATGTTGGCCTGCCAAATTCGGACCTCGGCGATGCCGTTGTCGGGGATGCGTTGCGGATCGACCAACCCGGCATGAATCGCAAAGGCGCCGACTGCCGCAGTCAGGTTGCCGCAGTTACCACTCCAATCCACTTTGGCGGTATCGATGGACACCTGGCCAAATAGGTAATCGACATCGTGTTCTGGATGTTGGCTGGTGGATAAGATCACCGCCTTGCTGGTACTGGAGGTTCCCCCGCCCATGCCATCGGTTTGTTTGCCGTAGGGATCGGGGCTGCCGATCACCCTTAGTAACAGGGCATCACGCGCGGCACCAGCTTGTTGCGCGGCTGGTGGCAGGTCATCGCGTTTAAAAAATACCCCTTTACTGGTGCCACCCCGCATATAGGTGGCTGGGATGCGGATCTGTGCCGGATAAGTCATGATGGCTCCTTAATGCTGAGTCGAGCTTTCGAGAAAATCGTCGGCAAAACGCTGTAATATACCGCCCGCTTGATACACCGAAACTTCCTCGGCGGTATCTAAACGGCATAACACGGGTAAATCGATGTGCTCGCCGTTACTGCGGGTAATCATCAGGGTGAGTGTTGCGCCAGCGCTGGGCTCACCGAGTACATCGAAGCTTTCGCTGCCGTCGATGCGGTAACTATGACGGTTATTGCCGGTAGTGAACTGTAGTGGTAATACGCCCATCCCGACTAAGTTAGTACGGTGAATCCGCTCGAAGCCTTCGGCTACAATCACTTCCACCCCAGCTAAGCGCACGCCTTTGGCGGCCCAGTCGCGTGACGACCCCTGACCATAGTCGGCACCGGCAATAATAATCAGCGGCTGCTTCCGTTGCATGTAAATTTCGATGGCTTCCCACATTCGCATCACGTTTCCTTCGGGCTCTAAGCGGGTCAGCGAGCCTTGCTGAACCTGACCGTTTTGTTTGACCATTTCATTAAATAGCTTGGGGTTGGCGAAGGTGGCTCGCTGAGCGGTGAGGTGATCGCCGCGATGGGTGGCATAGGAGTTAAAATCTTGCTCGGGCAGGCCCATCTTGGCCAAATAAGCACCGGCTGCACTGTCCAGCATAATCGCATTGGAAGGCGATAGGTGATCGGTGGTGATGTTGTCGCCTAATACCGCCAAAGGGCGCATTCCCTGCATCCTGCGTTTGCCCGCCAAAGCTCCTTCCCAGTAGGGAGGGCGACGAATATAGGTGCTTTGTGCACGCCACTCGTAGAGCGGCGAAGTGTGATTGCCATAATCTACCTTCATATCGAACATTGGTTGATAAATCTGGCGAAATTGCTCGGGTTTGACGCTTTGAGCGATCACCGCATCAATCTCTTCATCACTGGGCCAAATGTCTTTAAGGGTGATCGGTTTACCTTGAGCATCGTGCCCTAAGGCATCTTTTTCAATATCGAAACGGATGCTGCCGGCAATGGCGTAGGCCACCACCAAGGGCGGAGAGGCTAAAAAGGCCTGCTTGGCATAGGGATGGATCCGTCCGTCGAAGTTGCGGTTGCCCGACAACACGGCGGTGGTATACAGCTCTCGTTCAATCACTTCTTTTTGAATCGCAGGATCCAAAGCGCCGCTCATGCCATTACAGGTGGTGCAGGCAAAGCCAACAATGCCAAAGCCCAGTTGTTCGAGTTCGGGTAATAACTTGGCCTCTTCCAAATACAGTTGCACTGCCTTGGAGCCCGGAGCCAGCGAGGTTTTTACCCAAGGCTTGCGGCTTAAGCCGCGTTGGTTGGCGTTGCGGGCAAGTAGCCCAGCAGCAATTACATTGCGTGGATTACTGGTATTGGTGCAGCTGGTAATGGCGGCGATAATGCAGGCGCCATCGGGCATTAACCCCGCTTGCTGAGGTACCGGAGAGGCAATTCCGCGGCTCGCCAATTCGCGAGTGGGAACGCGGCGATGCGGGTTGGATGGCCCGGCAATGTTTCGTCCCACGCTGGAGAGGTCGAAATGCAGTACGCGTTGGTATTCGGCCTGACGGAGGGTATCGGCCCACAAGCCAGTGGTTTTGGCATAGTTTTCCACCAGTCTAATCTGTGATTCTTCCCGTCCGGTGAGTCGCAGATAGTCGATGGTTTTGTCGTCGATATAGAACATCGCGGCGCTTGCACCAAACTCTGGCGTCATGTTGGAGATGGTCGCTCGATCGCCTAAAGTCAGCTGCCTTGCACCTTCGCCGTAAAATTCCAGAAAACTTGAAACCACTTTTTGCTCGCGCAAAAATTCGGTGATGGCCAATACGATGTCGGTAGCGGTAATTCCCGGCTGGCGTAGGCCACTCAGTTCCACACCAATGATATCTGGCAGTCGCATATAGGAGGCGCGACCGAGCATCACACTTTCGGCTTCCAGCCCGCCTACGCCCACAGCGATCACCCCTAAAGCATCCACATGTGGGGTGTGGCTGTCGGTGCCAACGAGCGTATCGGGAAATGCCACACCATCTCGAGTTTGGATCACCGGTGACATTTTTTCGAGATTGATTTGATGCATGATGCCGTTGCCGGGCGGGATCACATCGACATTTTCAAAGGCGCTTTTACACCAATTGATAAAGTGAAAACGATCTTCGTTACGGCGATCTTCAATGGCGCGGTTTTTGGTAAAGGCCTGTGGATCGAAACCGGCATGTTCCACCGCCAGCGAATGGTCAACGATCAGTTGAGTTGGCACCACCGGGTTCACCTTGGCCGGATCGCCCCCTTTCGCGGCGATGGCATCACGCAGGCCGGCTAAATCAACCAAGGCGGTCTGGCCAAGAATGTCATGACAAACCACTCGCGCAGGGAACCATGGGAAGTCAAGTTCGCGCTTGTTTTCGATGATCTGTCCTAAGGCGGCCGTTAGTTGCTGCGGTGGGCAGCGGCGTACCAGATTTTCGGCCAGTACCCGCGAAGTATAGGGCAGCCTGGCATAAGCGCCGGCTGAGATGGCTTCTACCGCAGCACGGGTATCAAAGTAATCGAGTTGGCTGTTCGGCAAGGCTTTACGGTATTCACTATTCATATACTCATCCATGGATGCTCGGTCGTAACTAAGGAGAGACCGGATCCGCTACTGTGACTAAAAATAAGCTGACAGGGCTGAGTTGCTGGTGTTTGCTCAGCCCAATTTATTCGTGCGATTTAACGTTGGTCTATGGGCAAATAACTGCGTGGGCCGCTACCAGTATAGTCGGCACTCGGTCGAATAATGCGGTTATTAGCCCGTTGTTCCATAATATGCGCCGCCCAACCGCTGACCCGCGAACAAACAAAAATCGGGGTAAACAAGGCCGTTGGGATCCCCATAAAGTGATAGGCACTGGCATGGAAGAAGTCGGCGTTACAGAATAATTCTTTTTCTCGCCACATTACTTGTTCTACTCGCTCCGAGACTGCAAATAAATGCTGTTCTGGGCTGTTTTCACTGAGTTTTTTCGACCAGGCTTTGATTAGCGCATTGCGTGGATCGCTGGTGCGGTAGACGGCATGACCAAAACCCATGATTTTGTCCTTGCGCGCCAGCATCGCCATAATTTCGGTTTCGGCCTGCTCGGGGCTGGTCCAATGTTCAATCATTGCCATGGCGGCTTCGTTGGCTCCGCCATGCAAGGGGCCACGCAGCGCGCCAATCGCTCCGGCGACTGCGGAGTGAATGTCTGAGAGGGTTGAAGCAATCACCCGGCCGGTAAAAGTTGAAGCATTAAACTCATGCTCGGCATACACCACCAGTGAGCATTGCATGACCTGTTCATGTAAAGGATCGGCGGGTTTACCGTGTAACAATTCCAGAAAATGTCCAGCAATCGACTTGGCCGAGCTTTGGGTGGAAATCCGCTGGCCATGTTGGCTAAAGTGATACCAATAACAAATAATGCCGGGCAAGGTGGCGAGTAAGCGGTTGGCGTGGTGTTGCTGTTGTTCGAAGCTGGCTTCGGTTTCCAGATTGCCTAACATCGACACGCCAGTACGCATCACATCCATCGGGTGGGCGTTTGCTGGGATCAGTTCTAACACCGCTTTGAGTGCATCCGGGAGTTCACGCAAGTTATGTAAGCTGTCGTGATAGGCCGCTAATTGTTCGCGATTGGGCAACTCACCATTGAACAACAAGTAGGCGACCTCTTCGAAGCTGGCTTGCTCGGCTAGTTCGCGAATGTCGTAACCGCAATAGGTGAGCCCCGAACCGCTTTGACCCACGGTACATAGTTTGGTTTCGCCGGCACTTTGACCGCGTAAGCCGGCGCCTCCGATGGCTTTCTGAACCATGATGTTCTCCTTCATTTCTTGATGTTGTAGGGCTAACGGTCAAATCTTTGTTTCACTCGCTAGTTCAGGTCATTGTTGTTTCTCATCACGCGTAGCGCTGCGTGATGTGGTGCTTTGGGTTTCCTGTCTGTTGCAGGCGCAGCGGTCAAATCTTGGTTTGACTCGCCAGTGCATGCTTTGTTCTATTCTGCTTTGTTCTATTCTGCTTGGCTAAGTGGCGAGGCTTTGGTCCGCTCACCTAGATAGTTTGGTTTCGCCAGCGCTTTGACCGCGTAAGCCGGCGCCTCTGATGGCCTTCTGAACCATGATGTTCTCCTTGATTTCTTTATGTTGTAGAGCTAACGGTCAAATCTTTGTTTCACTCGCTAGTTCTGGTCCTTGTTGTTTCTCATCACGCTTAGCGCTACGTGATGTGGTGCTTTGGGTTTCCAGTCTGTTGCAGGCGCTGCGTTTGTATTCTTTGCCGCGCGACTTAATCTTGTTTAAACAGCTGGTCTAACTTTTGTTCGTAGGCGTGATAGCCCAGATAATCGTATAACTCGGCGCGGGTTTGCATGCTATCGACCACGTTACGCTGGTGGCCGTCATCCCGCAGGGCGCGATATACATCGACTGCCGCTTGGTTCATGGCCCGAAATGCCGACAGAGGGTAGAGCACCATATCGACGCCGACAGCAGCCAGTTCTTCACCGCTAAATAAGGGGGTTTGGCCAAACTCAGTAATATTGGCTAATACCGGTACTTTGACCGCTTTGGAAAATTGCTGATATTGCTCCAGGGTGAGCATCGCTTCGGGGAAAATCATATCCGCGCCGGCTTCTACATATTGGCAGGCTCGTTCAATGGCACCGCCCATCCCTTCTATTTGCAGGGCGTCGGTACGAGCCATTACCACAAACTCGGGATCTTGGCGGGCATCTACCGCGGCTTTAATTCGATCAACCATTTCCTGAGTGGAGACAATCGCCTTGTTGGGGCGGTGACCACAACGCTTTTGTGCCACTTGGTCTTCCATGTGTACCGCGGCGGCTTCGCCGCGGATCATTTCTTTAATGGTACGGGCAATATTAAAGGCGCCGCCAAAACCGACATCGATGTCGACCAGCAAAGGTAAGTCACAGGCGGCAGTGATCCGGCGAACGTCTTCCAGCACATCGTTCATGGTGGTGATGCCAAGATCGGGCAATCCATAGGAAGCATTGGCGATGCCTCCTCCAGATAAATAGATGGCTTGATGGCCTTCGCGTTGCGCCATCATTGCGCAGTAGGGATTGATGGTGCCAACAATTTGTAGCGGCTGATTGCTACTGACGGCATGCCGAAAACGGGCTCCTGCTGAGAGTTTCATGAGTTCACTCCTGGTAATACGTGAGGGGATGTGGCCGTGGGCATTAAAGCCTCTGGGCTTTGGTCGGATCCAAATAAACTTTGTTGTTCAATGGCTTTACGAGCGCGTGCGATATGACGGCGCATCAGCATTTCGGCTAACTCGCCATCGCGATCGGCCAGCGCTTGCCAAATGGCCCAGTGTTCTTTGAGCGCGCGCTCGGGGCGCGAAACTTGTTTGCTGGCCTGGTAACGGTACATGCGCAACAGGTGGTAAAGTTCATCACAGAGCAAGTTGACTAAACGCTGATTGGCGCTGCCTTTAATAATGAGATAGTGAAAGTCGAAATCGCCCTGTTGTTCGAAATAAGCTTTGCCTTGGTGTTGCTGTAGATAATCTTGATGGTGTTCTAGTAATGATTTTAACTCGGCCAGTTGTTCTGTCGACAATTGGCTTGCCGCGAGGCGGCAGGCCATGCCTTCCAGCGCCTCACGTACCGAGTAAATGTCGACGAGTTGTTGCGGACTGAGTTGCACCACTCTCGCACCGACATGGGGGATCCGCTCAAGCAGCCCCATGCCTTGTAGTTTTAAGATGGCTTCGCGCAAAGGGCCACGACTAACCCCGTAGTGGCGAGCCAGTTCGGGCTCTGAAATCTTCTCGCCTTGAGCAATTTGGCCACTCACGATGGCTTCGATTAGCGTGTCGCTGAGATTCTGCGACAGCAGGTTTTGTTTATCACTCTGCTCTTTTAGGTGGCTTAGTTCGGACATCTGTTGTTACGTCTGTGTTGTTTAGATGTTGCACAGTGTAGTGTAAATAGTGAGCTACGATCAAGGGATTGTCGACAATCTTGTCTTATACTTTAGTTTTAGACGAGTTTTCACCGCTTAATAGTCTGTTTTGTTTACAATGATTGGGCTAGATGGTTTATTGTCGACAATGTTGGATTTGTTCAATGTTGATTCGGTATTTGGGCTGCATGATTTTGATGGATTTTGACTGCAGTCGTTGCCAGTTGTCATGGCTAGTAAACAGTTATCTCAGCGACTTCGTTGTTTAAATCGTGCCGAATGAAGCTTCACCCGATGGCCTCACGGGCCTGCAAAACGCCGATTGGAAAAATAAACATTGCGCACAATTGTGAGTTCACAGGTTTTATTCTCGTGATCGACTAAGCGTACCAAGCGATCATTCTGTTGGCGATGAATATCAAAAAAAACATGTGCGACGGGAGAGAGAACGATCCTTCAATGTGAATGGAAGGGATTATTTTTATTCACTCAAAATCAATGATAAAAAAAGTCATTTTATTGGTGTTGGTGCTTGATATTTGAGCGTTCAACGGTTATCTTACGTTTTCAATCATTTACTGCATAAGTCGAGGGGAAATATGAAACATTTATCATGTGTTACACATCATTCCGTACGACTAATGGCTAACGTTTCGCAAGCTCGTTTTTTCAATATGAATAAACGATGCGTGTTACTAAAGGCCTACGCAGTTAGCTAAGATTGAGACCCATCCCAATTTTACCCGAGCTGCGAAGTGTTGCAGTGAGGGATCATCATTAATACCCCTATATTAGCTGTATCACTTCGCCCTCTTTAATGGAGAATGCGACATGATGTCACTAAAAATTCGTTTACTTACTTTCATCGTAGAAAGCTTAATACGTTACCAGCGTCATTTGGAAACCCAACAATGGCTTAAGGCTCAGCGTCAACAACGCTGGCGAGTCGAAGGCTTGAATATACATATTGCCAAAGATATTGGTGCTGATGCTGATGGCCGATTCCGCACTAAGCTCGATCAAGTGGAACGCCCAGAGCGCCGCGAGCGAGCAAAGCGTCGAGTAAACCTCAAGGCTTGGCGTATTCGACAGAGACCGTTGAAAATTCGAACGTGAATCTGCGCTCCCGAAGGGGAGCGCAGATTGGTGGTCTTTATCTTCAATGATGAGCCAAGTTAAGCAATCGCTAAAATAAAAACCCTGCTTATTGCAGGGTTTTGTGTGATACAAAGGTGGGGATTACACTAAAAAGTGGAGCCATACGCTCAAACTCACAAAGGATAAAATGGTGGTCACCAACAAGGTACTGGCGCAAAAGCTGCGTTCACCATATTCGCCGCCAATAATTGGATAAATACTAAACATGGGAACAGCGGCAAAGATAATTACCGAGGTTTTCAAATCGCTGGATAGATCGGGAAACAATAATACCAAGCCCGATACCACCATTGGAAAAATCAGCAATTTCACCATTGCTACCAAAGACATTTGGCCAATATTACATTTGATGGATACCCCGCAAAGTGAGCCGCCAATTACCACCAGGGCCACGCAGGCCGCTCCTTGAGATAGCATGCCTAAACCATAGCTAATGAAGGCTGGCATTTTTAGGCCCAGCGAAGAGCAGAGCAGTCCCAAAAATACTGAGATAATAATTGGATTGGAGCTGATCCGTTTCACGACAGGGACAAATACACTGCCTTTATTCCCTTGGCGTTTTCCCATCATGGTTTCCAGGAAAATTAAGGCAGCTGGCATCAACACGATGTTCTCCACCATCACACTCATGGCGAAGGCTTGTGCCGGTGGGTGTTCAAACATTTGTAAGATCACCGGAAAACCAATAAAGGCACTATTGGGTAAGGCGGCACCTAAACCTCTTACCCCAGAGGCTTCCCAGGAATCTTTAAATACCAAGCGACTCAACAAAATGGTAAACACTAAGGCGAATAAGCCACCTAGGGTGTAGATTAGCATGTAATCGAGGTTAACCACTTCGGCTAAATCCATACTTAATAGTTTGGTGAAGACTAGTGCAGGTAAGGCAAAATACACCACAAAACGGCTTAAACCGGGCAAGGTGTCTTGCGGGAGAACTTGGAAGCGGACTCCCAAATAACCTAAGAAAATTAAGAAGAAAATAGGCGCAGTAATGCTTAATACAGCTTCCATTAAAACTCGTCCTTGAAAGTCACTTAGACCTGAATCGGCTAGCAAAACACCATTGTAAAGGACTTGATTAAAAAATCATACAAATAGTGAGGTGACAGCAATCGGGATAACAGCCTAACGGTGCTGTATTCAAGGCTTTATGGTTAGAGGCTTTGCAGCGAGCCTCCTGCGAGCCGGGATGATTCAATCATCGTCGTCAGCTCGCTTGGTTGTCAAATTGAGTTGTTAGTGGTGCTCCCGCAAATTTTTCAACGCCAAAATTCTCTGAATATGGCTAAAGGTCTAATATTTGTGCGCAGATGTCTACGAATGCACTTAGTTTGGGCTGATTTTTTGCCGCTATTGAAAAATAAAGAAACAGTCCATCTATACGGTGATATTGCTGGTTGGCGGGTGGGGCACGGTCCGATGTGGGATTTTGTGAATAACCCAGAGCTCATTGATATTGTGTGCACCATGTACCAAAAAAAAGACATTGTTAGCGCGGTTTGTCATGGTCCGGCCGGACTCATCAATGTGAAGTTAAGCAATGGCGAAAGCTTGATCAAAGGTCGTCATGTAACTGGGTTTACGCCAGAAGAAGAAAGCTCTCGGGATTACGATAAGATCGTTCCTTTTGAATTGGAAACCGCTTTAAAACAGACTGGGGCTATATTTGAAAAATCACCAATGTTTGAAAATAAAGTGGTGGCAGATGGGCGTTTGATTACCGGTCAGAACCCCGCTTCGGCGAAAGCCTTGGCAGAGGCTGTGATTCAGGCGTTGCAAGCGAAGGCCAACTAAAGTGTTGCGGTAGCGGGCATAACAGGGACGTAATTCAATCAAATGAGACTTAGCCAGACCTCGCTCATTTTTAAGTCGTTTGAAGCCGCTTGGGTCTATTTTATCTAATAATATTACCCAAGAGAAAGGCAGAAACATTTACTACTGCAATGGTTTTACCCATTTGTTTTGTGTATTTTGTGTTTAATAATACTCAAACGATTTCAAGTTATTGGGCTTAATAAAGATGATTTCGCAAGTCGATTAATATCTTTAGCTAGGGAAATAAGGGATCTCTTGTTGCTCGCATTTTTCGGGTCACTGTGAATTTGTCATCTTGAGCTTGTTTGAGATCTCTGCGTTATATTTTTGCGGTGAAAGGAATGATTATGTCGACGAAAGTTTTGGTGATAGGGGCAGGTGCGATTGGTGCCTATTATGGCGCGCGTTTGGCACAGGCTGGGGCAGAGGTGTCTGTGGTGGTTCGTTCCGATTATGACGGCCTGAGCCACAAGGGCGAGTATGCCATTCAAAGTCATCAAGGGGACTTTTCCTTTAAGCCGAGTCAAATTTTGAAGCATCCTAGAGATTATCAGGGGATAGCTGATTATGTGATTGTGGCGACCAAGGTGCTGCCGGGTATTGATACCCGAGAACTGCTTAAAGATGTGGTGTCGGAAACTACCACTATCGTTTTATTGCAGAACGGCGTTGAGATCGAAGAGCCGGTGCAGCAGGCTTTTCCAAAGGCAGAGATTATCAGTGGCCTGTGTTTTATCTGTGTGCAGCGTGTTGAACCGGGAGTGATTGATCATCAAGATTATGGTCACTTGGTGATAGGCCGTTACCCGCAAGGCGTGAGCGAACGCGCAGAGCGGCTTGGCCGTATGTTCAATCGTGCAGGGGTGCAATGTGAGGTCTCTGCTCATGTCCAGCAGGCAAGATGGATGAAACTGGTGTGGAATGCGCCTTACAATCCACTTTCAGTGCTTGCTGGGGGGGCCAATACCCAGCAGATTATGGCGAATCCACAAACCGCTCAACTGGTGACTGACATCATGGAAGAGGTCTACCACGTCGCAAAGGCTGTTGGTGCCGAGTTTGATTATGCAGTGCTTCAGCAAAATATAGATAGAACCCTTAAAATGTGTCCATATAAACCGTCGATGTTACTCGATTATGAGGCTGGGCGTGAAATGGAGGTGGAATCTATTTTGGGCAGTACAGTCAAAGCGGCGCGTCGAGTGAAGGTCGCAACGCCGCATATTGATTCAATTTATGCGCTATTGCAGTTGGTGAATCAGACAAAGCATTCGGCATAATCTAATCGCGATGCGTCCTGCCCTAAATCGGCATGGACGCACCCGGATCATATTTAGACGATTGTAGAAACAGTCAATTGGAATGGCTGTCTGAATGTTTAAGATATTTAAACAATAACGGCCATCTCTGGTGAAGAGTTAGTTTTTTTACGAGAGTGAGATAAAGTCAAACCTACTAGAATCAATATCAAGGTTAGCCATGTAGCAGGCTCAGGTACTGAATTAAGCTCTAGTGACACACCGCCGATATTATCACCAATATTACTATCTGGAATATAAAAACCAACATTGGTAACCGAATCTAAGTGAAAATTTGCAAACAAACCGCTTGATTTAGCGAGAGAATAGACAGCTGAGGAATAATAGCCATCACCAGGATTAATTGGCCCAAGACCCGCGATCCCTTGACTTTCGCCATACCAATAAGTTATATCATCAATAATATAACCCACTGTATTTTCCCAGCCTCTAACACAGTTTTCTCCCAAGCCATCACAAGCTCTCACCGAACCGAATCGGTTAAAAGCAGTATAAACGTCTTGAACAAAAGACAATTGATAGTCACCAGGTTCCAGTGACACGTTAAGCGCGTTACTGCCCGCTAAAGAGGCATTAGTTCTACCACTGATATTAATAATGGTTGCACTGGCACTAGAACTCATTACAGTTAATAAAAGCAAGGCACAATAAAAAGCTGATTTTTTCATAAAAACAAAAGTCCATTTAATAAAAATGGTATGTTCTCACAGTTGTCTTTTTTAATAAACAATAAATAACATAATTATCAGGTTGAGCCTTGAGAAAATATGCGCGTAACGTTAATTGAGTTTGTTTTTTACATTTATTGCTAATCTGTAACATTTGGTGGTGACGTCATTTCCTAAATAATATTGAACCTTTCGGCCCCTCTAATGATAATTTAGACGACCAATGTATAATCGTTAGTTGGGATGGCTGTTTTACTATTTCTCTGGGCTTGCTTTTGGTTAATCCGTAATACTAAATGATAGTGGTTAGAAATGATCACCCGTAACTTCAAATGGCTGGTGGTTAAAGGCTCTAGTTCTTCGGCTCTACTTGGATTTCTTTAAATAAGTGTACGTTGTTATAACTAAAAAATGCTGTGATTTTTCGTTTAACGATTTTTGGTATTTCTTACAGTTCGAGCTTTGGCTATTATATTCTGAATAACCTATCGCTCCATTTATACCTAAATCTGAGTCTGCAATAATAATCAAATGTTGTTCGATAATAGAAGGATTAAAGTTGTTTGATATTGCTATCGCTGACATATCGTCTATGTCTGGAGTAACATTTTGTTGTTCTAGTTGATTAGTGTTCGCATTTGATACTTGTACTCTTGAGCCTTCTTGTAAGTTTAAATTACTCTGAGAGGTAACTTGGTTACTACGATCAACTTTATGAGCCTTAATTAACACTTGACCGGTAGCCTCTTTTAATTTTCCTTCTACTCTTCTTTTAGTAAATTTGTCAACTATCCATTATTTTCGGTGGTTAAAATTAGCACCACTTGCTCGGTCTTTGCCACACAAAAATGCTCTACGAACGCAACGGTAAATGCAGTGGTAGTAGCAGGGCGAGATCGCGAACATTTATCAATCAAATGTTGACTAATTATCAAACGAAAGCTGGTTACTAAACTGTCGCTTTAATTGTGCTGTTTTCGAAACCTGGTTGGTTTGAAATCAAACTGTATGCAAAATGAACACTCACGCTCTCACCCTGGTGGTAGTATGGCGTACTGTCTAAACAAATTTGCTGTTCGCGAGCTCAAGTCATCACCGCACCTCTAAGGCTTTGAGTGAAGTCATTCGAGACAGCCATCTTAAGGACTGAACAGCCAACATCATACGATGAATATCACTTCTCATTCACATAAAAAGCAGCGTGATGTCGAAAATTGCAATATTGGTAAAGGTGTTACGACGAAAAGCCGCAAGAAGCCAAACAGCAAACACAGCGATTCGAGATATGCTAAATACCTACTCGGTCGACAAAAAATCAGACCATAAATTACTTAGCCAACATCCAGCCAGCGTTTGGCTGCTCCCATACCTTTAATTCGCTGCTGATTGTGCTGGCGCTTGTAGCACTCTAGTGCGTGACCGGCGCCCACCACACTGGCAAAGTGATGCTCTAAACCAGTGCTCAAGGCTAACCAGCTTTCTTCATCGATTTGTAAGCGCTGTAAAATGGGCGCTTGTGCATCATCGATATAACCGCGTTTATCTTCTCTGATAACGCGGCCGGTAAGTTCCACCAGTTGCAGGTAGTCTTGTAACTCGAAAGGCAAGCCTTTAGGCATGGTTTCTCTGGGGTTACCGACAAAGGGCATTAGCGGCTTGGGTTGCTGACCTTGTTTGGCTTGCTGAATGCGCTGTTTGATACTGGTGTGGTCTGAGGTTTCAGGCGTGCTCGCTATATTTGAGCGAACCGGGTTTAAATCCACATAGGCCATACAAGCTGCGAGGGCTGCTTCATCTAAAAGCGCTTGAGATTTAAAACGCCCCTCCCAAAAACGACCGGTACATTGGTCTTCTTTATTGGCAGCTCGAGCAATGTATTCATTCAAATGGCGCATAAACCAGCTTAAATCAAAAAGGCGAGTCCGATACACTTCGGCGGTGGCGTGAATGGCCTGTAGTTGCACCGCACTTAACTTTGGACGTAACTCAGAATTGAGATACATCTGAGTCAGTAAGGTGCCTTGGTGCAAACAATGCCAGCGTTCCAAGACTTCATCCATGGACCAGGCTTCGGCTTTGGCCTTATCAATATGCAATACCACATGGGTATGATTACTCATAACTGCATAAGCACAGACATCAATGGCAAACACCGCGGCAAGTTGCAGCAAATAGTCTTCCACCCACTGTCGTCGATGCTCATAGTTCTTGCCCGTTTGCTTGTCTTCGCCACATAAAAAAGCCCGCCGAACACAGCGGGAAACACAGTGATAATAAGGTGTATCCGATAAGCTCACTTGCGACTGTCTTGACCGAGGCATGGCACTAACTCCCCAAAAACCACTATTGGTAGTTTAGATTATTATCGGGGTGTGGCTAGTTGGTGTGGCTGTCTAGTTACCTTGTTTCTTGATTACCGGTCAGACCCCCCGCTTCGGCGAAAGCGTTGGCAGAGGCTGTGATTCAGGCGTTGCAAGCGAAGGCCAACTAAAATGTTGCGGTAGCGGGCATCGGGTCGCGAAGTTGAATTTAAAATAGCGAGGCAACAACTTGGGGGCCTCGCTTATTTAAAGCCAAGCTTATTGTTTACTTTATCATTATTGAAGTTTACTATCTTGCCCTGCAACTAAAGGAGATATTTGCAGTGGCTCAAAATCAATTTCAATGCTTGTCCCAACGAAACAAAGCCAAACGTGATGCTTGCTTAAGCAAACTTAAAGCCTCGGAAATGAAAGAAGTGGACCTTTATGTACTGCATGGGCCACAGTTTTTCTCATTATGGTTAGCCAAACAGCAAAGCCAAGGACTTGAGCAAACAGCGATTAGTCAGAAATTGGAAGATCTAGGCCTATCGGAGCTCGCTCAAAAGTTAGTTCTAAATACCGCTAGCCTCACCAAGCAATTTGCTAGCCAAGCCTTAGACGTAAAAGCTATGGGAGCGCTAGCACTAGACATGCAGCGTGGTGGGAGTATTTTGGGTAAATACGAAATAACTCAAAATGGCACTAAAAGCTACATTAGTTTTAAAGGCAATCACAAGCTAAGGACAATAATTACGGGGACTAGATACCTCTCTACAAACATTAAGATGCTGTCGCTAGGTATAGGTCAACAAGGTCTAAAAGCTTCAGCTAAAGGTGGCGTATTAATCACTGTTTTATTCTCTGTATCCCATCACACACTAGAACTAGTGCTTAAAAAAGACTACTTGATGACCAATTGGGTAGTCGACGTTGCCACAGACATAACAATCGCTTCGGTCGCAGCAGTCTTTGGTTACGCTGTTGGCACATTAGCAGTATCATCAATAAGCGTTGTCATTATTCCAGTTTTAGCTGGATTTTCCGTAGCATTTTACGTGCAAGGGGAGCTAACTACTTACGAGTCTCGCTACCAAATTAGGGATAAGTTAGTGAAAGCTCTCAACCAATCACTTCAGAAATCAGTCGAACGAGACCTAAAACAATTAGAACAAAATATAAATCAAATGAAGGGCGTGACTAGTATGAACAATTCAACCCAGCACTTTTTTTAGGGAATCGATGAAAACACTAATGACTAAAAGAAAGTCACTCTTAGGCTTTTTATTATTCTCTGTTCTCTTGATACCCTTCTTCGAAGCGTTATTTGGTAACAATGTGCCTGACAAGTTTGAGCAATTAAGCCAGCAGTTAGCCAAAATTTACCCTGTTATATATATCAATGTTGAATATAGTGCGTTTATTTCAGGAGGCATAATTGGCTTGACTGGTGCAATATTTATGCTTTGGCAGTTTGCTTGTCTCAGAAAAGGAAAACAAGCTCGGTCACTCAAACATCTGTCAACTAAAGCTTTTGTAGTAGCTATAATCATTAGCTTTTTGTTTATATTTCCAGGACGACATATTGAAAGATCCCACAAGGAAAGCCGCGCCGCGCAGCAAGGCTATCAAGCCTGCCCTCCTTTCACATTACTTATGAGCTCAGTTAGCATTGACGCTTGGGTAAAGGACTTTAGTCTGTGTAACGACCCGGAAGTCGACAAACTAGCCAGATACGGATATCCCGACGAACCCGCTAAAATAGCTAAAATGCTCGCTGATAGAGAGTCTAAATAACAACTCAAACCAATTTGCTAGCCAAGCCTTAGACGTAAAAGCTATGGGAGCGCTAGCACTAGACATGCAGCGTGGTGGGAGTATTTTGGGTAAATACGAAATAACTCAAAATGGCACTAAAAGCTACATTAGTTTTAAAGGCAATCACAAGCTACGAACAGTAATTAAAGGGACTAGATACCTCTCTACAAACACTAAGATGCTTAATGGTCTACAAGGACTTAAATCATCCGCTCGTGGTGGAGTATATGTTACGGTCTTATTTTCAGTAACAGAACACAGTCTAGAGCTAGTATTGAAAAAAAATTACTTAATGAGTAACTGGGTAGCAGACGTTTCGACCGATGTAGCAATAGCAGCTGTTTGCGGCTTTTTAGTTGGTGCAGCAATCGCACCTGCAGGTGTCGTTATGATTCCGGTAGCAGTTGGGTTTGTAGTTGCTTTCGCTGTTGGTACGGTGTTAAGCATGCTCGCAGATAGACTAGGTATTAAAAAACAGATTGTTGAATACATAAACCGACATGCGGAACAACAAGCACAAAAAAGTATAGTCAGCATGCAACAGAAAATAGAACAAATGAAAGTTATTTCAAGTATGAATAATTCCACATATAAGTTCCTATAAGCTAACCTCCAAAATGATAAAAACTCACACACCGAAAACTTCACTATTAGCTTGCTTAGCTTGCTTCGCTCTTTTCAACATATTCACTCTAGTCCTATTTTCTTCAAACACCTTGAATGAATTTAGTGGTCAAATTGGTAATGGTTTTCCAGTAATCTATTTGGATGTTAGCTACTGCTTTCTGATTGCAGGAGTCATTTGTACGTTTGCATGTTCTCTTTTGATGCTTTGGCAATATGTTTGCCTAAAAAAAACGAACCTCGCATTAACCGCGAAACATCTGTCCGTTAGAGTGTTCGCATTAGCAATTATTGTAAGCGTTGCCTTTGTGCTTCCAGGAAGGCACATAGAAAAATCCCGTATCGAAAAAATTGCTGAGCAACATGGCTACCAAGCCTGTCCCCCTTTCACATTATTAATGGGTTCAGCAACCATCGACGCATGGGTAAAGGACTTTAGCCTTTGTAACGATCCAGAAGTCGACAAATTAGCCCAATATGGCTACCCAGACGAGCCTGCCCAAATAGCCAAACTGCTTGCAGATAGAGAGTAGAGACAAAATTAGTAGTACAATATACTCGCTAAGAAGCGAGGAATAAAAGGGGCAGAGTCACTTTAATTTAGCTAACGAAAAGACTTGGATGTCCTATTTCTTTTGCTTTGTCGCAAAATTCGAAAAGTCTCGGCGGATGGGGCCTATGACACTAAACGCTGCTATGGGGTATTAGAACGAAAAAGAATAGCCCCAGTGATCCCCCCGAGACAAAACGCCGCTTACCGAGATAGGAGGCTAACGTTGAAGAAAGAACACTGGCAGCAAGTTATTGATATGCATAAAATACTAAGCACGAGTCCCGTTGAAAACGAAGCTGAGAAGGCATGAATAAACACGTGGGGATCCCTCAGGGGCAGAGTCATTTTTATTTAGCTAACATGCTTTCGCCACCCTTTACGCCTACCGCGAATGCCTTCCGTTACCCTCAGACCCGTATACGAACAGTGGAGTATGGACACCCATAATAAAAATCACAGCGGCAGTAACGGTAATCCTCCCATTATTAACCGCATTTATTCGTAGAATTCATGCTGCCGTTTTTAGTGGTGGGAACCCTCCATTTGCAAGGTGTGGTCGTTGATGATTGTAGAACCATAACCATTGGGTCGCCCGATCTTGAACCTCTTCAAGTGTGTCAAACAAATACTTACTCACTAAGCCAAACCTCATAGTACGGTTGAACCTTTCTATATACGCGTTTTGTTGTGGGTTCCCTGGCTGAATATAATCGATTCGAATGTCGTGGTTGTTGGCCCATTTAATAAACGCATGGCTAATGAACTCAGGACCATTGTCGCAGCGGATCGCAACAGGTTTGGTTCGTTGTTCGATGAGCTGCTCTAAGATCCGAGTGACTCGTACTGTGGGCATTGAAAAATCAGGTTCTGACGCCAGACCTTCACGTTTGTAATCATCTATCACATTGAATAAACGGTACTTCCGGCCATCAGATAGCTGATCATGCATAAAGTCCACGGACCAAACTTGGTTTGTTTTAATCGGCTCTTTAAGAGGCTCTGGCGTATGGCGATTCAGGCGTCGTTTTGGCCTAATACGTAAGTTTAGAGCCAATTCGCAGTAGATCCGATAAACCCGCTTATGGTTCCATGTATACCCTTTAACGTTCCGCAAATGGTGAAAACACAGGCCAAAGCCCCAGTCAGAGCAGTCTTCACTGTTGCACAGCGTTACTAACTCTTGAGCTATCAACTCATTCTCAGGTTGAAGCTTCGATTTATAGTGATAGCAGGTCTCGCTGATCCCAAACCAATAGCATGCACTTTTAATGCTGATGTGATAGTTCGCCACCGAACGCTGAGCCATCAATCGACGCTCACAGGGCTTCACCACTTTTTTGCCATCGCCTCTGAGATCACCTCTGCTTTAAGGCGTTCTTCCGCATACATCTTTTTAAGCCGTCGATTTTCATCTTCGAGTTCTTTCATCCGCGCCATAAGGGATGCGTCCATACCACCGTATTTCGAACGCCACTTGTAAAAGGTTGCGTTGCTCATTCCATGCTCACGACAGAGCTCAGGAACAGGTGTACCAGCCTCAGCCTGCTTGAGAATAGATAAGATCTGACTGTCCGTGTAACGTGACTTTTTCATGTTGAATCTCCTGTATTTACTATACGAGAAAATTCTACTTTTGCATGCGATTAATTTTCGGGGGGATTACCTAACATCCTTGCCTAAGCGAATCCCACTGTAATGACGTAGCTCTCAGGCTGGCGTAAAAAAGCACGATTCAGATATACGTTCAAACACTAAAAGTTTGGCGTTAATGAGTTGATAATTCTAATCATTTAAAAAGTGTTAAGCCATCGTCACTGCTATGACATTGTGATTTTGGTTATTGAATGAGTGGGAATATCTGCGCACTCGATGAATTGAGACCGGCTGAGAGGGGAATGCAGAACTGAGAATTAGGTTCTGGCTATTTTTTCGAAAAGACTCGCTTTTGCCAAAAAAGCGGAGGCTTGGCATGTACAAGCCTTGGAGCATTGGGTTGGCTACAGTACACTAGCGGCAGTTGGCATTATCAGGAAGTAAAGATGAGCGTTGAGCAGGAAACCATCGATTTTGGTTATAAAACGGTAAACCGCGAAGAGAAAGTAGGCATGGTTGCCGAGGTATTTCATTCAGTTGCCGCTAAATATGATGTGATGAATGATTTAATGTCGGGTGGCATTCACCGCTTATGGAAGCGTTTTACCATTGATTGTAGTGGCGCACGTCCTGGACAAAAGGTGTTAGATTTAGCGGGAGGTACTGGTGATCTTACTGCCAAGTTTTCACGTATCGTAGGTGATGGCGGTGAAGTGGTGCTGGCAGACATCAATGAATCGATGTTGAAAATGGGCCGAAGTAAGCTGCGCGACAAAGGCATTGTGGGTAATGTACGGTATGTGCAAGCTAATGCCGAGGCGCTGCCTTTCCCCGATAACAGCTTCGATTTGATTACCATTAGCTTCGGTTTACGTAATGTGACCGATAAAGATGCGGCGCTACGATCGATGTTTCGAGTGCTCAAACCCGGCGGTCGTTTGCTAGTGTTAGAGTTTTCTAAACCAGAAATGAAAGCGCTGAGTAAAGTTTACGATGCTTATTCTTTTCACTTATTACCGAAGATGGGCAAATTGATTGTTAATGACGCCGAGAGCTATCAATATTTGGCCGAGTCGATCCGAATGCACCCCGATCAAGAAACCTTAAAAGGGATGATGCAAGATGCTGGGTTTGAGGGCGTCGAATACTACAATTTAACTGGCGGTGTGGTTGCCTTACACCGAGCTTACAAATTTTAAGAGGCCCTTATGCCGCTATCTTCTCTGATTACTGCCGGTGTTGAAGTCTTAAGCAATCAAGTGTTGGCACTTGATGAGGCCAGCGCCGAGCGTCGCAGTCATTTGTCGGGCAAAGTTCTGGCGATTCAAGTTAGGCCATTGCCAAATTTTTATTTTGTGGTGAGCAAGCAGCAACTCGACGTACTTCATGAATATCAAGGCAAGCCGGATTGCAGCTTGAGCATGTCGCTGTTGACCTTGATGGAATTAAAACAGGCGGAGCGAATTCCCAGCTTGATTAAGCAAGACAAGCTGCAACTGGAAGGTGATATTAAGCTGGCGCAACATTTTGCCGACTTGTTCCTGCAACTCGACCCTGATTTTGAAGAAAAGTTGTCGCAGCGGATCGGTGATGTTGCCGCTTATCAAATCGTGTCCAAGAGTCGTTTGTTGGCTCAAGCATTGAACACGCTGTTCAATAAAGCCCCTACAAAACTAACTGAGTTAGCCAGTGAAGAATGGGGTTTAGTGGTGGGTCAATTGGAATATCAAGCGTGGCAACAGCAACTACAGCTACTGGTTAAAGATGTGGATACCTTGAGTCTTCGGATACAGGATTTGAGTCAATGACCCCCAAAGAGTTTGCGCGTTTTCGGCAGATTAATCGCACCCTGTGCCATTACGGTATAGACCAATTATTGCCGAAACGTTTTTGGCCTTGGCCCTTGCGCTTGTTGCGCAGCTTGGTTTTTTGGTGGCGTAATCAACACCAGCAAAGCGCGCCCGGTGCGCGTATTCGCATGGCGATGGAAGACTTAGGCCCGGTATTTATTAAATTTGGCCAGATGATGTCCACTCGGCGCGACTTATTTCCGCCAGATATTGCCGATGAATTGGCGCTATTACAGGATAAGGTCTCGCCGTTTAGTGGCGAATTGGCCAAACAACAGGTCGAATTGGCGCTGGGCCAGCCGGTCGAGGATCTGTTTGATGATTTTGACTTGCAAGCCTTAGCCTCTGCCTCGATTGCTCAAGTGCATACTGCCCGTTTAAAAGAGAATGGCGCCGATGTGGTGTTGAAGGTGATCCGTCCGGGGATTGAAGCGACCATTCTGTCTGATATCGCTTTAATGCAGCGAGTTGCTAGCTTATTTGCGCGTTTCTTTAGTGATGGTCGTCGCTTACGCCCTAAAGAGGTGGTTGAAGAATATCGCAAGACCATTGTAGATGAGCTCGATTTAGCGCGTGAAGCGTCTAATGCGATCCAACTACGGCGTAATTTTAGCGGTGCTAAAGAGCTGTATGTTCCCGAGGTTTATAGCGACTACTGTAGTAAAACCTTGTTGGTGATGGAGCGGATCTACGGGATCCCAGTGGCGAACATTGGTGAACTAGAAGCGCAGGGCACCAACATGAAACTGTTGGCCGAACGAGGCGTAGAAGTCTTCTTTACTCAGGTATTTCGCGATAGTTTTTTCCATGCCGACATGCATCCGGGCAATATTTTTGTGTCTCGAGAGCATCCTGAAGATCCCCAGTATATTGGCATTGATTGCGGTATCGTGGGTACCCTCAATAAAGAAGACCAGCGTTATTTAGCGGAAAACTTTTTGGCTTTCTTTAATCGTGATTATCGTAAGGTCGCACAACTGCATATTGATTCTGGTTGGGTGCCTTCCGACACTAAGGTGGAAGAATTCGAAGCGGCGATCCGTACCGTATGTGAGCCTATTTTCGCCAAGCCGCTGTCAGAGATCTCATTTGGTCATGTACTGCTGAATCTGTTTAATACGGCGCGCCGTTTTAATATGGAAGTGCAGCCGCAATTAGTATTACTGCAAAAAACTTTACTCTATATAGAAGGCTTAGGGCGTCAGCTCTACCCCGAATTGGATTTATGGGCGACTGCTAAACCATTTTTAGAGCGTTGGATGCGTAAGCAGGTGGGGCCCGAGGCGGTCTTCTCTGCAATTAAAGAAAAGGCGCCTTATTGGCTGGAAACACTGCCGCATTTACCGGAGTTAGTTTATGATAACTTGCAATTGGCGAAACAGCAGCAGCTTAAGTTTCAACGTTTTACCGAACGTTATTTACAGCAGCAGAAGCAACGCCAACGAAGTTTGGCTTTGGCTTTAGCCGCAGCGGCAAGCTTAATTTCGGCGGCGGTGATATATCCCAGTTTACCTGTCTTGGCCTTGGCCTTGGCGGTGACTAGCGGATTAGCTGGTTTAATCTGTTGGCAACAATTGAAGTAGACACTGGGCCTTTGGCTCGATAAAAGATGAAAGAGGATCACTAAATGGGCGGTATTAGTATTTGGCAATTGTTGATTGTTGCTGTAATTGTGGTGTTGTTATTCGGCACCAAGAAGCTACGTAACATGGGCGGTGATTTGGGCTCGGCAGTAAAGGGCTTTAAAAATGCGATGCGCGACGATGAAAGCAAGCCTAGTGATCATGCCACCGACAAAGCCACCCCAGAACAGCTTGCGCAGCATAAGCAAGCCGCAGAACAAGCAAGCAAAGACAAAGACCAACAAGGTTAAGCATGTTTGATATTGGTTTTTGGGAGTTAGTCTTGATCTCGGTATTAGGGCTGTTGGTGTTGGGGCCAGAACGTTTGCCGGGAGCGATCCGTAGCGTGTTATCTGTGGTGCGCTCGGTGAAGCAGGCGGTATCGTCGGTGAGCACCGAACTGAAACAAGAACTAGAGTTAGACGAGTTGCACCAAAACCTGAAGAAGGCCGAACAAAATGGTTTAGAGTCTCTTAATGGTGATTTACAAGCATCGGTAGAGACTCTAAAAGCGCGTGCCGAGTCAGTTTCTCGCCCCTATCAAAAGAAGACGGTTGGTAGTCCGCAGACTGCTAAAGCTGAAGCTGCAAATCAAGCTGTGCCATCCGATTCTGACATTAGCCAAGAAGACAATAAGTAAGCTATGAGCGATGCCCCCGCACAACCCTTGATCGAGCATTTAATTGAGTTACGTAATCGCCTATTGCGTGGTGTATTCGCCTGCTTAATCATTTTTCTCGGCTTGGTGTATTTTGCCAACGATATTTACGCTGCTGTCGCACAGCCCTTGCTCGCCGTATTACCAGAAAATGCGAGTATGATCGCTACCGATGTGGCGGCACCATTTTTTACGCCGATTAAGCTGACCTTAGTCACCTCGGCTTTTTTGGCCATGCCTTATTTATTAGCTCAGGCCTGGGGGTTTATTGCGCCCGGTCTGTACCAACATGAGCGCCGTTTGTTGGTGCCTTTGGTGTTTGGTTCGGCCTTGTTATTTTATGCGGGTGTTGCCTTTGCTTATTTTGTGGTGTTCCCGCTTGCCTTCAGCTTTTTTACTGCAGTTGCCCCCGAAGGGGTGACCATTGCCACCGATATTTCTAACTATCTCGATTTTGTATTGAAGCTGTTTTTTGCTTTTGGTTTAGCCTTCGAAATTCCGATTGCGACCTTGTTGCTGTGTTGGTCGGGGGCAACCTCTCCAGCGCAATTGCGAGCCAAGCGCCCCTATGTGATTGTGGGAGCCTTTGTGGTGGGCATGTTGTTAACCCCTCCCGATGTGATCTCACAAACTCTATTGGCCTTGCCGATGTGGCTATTGTTTGAGGTCGGTCTGTTCTTTGCGCGTTTTTATGTGCGCAAAGATGACGATGCCGAACAGGCGACGGATTAGCTTGGTGATGTTTGATATTGCGCTGAACCTTACCAGCTCACAGTTTGATAAAGATCGTGAACAAGTGCTACAACGGGCGCAGGCTGCTGGTGTGAGTGGCATGTTACTGTTGGCCAGCGATTTGGCCGAAAGCCAGCAAGTGAGTGATTTAGCCCAGCAGTGGCCGGGCGTATGTTATGCCACCGCTGGCGTGCATCCGCACCATGCAAAGTCGGTAAGTCCTACCGATATCGCCACTCTCAAACCGCTGTTTACCCAAACACAGGTTTTAGCGGTGGGCGAGTGTGGTTTAGACTTTAATCGTGATTTTTCACCACGTCCCCAGCAAGAGGCCATTTTTGAGGCGCAATTAGCCCTTGCAGCAGAGCTTAAGCTGCCTGTGGTGATGCATGAGCGGGATGCTCATCAGCGCTTCATCGATATCCTTAAGCCTTGGCGCGACCATCTGCCCGGCGCTGTATTACATTGTTTTACCAGCGATCAAGCGGCCCTAAAAGCCTGTCTGGATCTGGATTTGTATATTGGGATTACCGGCTGGGTGTGCGATGAGCGCCGTGGTCTCGATTTGCAACAGCGGGTGAAAGAAATTCCAATCAATAGACTGTTGTTGGAAACGGATGCGCCTTATCTGTTACCTCGCGATTTAAAACCCAAACCCAAGAGTCGCCGCAACGAACCTTGTTATTTGCCACATATCTACCAGCGAGTCGCGCAATTGCGAGGCGAGTCGTTGGTCGAGTTGCAGCAACAAGTGCAGCAAAACGCTCGCCGTCTTTTTTCATTTTAAGTTTATCTTTTCTTAATAAGTTGATCTAAGTTAATACTGAGCGAGTAGATTTCCGTTGAGTGAACATCTAGGTGTGCATCTTGCTTGCAATTGTGAATGGAACACGCCAATCCTTAGATGATATGTCTATAGTTAAGTAAATAACATTATAAAATAGGCGTGAGAACCGAACTTAAGGAAAAGAATATATCGTGACTCTGCAAATACGTTTTTACTTAATTATTCGACGCTTGGTGTTTATTAGCGGTATTCTACTGTTCAGTTCGAGTAGCCTGGCGGCGATTGTAAATAACAATCATCTGTATCAAAAAGTACAGCAGATTGCCCTGCAAGTTCAGGCTATTCGTGCCCAGCAACAGTTACCTACCTTAGAGCCCGAACCACAAATTGTCGCCGATAAGTTGGCTTCACACTTGGTTTTTAAAACCCAGCAAATTGGTCGTTTAGCTGCGGCCTTACAGCAAAAAATGTCTTTGCCAATCACGTCGTCTTTAGCGGTTGCATATAGTGTGATGCGCCCCCGTAATGTGCTGCCTTATTTAGATCAGGTTGAGCAACAGTTGGCCGCGGTCGCTAAGCACTTAGCACTACCAGAGGGCCCCGAATTGGAGCGTCCACTAGGAATGACTGAAAATGATGTTTATCAGCAGCTAGTGGTGATAGAACAATTGTTTGAGGGTTTGATTGAGCCGCAAACGGTCTCTGCGATGAGCGCAGATCTGGCGTTGATCCGCGGCGACTTGCAGCTGATTAGTGAAGCGAAAAACCTTCCTTTGCAACTCGGTTCACTTGGCCAGTACCATGATCGTCAAATGGCCGATGTGAATATTTTGGCTTATCAGAGCTTGTATCTGATTGAGCGTTTATTTCGCCAATTGGATATTGAACCAAGTAAGCCCGATCGTTTACCCGTTGGCGAGTCGAGTATTGAGGCGGTTCGTGATACCACCATTCTGATCCGCGCCGAATTACATCGCGGTAAAACCATTCTTAAAATTGAGCAGGATAGCCAAGTGATGGATCCTCTGTTGCTCAGTGATGCGAACCAAAGTTATGCTGCTTTTATTCAACTACGTGATGGCTTACTAAGCATGCTGGGAGCGCCAGCCCTATGATTAATCGATTAAGTTTGAGTCAAAAAATCGCGCTTATTCCGGTTGGTATCGTATTACTCATGGTCTTGATGATATGGAGTAGTAATCATTCGCTGACAGGGGTGCAACAGAAAACCAAGGCTTTCTCTCAGGAGGTTGAACCGAGCGCTCGTTTAGCTGGAGATTTATCGGTCAATGCGCTGCAACGTTTAGTGTTGCAGTCGCACTTTAGTGAAACCGAAGCGCCTGCGCTACTTGAGCAGTATCAACAACTGGCCGAACAAGCTAAGCAATTGGAACAGAGCCCGCACCTGCGCGGGTTTAGCGATGCCGCGCAAATTACCGCTAATAGCGAACTACTCGACCAACACTTTGTTGAGGGATTAGTACCATTATTGGCTGAAATTAGTCAGTTAGAAAGCCGTGTATTACGTGATGTAGTCCCACAAACTTTGGCTAAGCTCTCGGATATTCATGCCACCTTAGATATCACCAGTTCAGGCATGCTGCCCTCGCTCACGGTTAACTTGGCGAATCATATACAGGCCGCCTCGATTGCTTTAATGAGCCATCTCAACCGGCAAGATAGTCGCAGTAAAGACCGTTTTTATTTAGAGCTATTTGGCGCACAAAACACCTTACTCGATTTGATCAAGGGCTTAAATCGAGAGCGTCATCAACAGTGGATCCAGTTGGTAGAACAGCAGGTCCAGTTGTTCGCTGACTCGGCTGATCGTTTATTTGATCTGGTTGAGCAGCAGCAACTCTTGAAGGATGACTTACTTAACCCTGCGGCAGAGCAAGTGGTCGCGGCGGCCAGTAATACCCTGCAACAACAGTGGCAAATGGTGAGTCAATCGAGTTCAGCGATTAGTGAGCAGCTACAGCAAACAGCATGGACTAACATGGCCTTTGGTTTGTCGATTGTGGTGATTTCTTTGGTGATGGGCTTGATTATTACTCGTTTAATTCGCCAGCCCGTGGTAGCGATGGTGCAGGCGATGCAAGCGATTGCCCAAGGCGATGGGGATTTAACGCAGCGTTTAGTGGTAAAAGGGCGCGACGAGCTTGCTCAGTTGGCCTCGGCCTTTAATCAGTTTATTGCACTGTTACAAACCACCGTCACTAATATTAATCAGCATGTTGCCGAGCTGAATGGGGCTGCGGAGCAACTTAATACTTTAGCGCAACAGTCAAAAACTCAAATGGGTGAGCAGCAGCGGGTGGTATCAGAGGTTAGTGGTCATATTGGCCAGCTGTCGCAAGGTTTTAGCGAAGTGGCCGATTTGGTGCGTAATGCTGATAGTTCGGCAGTCTCCATTAATCAGGCCTCGGAGCAGGGCAGTCAATTAACTCAATCGGCAACTAGCGAAATTAAGCAGTTAGTGGCTCAAGTGGATGGCGCTTCGGAAGATATGCGTGAACTGGCTAAAAATAGTAAAGATGCCAGTAAAATATTAGAAGTGATCAACAGTATCGCCGAACAAACCAATCTCTTGGCGCTGAATGCGGCGATTGAATCGGCGCGTGCAGGCGAGCATGGCCGCGGTTTTGCGGTGGTGGCCGATGAGGTTCGAAATCTTGCAATGCAAACTCGTGGCTCAACGGAGCAGATTGAGCAGATGATGTCAGATTTAGTGAAAGGTGCGGAGAAAACTGAAATACAAATGCGTGAAGGGCGTTCTCAAGCCAGTAGTAGTTTTGAATTGATGTCAGAAATGCAAGGCTCGGTGACCCAAACCCATGAGTTAGCCAGCCATATTACCGGCTTGTTGGACGAGGTGAGTGGTGCCTGTGATACGCAATTGAATACTTCTGAGACGGTGGTCAATGAAATGCAAGGAATGGAATCAGGGGCGCAGCGTAGTTTAGAAGGGACCGAGCATACGGCTCTGCAAGCTGAAAAAGTTGGACAACTTAGCCATCAGATCCAAGCGAGCATCGCGAACTTCAAAGTATGATCAAGGCACTGAAGTGGCTTAAGTGAGCCGCTTCAGTGTTTGTGGCATTCAAGCTCTTAAATCACGTTGCTGGAACTTAGCTGAGTGCGCCAGCTGTGCAGATGTTTGATGGATACTGCGTTCCCTGCTGATTTCTACTGATCACTAGCCTTAGCTAAAAATTTGCAACATAATTTATAATATTCAGCAATTTATAGTTAAGTTGATGCTGTTTTGTATGATGGACATCGGCCAGCTTAAGTTTTCCTAGGAACGGCTTTGCTTCCGTTTCCAGAGTATCTTTAGAGGTTCTAATGTATCTTCCTAAGCCCTTCATCCAAGATGATTGGTCGAGCACTGTTGAGTTGCTCGGTAACTACCCTTTAGCCTGTATTGTGAGTCAAAGCGCAACCGGTTTGGTGGCGGAACATATTCCGCTATTATTGCATGAGGTGCAGCCTGAACAATGGGTTTTACGTGGGCACATTGCCAAGGGGAATCCTTTAGCTAAAAGACTGGCTCAGCCTCTGTCTGTGCTGGTGATATTTCAGGCGGAACAATCCTATATTTCGCCTAATGATTACCCTACCAAGCAAAGTGATCCTAGGGTTGTGCCGACTTGGAATTATCAGGTTGTGCATATTAATGGCCAATTGCGCGGGATCGATGATAGCCAATGGAAACTGGCCTTATTAGCCGAGTTAACTAAAACACACGAGGCGCAACAGCCGCAACCTTGGCAGCTCCGCGATGCGCCAGAATCCTACATTGAGCAATTGAATAAGGCGATACTGGGGATTGAGGTGAGTGTTGAGCAAGTACAAGCAAAAAGTAAAATGAGTCAAAACCAAAGTCCACAGAATCAAGCTGGGGTACTGCGGGGCTTGGCTGAGCGCCAACACCCGATGGCAGAAGTATTGGCTCGGCAAATGTCAGGGATCCAGTCTGAAAGTAATTAACAGACAGTTGATGCGGTGGGGTTTAGGCTTGCTATGCGGCTTAGCGCTATAAACTTTTACTTCTCGCGGTCATTTATTTGTTGATGAGTCTGTTGTCGGTGGCAGTTTACGCATTTGATCAATCGGCTACGCGACGCGGGGCGTGGTGAGTGAAAGAGCCTTACCTGCATGGGCTGGCGCTGCTAGGTGGCTGGCCGGGCGCGATGTTCGCGCAGCAATGGTTTCGCCATAAAACGTAGAAGGCCTGTTTTCGTCGGGTTTACTATCAGAGCATTGTGATTCATGATGCTTTGCTGGGGGATTGGTATAGCCCTTATACGACAGTTTATCGAGTCTGGTTGACTAAGCGATTGATGTGAGGAGGGCGATGTTGAAAATCTGTCATTATACTGAGCCCTATGCTCTGTTGGTCGCCGAGCTATTTACTGCGGCGGTGCATGCCATTGATGATGAGGTTTATTCCCCGCTACAAAAACAGGCATGGGCACCGGAGCCCTTTGATGAGACGCTTTGGCGAAGCCGTTTATTGCCCGAACGTTGTTTTTTGGCTTTGCACGAGCAGACGCTGTTAGGTTTTATTGAACTTGATGGCGACTATATCGATTGTTGTTATGTGCATCCCCAGTTTCAGGGGCAAGGGGTGGCCAGTGCTTTATATCAGCATATTGAAACGCTAGCTTTACAGCGAGGGCTGGAGCGCCTTTGGGTGGATGCATCGAAGCGGGCAAAACAATTTTTTGTTGGACAAGGTTTTATGCTGTTAAAACAAAATCAGGTGCACATTCGCGGCCAAACGCTGGAAAACTACAGTATGAGTAAAGATTTAACCGCTTTATCAGGATGGTAAAGGCTTGGCTCGCTGTGAGCTCTCGCTTTAGGGCGTGTATTGGTTTTTAAACTCCGAGTTCGCCTACCATTGCGAGTTTATCAAGCAAAAAAAAACCAAGCTCTTGCCTGGCTTTTTATCGGCGATGGAGGTGCTTAAAGTGCTTGACCGTTGACGCTTAGTTTGACATCGATGTTACCACGGGTTGCATTTGAGTAAGGGCATATTTGGTGAGCGGTTTTAACCAGTTCGACCGCGGCACTTTGCTCTAATTCTAATTCAGCGGCTAAGGCTACGCTGAGCACAAAACCACCCTGTTCATTGGGGCCGATCCCTACAATCGCGGTCGTTGGTGCTGATTTAATCGCGATTTTGCCTTCGCGCGCCACATGTAAAATTGCATTCGAGAAACAAGCGGCATAACCAGCTGCAAACAGTTGCTCTGGATTGGTCGCTTCGCCACTACCACCCATTTCTTTTGGATAGCTTAAGGCTAAATCGAGTTTGTTGTCGTCGGTAGTGACTTGACCGTTACGGCCGGCTAATGCAGTGGCAGAGGTAGTGTATAAAGTAGACATACTGGATCCTTTTATTTAGGTTGTGCGCAATTAAGTTGTTGGCAACTCTAATTGAGTTCTGGTTAGAATGCAAGTATATTGTGCACAATTTAATTCCGAGCGAGTTTAGCCATGAGTGACGCTTCTAAAGATAAACTACAATCCTTTAGCCTGAGTTTAGATAAGCAGCTGTGTTTTGCCCTTTATAGTGCTTCCAATGCGATGGGGCGAGCTTATCGCCCCTTATTAGAAAAATTGGACCTCACCTACCTGCAATACATTGTGATGATGGTGTTGTGGGAGCAGCGTCGCGTGAGTGTGAAACAGCTGGGGGAAAAGGTGCATCTGGATTCGGGTACCTTAACGCCGCTACTGAAACGTTTAGAAGCGAAAGGTTTGGTGGTTCGCGCACGTAGCGAGCAAGATGAGCGAGTGCGGGTGATTAGCTTAAGTGAAGCGGGACAAGCGATGCGAGAACAGGCGCTGGCCATTCCCACAGCGATGTTGTGTCAGGTAGACATGCCTTTAGAAGAGTTGCAGGCTTTAAAGCAAGGCTGTGAGCACTTATTGAGTCAATTGCTAAAATAAAATATCGGCATAAAGCAATCGGTATGAGAAAGAGAAAGCTTGATTGAAACGCTTTTAATGCCTTCCAAATCTTACAGGGCTTAGAAACCTTAGGCCTGCGTATGGAACGCCATTGTGAGAATGCCGAGAAATTAGCCCTCTACTTAAAACAGCATCCTAAAGTCGCTTGGGTTAATTATGCGGCCTTGCCCACCAGCCCTTACTATGCACTTTGCAATAAAATTGTCGGGGGGAAAGCCTCGGGTATTTTAAGTTTTGTCTTGAAGGGCGGTAAAGATGCTGGTGGAAAGTTTATTGATGCGCTGCAGATGATTTTACGTTTAGTGAACATTGGTGATGCAAAGTCTTTAGCTTGTCATCCCGCATCAACAACCCACCGTCAGCTGAATGATGAGGAGTTGGCAGCGGCAGGGGTGAGTGCCGATTTGGTGCGGATTTCGGTTGGGATAGAAAACATCGATGACATTATTGATGATGTGAGCCAAGCCCTGGATAAAAGTTAAGCAAGGCAGATTGCATATTCATATTGAGCCAGCTTTGTGCTGGCTTTTTTGTGTCTCAAATAATGAGCCAGTCGATGGGTGTCAAGCCAGAGATACATGCGGTAAAACTTACATTTTTGGATTTATCAATAATTGTTTTATAGTTAACGTTAGGTTGCAATTTAGTTAAATTTTCTGGGTTGTCGTTATATCACGCTTAGGGAAAAGTCGTGATTTCGTGAACCTGATGTGAGGCTCGGAGTTCGCAAGCAAGGAAGCATCGATGGATAATAGGGTGGTTCAGCTCAAGGCAGCCGTGATTTCGCTGTTATTGATGCTGGTTTTTTTTCTGAATCCTTTTGGATTACGGAGCGCTTCAGAAAAATACAATGAAGATCTTATCATTGGTTTTAATGCCCCCTTGTTTCCGCTTGAGGCACAAGCACAGCTCGCCGTGGTGTTGCTGGATGAAGCCTTTATTCGACATTATGCTGGCCGATATCCGGTTGATTATAGCTCGCTCAATCAGCTGTTGATCCGTATTGCACACTATCAGCCAAAAGCTGTTTTTTTCGATATTCTTCAATATTACCCAAGCTCAAACTATCAAAGTTTGTGGACCGAACGGTTACGCAAGAGCAATCAAAAATTCCCGGTTTTTATGGCGAGTATTCCGCATATGGATCGTTCGGAATACTTCCAGAAAGATTCTGGCTTGCGCCAGAGCATTTCCGCCGCTAGTCAGCTTAGTGCCGTTGGTTGGAGCGATTATCAGCATTATTATCCGCTAAATTTTCAGTTGGATGGCAAAGCTTACCGCTCGGCTGCTATGGATTTATATCGTATTTGGTGCCTTAGTGAGCCAAGTGTGTGTCCTTATAGCGATGAAGATTTGGTGGAAAGCGGGCGGTTTACCGCGCCAATGATCGTGCAATGGAGTAATCAAGCGGCTGAAAACCAGTCCGATTTTGCCTACTTACCGGAAGGTGTCCAGTGCCAGCCTCGGACCTTAAAGGCTGAGCAATCGACCTTGATTAGACTCTATCGGCGCCTTCAATCCTTGCGAGATAACTTTTTGGCGTTGTTTCATTCGGGATTATCTGGAGAGGCGCTTAAAAAATCAGTAGCTTACCCTTGCCCGCAAGTGCTGACGATTTCCGCTACTAAGTTTTTTCAAGATGATCAAGCTGCCAAACTCAGGCGACTGCAGCAGCGCTTGGTTTTGGTGGGTTATGGGATCGAAGGTTCTCCCGATCTGGTGGAATCACCAGTGAATGGGTCGTTGGCTGGGGTCTTCTTACATGCCGTTGCGCTCGATAACCTGATTAATTTTGGTGAGAACTATTGGCATGTGCCTGCAACCATCGATGGCTTAGGGATTAATGTGAGCGATCTTATTGAAGGAATACTACAGACTATATTTTTATATGCGGCCCTCTATTATCGATTTCACTATCTGGAGAATAGCGCTTTAAACGCCGTGGCTAAGCCGCATCAGCATCATTGGAAAGGACTCATCATGGCCTTGCTGGCGATTTTGTTGACCTTTCTCTGCGTCTTATCCGCATATCAGTATTTGAAATACGGGCCGGTCAATTGGTATGCCTTTATTCTAATTTTATTGACCATTATCCCTACGTTTTTACACCAATTATTCGCTCAGTTGATGGCTTTCTACTCCAATCAATTGACACTTTTCAAGTGCGAGTTGCTCCATATGTTCTATTCGCCATTGTCGCGGATGGCGAAGTTGACTTGCTGCTGGAGCTTAATCAAAAACAACAAATTGATCTTGCTGGCTTTGCTCGGTTTAGCTTGGTTGACTGGCTTGGTGTTGACCCATTGGTTCTATTACGCGGCGGTATTTTTGCTGAATCTGCTTGCCTTGATCGGCTTCCATGACTTGGTATCACGTTTGATGAAAGGAAAGTAATGGCTGCCTAAGCCATTTATTGGAAGGAGAATATGATGAGATTACGACTTTATTTCAGCTTACTCTTACTCGTCGTGGGTTTGCTTTTACTACCACCAGTGCAGGCGCTATCGTTGGTTGGCGCTAAAGTGTTGCGCTTTAAGTACGATCCGATAGAGCTTTGTTATCGAGACTCGCAGGGAGAGTTTACTTGTAAAGAAAGCCCTCATAGTGAGCTTCCCAATTTGCAAACAAGCTCGTTAACCGTGTTACAGCATATTGTTGACCCTGGTATGGTCGAGTTAAATATATCGGGGGAAAAGGTGTGGATCTTTCAAGACAGCGTCGAAACGGACAAAAAGGCAAAATCTTTAGGACCGTGTGTTACGCAAAGTCTTTCTAACGACCAAGGGACTAAGGTCTACGCATCGACTGGATTTGGAGAGGGATGCTAGCCATGAAGATATTGAAAATCATCTCTTTTACGCTGCTGTTAAGCGCTTGTGCCACTCAGAATTTTCCGTCGTTGAATTTGGCCTCGACCAATAAAGTAGACCAATTTGAGGGCGAATTTTTGGACAGTGAAGACGTTAGCTTAGCGCTTCAAGCAAGTTCGCTCAGTGAACCCGATGATTTAGCTCAGGATGTGATACTCAGCCAAGATCGACTCAGTCATCAGCAGTTGCTGCGCTACTTTGATGGGATCTTAAATCAGTTGTTATCTAGTTGGCCGGGTCATCGACCCGAGATTGATTTGTCGATTGAACTTTCGCGAAGTTACAGCGCTTACGCCACCCGCCAGCAGATCGTGCTATCGATGGGGATGATCTCTGATTGTGAGACAGAAGCTGAGATTGCTTTTGTGATTGCCCATGAGCTTTCGCATATTTTGTTGGGACACAATAATACCAACGCCTATTTTAAGCGACAGCATGAAACGGTTGAAGAAATGGCCCAGCTGGCAAACTTAGGAATGGCCATTGGCGATCTTGAAGTGAGTCGCGATCAGCAACAGATTAAAGTGGAGAGTAAGAACAGCCAGCACACGCAAAATACCTATAAGGACATATTTAAAACCAGTTTAGCGATTAATCGCCTGAGCCGGGATGTGATTAATTCCAGTATGAGCCGAGAATATGAGGATGAAGCCGATTTATTGGCCATCGACCTGTTAGTGAGAGCGGGTTATAACCCACGAGCCTACGACGTGGCGTTGCAACGACTTGAAAGTAGCCAGACTTTCACTCAACAGCAACTGCTGCAGAAGAAACAAGAATATCAAAAAGTGGTGACTATTTTATCCGAGTCAAAAATTCCGCAAGATGATTCCTTGTCACAGCGCTTGATCTATTATGCCGGTAACGAAGCGGCGACTCAGGCTTTACAAATTTTTGCGCAACGCCATCGTTCCGCTCAGTTACGTAGCGCGGATCTGAGTAAGTACATCCAACGCCAATATAAAGCGAGTTCAATTAAGCTGCGTCCTTTACATCAACAACGTTACCAGGCGCAGGTTAAGTCTGGTACCGATGTGCAAATTACCCGCAATTATTGGCATGCAAGCAATGCCATTCAGGCGATGCAGCAGGGCGATCTAGTGAGTGCCGAAAAATCGGCTAGAAAGGCGGTGTCAAAACCAACCAGCAGCGATGGCTATCCTCGCATAGTGTTTTCTCAAATTCGTTTACAACAGGGTCAATTGAACAAGGCGGTAAAGAATCTCGATTTAATTAAGGATTGGAAAAATTTGTCTTTGGAGTCAAGTCTCTATGCGGTGAAGACCTATCAGTTGGCTGAGCGTTATCGCCAAGCGGAAAAAATTTTACGGCAGACCCAAGCGCAATTGACCGAGCAAAGTATTTTGTATCCACAGTGGGTGAGTTTGTATTATCAAGAGAACGATATTGAAGCTTTGAATCAGTGGTTAGATAAATGTCGAGCCGTCGGTCGTAAAGATTTGAGTTTACGTTGTAACACGGCTGCGAAAATCCCAGTGGTGATCCCCGAACAAGCGACGCCAACAGAGTCGCTGCTAGAAAGGATCAATACACTGTTTTAGTATTGCGAACCAGCTGTTTGATATAGCTGTGGAAAAAAAACACTTAATGATGATTTAATGTATAAGTTGGCTAGAATAAAAATGACTAATCAATTAAATAAGCAAAGCGTAGGGACTGTATGAAAGCTTTGGTGATTGTGTTTTTGTTTATTTGCTTTCCCTTGATGGCGGGATCAACCATGCGGATTTCTGCTGCAGCTGGTGCCAATGCGCTACCAGAGGTGCTGGATATGGTCTCTTCCGCATATGCGATCATGGGCTATAAAATTGAATTATTGGGAATGCCGGCAAAACGTGCCTTACGACAGGCTAGAGACAACCCCAATATTGATGCCGAACTTGCCCGTAGTCAATTGGTGGAAAACTACTTGACCAACTATATTCGAATTCCGGTTCCGGTCAAAACGCTGGTGGTATCCGCATTTGTTGTCGATGACAGCATTCATGTGAGTCAATGGCAGCAATTAACCCCCTATCGCGTAGGCTTGGTGCGAGGTCATTTGGCTTTTCATGAGCAGCTAAAAAACCATCCTGCTGTGGAGTATTTTACCAGTGCCAATCAAGCGATTACGATGTTAGAGCGGGGTCGCGTAGATGTGGTTATTTTACCGAAGCAGATCGGAGAGTATGCGATTAAAAAGTATTGGCATAAACAGACTAGAGCCGTCACTCCGCCGATCGACCAGATTTATTTATATCATTACTTGAATCAAAAGCATCAGGCTATTGCCTCAGAGCTCACGCACATTCTGCAGCAACTCACGATTCAATCTGAATAAGCAGATTCGAATTTGACTCTGTTGCATGGATGGTGGTTTGTTCAAACTAAACTTCTGAAGATAAGAATTGACCAATCTCATACAGAGCATGCGTGGGTGAATGCCATTGATAATGGCGCTTTTTCTTGGTGCTTGTGGTGACGGATTGGAACATGAACAAAATGTAATGTGATCGCCACCTTGCGGTAAGGAGGGATCGCTTATAGTGAGTGCAGTGACATAACACAGGACCACAAGTGATGAGATCCCCCATGAAATTATCAACAAAAATCTGTCTGGCGGCTGCGCTTGCATTCAGTTCTACCGCAGCGATGGCCGATGACGAGGCGTTATCTGCTTTAGCCATTAAGCGGGCCAACTTTAGCTTAGAGCAGGCTATCGAAAAGGTTCACAATACTTACGCTGGACAAATTACCGAACTTGAGTTGGATGACTATCATGGTCAGGCCGTTTATGAAATAGAAGTCGTGAACCTAAACCAAGGACAGCAACACAAGCTTAAATTGAGTTTGAGCGATGGCGAAATGTTAAAAAATGAAAGCCGCAAGTTGACGCTGTTAGGTATCAGTAAATTGGATGAGGATGAGCGTTTAGCGCTGGAGCAGCTAAGCCAAGCAGATTTTTCTTTGAGCCAAACGGTGGCGATGCTTAGCAGTAAGTTTCAGGCGCAAGTGCTAGAGTTGGAATTAGAAAATGAAAAGGGCATCACTTATTACAAATTCAAGTTACTCGGTGAGCAAGGTAAGCAGCGAGTGATTGTGGATGTACTAAATGGTGAAACCATTCCGGTATTGAAACACTAACAGGTTTGAATTATCACGAATCAGTGTTGCAGTTACCTCGATCAGGTAGTGCTTATTGGTTTATTGGGGATGAGTTATGGGGTGGGTAAGGCCGCCCATGACCCATCTGAGGTCAAGCAATCAAAGGTAAGTTAGGTGCGAATATTAGTTGTTGAAGATGATCGAACCACCCAACAGTTTTTACAACGCGCTCTCAGTGAGCAGGGGTATCTGGTGGATGTTGCCAGTGATGGTCAAGCGGGGTTGTTTTTAGCCTTAGAGCATGACTATCAATTGTTGGTGCTGGATCGAATGTTACCTAAACTGGATGGTTTAAACCTGTTAAGCACTTTACGTGATGCCAATAAAACACTACCGGTGTTGATCTTAAGTGCCTTAGATAGTGTTGATGAACGGGTTAAAGGTTTGCGTCAAGGGGGAGATGATTATTTAGTGAAACCTTTCGCCTTAGCCGAGCTATTAGTGCGGATCGACATTCTGTTAAAGCGTCCGCGAGGCCCAGCTGCGTTCGCCAGCAATCGGCTTCAAGTTGCGGATCTTAGTATCGACTTGCTGGCGCGTCGGGTGTGGCGTGGTGAGCAGGAAATTTTACTGCAACCCAAAGAATTTAAGTTGTTACATTATTTAATGGAGCATGCAGGCCAAGTGGTGACCCGAACCCTATTATTTGAAGCCGTGTGGCATTATGATTTTGACCCCCAAACCAATGTGATCGATGTGCATGTGGCACGTCTAAGAAAGAAGGTAGAACTGGATGGCCATCGACCACTGCTTGAAACCGTTCGTGGTGTGGGTTACCGAATGCTGGCAAAATAATTTTAAAGCCAGCTCCATTTGGCGACTAACTGGTATTTATACCGGCTTATTGATGCTGGTGGTGGGTATTTTACTGTGGGTTCTTTACCAGCTGAGCGTGGGGCAGTTAAGTCGTAGCCAAGCCCAGCAAATTAGTCAGTTGTTACAGCAGCAAACCTTATTGGCTAAAGAGTTACAGCCAGCAGATTTTATTCGTCAGTTTGAGCTGCAAGCGGAGCAAGCTGGACAGTTTGTATTAGTCTTTATTAGCCCTGAGCGCAGCTATGGTCGTTTACAGAGTATTCCTTCCCAAATCAGTACTTGTCCGACGTTGAGCCGTTTTCCGGTGTATAGCTACAACGAAATTCGTTTATTTTCTGGTTGTGTTGAGTTGCTCAACACGGGTCGTTTGCTGGTGGCCACCGACGATGAAGCGCTGGTTGAGATGCGCGAGCGCTTCATTCACGCCAGTATGATTGCCTTAGCTTTGGCTCTGGCCTTGGGACTGCTTACCGGATGGTGGTTCTCGGCTCAGTTATTACGCCGAATTAACCGGATCAATCAAGTTGCTTTGGCCGTAGAGCAAGGGCAGCTGGATGCGCGAGTGCCCTTGAGTCGCCACCACGATGAATTTGACCATCTGGCGAAACATATGAACAAAATGTTGGCTCAGCTAGAGTACTCTTTTCAGGCGATTGCAGGGGTTACCGATGCGATTGCTCACGATTTACGAACCCCCTTAGGACGACTGCGATTGGCTTTAGAGCAAAGCCTCATTGATGTGGAACATCAGCGGCTGAGTTCGACGCAAGTATCCGCCATGTTAGCCGAATTAGACGGCATATTAGTCACTTTTAGCGCCATGTTAGAGTTGACTCGCTTGGAGCAGCACCAGCAACAGGCACAGTTTAGTGCCGTGGATTTAGTTCAAATTGCGGAGGATGCCATCGAGTTATTGTTGCCGGTAAGCCAACAGCAAGACCAGCATTTATGTTTGTTTAATGCTAGCGCGGCAAAGCCCTTGCAAGGGGATGCCAGTTTATTGTTTCGCGCGATCTATAACTTATTGGAAAACGCCAGTAAGTATGCCGGACCACAGACCCAAATTAGTTTTGAGTTCAGCGGTGATGGCTTTATCGTCAGTGACAATGGCCCTGGCATTCCCGAGATGGAAAGCGAGAAGGTCTTCCAACGCTTATATCGTTTGGAGAGTAGCCGTCATAGCCCCGGTTACGGTTTGGGGCTGCCCTTAGTTCGGGCGATTGTTGCTTTGCATGGTGGTGAGATTAAACTCAGCGATAACCAACCGGGACTTAGAGTCAGCGTGAGTTTTAGCCAAAATGAAGCTTTTGTATAAGCCGCCTGTTGGCAAAAGTAATGGCGGAATGTCCAGCCATTACCTGAGTACTTGGTGTTGGTTTGCTTCTCTGTTTTAGACACTCGCGCTAAGCGAGCGCCTTGCGATGGAGTACTCGCTTGATCAAGGTGAACAGAGCAATGCTTTCCCCAGAGAGTGACAACGCGAGTTGATTATCACTTAATCCCGGATCGACGGCTAAGCCTAATAGCGCATTTCCCAAATAAGCGGTGTTGGCATCGGGGCTAGAAGCCAAGGCCTGTAACGTAGTGAGAGTGCTGGTTTCGGTGGACTCATCGCCTTTGTAATGAGCAACGTGTAACGAGGCAGCTAAGCTGGCAAATTGATTCAGACTATCGCCGGTCAATCCCATTTGAGCCAGATAGCGACGATATAGGCTGAGCATACCTTGGTTGATAAAGTTTTCTTTATATTCGGCAAAGTTGCTCATGGAAGTGATGCTATCGATGAAGAGACTCGAGATATTGAAGCTTTGATTCGCGATGTTTACATCCACTAGACGATAAGGGCAGGGCGCAGTGACGGTGGAGCCTGTTTCTACATCATATAAAAGAGTTGAACCATCTCCATTATAATCAGCCATGCTGACATCTTGCGCATGAAAATGTCCGGTAAAAACTAAATTTAAGCCATAAGCTGCCAGCATCGCACCGACGGACTCATAGTCATCAATCAGGTATTCAGGGAAAATGGTCCGTTGGCTGGCAAAGTGCGCAACGAGGCCATGGTGTTGCATCCCAAACACTAATTTGTTTTGTGCCTGTGCTTCAGTGAGTAGTGGTTGTAGCCAACCCAGTAAATCATCAGATAAAGCGCCAGAGGTTTCCGGGGAGCCGAGACTGGCGTTATCTTGATACTTGCAAGAGTCTAGTGCGACTAACCAGACCCCGCTAGTTGGCTCGGCGATATAGCTCAAAGAGTTGTCGTGTCGATAGAGTGCTTGCTGGTAGCCAAAATCTGCATATAAAGAGGCAAATTGTTCAGCATTGACAGTTTCGACCGCGCTCGTTGTATCGCCATTAAAGGAGACCGCGTCGGGATTGTTGATGTCGTGATTGCCCGGTATGACATACACTTTTTTCCCCGCATCGCGTAATGGTTGTAATAATTCGAGTGCTTTTTGGTGACACACGAGCTCGCCATCTTTGGTAAGGTCGCCGGGGATTAACAATGCATCCAGCTCCGGTTGTTGCAGTAACTGCTGCACAATTGCACTTAAGATTTCACCGCTTTGGAGGAGCATTTTACGATCTTCTGCGAGGTAATTTTCAAGGGCCTGCCCAGTCGTACCTAATGCGAGGTTATAGACGTGAGGATCGGAGAGTACCGCAAAGCGCAGGGTGTCTGAAGCGCTGCGGCTTTGTGAGCTACTGCTCTGATGACATGCGCTTAAGCTGTGACCCAGAGTGATAGTAGAGCCTAGTAATGCAGTGGTCTTTAAAAATTTTCTTCGATTAAAATTAGTCATGAATTTTCTCTTTGATTGATGAAAGATGAATTCACGCTAGGCTGGTCGGATGACTATTGGGTGACAGAATTATGAAAGGCTTTTTTTTATTGATTTAGAACAAATAGATAATGAATTCAGGCTTAAATATGGTTTGAGAATTTTGAATTATTGTCTTTAGAACTTGGCGACTTATATTGATTCATCGCCACCGCCAATAGTAAGTAGATGACCGCCAACAACCATAAATGAGTAAAGTGGTTTTGCACTTCAGTAAAGCTGGCGCCCATTTGGTTGAGCTTTAATAGGCCCAGCACCATTGGTTTGGCGGGAACTAAATCGGCTAGCATGTTGATTGGCATCGGGATCGCGCTCTGTGGCCAAATAAATCCGCAGCCAAATACAATCGGCAGAGAACTTATCAAACCGACCACCGTGGCGTAATCGCGTTTTGGTAATAGGGTTGCGATACACATTGAAAAACCGCAGCTTGCAAGCAGAAAGGGCAGCAGCATGGCCGCGATGTCTGCCATATGTCCCCAGAGGTGAACCTGGTAATAATCAAGTACAAAACCAAGATAGAAGCAGCTGAGTACGCTGTAGAGGGCCACAAACAACAGGCTGCGTACCAGCACCAACTTCCAGGCGGGCACAAAGTGCAGATAATTGGGTTTGAGTGCAGGGCGACTGGGAGTGGCGTGTAGGCCTACGGCGATTAACAAAGTTTGGTGTAACAAGATAATAAAGACAGCGGGTAATACATAATCTAAATAGCCTTGATTGGCATTAAAAACCGGATTGCTACTCAGCTTGATGGGCGTGTGTGATTCGGCGGCACCTTTAAGGGGGATGCCTTCGATAAGCATTTTGCTGACCTTGGTTTGCGCCGCTAAAGTACCCGCGGTGGTACTTAGGCCTTCTACAATGGTGCTGTAAACTAAGAAATAAGAAGCATCGCCAGCATAGGAGAGCGCTGGAGAGCGGTCCTGCAATAGGTCACGATAAAAGTGTTTCGGGATCACCAGTAAGCCGCCAACACGGCGTTCCACTAGCAGTTGCTGAGCCTGTTCAATGCTGGCCACCTGTGCGCTTACTTTGATCAGTGGGCTGGCATCGACCATCCTAAGTAGTTGCCGACTGAACTGATTGCCATCGTGATTGACCACTGCTATCTGCTGTTCTCGAGGGCTTTGTTGCATATAGGGTCGTGGATAGAGAAAGGCATAAAACAGCAAGCCCCCAATGGCGGTGAGTAACAGGGCTCGATTGGCGAACAGCCGCCGTATCTCTAGCCGCAGCAATAGGTAGCTGTTCATGATACGGACTCATCAGGTTGTGATAATCCCTGAAAACGCAGCTTGACTAGCCATGCCGCGCTGACGAAAGCCAATAGGAATATCAGTAAGTGGCTGAGTGCGGGCAGTGATTGCAACACTGGTGCCCCATAGTTTGCCTGAGTGATTTGGATCTCGATGTAGTGGCAAACCGGAATTAAGCTTCGCCAGAATTGGGCAAACCAAGGCATATCACTCACTGGGAAGGTCACCCCCATAAAGGCGAAACTTGGCGCGGTGAGGGCGGCGGCGAAACTTAAAGCGCGAGCAAGATCTTCAAATAATAAGATAAACAGCAGGGCAATGGCTTGTGAGGCCAATACACAAAGCACTAAGGCCAGCAATAGGATGCTCCACGAGCCCCGCATTGGCCAGTCGAAGCTGGTAAACATTAGGCTACAAAACAACACTCCTTGTAGCCATAGCAAGGCGCCAAAAAATAATAGTTTAGCGGCAATTTTCTTGCTGGCATCCTTTTTAAGCCAAGACCGAAAACTTTGCTCACGCAGTTCTGCGCCAAGGGCGAGTACCATCACCACCATGCAGAGCACTTGCCAAAAAGCTGGTAGGGCTGCCGAAACGATAAATTGAGCGTAGTTGCTATTGCCGTTAAACAGCGCACTAATTTGGTTGCGAATGGGGACAGCTTGGGCCAGTGCTTGCGAGGTTTGAGTATTCCCTTGGCTGAGGACTCTGAGCAGTGCAACTTTGGCATTAAAAGTGGCGTGGCTTTTTTGCAATGCCGAGTTGATTTGCTTACCCACCACCATCAGTTGGCCATTATAATAGGCGGCCACGGTAGGTGCCTGACCCAGTTTGGTATGTTGTTCAAGCTGATTGGGGATAATGAGTAACGCGTTCACTTGACCAGTGCGGAGCAGGACCCCTGCCTCCACTTGGTCGGCTACACTCTGCACCTGCAAGCTTGGGCTGGCATCATAGTGGGCGATAAGGCTACGCGACAATTGGCTGTGATCATGGTCGACCACTGCGATGGTTAAATCTCGGGTAAGCCCTGCGGAAAAAATCCACCATAACAGTACAAATAACAGTAAGGGAACCCAGCTGAGCAAGGCGCTTAACCATGCATCTTGTCGCAGCTGGTGCCACTGTTGCGCCAGCAGTTGTGAAAAGCGAGGTGATGGTGAAGACATCAGCAGGTTTCGCCTAGTGTTCAAGAGTGATAATGGCACTCATGCCGACTCGCAGTTGCGGTACTGCTTGGGTGGGCCTCGCTTCAATTTCAAAGGTGCGCAGGTCAAACCCGGTGCGACTGTCGGTGGCCCGCCAGGTGGCAAAATCCCCCATTACCGCCACATGGGAAACTTTAAAATCAACCTGTTGATTATTTAAGGCGGGCAGCGTGGCACTAAACTGCTGACCTTTCTGAAATCGGCTGAGTTGATCTTCGCGCACATGTAAAATCAGCCAGGCATCTTGCATGTCGATGATTGAAACGACTGGAAAACCTGTAGGGGCTAGCTCGCCTTGCTGCAGCAAAATTTGACTGACTTCGCCAGCGTGCCAGCTTTTCACTAAGGTATCACTGGCATAGGCTTGCACTTCGGCCACTTTCCCTGCGGCAGCTCGCAGCTGTTCGACGGCGGCTTTTTTGGTTTCGTCACGCGCGCCAGCCTTGGCCATTTGATACATTTCGGATGCCGAATTTTCAGTGTAGCGGGCTGCTTGCCATTGGGTATAGGATTCGTCGCGTTTTTGCTCAGAGACCACACCGTCTTTAAAGAGGTTATTGACCCGTTGATAGGTCTTTTCGCTTAGCTGAGTGGCCGCTTGAGCTTTTTGCCATTGATCTTTGGCCGCTGATATTTCTTGGCTGCGAGCCCCATTTTCAGCCTGTTCGGCGATTGCCGACGCAGCTTGTTGACCGGCTTTGGCTTGCTCTAGTTTGGCTTCGAGTTCAGGACTGGTAATTGAGAAGATCAGTTGTCCTGGCTCAACCTGTTCACCCTTTTTAACCAAGACTTGATCGATCCGTCCCGCTACCTTTGAAGAAATGTTGTATTGCTGGGCCTCGATTTGCCCCTGCAGAGTTTGTGCCTGCGGTTGATAGGCTTGCCAAAAGGAATAGCCGACCCAAGCAATAATTGCCAGTAACGGTGCGATGGGTAATAGAGCGGAAAACTTACGCATAATCAGGCCTTAGTTAAATCGATAATATTGTGAAAACCGGTCCATTTCACCACTCAGTGCAGTGAGCTTAGCCAACGCGATAACATGATTATAAGCTGCCGATTGGCGTTGGGTTTTGACCTTCGCCTGAAATAGTTCAGCATCCACCACATCTAATGAGGTGGCTAAACCTTGGCTAAAAGCCTTGAGACGGATCCGCAGGTTTTCTTGCGCTAGGGCGAGGCTGGATTCCAGACCCTGATATTCTTCTAAGGCTTGTTCGGCTTCGCGGTAGGTTTTTTCAACGAGTAGGCTCAGGTCTCGCTGGGCTTGAGCATGTAAATAATGGATTTGGACAAGGTTGCTATGGGCGGCTTGTACTTTGCCCGAGCGACCGCTGTTATCGACTAAGGGCACTGATACGCCAAGGCCGACCATCCAGTCAGGCGAGACTTTAGCTGCCAGACTGTCTCCTTCGTAAAGTTGGTAGTTACCAAACATGTAAACCTCTGGCTGGTAAAGACTTTTGGCAATAATCTGCATGTTTTTGGCCTGCTCTGCCTTGCTGTCGAGAATCGCGAGGCCGGGGTAGCTGCTGAGTGTTTTTGACATAAAAGCTGCGAGGGCTGGGATGCGAGGTTCGGTAAATAGCTTGGTGGCCGGCTGGATCGCCGTGTCTTGATGTAATAGCTTACTTAAGGCGAGTTGCGCGATTTGGTAGTTGCGCAGCGCTTTTTTGGTATCAACTTTGGCCTTATCGTAGGATGCATCGGCCTGCAGACGTTCTACCAGCGCGATTTGTCCTTGTTGCTCTAGCTTCATCGCGTTGCGTCGATGTTTGGCGAGACCATCTTCGACTTCTTGGTAGGTTTGGGCGACCTGAGTGGTGAGAACCACGCCAAAATAGACGCGAGCCAAATCTTCAAACTTCGCCTGCTGTCGCATCGCTAAGATTTTAGCGGCTTCGATATGTTGTTCGCGCGCGATATCAATCGCGGCACCGCGTCGGCCGCCCAGGTAAAGCGGCCAAATAGCGCGGATGGAACTGGTGGTGATATTTTGCTCGGTGAAGTTGGTCGTCGTGGGTAACTGAAGTAGCGGTCCAAGAATTTGTGCCAGCACTGGGTCTAGGGCACTTGGGTCGAGCGAGGCCAGAGGTTCTAGGTCTTTGAGATCGAGCGCGATTGGTTTCTCCAAACGGGTATAGCTGCCGCTGAGATCTATTTTGGGGTAATACAGATCGGTCGCTGCATCACGCAAAGCCTCACTGCGCGCCAAATTGGCTTTATCGGCGGCTAAGCTGTCGTTATGTTGCAGTACTTGTTGCCAGGCCTGCTCGAAACTCATGGCCTGTGCTGTGGAGATCAAGATGAATGCGCTTGCGCCAAACCAGCAAGTCGCGGTAATCGCGCAGCGTAAAAAGTACCTCATCAGTATGGTCGATCCCTATCCAATTAGAATATTTACTCTAGCTTAATCCTTAAGGCTGGTTCAAGCCTTTCGTGGTTGCAATGTGCGTCTGGACAAGCCTTAGTGTAAATCCTTTTATAAGCCGATTACTGGGGCAGCGTCGCGTTATTTGCTAAGGATCTTGGCCACTGTTGATCATCATGAGATTGAGCAATAGCAGTTTTGTTTCAATTGACTGGCTCTTTACTCAATTTAGGCTCTGAGAGCCCGCGATAGATGGGAGTAGGAAGCAGGGCTTCAGTGGTGGTTTTGTCACGAAGCTGTGCTATTTGCTTATGTGCTTGTCTGGAAAAATAACAATAGAGATATCGACGCCACCATGACAGCTGATGTTGCAGCAGCTAAGACGAGATTGTGAAGCTGGGGCCATTGTCATGCTGGTGAAGCCTGCGAATAACAGGCTGGCATACCGAGTGGCCTTTGCTTGAGTAGCCGGCTTTTTAAGCTGATTTTTTTATTGTATTAGAGCACCAATTAATTCATAAATATCAAGCTGCTGCTTTAGCCTGCAAGCAATGCGCTGCAGATATCATTTGCTTAGGAGTAACAAAGACGATAAAAATGGAAACCAAGCGATTAATCCTTCGGCAATGGACTTGTGCAGATTATCGAGCGTATGCGCAATTGAATGCAGATCCCAGAGTGATGCGCTATTTTCCGGCAGTCCTTTCAACACCGGAAAGCGACCAACAAGCCAAGCGTATTCAAAATCTTATTTCAGAAAGAGGCTGGGGGTTTTGGGCCCTTGAGTTGAAATCGACGGGCCAATTTATTGGATTTGTTGGACTGCATCAGCAAGATGAAAATAGCGGCATTCCTGATGCGCCATTGATTGAAATTGGCTGGCGTTTATCTTCAGACTGTTGGGGACTCGGCTACGCCCCCGAAGCGGCGGAAAAAGCCTTGGAATTTGCCTTTTTAAAGTTAGCTGTGACTTCGGTGTATGCATTTACGGCAATACAGAATCGAGCCTCTCAGCGGGTGATGTTGAAATTGGGGATGCTAAATACTCAGCAAGATTTTAATCATCCTCAATTATCGGCTGGACATCGATTGGAGCGGCATTGCCTGTATCAAATCACGAAACAATAGTGGCTCGAAAAACAGCCTTTGTCGGTTTTTTCACAAGCAAAAAGCACCGGACTCAGCGCTTCGAAATCTTAGCGAACGATCATTTCCGTATGCTTAGCCTTTGGCTAAACAGGGAATAGCAAGGCAGAGCGGCAATTATGGATAAAGGGAGTTGTTTGTGTGGTTCGATTCAACGCAGATTAACTGGCGATATTAGCAACGTGATTCATTGTCAACGCAGATTAACTGCCGATTTACCGCGTTATCAAGAAGATGAATTCTCTCGTCAAAAATGCGACTCGCTTGGCTTGAGTCATGGAGCGCAGCTAATCAAGTAATCAGGAAGTATAAACTGTGAAGCAAATGATGAAATACGACAATAGCTTTGGAAAGTGGCTTTACTCGGACCTTTCATACCGTTTGAGAGGGCCGTCCCTATGCCAGTCTTAGCACTGCTTGCCGCTTGTGGTGCGGGTTTTCTTTGGGGAACGGGGGCATTGGTGGTGAACCTATTGGTGGCGCAGCATGGTTTCACGCCAGAGAATATATCATTTTGGCGTTTTGCGATTGGTTCTGTGGTTTTGCTTGGGATCTTTGGTAAAAACATTCATTGGCGCTTGGTTCAGCCGGTTTTAGGTCGCTTGACGATCGCTGGTATCGCAATGGCTGGTTATGTATTGTGCTGGTTTCTCGGCATCGAGCGGATGGGCGCAGCAGTGCCGACTCTGATCGCACTTTGCCTGCCTCCGGTTTTAGTGACTATGGTTGCGGTTGTTCGAGGCCAGGAAATCATTGACCGTCAACTCTTCAGCGTATTGGTTGCGGCGATTATTGGCACCATATTGATTGTGTTTCAGCATGGCGAGGCGAATACCGCGGCAGGTTTTAAAAATGTGGTCATCGGCATCGCTTTCTCGCTGGTATCGGCTTTTCTTTATGCTGGATTTTCGATGACTAGTGGCCGTTTGTCAAAGGTGTTAGGCGCGGGCCAGTCAACCACCTGCCTCACCGTCATTGCGACACTTGTGATGGCGATCTTTGGACTGTTTCGACCATTAAGCTGGCCAGTTGCGGTCCCACCACAAGCTTGGTTTCTATATTTGGGAGTGGTGACTGCGGCTCTGGCGCTGTTGGCATTTAGTTGGGGCGCTGCCAAACTGAGCCCAACAACCCTTACCGTCGCCACGCTTTTAGAGCCCCTCACTGCGGTAGTGCTCTCGGCTTTTATCCTCGGAGCTCAGATGAGTCACCTGCAACTGCTAGGCGGCGGATTGCTGATGCTCAGTATTTGGGTGCTTGGCAAAAGAGCTAGCACGGTTGATTCGTAGTGGAACGTCGCAATCTACGTTGGTACTTTAAAGTGAGCGACGGTCCGCTGCGGGTACACCGTATGACTGTTTATCGTTTGCCCCGAGAGCCGCTAAGCTGCAATAAACATAAAATCATCTAGATTAAAGTCTGGCCAGTCAGTTGGTGGCTAAGGTGTTATAAGTTTGCTGATGTAAATCCGATGGTTAAAGATTAGGAGTTATACCAATTGGGTCTCTGCTGGCAGAAAAACCTGACCAAAGATTAAGCTTTAAGCGCCTTACTTGGCTTTTTTAAGGGTTTGTTGATTTAACAGTTTGCGTAGGCTTCGAATGAAAACCTCACGGCTGCGACCTCTTCGGTAAATCATAGCGAAATGTGCCTGATAGCCAAATTCACTGGGTAATATCGGACGTAAACGTTGGTCATTGAGCCATGAGTCAGCGTAGTGCTCGGGTAGATAGCCGATATATTTTCCCGATAGAATAAGCGCCAATTGCGCCTCCATGCTTTCTACGGTGGCGGTACTATGACCAAAACCACGGCGTCTTAAATCTGCGGTATTCCAATAGCTACGTGTGACTAAGCCATAACCAATGATTTGCTCTCGGGTGGTCTGACGTTGCTCATATAAGGGGTGTAGGTCGCTGCAATAGAGCCAGTGTTGCTCGCGATATAACTTTTCAGAAATCACGTTGTTTACGCTGGAGGGATAATTACCGATGGCGAAGTCGAGTTGATTGTTTAAGATCCCCTCAATTTGCTCGTAAGGGCTACGGATTTGCAAGTTGAGATGTACTGCGGGATAAAGTTGATTAAATTGACGCAGTATCATTGGCAGTGATAAGGCGTTGTCCATCACGGTGGCGTCGAGTACCGCAATTCGAAAAGTACCCCCTTGATCGCCCTTCAGGGATTCAGCCTGACGTTCCAGTGCGTCAAATTCGTTTAATAATTTTAAACTTTGATGGAGAAACTGTTGGCCTTTTTCGGTTAATAAAAAACCAGAACGGCCACGTTGGCAAAGCACAAATCCTACGCGATTTTCTAGGTCACTCATGTAGTTACTAATCGCTGACGTTGTGAGGTTCAAAGCTTGCTGCGCCCCGGCATAACCTTGGTTTTGCACCACGGCTACAAATACCTCGATGAGTCGCATGTTGATGGATTTATTGTTTTTCAAGGGGCGCTCCGATGAACTTTTAGTTCAGTTTTTTGTGAAGTAATTATTTGTTATTTGCTATTTAACCGTCAAGTTTTGGTTTCTATGATGACTTTAAAGCTGCCATTGAGCAGCATTTCTATTCGCTGATTTATGAGGGAAGTCATTTATGTCGAAACTATATCATCAACCACAAAGTGGTAATGACATGCCTCGGTTTGCGGGCCGTTCCACCATGATGAGACTGCCATTTGTAGAGCAACTCGACAGTTTAGATGTGGCCTTCGTCGGCATTCCGCTCGATGTGGGAACCTCGTTGCGAGCTGGTACGCGCTACGGGCCGCGCCAGATCCGCGCCGAGTCGGTGATGATCCGTCCCTATAATATGGCCACCGGCGCAGCGCCCTTTGATAGTTTGTCGGTGGCTGATATTGGCGATGTACCGATCAATACCTATAGCTTGTTGAAGTCGGTCGAAATTATTGAACAGTACTATGACAACTTAGCCTGCTACCCCTTAGTTCCCTTGACCCTTGGTGGTGATCATACCCTGACCTTACCAATCTTGAGAGCGTTGGCAAAGAAGCATGGCCCCGTGGGCCTGGTACATGTGGATGCTCATACTGATACCAATGACACGATGTTTGGCGAGAAAATTGCACACGGTACAACCTTTCGACGCGCCGTAGAGGAAGGTCTATTAGATTGCCAGCGAGTGGTGCAGATCGGTCAACGGGCCCAGGGGTATGCGGCTGAGGATTTTCAATGGGGCGTTGATCAGGGCTTTCGTTTGATTACCGCAGAACAGTGTTGGCACCGCTCGCTCAGTCCGTTAATGGCGGAGGTAAGAGAGATGATGGGCCGCGGATCGGTTTATTTATCCTTCGATATCGATGGCATTGACCCCGCTTGGGCTCCGGGTACCGGTACTCCCGAAGTTGGCGGTTTGAGTTCGATCCAAGCGATGGAGGTGGTGCGCGGTTGTCGTGGGCTAAATCTGATTGGCGGCGACTTAGTGGAAGTATCTCCGCCCTATGATGTAAGCGGCAATACCTCCCAGTTAGCGGCCAATCTGTTGTATGAAATGCTGTGTGTAGTTCCCGGTGTGGACTATCACAAATAGGCGGTAAATAGGAGAGGCTAAGGTGATGCAATTAGATCTATTTCGAACACTGTGGGGCGTTGAGCAAGCCATCTCTGAGATAGCCGAAACGCTAAAACAGGAAGGTTATGTTGGGGTTGAAGCTCGAATTCCGCAGAGTCCGTCTGCAAGAGTACAATTGTGCCGAGATTTAAATGCGCAGCAATTGGACTATATCGGGATCCTGTTTACTGGCGGGGATGTCATTCCGCATCAGGGGGACGGACCAGAGCAACACTTGGAGCGCTTAGCCAGCGGTTTGGACGCCGCTGTCAGCTTGAATCCTCGTTTTGTGAATGTGCTGGCTGGAAATGATCGCTGGTGTTTGTCTGCGCAAGTTGATTTCTTCGCCGCTGCACAGCAGCTGGCTAATCAGCGAGGCATGATTTGCGCTTTCGAAACTCACCGCGCCACGTCACTCTATTCCCCTTGGGTAACCTTAGAATTGATCCGCCAGTTACCGGACTTACGCTTCACCACCGACATTAGTCATTGGGTGGTGGTGTGTGAACGTCTATTGAATGATCCAGCTGATGACCTTTCCGCATTTATTCGTCAGGTCCATCATATTCAAGCGCGAGTGGGTTACCCACAAGGCCCACAGACGCCCCATCCTGGTGCGCCAGAATACCAGCCTGCTCTAGATTTTCACCAACAATATTGGCAGAGCATATGGGAAGAGCAGCGTCGTCAGGGGTATAGCGTGACAACGATGACCACCGAGTTCGGCCCAGATGGTTATTTGCATCACCTGCCATTTACCGATGTTCCGGTGGCGGACCTGTGGTCACTCAATCAATGGATGGCGAAGCAACAGCGTTGTCATTTTGAACAATATAGTCAATCTATTTAGCCAGCTTCATTGAAGCTGTAGGAGTTTCTCATGGAAAAATCGAAAGTTCCTGTCTTTACGTCTATCCCCGTAGTGAATATTGCCGATCTGTTTGATAAGCAGCTTGAGAAACGTTGCGCGGTGGCCGAGCAGTTGGCACAGGCAGCACGTGATGTGGGCTTTATTTATCTCACGGGACACGGAATATCGGCAGAGCTGATTGCTGGATTAAGGAATGCGGCGAAACGATTTTTTGCACAAGACATGGCAGCTAAGATGGATTACTACATTGGTTCATCTAAAAGTCACAAGGGCTATGTACCAGAAGGCGAAGAGATTTATGGGACCGGCAAACCCGATCGTAAAGAAGCGTTTGATGTGGGCTTTCAGGCACCTGACGATCATCCTTTAGTGCAAGCCGGCACGCCGCTGATCGGTGCCAATCAATGGCCCGAGTTGGAGCACTTTAAACAACCCATATTGGAATATTATGCGCAAGTATTTGCCTTAGGTCGCCGGGTATTTTCGGGTTTTGCTCTTGCCCTGGGGCTGGACGAAGATTACTTCGATGCGATGGTGACTTGTCCGCCCTCTAAACTGCGTTTGATCCATTATCCCTTTGATGCCGAGGCAGAAGACGCACCCGGTATTGGTGCTCATACCGATTATGAGTGTTTTACCTTGTTACTTGCAGATCAAGCCGGGCTGGAAGTTTTAAATGAGGCGGGTGAGTGGATCGATGCGCCGCCTTACCTTGAAGATGGCGAAGAGGCCTTTGTGGTGAATGTGGGAGATATGTTGGAAGTGCTCACTGCTGGGCAGTTTGTTGCTACCGCACATCGGGTGCGTAAAGTGAGCCAGGAGCGTTATTCTTTCCCGTTATTTTTCGCCTGTGACTATCACACTCTGATTCGTCCTTTGGCTGACTTTCAGCAGCAAGCTGATCCTCAAGACTATCCAGAAATTAGTATTGGCGAGCATATGTATAGCCAAGCATTACAGACTTACCGCTACTTGCGCGAGCGAGTGGCAAACGGAGCGGTCTCTTTACCTGAAGGAGCCCGTGATGTCGCCAGTTTTGGCCATTTAAAAAAACACAGCGAGAGCGCTTAAATTATTACCAATCTTAAGGAAGAGACTTATGTTTAATACTCAAAAAACTTGGTTAGCCCGTCTAGCTGTTGTCGGTTTCGCACTGAGCGGACCATTGATGCATACCGTACAGGCGGCTGATTTACTGGCTGATGGAGAGTTTAAAGTTGGCATGGAAATTACTTATCCACCCTTTGAATCTTATGAGGGCGATAAAGTGGTTGGATTTGACCCTGAAGTATCAGCCTTATTGGCCGAGCAAATCAATGCTCAGCCTAAATTCATTGATAATAAATTTACCGGGCTGATTTTAGGTTTAGCTTCGCAAAAATTTGATGCGGTTATTTCTGGGATGTATGTGACGCCCGATCGTCTGAAGAAGGCGGATGCGATCCCCTACGCCCGAACAGGAGCATCGATCATGGTGGTTAAGGGCAGCCAGTTCCAGCCAAAAACCGAACAAGAACTATGTGGCTTGTCAGTGGGTTTACAACAAGGAACCACTTGGGTAAAAGCCTTAAATGAGCTTTCAAGCAGCTACTGTGAAGCCAATAGTAAACCTTTAATTAAGGTCCACGAGTTCCCTTCTGCGCCGGAGGTTTCTCAGGCTTTATTATCGAAAAATGTTGATGCTCAGCTGGAAATTGCCGGTGCGGCCAAGATGTTTGTTGAACGCACCAAAGGGCGGATAGAAATTAGCTCCCCTGATTTGGTTTATCCACAAACCCTAGGGATCTATGTCAAACAAGGGAATAGCCAATTAAAACAGGCCTTAGAGAGCGCTTTAGCGACGATTACCGCCAATGGTAGTTTTCCTGCCTTGCTTGAAAAATATGATTTATCGCCGGCGCAATAGTCGCTTCACGCGTATCAATATGGAGTGAATATGAGCTTGGATTGGAACTACTTTTTCTCGTTGTTCTCTATGGTGGCATTCTGGAAAGCCTGTGTCATTGTGGTTATATTGAGTACTTTATCTTGGAGTATCGGACTGGTATTGGGATTTGTGCTGGCCTGCTTCAAGATGTCTTCCAATCCTTGGTTCGCCTGGCCCACAAAGGTTTACATTTGGTTTTTTAGAAGTGTGCCCTTGTTGGTCGTTTTGGTCTTTGTATATAACCTGCCGCAGTTATTGCCTAACTCGGGTGCCCTGTTAGGCGTTCCGTTCATTTCTGGTTTGGTCAGTTTGGTGGTGACCGAGGCGGCATATATGGCTGAGATCCATCGTAGTGGTCTACTTGCGGTTGCCAAAGGACAGCGAGAAGCGGGACATGCTTTAAATATTGGGTTTTTAGGTATTCAGCGCCTCATTGTGATCCCCCAAGCTTTTCGTATTTCATTACCATCGATGATCAATGAATATGTCACGGTGATTAAACTCAGTTCATTGGTCTCGGCGATCTCTTTACACGAACTGCTAGCCACCGGACAACGGTTATATTCGCAGAATTTCTTAGTCTTGGAAACGCTATTGGCGGTTGCCGTTTATTACGTGATGATCGTGACGGTGTTTGGCTCAGTTTTACAATGGTTAGAGAGGAGAATGGATGTACCGTCGCGTAGCCCAGAGAGCCTAAGTGAAGCGCAATGTGCTGCTCTACGCCAAACGGCTCAGCCGCTAGGGGTCAATAAAGCCAGTGTTCAGACGGGCATGCCACCTGCGTTAGAAATTCAACAATTACGCAAGTCCTATGGCCAAAATACGGTGCTTAAGCAAGTTGATTTAAAAATTGCGCATGGTGAAGTGCTTAGCATTATCGGTCCCTCTGGCTCGGGTAAAACCACTTTGATCCGCACGATTAATCGTTTAGAGCAGATCGACAGCGGTGAAATCGTATTGTTTGGTGAAGACTATATTAAAGGCGGTGCCTTGGTTAACAAAAAAGCAGTACGGGCCGGGATGCTGCGGATTGGTATGGTTTTTCAAAGTTTCAACCTCTTCCCACATATGACGGCGCTCGATAACGTGATGCTGGCGGTTCGTTATCATGGGCAAGCTAAAAATCAGGATTTGAATCGGCGGCAGGCCCTTTTCCTATTGGATCGCGTGGGGCTACTGGCGCATGCCGAAAAATATCCGCACCAACTCTCTGGAGGACAACAGCAGCGGGTTGCTATCGCTCGCACCTTAGCCTTATCGCCAGATATTATTTTATTCGATGAACCGACTTCGGCGCTCGATCCAGAAATGGTTGGTGAAGTCTTAAAGGTGATACAAGATTTAGCCCGTGAGGGCATGACCTTAGTGATTGTCACCCACGAAATGGACTTTGCCTTGTCGGTTTCAGATCGGGTGGTGATGATGGAAAATGGATTACTTCAGGTGAATGCCAGTCCAGCGGAGATCATGCATGCTGATAGTGCGACACCTGAACTATTGCGAGTGCGCGAATTTATGGGGAGACAAACATGAGTTTAAATGTGTGTGAAGAACGACAGTTGCGTCGTGATTTGGCGGCGGCCTATCGTTTAGCGGCCATGTTGGGATGGGAAGATACAATTTATACCCACTTTTCGCTTCGACTCCCCGGATCTGGTGAGCCCAAGTTTCTGATTAATCCTTTTGGACTGATGTTTGATGAGGTTTCTGCGAGCGACTTAATTGTCGTGGATGGGCAAGGGAAGGTTCTTGGAGGACAAGCCGATTATAATCTTGCCGGTTTCACCATCCATAGTGCGGTGCATATGGCCCGCGAAGATGCGCATTGCGTGATGCATACCCATACATTGGCTGGGATGGCGGTGGCGGCCTGCGATCACGGCTTATTACAGTTGAATCAAATTAGCACCGAATTTTATCAAGGGATTGGTTACCATGCCTATGAAGGGGTGGCTTTTAATCTTGAAGAAAGAGCGCGTATTCAAGCTTCTTTGGCGGACCATATGGCGCTGATCTTACGCCATCATGGTTTGTTAAGTGTTGGTCATAGTGTTGCGGATGCTTTCCAAATTATGTTTTATTTGAACAAAGCCTGTGAAATTCAGCTGGCCTGTGCTCAGATTGCGGCACTGACGCCAGTCTCGACGATCCAAACTCAATTAAGCGACTATGCGAGCCAGCAGTTCCGCAAGGTGGCACACGAGCGTCAGGTGGTGTGGCAGGCTTGGCTGCGCAAGTTGGACCGGATGGATCGGAGTTATCTAGATTAATGAGCCAAACATCGATTCTAATTGCGAGTAATGACCGCGATTTTGCGGACTCGTTACGCCAAACTTTTATTGAGCAACGAGCGGATATAAGGATTTATTTGGACGGTGAAACTGGTGCGGATCAAGCTTCTGTTGCCGCGTGCTGGTATCCCGAGCAACAATTACTGCAACGTTATCCAGGCTTGAAAATGCTGCATTCGTTGGCCGCTGGTGTTGACCATTTGGGGCCAGATTTATTAGCTTGCGGTCTACCGGTTTGCCGTATTGTGGACTCACAGCAAAAGCAGGGCATGCTTGAATATGTCTTGTGGGGCGTGCTGCATTATCATCGTCATTTTGATCAAGCCTTGCACAATCAAAAGATACAACACTGGCAACGTTATCCTCAACGGCCCGCTCAGCAGCTCACTGTGGCAGTGATGGGGCTTGGCGAGATTGGGGCTCATGTTGCGTTAGGTTTGGCTCAATGGGGCTACCGAGTGGTGGGTTGGTCTCGCAATCAAAAATCCTTGGCGAAAGTAACGACTTATTGCGGGGAGTCTGCTTTCGCGGCGTTTTTAAATCAAGCAGATATATTAGTCAATTTGCTACCGCTGACCCCTTTGACTGCGGGGATTTTGAATGCTCAGTTATTTCAGAAACTGCCACTCGGAGCGGCTTTAATTAATGCTGGGCGTGGGGAACATGTAGTAGATGAGGACTTGATCGCAGCGCTCGATCAAGGACGTTTGCGCGGGGCGATTTTGGATGTCTTTGACGAAGAACCTTTGGCCGCAAAACATCCTTTATGGCTACATCCCAAGGTTTCTGTGACCCCCCATATGGCTTCTGAAGCGTCGAATACGGCAATTGTGACGCAGCTGCTGGAAAATACCCGTCGATTGGCCCAAGGCCTAGCTTTGCTGCATCAAATTTAGCCTGTGAAAACACTAATAAATGGGCCCGAGCTCTTCCAGTTGGGTAAGGTAGACCCGAGTATCAAACTCTAGCTGGTGGTAGTTGGGCAGCATATGCTGACAGAGCTGATAGAAGGCTTTGTTATGCTCTTTTTCTTTGAGATGGGCCAGCTCGTGCACCACAATCATCTTTAAAAAAGGTTCCGGAACTTTTTGAAACAGTTTGCTGATGCGAATTTCGTTCTTGCTCTTGAGTTTGCTGCCTTGTATTCGGGAAACATAGCTATGTAGGCCCAGCGCATGTTTTACCACATGAATTTTTGGATCGTAAATCACCTTGCTTAAGGGGGCCGATTTACGAATATAACGATTTTTTAACTCGGTGGCGTAGTCGCGTAGCTCTTTGTCATTATGGATTTGGTGGACCTTGGGGTATTTGTTCAGTAAAAACTCGGCTAATTGTTGCTGGTCGAGTAAGTACTGGATCCGGTCACTTAATTCGCTGGGGTAGGCACTGAGGTATTTAAGAGTCGACATGGTCGGGCTGTGGCTCCTGTGCAAGGGTTAATTCAATACCCACTCGGCGCTTAAGGCCGGGCGGGGCTGGCGCACTATAACGAATTTGGCGCCAAGGCTTAAGTTTATTTGCGGTTCAGCAGCGTCACGGCCGCCACCACCAGACCGATGCCGAGGATTTGCCCCCAGCTGACCGAGTGTTCTAATAAATAGCAGGCCATCAAGAGGGTAAAGATCGGCCCGACACTGCCAGAGATGGCGGTTTTTTGTGCGCCGATTCGATGGATCGCTTCGCTAAACAGAAAGGAGGGGATCACCGTTGAAAACAGCGCCATACACAGCGCATAGCCATAAACGGACGGAGCATAGTGGTTGAGCTGAGTTGAACTATCTTGCAATGAAAAGTGAACAAAGATAGCTAAACTTGCGGCAATCATCGCAATACAGGTAAAAGCCTGGCTACCGATTTGACTGACTATTGTTTTACTGAAAACCAGATAGCAGGCAAAGCTAAAGGCGCTGGCAATCACCAGCCCGGTGCCTAGCAGTAGATCTTGATTGACCATTTGGCCCTTGGTTTCACTCCACATCATCATGGCAACACCTAACCAGCTGAGAGGTAAAGCGAACACCACCAGTCGTTGTGGTTTTTGGCGGTAAATCAGCCAACTCAGGATGATGGTAAAACTGGGGTAGGCGTAGAGCACCACACGTTCCAAGGGGGCTGAGACATACTGCAATCCACTTAAATCCAAATAGCTGGCAAGGTAGTAACCGCTGATGCCAACTGCTGCTGCCTTTAAGAGGTGGCTGGCGATCGGCTTGTGAGTAAAATGGCCCTGTTGCCACCACCATAAGCCAAGGCCGACATAGAGCGGTAAACTAAAGGCCATGCGCAGGGTCATTAGGCTAGTGGGGTCGATGCCATGTTGGTAGGCGAGTTTTATCCAAATGCCTTTCAGTGAAAATAAGGCGGTTGCGAGCAAGGCAAACAGTAAGCCAAGACTGCTGGGAGCTAGGGGGATGCGCCGTCGTGTGGCAAGGCGAAAGTAGTGGGTAATATTCATGTCTTGGCTGCCTTCTATGGAGAGAGAAAGAGGCTACGAAGGCATGTTCACCGGCTGCGCTTCGCAGCCAGTAACAATTAAATCTTATTGTTCACCGCTGCTCGAGTTCAGCTGCCACCACAGATCAAGCCCTTGACACCTCGCATTGGTGCGGAGCAGCAGCTTACTGTTGCTTAAGGTGTGATGGAATAAGTGCATGCTTGATCCTTGATGGTGGATCTTTAATCTAAGTGGAATGCCCTGTGAATTCAAGGCGGTATTTTGTTAAATCGGGATAAAGCGCGGGTCAAACAGGCAGCGCCGCTCCACTGAGGGCGCTGCGATGCGGCAAAGACATTAATTTATCCCTTATCCGGCTTGGTTTATTTTTGATCTGGCTCTGGCTCTGGCTCTTAACAGGGCGTGTCCGCTAAGGAAAGCCAAGCAGAGTAACAGTGCATAGGCACTTTGCCAACCGAGTTCGAATAACAGCAGAGCACACAGGGCTGCACTAAATAGTGCGAGGTAGCGAGCCACTCCCGGCAGAAGAATACTACCGGCGAGCATACTGAGTAGGTAGACCACAATAAAATTGCCATTGGCGTAGCGGATCAGGTGCTCTAGGGGTAAGTCGAGGAGCCAAGCAGCGATACAACTGAGTCCGCAGGCACCCACGATGCTAAATAAGGCAGTTGTTGGCACCTTGCTCTTAGACAAATGTGCAAATAAGCTTGGCAGTTGCTGTTCGTCGGCCATACTCCATATGAGCCGAGCAAAACCTTGAATGTAGATGTTAATGCTGGCAAAACAAGCCAAGTAACCTACCATCGCCGCCAGCCATTTGGCCTGCGGGCCAAACAATATGGCGACCAAATGGGGCAGGGATTGAGTATTCGCGTATTGGTTGCCAAAGGCTCCGTATTTTAAAACCACCACCGAGGCCGCCCAATAAACAATGCCAGCCAATAGCGCGCCGAGTAATAGCGCGATCGGAAAATCCCGTTCTGGGCGGCGAAACTCTTCGCCCATGTGGGCAAAGGCTTCGATGCCGACAAAACACCAAAACATAACGGTGAGTGCTGGGGCGATACTGGGCACATCAATATGACGGGGAAGCTGTACATCGGTCAGGTGAATATCGGCTTTCCACCATAACATGCCCACCAACGTGATGATGGCAATAGCGATTAAACCCTGTACATTTCCAGATAGTTTTGCGCCTCCTAATCCCAAGAGTAGCATTGCGAAGAGGCTCAATAGTTGGATTGCCAGTGCGCTGAAGGCGCTGAGCTGAAACAGTGATTGCCAAAAACCTGTGGCCATCACTAAGGCTGCTGGCAAACCTACGGGTAGCACCGAAATAAACAGAAAGGCGGTCATCTTTTCTGCCCGGTCACCCAAGGCTTTTCCTACAAAATGGGCCGCACCTCCGGCATGGGGGTGACGCTTGCCGAGTGCGGCAAAGGTAAAGGCAATCGGTAATACCAGTGCCAGCAATATTAACCATGCCACCAAAGCACTTCGCTCGGCGATACTGGCGGCCATGGCTGGTACCACAAAAATTCCGGTTCCTAATAATGAGGTCGCGAGTAAGGCGACACCTTGGCCAATACCCAATTGTTGATTTAAACGGCTCATCCTAGACTCTGTTTGATAACGGTTAGCTAGAGATGATAACGCCGAACCGCAATTTTGCTAGCTGTTAAGTCAACGGAATTGCGCGACAGAGTGTCGGTACTGACCGTGAATTTAACGGTGCGCGTGGTGAGGTTTGATGAGTAGAGTCGATGGCAGAGAATGCGTTGAATTTGAGCAATATCAAGACATTTTTAAGGACGGTGTTCATCCTCTTAGCTTACTGGTATTCTAGCCCAAATACAGTTTAACCGCTGTGATGACTTCCAATAAATGGTAAGACAAAACAATGGCTTAGATTATTTTATAAAACATAGACTTTAATTTTATAGCGAGATAAGCATGTCTGACAGTAAGCCTGATGACCAATATACCAACTCCTTTCAACAGCAACAGGGCTTTGTCTCGTTGGTGGGAGCGGGTCCCGGTGATCCTGAGCTATTGACGGTCAAAGCGGTGAAACGGATCCGCTGCGCCGATGTGATTGTTTATGATCGCTTAGTCTCGCAAGAGATTCTTGATTTGGCCTCACCCACAGCCGAGATGGTGTATGTGGGTAAAAAGTTGGACCATCACTTTGTGCCGCAAGCCGAGATCAACCAAATCTTGGTTGAGCAAGCCACACTGGGTAAACATGTGGTGCGTTTAAAGGGCGGCGACCCGTTTATTTTTGGCCGCGGTGGTGAAGAATTACAAGCTTTGGCCGAGGCGACGATTCGCTACGAGGTGGTACCTGGTATTACGGCTGCGGTAGGCTGCACCGCCTATGCGGGCATTCCACTGACCCATCGAGACCACGCCCAGAGCGTGCAGTTTATTACTGGTCACTTAAAACAGCACGGTGAAGATATAGATTGGCCTTCTTTGGCCCACGCGAATCATACCTTAGTATTTTATATGGGCTTGAAGCAATGTCCGCAGATCCAAGCTAATTTGTTGAGCAATGGCTTAGCGGCTAGTACTGCTTGTGCGATTATTGAACGCGGTGCCACGCCACAGCAACGGGTTTTCACGGGTTGTTTGGCGCAATTGGCTGAGCTGGCGGCGCAGGCCGAAAGTCCTTCGCTGATCGTGGTGGGTAGCGTGACCAAATTACATCAGCAACTGGGATGGTTCAAGCCAGAGCTGAGTGATTGATTTTGCTGGATTAATAAAGCCGAACATCGTCCGGCTTTAGCTTGGATAGCGAATGATTTAATCGGCTTTTTTACGGCGAAAAAGACCTTTTAGCAGCGCCCCTAAACCGACCACGATAATGACTGCAAATTTCTTTAAAAATAACAGTGCGACCACGAAGAAACCAGTTTTAGCTATCACTTTCCCTGCCACTAAAGCGCCTAGGCCGTAGGCCGCCACTTGGTCGATATCGGGATTGAAATCGAGATAGCTAGAGCCTTGATCGAAGTTGGCTAAAGCTAATACCGAATCCAGATTTGCAGAGATGGTTGCCAGCTGATCCATGTTGGCAATAAAGTTTAGTACTAACACACCTTTTCGACCTAAGATCCGAATGTTGTAGTTTAGGGTATGGACTTCTTGGTCGCCAAATTTGAGTTCTTTTGCCCAGTGTAGTTTATGGTGACTAGCATCATAGTAAGGGCTTGCTGCCCAGCCGACTAATTGGATGCTTTCATAGCCTTGTTCGATCCGCTGCTGGTTATCGGCCTTGGTATCGGCTTGCATTTCTTGCAGTAGTTCAACATAGTCGATGTCTTCGGCATCGCTATCTGAAACGTAACCATCTTCCTCGTACTGGATACTGACTGCCCATGAATCTGAATCAAAAGGGGTATACTCTGCGGGGAAAAGCATGCCTAAAACCTGCTGTCCCGGTGGATTACCCCACACTTGTTCCAGTACCGTTTTTGAGTCTTCCGGATTTAAGTAATAAAAAGAATCGGGAACGTTCAAGGTGGCGTTGGCATCGGAAATGACAATTTCACCGGTCTGCCGATCTAAGGACTGCCAGATCCCACGCGCCCACTGTTGGTAGTCTTGATCGTTTGCATCGTTGCTGCTGGCCGTTGCGGATAAACATAACAGCAGGCTGCTGAAGATGATTCGGTAAAACATAACTATCCCTGTTCTCGTATTTGATGTCGGCGGCTATTGTAAATGACTTGCTGCCTATTTTATTGATTCAAATCTCCATCGTTACAAGTAGTTGTAAATGAGCTACTTTTATTTGCTAGTGCCATGGATGGTGTAAGATGAGATGCATCAGGCAATGCGACTCTCATGAGGCTCATTTCATAGACTCAATGCCTAACACATGAGCAAGGGGGCTCGCGAAGCGCTTTGAACGACAAAATAAGGGGCTGGAATATCAAATCATATGTCTACGATGTGTTTTGTGGTGAATTTGCCGCAGGCAATCCTTGTGGCGTGGTGGTGCTCGAGCGCTGGCTGAGTGATGCTGAGTTACTCGACTTAACCAGAGAAATTGCCCAGCCAGTGACATCTTTTGTACTTGTCGAAGACAAAACTTACCACATTCGGTGGTTTTCACTGCTGGGTGAAATAAACCTTTGTGGGCATGGCAGTCTGGGGGCGGGGGCCGAAATCATCAAGCGCTACCAGCGCAAGCAAGTCGACTTTCAAAGTCGTTATGGTCAGCTAAGGGTATCGGAGAACCAAGGTTTTTTTTCAATGACGCTACCTAGTTGGCGGGCAAAACCATATGCCTCAAATATGCTGGGCAATGAATTTTTGCTACCTAAACATCGGGATGTATTTACCACCCGAGATATGGTTCTTGTTTTGGATTCTGAAGCGGCTGTAGCGAGTTTTAAACCCGATTTTGAACAGCTCAAATTAATCGAAGATCAGCATGCCTTTATGGTGACGGCACAATCCAGTGATAATGAGTATGTACTGCGATACTTCGCCCCCAAGATTGGGATCCCCGAAGATCTCGCAACTGGCTCTGCGCATTGTTCTTTGGCGCCCTATTGGTTCGATCAATTAAAGTGTCGAGAGCTATATGCACGCCAGCTTTCCAGCAGTGGTGGACAATTTAAAATCGAAAAAGCGTCGAATCAGGCCATCGTGCTCTCTGCTCAGGCGAAACCACGGATCTAGTTTAGGCGATTGAATGGGGCCTCAAAGGTCTTGTTTTTCCTGTCATGCCACCAACAACCAGCTTAGATCTCGCACCGAACATTTCTGTTAAACAAGTGATTCTGAGGGATGACTGCTTGTCCATTTTAATGACTGGTTTTAAAGGCTTTGGTCAATATCTATCGCCATGTCAACACTTATTGGCAAATGTTAATTAAGATCACGCGTCGAAATAATTTATGCTGTATTTTGTTGCAAATTGATATCCATCAAAGTCGTATGGTTATTTCGTGTTACTGTGCGCAAACAAAATAGCAACGTTTGATCAACCATAAGTAAAGGAAAAATAAAATGAAAAAGACGTTATGTGCGATTGCTGTTGTTGCCGCATTCAGTTCTAGCAATGTATTGGCTCACGAGAAAGGGGATTTCTTTGTGCGTGCCGGGGTTGCGAGTGTGATACCGAATGACAGTAGTGATGGTATTTTGGGGACTTCGAGCCAGTTGGCGGTTAATTCGGATACTCAATTAGGCCTGAACCTTGATTATATGATGAGTGATAATGTTGGAATAGAGTTGCTCGCCGCAACACCTTTCTCGCATGAGATTTCTACCGATCTGGGGGGGCTTGGAAATATCGGCAAGACCAAACACTTACCGCCAACTTTAATGGCGGAATATTACTTTGGTGATTCGCAATCAGCCTGGCGTCCTTACATCGGTGCGGGGGTGAATTATACGACCTTTTTTGATAGTTCTTTTAATAGCACTGGCACCAATGCCGGTCTCAGTGACTTGAGTCTTGATGATTCTTGGGGACTTGCTGCGAATATCGGGGTGGATTATAAACTCAATGAAAATTGGTTCTTAAATGCCTCGATATGGTATGCCAATATTGAAACCACTGCTCACTACAAAGCGGGCACGGAGAGTAAATCTACAGATGTGAAGATCAACCCGGTTGTGGTGATGCTCTCTGGTGGCTACAAATTTTAATGATGCGCGATTGAAAGAAACGCGAATACATTTTTCTTGCGTAGTGCTTGATTAGCGCGGTATCAAAGGATCAAAGTATTGGCTGTTAAATTTGAGTTTTATGGTCTAGTTTTTTTGACTACGGGCCATAAAGCACAAATTAAGCGAATTGATTGGCGGCTAACTCGATGAGTTAGCGCTTATTTCAAAACTCGTATAATTTAATCTACTGTTCAATATTTAGTTTCAAATTTTAGGGAAATTGCAACACCTTCAACTAAACGCTTGCTGTCATTCCCCAGCTAGAGTCCCGCAGCTTAAAGCCTGTTAGTTTGTTGAATGAACTAGTTTACTGCATGGAGCTCGGCTACTGCGCTTAGCGTGATGCTATATGCCATCATCTATAGTGCGCAGTGACATCAGCCCTTCTTTTCTGAGCATTGCTCTGCTTCTGGATCTTAGCTCTTTCTTGGATAAGTCTCGCTTAAAAAATTCAGGTGAAATTTAACTTGCTTCAATCTTAGTAATCCATAGAATGCACATGATAATCATTATCACTCGCTTTTTAGATGCTTTATGAGGTTTTAAATGAAAGGATTGGCGTTTAGCGCAGCTTTAGGGATGTCTTTGTGGTCGATGACGGCTCAAGCAGAAGTTAAAATAATTGAAGATGTATTGGGTCGCTCCGTGCAAGTGGATGTGCCAGCAGAGCGCGTGGTACTAGGATTTTATGCTGAAGACTACATGGCAATTGGTACTGAGAAGGCCTTTGATCATGTGGTTGGGATCTCTAAAGATACTTGGCAAGCCTGGCGCCCCGCGAGTTGGCAGTTGTACACCGACTATCGCCCATCACTAAAAGCCATTCCAGATGTGGGTGAAGTTGAGTCGCAAACCTTCTCCGTTGAAAAAGTTCTGAGCCTAAACCCCAGTGTGTTGTTATTGGCTGACTGGCAGTATAAGGGCCTTGGAATGGATGTAGACGCCATTGAAGACGCCGGTATTCCGATTGTGGTGGTGGATTACAATGCTCAAACCTTGGAGCGTCACTTAAAAAGTACTCAAATTATCGGTGAATTAACTGGCCAGGAAGCACGCGCCGCGAAAATTGCTGATGAGTATCAGACGGTGGTTGAGCATATTCACGACACTATCGCCAAGGCCAAGTTACCAAAACCACGTACTTACGTAGAGTTTGGGAACCAGGGTCCTAGTGAGTATTCTTTCACCTATGGTAAAAATATGTGGGGCGCGATGGTCACCAGCGCGGGTGGCGATAACATTGCCGCGCCATTCATCGAGTGGTGGGGACCAATCAATCCAGAGCAAGTATTAGCCTCCAACCCGCAAGTGATCTTCATTACGGGCACCGAATCGGGCAAAAAATCGGATGCCATGGTGATGGGTCAAGGGATTGCTCAATCGCTGGCGGTAGAGCGTCTTAAAGGTTTCACTCAACGTGCTGGCTGGGAAAGCCTGGACGCTGTCAAGAACAAACGTCTGTTCGGTATTTACCAAGGTGCATCGCGCACCATCCTTGACGGCAGCATGCTGCAATTTATTGCAAAAGCGCAGTACCCAGAGCTTTTCAAAGCACTCGATCCGGCACAAAATTATCTTGATTTTTATCATAAGTATTTGCCTGTAAGTCCTAAAGGCAGCTTTGCCGTACAAATGACTGATTAATGCTAGCATCCAGCCTCATTGCAGATGCGGTCAATCACCAACGTCGCTCGGAAAAGCGGCGTTGGTGGGTTTTGGCCGGCTTACTGCTGTTACTGGCATTTTCCTTTTTGCTGGATATTGCAACCGGACCTTCATTATTGGGCCTGACGGATGTGTTTCGGGCCTTAATGGAGGGGCTTGGTGCGCCTGTTGAGGTGACCACTACCACTAAAGTGATCGTGATGAATCTGCGTTTGCCCATCGCCTTAATGGCGGTTGTGGTTGGTGGATCTCTGGGGGTGGGTGGCGCTGAAATGCAAACCTTACTCAATAATCCGATGGCCAGCCCTTATACCTTGGGGATGGCGGCTGCAGCGGGTTTTGGCGCCGCCTTTATGTTGTATCTTGGCGGCTTGGGTTTACATTCGCAAATCGCGGTGCCGCTGGGTGCCTTCGCCTGTTGCATGTTATCGGCAAGTTTGTTGTTTGGCCTGGCGATGATGCGACATATCACTTCCGGTCAATTAATTCTGGCCGGCATCGCCTTGCTATTTTTGTTTCAGTCGCTGCTTTCCTTGGTGCAATTCATCTCATCGCCGGAATTAAGCCAGCAAATTTTGTTTTGGTTATTTGGTAGTTTAACCAAAGCCAATTGGACCAATTTTCTAATCACCGCCATCGTAACGCTGATTTGTGTCGCGGTGTTGCTGAAAGATGCCTGGCAACTAACAGCGCTTCGCTTAGGGGAAGAACGGGCGAAGAGTCTTGGCGTGAATGTGGCTCGCTTGCGTATTAAGACTCTGATTATAGTGGCCATTATGACCGCAACCGCTACCAGTTTTGTTGGCATAATCGGCTTTATTGGTATTGTGGCGCCTAACATTGCCCGTATGCTGGTGGGTGAAGATCAGCGCTACTTCTTGCCATTATCATTTTTGGTGGGGGCATTTTTGCTGTCCAGCGCCTCGGTGTTGTCGAAAGTGATTGTACCCGGCGCTTTATTCCCCATCGGTATTGTAACCGCGATTATTGGTGTGCCGTTTTTCTTTTGGTTGATTATGAGTAAGAGGCGCTAAGCATGCTGGAAGTCCGTGAATTATCTCTGGCATTTGATGACTTAGTGTTGGCTGATCGTCTTAGCTTTTCGCTGGCTGCCGGAAAGACCCATGTGATTATCGGCCCCAATGGGACCGGTAAAAGTTCCTTGCTAAAAACCTTGTTTGGTGACATTCAGCCACAAGGCGGAGAAGTACTGTTTGAGCATACCCGGTTGACCAAGTCCAACCTGAATCCTTGGCGCCAGCAGTTTGGCTATATGCCGCAGGATATTCGTCTGGATGTGGGTTTGAGTGCCTTAGAGGTGGTGCTGTTGGGAAAAATGAGTGCACTTTCCCTCAAACTAGACGATTCCTTGCTCGAGCAAGCCTTACAGGCTCTGGACGCCATTGGTTTATTGCACTTGGCAAATCGCGATGTGCGAACCTTGAGTGGCGGCCAATGCCAGATGGTTTTGTTCGCTCAGGCTTTGATGCGTCAGCCTAAGATTTTAATGCTGGATGAGCCGGTGAGCGCTTTGGATCTGCATTTTCAGCAAGTGCTACTGAACCATCTCGATCAGCAAACCAAAGCCAAGCACTGGGTTTCACTGATGATCCTGCATGACCTTAATCTGGCGGCGCAGTATGCCGACAACTTATTGGTGTTGAAAGATGGTCACTTGATTGCTCAGGGGGCACCAAAAGATATTTTGTATCCAGAGCTAATTGATAAAGTGTACGGGGTAAAAGTAGACGTTCAACTGGACAGTTTAGGGGCGCCGTTTATTCGAACGCGACGGCCCGGTCACGCAGCCGTTCACGGATAAAAACCATCAAATAAAATCGATCGAAGGAAATGAAGATGTCGAGTAAATACCTTGTTTTGGCCCTGTTGGCATGCTTGTCTGTCAGTCCGCTGTCGGCAAAGGAATGGCAGGTTAAAATGTTGAGTTATGGGGACGCCGGTTCGATGGTATTTGAGCCCGCTTTTTTGCAGGCGGAAGTTGGCGACAGCGTTACTTTTGTTCCCAGCCAGTCAGGACATTTTGTTAAGTCTTATGTGGTGCCGGAGGGCGCGTCGGGCTGGGCCTCTAAAATGGATCAAGCTTATACCATTACGCTGGAGCAACAGGGATTGTTTTTGTATTACTGCCCACCACATTTAATGATGGGCATGGTAGGGTTGATTCAGGTTGGTGAGGCGGTGAATAAAGCCACCTTTGAACAAAAATATCCGCGTTTACGTGCCAAAGTGGCACTCAGCCCAGAGCGAGTGGATGCTGTTGTTGCCCAGATCAAATAGTCGATGAAAGCAAATCATTTGCTGGCCGACTGGCAAGGCTTGTCAGCTGCCAGTCGTGTATTGGTGATTAATGGCTTTAGCTTTAATCTTGGCTTCTATATGTTATTGCCGTATCTGGCAGATCATTTACAGCGTTCGCTTGGTTTGTCGCCTTGGTACGTTGGTCTGGTGATTGGCTTGCGGGTATTTAGTCAGCAGGGCATGTTTCTGGTGGGCGGCACTCTCGGCGATTATTTCGGTTACAAGCGCCTAATTCTGGCTGGCTGCGTGGTACGGGTGGCTGGTTTTGCTCTATTAGGCGTCGCCGAAAGCCTTCCCTGGTTGTTACTCGGCGCCTTTTTTACGGGGTTTGCCGGAGCGCTCTTTACCCCATCCAGCAACGCCTATCTGGCTTATGAGGCGCCCGATCTGGCGCGTCGAGACCGGATTTTTGCGCTGCAAAACTGGACCAGTGAAGCGGGCATGTTGTTAGGTCCCTTGCTGGGCATTCTTTTGGTCGCCAAAAATTTTATGTGGGTTGGCTGCTCTGCCGCCGCGATTTTTGCGATTTTGTTTTTGATCCAATGGCGCTACCTACCCAAATTAGCGGCTCAGGCAAATCGTGAGCAGGGAGCCCAGCCTTTTTGGTTGCAGTGGCGGTCGATGTTACAGCATCGGCATTTCATGGGCTTTATTGGCTTTGCCTGCGCCTTTCAGTTGTTGTTTCATCAATTGTATTTGGCACTACCCAATGAGGTGCAAATGCGCGGCCTGAATTCAGATGTGATCACTTGGGTATTTATGACCTCTTCGGCACTGGGTATTGGCTTACAGATGCCCATCAGTCGTTGGGTGGCTCGAAATATTGGTCCGGCCGCGGCGATGGGCATCGGTTTAGCCCTAATGGGCCTGTCCTTTTTGTGGTTTTTAGTCAGTGTATCTTCTTGGCAGGCCGCCAATTTTATCGCTTATGCGGTGATGTTTAGTTTCGGCTCGATGCTGGTTTTACCCCTACTGGGCTCGTATGTGGCCCGTTTTTGCAGCGCAGCTGAGCTGGCCAGCCATTATGGTTTATACGCCTGTATTGGCGGGGTTGTGGCTTTGCTTGGTAACGTTGCAGTGGGTTGGTTGTTAGACGTCGATGCTTTACCGCGCCAGTCGGTTTGGCTCGGGCTTGCGTTGATCGGTTGTTGCTCGGGCTTTGGCCTGTATCGACAGGTTCGTCATTTACCTTAGTGCTAGAGGTGGATTGGTGATTGATTTGGCAGGATCAGCATGGCGAATGACTTGATTGTGGTGTGCTAACCGCCACGACTATAAATGAGCGCTCGTCATTAGCATTCCGAGTGTTGCTTAAGCCGTAGTTGCCTATTGCAAAGAAATGTAAATTTTATATCTATTTAAAGTCAAAGATATAAAAATCATTATTTTAGTTAATTTTATATGGAGTAGAGGGCAAGGATTTAGATAGTTTTTGACGAAATTTTCAGTCATTAACTCTTAGCTTTTTCGACTTTGATGACAAAAACACGACAGAAAGATTAAAGCTTAAGCACTATGGTGGTTTGCTAATCAATTTTGTTCTCATTCACACACCATTCGCTCATTCAAATGACTCAATATCTACTGTAATTACAGGCTTGCAGTGAGTATTTAGTTCCTAATTAAGGCTTAGGCGCATGTTGCGTCGAGCAAGTATTCAGCCATTTTTGCAGTCAGGAGATTTATGCATGACTAAAGTATTTAAATCATTCCGTTTTACTTTGCTCGGTTTAGCGGTGGCGTTTTCCCTTCTTGCTTGTGACACTGAAACAACCAAGGCGAAACCTGCAGCGGCTCCAGCGATGCCTGCGGTTACTGTCGATGCGGTTGTCATCAAAACCCAGCCTATAGAGTTAGCAACCCGTCTTCCGGGTCGCACCAGTGCTTTTCGGGTTGCAGAAGTTCGGCCACAGGTGGAAGGGATTGTTTTGCAACGCTTGTTTGTTGAAGGCAGCACGGTCAAAAAAGGTGATGTGTTATTTCAAATTGACCCTGCAAGCTATGAGGTCGCGTTAGATAGTGCTCAAGCGACGCTTGCTTCAGCGCGAGCGGTACTCGAAAGAGCAGAGCTACAGCTGAATCGTTATCAAGCTTTGATAAAAAAACGAGCGATCAGTCAACAAACTTACGAAGATTCCCAAGCGAGTTATCGTGAGGCGGTGGCATCGATTATGTCAGCTAAAGCGGCGGTTAAATCGGCGCAAATTAATTTAGATTATACCAAGATTAAGGCCCCTATCTCGGGTCGTATTGGCTTGTCGGCGGTGACTGAAGGAGCCTTAGTGACCGCAAATCAAACAACTTATTTGGCGGTGATTAAACAGCTGGATCCTTTGTATGTAGACATTTCTCAGTCTAGCTCTGATTTGATGAAACTACGCAGTAATCATCCTCTGGGCGAAAAAACACTGGGTGCGATTCAGTTGTCGCTGGACGATGGGACACCAGTAGCAGAACCAGCAAGCTTGCAATTTGCGGATGTGAGTGTAGACCAAGAAACAGGCACGGTGAATCTTCGCGCCTTGGTACCTAACCCCGATTTGTTGTTATTACCAGGCATGTATGTTCGGGCCGAAGTCCCCACCGAGACTCGTGCTGAAGCGATTCTGGTGCCGCAGCGGGCGGTTAGCCGGGATGTGACCGGACGCGCTCATGTGATGTTGGTGAATTCAAAAAATGTAGTTGAAGATCAAGTGGTTGATGCAGTTCGAGTGGTGGGGACTCAGTGGTTGATTGATGCTGGCTTAAGTGTGGGCGATCAGGTGATCGTGAATGGCCTACAAAAAGTGAAACCCGGAAGTGCAGTGCAGCTGAATATCTTAGCACTTGATGAAGGACAGTAAACTATGGCTCGTTTTTTTATTGATAGGCCCATTTTTGCATGGGTAATTGCCATTGTTATTATGTTAGCAGGGGTGTTATCGATTACGTCACTACCGGTGGCGCAATATCCGACAATCGCTCCGCCAGCGGTGAGTATTTCTGGGAATTATCCAGGCGCTTCGGCACAAACCGTAGAAGATAGTGTGACGCAAATTGTCGAACAAAACATGAATGGTATTGATAATTTATTGTACATGTCATCGACCAGTGATTCTTCGGGACGCTTCTCTACCACCTTGACCTTTGCGTCAGGCACCGATCCAGATATTGCGCAAGTACAGGTTCAAAATAAGCTTAGTGTGGCGGAATCTTTACTCCCGACTGCAGTGGTGAATCAAGGGATCTCGGTTGCCAAATCATCCAGTAGCTTTTTGATGGTGATCGGCTTTTATTCCAAAGACGGTAGCATGAACAATATCGACTTGGCGGATTATGTCGTCTCTAAGGTGAAAGATCCTTTGAGTCGAACCGAAGGGGTTGGTGAACTGCAGGTATTTGGTTCTCAACATGCTATGCGTATCTGGCTCGATCCACATAAGCTGAATAAATATAGTTTAACGCCAGTTGATGTGACCAACGCTATTAGCGCGCAAAACACCCAGGTATCGGTGGGTGAATTAGGCGGCGCTCCTTCGGTGCCGGGTCAGCAGCTGAATGTGACCGTGACCGCGCAAGGGCGTTTGTCATCGGTGAAGCAGTTTGAAAACATTCTATTAAAGGTAAATAGCGATGGCTCGCAAATCCGCTTAGAAGACGTTGCGAGAGTGGTGCTGGGAGGGGAAAGCTATGCTTCGGTGGCGCGTTATAATGGCCACTATGCAACTGGCTTGGCGATTACTTTGGCTAGTGGGGCGAATGCCTTGGATACTGCCGAAGCGGTGACAGCAAAAGTTGCTGAGTTGCAGAAATTTTTCCCTGAATCCTTGGAAGTGGTATATCCCTACGACACCACGCCATTTGTCAGAATTTCTATTGAAGAGGTCGTGCAAACGCTCTTTGAAGCCATTGCATTGGTATTCTTGGTGATGTTCTTGTTCCTCCAAAACTTTCGGGCGACCTTGATCCCAACTATTGCGGTTCCTGTTGTATTATTGGGAACTTTTGGAGTGATGGCGGCATTTGGCTTCTCGATCAATACCTTAACCATGTTTGGCTTGGTTCTGGCGATTGGCTTGTTGGTCGATGATGCGATTGTGGTGGTTGAGAACGTGGAACGGGTGATGGCCGAAGAAGGCTTGTCTCCGCGTGATGCCACGCGAAAATCGATGGGACAAATTACTGGTGCACTGGTGGGGATTGCTCTGGTGTTGAGCGCAGTATTTGTACCAATGGCCTTCTTTGGGGGCGCTTCAGGCGCGATTTATCGACAGTTTTCTTTAACGATTGTTTCGGCCATGGTGTTATCGGTGATCGTTGCGATGGTGTTAACCCCGGCGCTATGTGCAGCGTTGTTAAAGCCGGTCAGTGAAGGCGCGCATACCCCTAAACGTGGGCCTTTAGCCTGGTTTAACCAAGGCTTTAATGCCAGTACCCAAAAATATCGAGGGGTAGTGCAACGTGGTGTACATCAAAAAATCCGCTATGGGATCGTTTATATTGCGGTGATTGCTGCCTTGGCTTCGCTGTGGAATAAATTGCCAACGTCATTTCTTCCCGAGGAAGATCAGGGGGTATTGATGGCGATGATTCAACTACCTACTGGTGCCACTCGTGAGCGGACCATGGCAGTATTGGATAAGGTTCGGGGGCACTTTCTCGAGGGCGAAAAGGACGCCGTGGAGTCGGTGTTCTCGGTGGCTGGTTTTAGTTTCGCGGGCAGTGGTCAAAATATGGCGATGACTTTCGTGAAGCTGAAGGATTGGGATCAGCGTACCAATCCAGGGCTATCGGTGAAGGCGATTATAGGTCGAGCTTGGGGGGCTTTATCTCAGGTGAAAGAAGCCTCGATATTTGCCTTTAATTTACCGCCAATCCCTGAATTAGGCACCGCCAGTGGTTTTGATGCTTACCTGATTGATGAAGGTAATTTAGGTCACGAAAAAATGATCCAGGCGCGTAATCAGTTACTGGGGATGGCTGCTAATAATCCGAATTTAAACGCGGTGCGACCTAACGGCATGGAAGATGCCCCTCAATTTCGAATTGAGATTGATTATGAAAAAGCCATGTCAATGGGCGTTGCGGTGAGTGACATCAATAGCTCTTTGCAAACCGCTTGGGGTTCTAATTATGTGAATGATTTCATTGATAATGGGCGGGTTAAAAAAGTATATGTTCAAGCAGATGCGCCATTTCGTATGAACCCAGACGATTTCTTGTTATGGCATGTTCGTAATGCCAACCATGAAATGGTGCCGTTTAGCGCATTTGCAAGCACTCATTGGAGCTATGGTTCACCACGTTTAGAGCGCTTTAATGGGTCACCAGCTCTTAATATTCAAGGTGCGGCAGCGCCGGGTAAGAGTACTGGTGACGCGATGGATGCGATTGAAGCGATTGTAAGTCAGTTGCCGCAGGGAGTGGGTTTAGCTTGGAATGGCGTGTCTTACCAAGAGAAGCAAAGTGGGGCGAACTCGGCCTTGCTATATTCGATCTCCTTGTTGATCGTATTCCTTTCTTTGGCGGCCTTATATGAAAGTTGGAGTGTACCATTCTCGGTGATAATGGTGGTGCCACTAGGGATTTTTGGGGCAATTATTGCTGCAACTTTCCATCACTTATCCAATGATGTGTATTTCCAAGTTGGGCTATTAACAACAGTGGGATTGTCGGCGAAAAATGCCATTCTGATTGTTGAGTTTGCGAAAGCACAATATGACCAAGGGATGGACCTTATCGCTGCGACCGTAGAAGCTTGTCGGATGCGTTTACGCCCAATTATCATGACTTCTATGGCCTTTATTTTAGGAGTATTACCTTTGGCCTTAAGTTCTGGTGCTGGGGCTGCTAGCCGTAACGCGATTGGTTGGGCGGTTGTTGGTGGTATGATTTCAGCCACGGTACTCTCGATATTTTTTGTCCCAGTGTTCTTTGTTTTGGTGATGCGTCTATTTCGTACCCAGCCAAACACTATTCAGCAAACAGCGGGAATTGAGCAGACTACAGAGGATAATTAATTGAGTAGGCCGGCGCACTTATTGGAATTGATAGTGCTTTAAACTAATTTTGTTCGACATGTTTTCAACACCATCAGCTTGGCTGATGGTGTTTTTTTATGCGAAAACGATAGCCATGGATAAATTTCTCGCGGGTCGTTGATGACGCTCGCCAGCGCGTAGGAGTCGATTTCCCTGTGTTTGATTGTTGAGTACGGTCAAAGAGCCTGCTATAACATTTGCTGGTGCTGATATGATGGAATGATATTTTTGGATAAATTTGATCAACAGATTGTTGCATTGTTGGTAGATAATGCCCGTATGCCGGTGAGTCAAGTTGCCCGTGAAGTGAGCCTGTCGCGTTCGGCGACCGCTGAACGGATCCATAATTTAGAAAAGCATGGGATCATTAAGGGTTATCATGCAGAGCTTGGGCATGGCGACCAGTCACCGTTGATTGCAGCGCATTTTGAATTACGTTATAACGAACATCATTGTGAAGCCTACGCGGCGTTTATGCGAAAAATTCCTGAAATCAAACGTTGTCAGTCGATCAGTGGCGATGTGGATATGTTGCTCTATGTTGAGGTGGAGTCGATGGCTCGTTTAGAGGCGATTCGTCTGCAGCTGGAGCAGATGGAAAAAATGGTGATGGTTCGCACTCACATGGTATTACGCGAAATGTTTAATCGTTAACTTCATATGGATCAAGTGATTGTGGGCTTTCATCTGGATGAGCAGCAACATTGGATTGCAAAACTCGCCTGTGGCCATAGCCAGCATTTACGGCATCAGCCACCATGGCAAAATCGTGCTTGGGTGTTCGATCATCACGCTCGCTTAAGTCGCCTAGGTCAAACCTTGTACTGTACCAAATGCCTCAAATCGGTTCCTGCCGATTGGATTTAATCATTATTTCAATTTCATCGATCGTTTTCAGTTGTTTCCCCGTTATAAGCATAGGATTAGGCTGCAAGGTAGATTGTTATGCGATTGGCGCAAGGCAGACATCGACGCTATTTACTTTTCATCGTTTTACTGGCTGGCCTATTCGGTTGTGCTCGTGATGATGTGGGTGCTTATGCTGCAAACCACCCACAATTGATACTGAAAGATTTTTTCAATGGTGAGTTAACCGCCCATGGTATTGTAAAAAACCGAGATGGTGAATTAATCCGCTATTTTAATGTTAGCATGCAGGCCCGTTGGGATGAGCAGGGGCAGGGAACACTTGACGAACACTTCGAATTTGATGATGGGGAACGACAACGGCGGATATGGACTTTACAGCCGCAGGAAGATGGTGGTTACCTCGCCAGTGCTAATGATGTGAGTCAACCAGCAAGCATGCGGATCTCCGGCAATGCGTTGTTTATGGAATATGTATTAAGTTTGCAATACCAAGGGAAGCCTTTGGACGTTAATGTGAAGGACAAAATGTATTTGGTGAACCCGCGTACCATCATTAACGAATCGCAAATCAGTAAATTTGGTTTTACGCTTGGCTCTGTGAGCTTGGTGATCCAGAAGCTGCCTTGAGCACAAAAGCTAATTAAATAAAGTAAATACCTTGTTAATTTCTAGTAAACTAGACTAGGTATTATGAATAGCATCATTTAATAAGAGAGAATTGGATGTCGAATGTGTCTAATCTAGCGCCTCTGGCGAGCAGTTTTAGTTTAGATCCTGCCCTGATTACGATTACTAATTTGCGGCTTCGTACCTTTATTGGTTTTAATCAAGAAGAGCTGAGTAAACAACAAGATGTGGTGATTAACGCAGAAATTCGTTATCAGGCTAGCCAAGCCTGTGTCGCGGATAGTGAAGATTTGGCGCTGAACTACAAGCTGATCACCAAAGCGATGATTGCCCATGTGGAGCAGGGGCATTTCAGACTGCTCGAAAAATTATGTGCCGATTTGCTGAATCTGGCGATGAGTGAACCAAGAGTGATTAACGCACGGATTACGGTGGATAAACCGCATGCCTTGCGGTTTGCCGATTCGGTATCGGTGACTCTATCGGGCACTCGTAATGCCGATTAAGGTTAGTGAAATTCACGCGCCAGTTTTGATTACTGGTGCTGGACAGCGACTCGGATTAAGCATTGCTAAAGACTTGTTAGCTCAGGGCTATCCGCTTCTGATTAGCTACCGTAGTGAAACCGCTGGTGTTGCCGAGCTACGTGAACTGGGGGCGGACTGTGTGGCGGCCGATTTTAGCCAAGATGCCGGTATTCAAAGTTTTATTACTTATGTGTTAAACCATTATTCGGTGTTGCGGGCGGTGATCCATAACGCTTCGCAGTGGTTAAAAAATGCAGCTTTAGACGATGAACATGAGTTGATGCGTCAGATGTGGTGTGTGCATGTGACGGCTCCGTATCAGATGAATTTGGCCTTCGAAAGTCTATTAAATCAACAGCATCAAACTGGCGAGACCAGCGATATTATTCATTTAACGGATTATGTGGCAGAAAAAGGCAGTGCCAAACATATCGCCTATGCTGCCAGTAAAGCTGGTCTGGCCAACTTGAGTCTCTCTTTTGCTGCTCGGCTCGCGCCTGCCGTGAAAGTTAATAGCATTGCGCCTTCGTTATTGATGTTTAATCAGCACGATGACGCAGCGTATCGTCGTAAGGCATCGGCCAAATCGCTGATGGCGAAAGAAGGCGGCGCGACTGAAGCGGTCGCCGCGGTGAATTTTATTATGAACAGTCAATATTTAACGGGTCGCTGCATTGCTTTAGACGGCGGTCGTCACCTCGTTTAATGTGAATAGCCCTGCATGGGCTTGACCTATCAAGACAATCTAAAGGAAGTGATTATGAAAGTAGCGTTAGCCGAAAAAAAATTTAGCAAAGACGCTTGCTTGTCACCGGAGGCAATTCAAGTACGCCAAGCCTTGATTGCAAGAGGTATCGAAACCCCCTTGCTAGAAAATCAGTTAAGCAACGAGCAAAAGTACCAAAAAATAAAGGCTTCATTAACTGAGGTGGTGAGTACTCTGGGTTTGGATCTTCGTGATGATAGTTTGGCGGAAACTCCGCATCGGATTGCTAAAATGTTTGTGGATGAAGTGTTCTCAGGCTTGGACTATTCGCGTTTTCCCAAAATTAGCATCATTGAGAATAAAATGGCGGTGGAAGAAATGGTGAAAGTTGCCGACATTTCCTTTACCAGTACCTGTGAACATCATTTTGTGACCATCGATGGTTTGGCGAAAGTGGCGTATATTCCCAAAGATAACATCATTGGTTTGTCGAAAATTAATCGTATTGTTCGTTTCTTTGCCCAGCGTCCGCAGGTGCAGGAGCGTTTAACCCAGCAAATTTTAGTTGCTCTACAAAGCCTATTAGGCACCGAAGATGTGGCGGTTTCGATGGTCGCGACCCATTTTTGCGTGAAGGCGCGAGGGGTGATGGATGCAAGTTCTTCTACCCAAACCTCTGCTTTTGGTGGTCAATTTAAGTCGAGTCAATCCACGCGTAGAGAGTTCTTGGCCTAAGGCCCGGATTTAGTGATTAATTTTACCACTATTTTTGATTTGACTGATGAAGCAGCCCAAAGCAGGGTGATGTATGCCATGGGGGATGTTTAAACAACGCTTCATTTTAAAGCAAAATTCAGCGTTGCTGTTCAAGGCACCTTGGTGAAGGTGTTTTCCCCTATTGCCTATTACAACAGGGGAACATTCAGTTTATTTATTGCCTGAAGTACTGCTTGCAGGTTTCGCGAAACGTTTACTCTTCGCTGCACCACCAGTATGTCGGCGATTTTTCCCAACTGGCTTATTGCCGCGGGCATTTTCACTCGAGCGTTGTCCATCTTGGTGTTCAACGCGTGGATTTCTCGGTTTTTTGGGTTTTTTCGGTTTTATTGGGCGACCGTCTAAGCGAGTCGGTGGTAGCACGACACTCGGCTCAAAACCGGCCTCTTCTTTACGCTCCAATAGTGCTCCAGTTAAGCGCTCGATACCACTGAGGTCGGCAATTTCATCGGCACAGACCAATGAGATGGCTTGACCAGTCGCGCCTGCGCGACCCGTTCGACCAATGCGATGCACATAGTCTTCAGATACATTCGGTAAATCAAAGTTGACTACTTGTGGCAGTTGGTCAATATCCAAGCCGCGCGCCGCGATGTCAGTGGCGACTAAGACTCTTACTTCACCACTTTTAAAGTTGGCTAAAGCTTTGGTGCGTGCACCCTGGCTTTTATTACCATGAATTGCCGCTGCACTGATGTTTCGCTGTTCCAGATGTTTGGCTAAGCGATTCGCTCCATGCTTGGTTCGGCTAAATACTAAAACTTGCTGCCAGTCATTTTGTTTGATGAGTTGGGTCAATAAGCCTGACTTCTTGCTTTTATCAACAGGCACGATCCATTGCTCGACCGTTTTGGCTGCCGCATTACGCGGCGTCACAGAAATTTCGACCGGATCTTTTACCAAGCTCTTGGCTAGCGTGCGAATTTCATTGGAGAAAGTCGCTGAAAACATTAAGGTTTGACGCTGTTTGGGCAATAAAGCCAGAATTTTTCGAATGTCATGGATGAAGCCCATGTCCAACATCCGGTCAGCTTCATCAAATACGATGACTTCCAGTTGTTGGAAGCGAAAGGCATTTTGCTGGTATAAATCGAGTAAACGGCCTGGCGTTGCCACTAAGACATCGGCGCCACGACGTAGTTTTTGCATTTGCGGGTTAATTTTAACCCCACCAAATACCACGGTAGAGCTTAAAGGTAAGTTCTTACCGTAAGTGGCGACACTTTCACCAACTTGAGCCGCTAACTCGCGGGTGGGCGTTAATACTAGCGCTCGCACCTGATTGGCTCGGGCTTTTGGCCCCTTGGATAATATTTCTAACAGCGGCAAAGTGAAGCCGGCGGTTTTACCGGTACCGGTTTGCGCGGCTGCCATGATGTCTTTACCTTCTAAAATCACAGGAATAGCTTTGGTTTGAATGGCTGAAGGTGTGTCGTAGCCTTGTTCGGCAACGGCTTCAAGAAGGGGTTTGGATAAACCCAGGGAATCAAAGCTCATAGAAAATTGTCTCTTGTGGTAAGTGGTTAAAACATGGCCGCCGAATTGGCTGGGCGTGCAGCTTACAGCAAGTTCGCCAAGAGCGCCATCCTTGCAGTTACTGATGCAAGGTTTTGCCATTGATTATGGCAGCCGCAACCGACTCTGTCTTGTTTTCCCCGGCTTGATGGAGTCGCGTTGGTCGCTGTTGATGGGAGCTTGGCTTGTAATTGAGCAGATTTTAGGCATAGTGAAAACTATTAAGTGAAGTAAGGAAGATAGTTACAGTATGAAAATTTGGGTTGATGCCGATGCCTGTCCGGTGGTGATTAAAGAGATTCTGTTTCGGGCTGCCGAACGTATGCAATTACCGTTGATTTTAGTGGCTAATCAATATATTAACACGCCGCCTTCGAAGCTGATTAGCAGTATTCAGGTTAGTGCAGGTTTTGATGTCGCGGATAATGAAATTGTGGCGCGGGTAGCACCGGGGGATTTGGTAATTACCGCTGATATTCCTTTAGCCGACGAGGTGATTAGTAAGCAAGCGCAAGCCCTGAGTCCACGGGGTGAACTGTATACGAAAAATAATATTAAAGGGCGGCTGAATATGCGGGACTTTATGGATACCTTGCGTTCCAGTGGGATGCATGCAGGAGGCCCTGCGGCGATGAATCAATCGGATCGAAAGGCTTTTGCCAGTCACCTTGATAGAATTTTGGCTCGTTACCTGCGCGAGTCGCCGACGAAGCCATCGTGAGTGTCAGTCGCGATATTATAGTTGACTCGTTTCAGCGTTGATTTTGATAGCAAATATGAAAAGGAGGAGCAAATGGGAAAGCAGTTTGTGTCGATGAGTCATCAGCATATTGAGTTTATTGAGCAACAACAGCTATTTTTTGTTGCCACGGCAGCCGCACAAGGCAAAGTGAATGTTTCACCCAAGGGAATGGATTCTTTTCGGGTACTCAATTCGCAACAAGTGCTTTGGCTTAACTTGACTGGTAGTGGTAACGAAACCGCAGCCCATGTGCAGCAGCTGCCTCGGATGACAGTGATGTTTTGCGCCTTTCAGGGGAAACCGTTGATCCTTCGTTTATATGGTCAGGCGACGGCTATTCACCGTGCTGATGAGGCTTGGCAAGACTATATCTCGATGTTTCCTGCACAAGCAGGCGCTCGCCAAATATTCTTGCTAGAGATAGAGATGGTGCAAGGTTCTTGTGGTCTATCAGTCCCATTTTTTGACTTTGTGGGACCGCGAGATGAGTTAAGTTCGTGGGCTGAAAAACAAGGCGAAAGAGGTATTGAACAGTATTGGGCTAAGAAAAATCAACGCAGTCTCGATGGCGTGGCTACCCATATTGTCAACTTATCTAAGCCAGCCACTTAAGCTCAAATTATCATTTGAGCTGTAAGTAATTTTTAACGTTGTAGTTCTTTATTTGGTGCTTCAATGTCTAATAATGGGGACGCATCAATTTCTTCGGCATTCATCATCGCTGCAACGTGTTGTAACGAGGATAAGATCTGAGTTTTTTCCCAGTCGTTCAAATTTTCAAAACGCTTAATAAATTGCTCGTGTAATAGCGGTGGAACCGTGGTTAATATGTCCATGCCTCGCTCGGTGAGCCGTGGGTTGACGATGCGTCGATCGGTCGCGCTACGAACGCGTTCAATAAGCAGCCGTTCTTCCAAGCGATTCAGGATGGTGGTAACCGTGGCCTGGCTTAACGAGACTTGGTCAGATAGCCGCTTTACCGTTACTGTGCCTAATTCTTCAATTGCCCTGAGGACCATCACTTGAGGAATTGTTAAGCCACAGGCTTTTACAATGCGTTTCGACTGTAAGTCAGTCGCGCGGATAATTTTTCGAAGCGAGATGAGAACATCTTGCCAGTACGCTGATTTTTCCATGGTCACCGAGCTTTTTGATTTTTGCCTAGTATATCCCATACTTAGCCTACAGGGTATGTTCAGCTATTCGTTTGAACTCTAATTATTAGAGATGTATTATTAGCGCCACTAACTGAGGCATCAAGGAAGGAAATAATCATGAAATTTAGATACGCAGCATTGCTGTTAGTCTGTGGTTTTGTTCAGGCAGAAGAGGATTGTGGCAGTGTAACCATTGCCGATATGAATTGGAGTTCTGCATCGCTGATCGCCAATGTAGACAAGTTTATCCTTGAGCAGGGGTATGGCTGTGAAGCGGAGCTAGTTCCTGGTGATACAATGCCAACCACAGTTTCGATGATTGAAAAAGGCGAACCTGATATTGCGCCAGAGTTGTGGACCAACTCGGCCAAGGATGCCTTGGAACGCGGGGTCGCCGAAAAACGCATTCGTTTTGCTGGACGTTCGCTCTCCGATGGCGGAGAAGAAGGTTTTTGGGTTCCACAATATATGGTTGACCAATATCCTGAACTGGCCACTATCGAAGGCATTAAGCAACATGCCGATTTATTCCCACATCCTGAAAGTAAAGAACTTGGGGGATTTTATGGATGTCCGGCGGGCTGGAATTGCCAAATTTCATCTGGGCATCTATTTACTGCTTTGGCGCTAGAAAAGTCGGGCTTTGAATTAATTGATCCTGGTTCGGGTGCTGGTTTATCTGGCTCTATCGCAAAAGCCTATGCACGCAAGCAGGGTTGGTTTGGTTATTATTGGGCACCTACGGCGGTATTGGGAAAGTACAAGATGGTCAAAGTTGACCTTGGTAGTGGTATCGATGAGCAAGAGTTTTTGAGCTGCACCACACAAGAAGACTGCGTTAATCCTAAAGTGACGATGTACCCACCTTCTGCGGTGTACTCGGTGACGACCGAAAGTTTTGCCAGCAAAGCACCACAAGCTTATGGATATATTACTAAGCGAGCGTTTAGTAATGCCCAAATGAATCAATTATTGTCATGGATGGAAGACAATCAAGCTGATGGTGATGCTGCTATGTATCATTTCTTAAGCGAATTTCCAGAGACTTGGAAAGCTTGGGTTTCACCCGAAGTGGCTGCAAAAGTTAGTCAAGCGCTAGCGAGTATGTAATTGATTGTTTTATAGGCCAGCCTCAGCTGGCCTTTTTCATTTATTAAGAGGTAGTTTTATGGCGGATTCGTCGTGGCTGGATAGCTTTCCACAAATGAGCCGAGCCGATCTTATTATGATACGCAAAGGCCTAGATGGGGCATATCGAAGTTTTTCCCGAGAGTATGGCGAGGCCATTGAGTCGTTTTTCGATCCCTTACTACAATTTTTAGTGTGGTTCGAAAAATTACTTATCAACACACCATGGTGGTTAGTTTTATTGGTTTGCGCGGTGTTAGTTTATCTGGCCAGCCGTTCTTGGAAACTGGTGATCGGCAGCGTGGTATCGCTATTGCTGGTGGGATATTTTGGTATGTGGGAAGACATGATGCGTACCATGAGTATTATTACCGTTTGCACCATGCTGGCGATTGCTTTAGGGATCCCCATTGGGATCGTAATGGCGCGCTCTAATCGTGCGCAAGCCATCATCACCCCAATGCTTGATGTGATGCAGACGCTACCAGCCTTTGTGTACTTGATTCCGGTGGTGATGTTGTTGGGTATTGGTAAGATTCCAGGTGTTATCGCCGTGGTTATTTATGGTATTCCTCCGGTCATTCGCCTCACTAATTTGGGGATCCGTTTAGTAGATAAAGAGGTTTTGGAAGCGGCCACGGCCTACGGCGCTAACGCTTGGCAGAGGTTATTTGGGGTGCAAATACCCTTGGCGATGCCAACGATTATGGCGGGTATAAACCAAACCATTATGATGGCTTTATCGATGGTGGTGATCGCTTCCATGATTGGGGTGAAGGGTTTAGGCCAACCCGTACTGAAGTCGATTACGAATCAGTATTTTACTCTAGGTCTACTCAATGGACTGGCAATTGTTGCGCTGGCAATTATTTTCGACCGGACCTCTCAGGCTTATGCCAAGCGTACTCAAGCGCATTTACAAGGACTCAAACATGACTAAGTCGCTAATTAAGATTGAAGGCTTATATAAGTTGTTTGGGGAAAATGCGAAGCAAGTGATGTCGATGGTTGAGGCTGGCAAGTCTAAGGACGAAATCCTCGCTGAAACTGGCCATACTCTAGGTTTGAAGGATATTAATTTAGAGATCAAACAGGGTGAAATTTTCGTAATTATGGGGCTTTCTGGCTCCGGGAAGTCGACCTTAATTCGTCATTTTAATCGTCTGATAGACCCGACTAAAGGGGTGATTAGTATTGAAGGCACCGACGTGATGAAGTTAAGCCCTAAGCAGTTGCAGGACTTCCGTCGCCATAAAATGTCGATGGTTTTTCAACGTTTTGGTTTAATGCCTCATCGCAGTGTGATTGAAAATGTCGCCTATGGTTTAACGGTGCAGGGGCTTGCTAAAGAACAACGTTTGGCGAAGGCGCAGCAATGGCTAGATACCGTCGGTTTAAGTGGCTATGAGCAACAATATCCCTCACAGTTATCGGGAGGACAACAGCAGCGGGTTGGTTTGGCGCGGGCCTTGTGTACCGATGCTGAAATCTTGTTGATGGATGAAGCCTTTTCTGCCTTAGACCCTTTGATCCGTAGCGAGATGCAAGATCAGTTGATCGAGTTACAAGAAAGCCTGCATAAAACCATCATCTTTATTACTCATGACTTGGATGAGGCCTTGCGTCTGGGAGATCGGATCGCAATTTTAAAAGATGGTGAAGTGGTGCAGCAGGGCACGCCAGACGATATCTTATTGAATCCGGCCACCGATTATGTAGAAGCCTTCGTGAAAGATGTGAACCGTGCTCGAGCCTTAACAGTGGAGACGGTTATGCAGCCTCCCGCGCGTCGAATTACTGCCGATACCATTAGTGAAGCCTTGATGCAGATGAAAAAAATCAAAGGCGACTATGCCTATCACGTGACGGAGGAGGGTTATCAAGGAATCGTCACCCAAGACGCATTGGAGGCTGCCTCGAAAACCCATGGTGATGCCTGCTTTACGTCGAGTGAATGTGAATATCAAGATGTCCCGACAATTTCTCCGGATGCGGCGATTGAGAGTGTGCTCACCGATTCTTTAGAAACGAGTTATTCGCTGCCAGTGGTTGATGATGAAGGGAACTTAAAGGGCGAGCTTACCCGTCGCTCGGTGGCAGAGGTATTTGCCGACTCGGATTCTGAAGCGAGTTCGGTAAAATAAAGTCTTCTCGTTCAACTACAGGTACTGTTCTCCGAATATGGCTTCTGTTTTACTAGGGGCTGTTGAACTTGGGGATTTGTAGGTTCGAGATCACCGCTCACTATCCAAGATAATGCCCTAAGTTTGGTTACACTGAGTCTACGGGAGAATGTAGTCCTGAGTTTTAGTATTGTGCCAATCGCGGCAAATCATGATCTGGAAGTGAGCCAAATTACCGAGCATGCAGGCTTGGAGTTTGGCGCTGTGGGGGAGGGATTTGGTCCTTCCGACGCAGAAGTGAAGTTCATGAGCCAGCACTATCGTCAGCCGAAAGCAGGTTATTGGGTCGCTTTGGTCGATGGTCAGGTCGCTGGATGCGGTGGTATTGCTTGCTTGGATCCAGCGAATGGCAGCTGTGAACTACGTAAGCTATTTGTATCACCGCACTATCGTGGCCGGGATTGGGAAGGCTTTAGCGCTGCATTGTCTTCAATTTGCGACGGAGCAAGCTTATCAACAGAGCTATTTAGATACCTTGAGTAGCATGAAGTCGGCAATTCACTTATACACTTCTTTGGGATTTAAACGATTAGTGGAGCCCTTTTGCGGTAGCATTCATGATGGCTGTGATGTGTGGATGCTAAAGTCCCTAGCGATGAATGCAGATAAAAATTTTATATCCGCCTGAGTCGTGAGAAACACGCCGGTGATGAATCACCAGCGTGTTTGTTGTGGTGTTTAAGCTAGGGCCAGTACTTCATCTAAATTGATGATTTCTAATATGCCACTCCAGATTTCTCCTTCTTCACTGTTCATGTAGCAGAAGCCATTTAGCCAACCTGCTTTTTGTTAGTAAAGTCAGTGAATAGCGGCTTGGATTGCTCTGCGTTACCCTATTGAAGGTACTTTGCTTGTGATTGTGAGGTGCTTTGTTTAAATTGTGACTTTATTATCGGGCTTTTAAGTCTTTGGAGTCGTCATGATACGAAGCGTTGAACCGCAGGATTTGGCGCAAATGTGTGCCATTTATAACCATTATATACGTAATTCAGTTGCTACCTTTGAAGAACATGAAGTGAGTTTGGAGGATTTCAGTCAGCGCATCGAAAAAATTACCCAGCGTTTTATTTGTTTAGTTTATCAAGGGCAGGATAAGGTCTTGGCTTATGCCTACGTGAGTCCTTGGAAGGAGCGCAGCGCCTATCGTTTTTCAGTAGAAAGTTCGATCTATGTTGCCGCGGATGCTGCTGGTCAAGGTGTCGGTCGAGCACTTTATCAGCAACTCATCGAGACCCTGAAAGATTATCCTGTGGCTACTATTTTAGCTGGAATATCCTTGCCTAATCCTGCCAGCATTGGCTTGCACCAAGTTTTGGGTTTTAAAAATGTGGCTGAAATTGAACGGGTTGGCCGCAAATTTGGGACTTGGATCAGCGTTGCTTACTGGCAGCGACACATTAAAACCGAGCAACAACTGCTGCAGCTAGAAGCAAGTACGGATCTGGAGCCTTAACCATGTCTGAAATTAGTTTTTCTAAACAACATAAAGATATTTTGGTCGCTAAGGTCCAAGCATATTGTGAGCAACAGCTGAATCTCGAGATAGGCCAGTTTGATGCTGAGTTTTTGCTCGATTTTTTCTCCGAAGAGCTTGGCGCATTCTATTATAACCAAGGTTTGCAAGACGCCCAAACAGTGGTGCAGAGTCGAGTTGATAGCATCAGCGATGCACTGTATGAAATTGAGAAACCCACTAAGTGGTAATGGATGAGGAGTGAAGCGTCATCATGAAAACAATTGGCATTTTAGGGGGAATGAGTTGGGAGTCTAGTTTGAGTTATTATCAGTTACTCAATCAAGGCATTAAACAGGCTATGGGCGGCTTACATTCGGCCAAAATTAATTTAGTCAGTGTCGATTTTGCTGAAATAGAAGTTTTGCAACATCGTGGTGATTGGGACGCTTTGGCCGATAAAATGGTCGCGGGGGCTTTGGCGGTGCAAGCGTCAGGTGCAGATTTTTTGCTGATTGCTACGAATACCATGCATAAGTTAGCGCCTCAGGTGGTGAATGCGCTCGATATTCCATTACTGCATATTGCCGATGCGACTGCCCAATGTTTGCGCAAAGACCAGATCCGTCGCGTAGGTTTATTAGGAACCCGCTTTACCATGGAGCAGGATTTTTATGCTGGTCGTCTGCGGGAGCATCAGCTTGAGGTCTTGGTTCCCGATGAGCATGGCATGGCACTGGTTCACGATATAATTTATCAGGAATTATGTCAGGGCATGATTTCGGCAGCTTCTAGAGCGATTTATTTGCAGCAAATTGAAGCGCTGCATGCTCGAGGGGCCGAAGCGATTATCCTCGGTTGTACCGAGATTGGTTTGTTAGTGAAACAGCAAGACACTGCGATCAAACTATATGATACAACGGCTTTGCACGTTGCAGCTGCGGTAGAATTTGCCTTAGAAGAATAAAGGCAGAAAAACAAAAACGGCCCCAAAGGACCGTTTTATTAGCTTAAAGCTAGTGTCTAATTAATCGTAGACTAATTGGATACTAATGCCTTAAAAGCAGCTTAGGCAACAGTTACGTTTGCAGCTTGAGGACCTTTTGGACCTTCTTCAACTTCAAACTGAACTTCTTGACCTTCAGCTAAGGTTTTGTAACCGTCGCTTTTAATTGCACGGAAGTGAACGAATACGTCTTTTCCGTCTGGACGCTCAATGAAACCAAAACCTTTTTGCTCATCGAACCATTTTACGCGACCTGTAGCCATGAGTAATCTCCAAAATATAATAAATAAAATTTACGCCAAAAGCGGGCAAATTATAGGGTGCCGAAAGATGCAGAAATTACTGACGAACAAACAAGTAATGATCCGAAAATCATGCAATTGTATGGGGCATAAATATCCGCTGTAACCTTTACCAGCGAGCAGAAGTGTAACTTATATTGGGGCAATGTAAAGGTGAATGTGTGATCTTCTCGATCTGTTTCGAGTAGTTTATAAGCAATATTACTGGATTATCTCGCCTGGAACCGCGTACTGCTTGGCTGTAGCTCGCTTATTGTGCCAATCTTGTCATTAAAATTTCATTTATGGCACTGATTGTTTACAGTTTTAAGGTTTCATTCTCTGGTGACGTTGCTTGAGGGCGATCCGCCATGATTGATATGGATAGTGATCATTTACGGGCTGGTGTTATTTGGATGTATTTTTTGTTCGAGCTAAGGCGCTTTAGTGAGCTTGTCTGATGATGACTTCTGAGATAGAACAGAGGTGAAGATTTATCCACGAGTCGAACTCCAGTATGCTGACTCATATCCCGTTTGATTGAGAGTATGCCTGTGTTTAAATGGTCCTCCCGTTGGCAAACTAGTGTGGCCACCATCATCGCTTTGATTGCTTTTGCGGGTAATTCAGTCTTATGCCGCTTGGCCTTAGCTGAACAGCAGATGAATGCTGCAGCCTTTACTAGTGTGCGCTTATTTGCTGGCGCATTGATGCTGAGTCTATTGCTGGGCATGCAGTCTAGAAAAAATACTGGGGGGGGGCGCGGAAGTTGGTACTCGGGTGGTTTGTTATTCATTTATGCGAGTTGTTTTTCTTTTGCTTATCTTTACCTCGATACAGGTATTGGTGCCTTAATCCTATTTGCTGCGGTGCAATTGAGCATGCTTGGGATGGCGGTACTCAAAGGTGCGCGTTTGCATTTGGCGGAGTTATTGGGAATTATTTTGGCCTTTAGTGGCTTGGTATGGTTATTGATCCCTTCCAATGAGCGTCTGCAGATTTCGCCATTAGGTTTTAGTTTAATGGCCGTCGCTGGGATTGCATGGGGTTTATATAGCCTTAAAGGCCGAGATTCTGTTCGTCCTCGAGTGGATACCACATTTAATTTTTTGCGTAGCCTGCCTTTTTTGTTACTGCTCATCCCTTACTTGAGCTCAATTAAAATCATCAGTAGCGAAGCGCTATTATTGGCCTTGTTATCCGGTGCGATTGCTTCTGGTTTAGGCTATTGGATTTGGTATATTGCCTTAGCGGGCTTATCGGCAAGCCAAGCCGCAGTCGTGCAGTTACTGGTCCCGATTATTGCCGCGGGTGGTGGTTGGGTATTTGCCAATGAGTCTTTGGATCCAAGCTTTGTACTATCGGCAAGTTTGGTGTTGGGTGGTATTTTACTGACTATTCTCGCGGGGCGGCAACGGTCTCTTTCAATAAGGAAATAAAATGACTCGTTCTCTAAATTTGGTGGTGGGACGTGGCTCGACTTGGTCTATTCGTGCTTATTTGTGTTTGCAACTGATTGAATTTGAGTTCGATCTAAAGGTAATCGCCTTGGGCGAAGTGGGTTACCGAGAGGTTTTGGCGAAGTATTCAGCGAACGGCTTGGTACCAGTGCTGCAATTATCCAATTTAGCTATTCATGATTCGCTGGCCATTGTCGAATACCTGAATGAATGTTCGGCTGGGAAGTTATTCCCAGTCGATCCGAGGCAACGCGCCTATTGTCGTAGCTTGTTAGCCGAGCTGCATTCGGGCTTTAGCCGGATCAGGACTCAGCTTCCCTTTGAGTTTGCTCCGCTGAGCACTCAACCCGATGGTAGTGGTTTGACTGAAGAATTGGCGCGCTTGCAAGCGATTTGGCAACAGTTTGGAGCCGCTTTTGCTTTTGGGGAGCCAGGGGCGGTGGATGCGTTTTATGCGGTTATGGCCCAGCGTTTACACCATTACGGGATTGATTTTGAGGGTGCTGCGGGTGCTTATCAACAGTACTTACTTGGGTGGCGGCTATTTAAAGATGCGCTGGCCGACGCTCAGCGTTGGTAACGGGCGCGGCGGCTTGAGATCTGGCTTAAAATGAGCCAGGTGTACTGTAGCGGTACACTTGGCTTCAGCAGCTTTTAGCAGGGTAAATGGCGAACCCGAAACGAGCGACCTTTCATTTTTCCGTGCTCTAACTTTTTGCGTGCGCGTTTTAAAACTTCCCGCTCTACAGCAACATAGGCGCGGTTATCGAATAGGTTTATTTTGCCCACTTGCGCTCCTGCGATACCATCTTCTCCGGTGAGAGCGCCTAGGATATCCCCTGCTCTAACCTTTTGTTTCTTGCCGCCATCAATTTGTAGGGTGGCCATGGTTGGTGGGGGGGGCGTCTTATTCAACAAAGTCATTGGCGGTAAATCTTCATCGACGATTGGGCGTGCTAAATAGTCTTCTAATAAGGCAACTTTGTAATGCTCATTATCGCTATAAAATGAACAGGCAATCCCTTTACTACCTGCTCGGCCAGTACGGCCTATGCGATGCACATGGATTTCTACGTCACGGGCAATCTGGTAGTTAATTACGGCATCTAAGGCGTCAATATCTAAACCACGGGCCGCGACGTCGGTGGCGACCAAGATGGAAGCACTATGATTGGAAAATTGCACCAGTGTTTGGTCACGATCGCGTTGTTCTAAATCGCCATGTAATGCTAAGGCATTAAAGCCTAACTGTCGTAATTCGTCGGCGACTTCCTGAGTTTCCCGTTTGGTATTACAGAATACTACACTTGATTTAGGGCGATGTTGTAACAACAGTAAACGCAGGGCAAGCATTCTTTGTTGGTTGTCATCGACCTTGAAAAAATGTTGAGATATTGAGCTGTCATCGTGGGTACTGGCGACTTCAATGCGAACCGGCTCACGCATAATGTGTTTCGAAATACTCTCGATTTGTTCTGGAAATGTAGCACTAAATAATAGTGTTTGACGTTCACTAGGTGCCAAATCAATGATCGCGTCGATCGCGGATTGGAAGCCCATTTCTAACATTCGATCGGCTTCATCTAAGATCAAATTTTTGACGTGGTCTAAGCGTAAAGTGCCTTTGCTGAGATGTTCTTCAATACGACCGGGGGTGCCAACGACAATATGTGCCCCATGTTCTAAGGAGCCAATTTGTGGGCCAAAGGGCATGCCTCCACACAGCGTGAGTACCTTAATGTTATGGATACTGCGAGCTAATTTACGAATTTCTTTGGCAACTTGGTCGGCTAACTCTCGAGTTGGACATAGCACCAGCGTTTGAATTCGAAAACGTTTCACTTCCAACGCATTGAGCAAGCCTAAACCAAAGGCAGCAGTTTTTCCCGAGCCAGTTTTCCCTTGAGCAATCACATCTTTGCCGGCCAAGATTGGGGGGAGACTTTGCGCCTGAATTGGCGTCATCGAGCAATAACCCAGGGTTTCCAGATTTGTTAATAAATCGGGGTGCAGGGCAAGGGTAGAAAAATCAGTTTGGCTCACAATGGCGTCCTCTTCGAGGGTGAAAATAAAGTGTCGACCGCAGCAGCAATTGCATCGGGGGCGCGATGATAGCTGAAAACCGCGCACAATTGGGTAAAAAATAGCAATTTTTTGCCCGCTAGTGAGAACCGTTATTGCCAATAATCTTAGTAATCAAGTATATAAGCGAGCAGCAAAGATGCCGACTATTGCTTATTATGCTCAGATTATTGCCGATACAAAGCAAACTTTGCTTAGCCAAGCGGCATTTGTGTTTTTGCCGCTGGGTTTGCTTGACGTGTTAGATCAACAGATCTTGATCGATGGCTTGATAAGCGCTGGCCGAGTTGATTAACGCGTGTGCGGTAAGGCTGGGAACCCCATATACCAGGGTTTCAACGGCATAATCATCCGAGAGCTTATCTAGTAAAATCGCAAAATCGCCGTCTCCAGACAACAGCACCACCATATCTACATGGCGTGCGGCTTCGAGCACATCGATGGTAATACCCACATCCCAATCGCCTTTGGCACTGCCATCGCGGCGCTGAATAAATGGTTTGAGTTTGACCTCAAAACCGATGTGTTTTAGCGCTTCTTGAAACTTTTGTTGTTGGTTATCTCCGCGATCGATGGCATAGGCATAGGCGTTGACGATATCCCCTTGATGTTGCAGTTGTTGCCAAAGCCGACGATAGTTAAATTGCCGACTATAAGCCTCGCGACAAGTGTAATAGATGTTCTGTACATCGGCGAACAGGGCGATTTTTTTCACAAATAATCCAATCAAATAGCAAGCACTCTAGACTAGCGGCTGGTTGAGTCGGATGCAATCGAAAGCCTACTGGCGAGATTGGCATTGAGATCGAGCAGTCGTTTTGTGGGTTGTTCGGTAAGACTTGAATATTAAAGTATTTAGATTGACAAATAGTTTGATTATCAAATATTATTCATTTCAAATAATTTGGAGTTGAAACAAAATGTTGCATCAGTCTGATCCTGCTACTCAACGTCGTTGTCGGGCCTTTGTTAGTCATAGTCCTCAAGGTGAGAGTCGGACGCGTTATGTGTTAGCTCTCACCGTGGTGACCATGTTGTTAGAAATTACCGCTGGAAGCCTATTTGGCTCGATGGCCTTGTTGGCTGATGGTTGGCATATGGGTACCCACGCAGCCGCCTTTATGATTACGCTGTTTGCTTACCGTTATGCGCGTACTCATGCGAATAATCCGGATTTTTCCTTTGGGACCGGTAAGGTGAGTGTATTAGGCGGTTATAGTAGCGCTATCGCCTTAGGGATGGTGGCGTTGTTAATGGCAGTAGAATCGATAGAACGCTTGTTTAACCCGCTTTCGATTCAGTTTAACGAAGCTATTGGTGTGGCACTGCTTGGCTTGTTGGTTAATCTTGCAAGTATGTTGTTATTACAAGAAGGGCATCATCATGGTCACGACCACGACCACGACCGTCAAGGTTCTCATCCGCAGGACCACAATTTAAAAGCCGCTTATATGCACGTTCTGGCGGATGCCCTTACTTCGGTGTTGGCTATTGCTGCGTTATTTATTGGTAAATATCTTGGCTGGACTTGGCTCGATCCGGTGATTGGTGTGGTGGGCGCTTTGGTGATCAGTAAATGGTCTTGGGGTTTGATTAAGCAAACCAGTCCAATTTTACTGGATGCGAATATTGCACAAGTCTATCAGCAAAAAGTTCTTGCTTGTTTGGAGCTAGGAGGGGACAAGGTCAGCGATATTCATATTTGGCGAGTGAGTGCCGATCATTATTGTGCAGCGATTTCAATTATTAGCCCATCGCCACGGCCTTTAAGTGAATACAAGCAGCGCTTAGCCCAATTTGATAAGATCCATCATCTAACTATTGAAGTGAGCCATGGAGCGTGACATGCAATCCCTAACCACCCTTAATCATTTATTGACCGAGTTTTACGACAAGTTTTCTTCTTGGGAATTGTCGGTGGTTAAAGAGAGTGCTTACTCCTTGGCTCAGGTGCATACTATCGAGGTGCTGGGTAATCATGGGGCCATGCGGATGAAAGAATTGGCTGAGAAATTGGCCATTACCACGGGGACGCTGACGGTGCAGGTAGATAAATTAGTAACCGCTGGTTTAATCGAGCGACGCGCACAACAAGATGACCGGCGGGCTATTGTGGTGGCTTTATCCGAACAGGGTTTGCAGGTCCATCAGTATCATAACCAACGCCATCTTGAATTAGTCACGGATTTAACTCGTCATATCGACGCGCCACAGCTAGAAGTCTTAATCGATAGCATGCAAAAAATGAATCGTGAATTTTAAGTCTGGTGAGTGGTTTTGTTTCAATTGAGCGCTTCACCGCTTCACTAAAATCAGGTCGAAATAACAAGGCTCTCTCATATTTGCAAGCCGTTTGTGATGAGTTGAGAGCTAGTTTGCGTATTCATGAACTTTCGCTTGCACTTGCCTTGTCAATCCCCTTAGAGTGCAATTCTTATCTTTCATTATTATTTTCCTATATAAATATCAATAAGGTAGTCGTTGTTGTAACTGCCTTCTTTATGGCTATAAAACTGACTATTTGGAATTTGAGATTATACTTAGTTCTATAACTAAATCGGTTTGTGCTGCGCTAGGCTTGCTTGACATGAAGTTCTGGCGTTTTACTGAGTTATGGCAAAGGCATTCAATGCTGCGCTGGCTTGAAGATATCTAAAATTATTCAGCAGCCTCTCGCGAGGTAAGTTAATGGAGTTACTATGTTGAAAACGTTTTCATTTAAAGGGAAGTTGATTGCTTTGTTTGTTGCGATTATAGCGGTGACTTTGCTTACTTCTTATGTCAGCGTGAATCACTACATCAGCCAATATATTTATCGCTCAGATAGCACTAACATTCGGGTTCATCTTCGCTTAGTACAAGACAAGATAGCTTCAGATATTAACGCCAAGATCCTGCTGGCTAAAAATATTGATGTTGGCCTGGTGAATGTTAAACAAATTCATGAGCAAAGCGGCTTTTATCGGATTGTGAAGCTAATTTCGGAAGACATGGGGGTGTCTAACGAAGAGATGTTGGAAGAAGATGAACAACTGCGCCCGTATGTGGACCAATGGCAAGCGGCCAAAGGGCAAGATATTGCAATCAAGGTGATATTTGAAGAACAGCGTCCTTTGTTGGAAATTATTAGCCCTAAGGATGGTGAGTTTTTCTATCTGGATTTAAGTTATCTGGTAGCCCTGTTGCAGGACTCTTCCATCGACGGTAGCTATATGGAACTGGTTGATGACAATGGCGAGCAATTATACAGCGATAAACCGCAACAACAGAATGCCGATTTAGAAGCCATCCCGATGCCCATCAGCGTGAATGGTAAGCAGTGGCAGTTAACGGGTTTTATTGACCCGGCGTTTATTCAAGCCAATACCAACCGGTTGAACAATGCGATTACCTTGAGTTTGCTATTTGCTTCGTTATTTATTGTGGCCCTGAGTATTTTTGCCTTACGACTAGCTTTTAAACCGATTAATTCCTTACGTCAATTGGTACACGACTTGGCCCAAGGTGATGGCGATTTATCACGGCGTTTACAGGTGGAAAGCCACGATGAATTGGGTCAAATAGCAGAAGACATCAATCATTTCATCATGAAGTTGCAAGCGATGATGTTGGAAGTTGCGGGAGCGGGGCAAAAAATAGCGGGAGAAGTGAGCAAGCTCTCGGAGCGGGTTAACGCGAACCAAGAGTTGTTAAATCAACATACCCAAGAGACGGAACAGGTGGTGACAGCAGTCACTGAAATGAGTTCGACCTCGGAATCGGTGGCGCAAAGTGCTGCAGATACGGCTTCGCTGACTCAGCAAGCGAGTGAAGAGGCACAACGCTCTCGAGAGGTGGTTCAGTTAGCCGTTGAAAGTGTGAATCAATTGGTGACGGAAGTTGATGGGATGTCGGAGTCGGTACAAAAGACCACCGAAGATACTCAAATGATTGGCGAAGTGCTGAAGGTGATAGGAGATATTGCAGCACAAACTAACTTATTAGCATTAAACGCGGCGATAGAAGCAGCCCGAGCAGGAGAGCAAGGACGTGGTTTTGCGGTGGTAGCTGATGAAGTGAGAGCATTGGCGGGTCGAACTCGCGACAGTACCGAACAAATTGATGCGATGTTAGCGACCTTGCGTAGTGGAAATCAAAATATCGTGCATAGCATGGAAGCGACAAAACGCAGTTGTCAAAGTAGTGCCGAGAATACTTCACAGGTGATGGGCTCATTGGATGTGATGGCAAATGCGGTGTTAGAGATTAATGATTTGGCGACTCAAATCGCGACGTCGGTGGAAGAACAAAGCTTGGTGGCAGAGGAGATTAATCGCAATATGATTGCCATTGGTGACGTGGTGCATGTGCTCCGAGAGCGTGGCGACGAAAGCCTCGCAAATACCAATAGCTTATCTGATTTTAACCACTCTTTAGAGGAACAGGTGGGCCAATTTAAGCTCAGTTAATTCTGCGTTTAAGAACGTTTATTTCGCTACATTCGTCGAAAATAGCCTATGACTGGTTCTATTTTCGACGAACTTCCCCTTAGCTATGTTATCTCTTTTCAGAGCATGTCGTTGGTGTCGATTGATTGGCGTGTGCCTGTTTATCAGCCGTTAAATGTCTACCAGCAGCGCGGATGTATGGCATGGGCATCGGCCAAATTTCTCATTTTTGTATATCCCCCCCCATTGACTTACCCATAACGTTTGCCAAATAGTCTCGGAAAGGTCAAGGGTGTTGCACACTGGTATGACCATTAACTATCTGTATTTTATCGTAAAAATTGTAAATCTGCCGATCGACTCAAAGAAATAGATTTTTTTGATATATAGACTAGCAGTTTGCCCTTAAACGCAGGGCCCTTGTATTTATGGAGTAAAAGCTTTGAAAGGTTTTTCATTTAAGGGCAAATTGATAGCATTATTTGTTGCGATTATAGCGGTGACTTTGCTTACCTCTTATGTCAGCGTGAATCACTACATCAGCCAATATATTTATCGCTCAGATAGCACTAACATTCGGGTTCATCTTCGCTTAGTACAAGACAAGATAGCTTCAGATATTAACGCCAAGATCCTGCTGGCTAAAAATATTGATGTTGGCTTGTTGAGTGTAAAAACAGCACCTGAACAAAGCGGTTTTTATCGAGTGCTGAAAATGGTCTCATCACAAATTGGTGCGACTAACGAAGAGATGCTAGAGGGGGATGCACTCAAACAGTATTTCGATAAATGGCAAGCGGCCAAAGGGCAAGATATTGCAATCAAGGTGATATTTGAAGAACAGCGTCCTTTGTTGGAAATTATTAGCCCTAAGGATGGTGAGTTTTTCTATCTGGATTTAAGTTATCTGGTAGCCCTGTTGCAGGACTCTTCCATCGACGGTAGCTATATGGAACTGGTTGATGACAATGGCGAGCAATTATACAGCGATAAACCGCAACAACAGAATGCCGATTTAGAAGCCATCCCGATGCCCATCAGCGTGAATGGTAAGCAGTGGCAGTTAACGGGTTTTATTGACCCGGCGTTTATTCAAGCCAATACCAACCGGTTGAACAATGCGATTACCTTGAGTTTGCTATTTGCTTCGTTATTTATTGTGGCCCTGAGTATTTTTGCCTTACGACTAGCTTTTAAACCGATTAATTCCTTACGTCAATTGGTACACGACTTGGCCCAAGGTGATGGCGATTTATCACGGCGTTTACAGGTGGAAAGCCACGATGAATTGGGTCAAATAGCAGAAGACATCAATCATTTCATCATGAAGTTGCAAGCGATGATGTTGGAAGTTGCGGGAGCGGGGCAAAAAATAGCGGGAGAAGTGAGCAAGCTCTCGGAGCGGGTTAACGCGAACCAAGAGTTGTTAAATCAACATACCCAAGAGACGGAACAGGTGGTGACAGCAGTCACTGAAATGAGTTCGACCTCGGAATCGGTGGCGCAAAGTGCTGCAGATACGGCTTCGCTGACTCAGCAAGCGAGTGAAGAGGCACAACGCTCTCGAGAGGTGGTTCAGTTAGCCGTTGAAAGTGTGAATCAATTGGTGACGGAAGTTGATGGGATGTCGGAGTCGGTACAAAAGACCACCGAAGATACTCAAATGATTGGCGAAGTGCTGAAGGTGATAGGAGATATTGCAGCACAAACTAACTTATTAGCATTAAACGCGGCGATAGAAGCAGCCCGAGCAGGAGAGCAAGGACGTGGTTTTGCGGTGGTAGCTGATGAAGTGAGAGCATTGGCGGGTCGAACTCGCGACAGTACCGAACAAATTGATGCGATGTTAGCGACCTTGCGTAGTGGAAATCAAAATATCGTGCATAGCATGGAAGCGACAAAACGCAGTTGTCAAAGTAGTGCCGAGAATACTTCACAGGTGATGGGCTCATTGGATGTGATGGCAAATGCGGTGTTAGAGATTAATGATTTGGCGACTCAAATCGCGACGTCGGTGGAAGAACAAAGCTTGGTGGCAGAGGAGATTAATCGCAATATGATTGCCATTGGCGACGTGGTTCATTCGCTGCGGGAACGAGGAGAGGAGAGCCTCATCAGTACCAATGGCTTATCGGATTACAACCATGCCCTAGAAGCACAGGTGGGCCAATTTAAGCTCAGTTAAGGTTACATACTAGGAGCGGTGTGCTTGCGCGAAGCATGCTGACGTAGTGGCGTCGAAGTTCAGTGTATCGGTTCGTTATACTGTTTAGGTCGCGCCATTACTACCTCGCGTTTAAACGGACGAGGTTCAATTTTCTATTGCATCATCTTTAGCCGCTGGCGGCTATTGTCAGCGATACCTTTACGCTTCTTTACACTTGTAAGACTGCCTCTTTTAAATGAAATCGTTATACTAAATAACCTGCTGAATTATCAGGCTAAATTTTTTAGCTGTAACTTTGATGTCTGAATAGTATGAAAAAATTTGCGAAACGTTTATCGATGGTTTTAGTGCTGTTTTTGTTCGTAGCAGCAGTTGGATCGCTCTATTACAGCTCTCGCCCTGAAGCCGAACCAGCTTATGTGACTGAAGCTGTACAACGCGGTGATATTGAAAATACCGTATTGGCAAACGGCATGTTGCACCCTGCCAAGCTAGTCAATGTTGGGGCGCAAGAATCCGGGCAAATCAAACACTTAGCTGTTGGGCTTGGCGATGAAGTTACACTGGGCCAATTGATTGCTCAAATTGATAGCCTGAGTCAGCAAAATGCCTTGAAGCAAACGCAAGCGTCATTAGCCAGTATTAACGCGCAGTATCGTGCTAAGCAGGCGCAAATTCATCAGGCCTTACTTGAGTATCAAAGGCAACAACGAATGCAGGCCGATAATGCCAGCTCACGTGCGGATTATGAAGTCGCAGAGGCAAATCTTGCCATCTATCAGGCTGATCTGGAGCAATTAAAAGCCGAGCAGCAACAAGCTGCGATTACCGTGGATAGCGCCAAGGTTGATTTAGGTTATACCACGATTGCTGCACCCATGGCTGGTACGGTGGTATACACCTCAGTAGAAGAGGGGCAAACCGTAAATGCGAATCAAAGCACTCCAACCATCATCGAATTGGCACAACTCGACACCATGATCGTGAAGGCGCAAATTTCGGAAGCGGATGTGATTCATGTGCATCCTGGCCAAGACGTTTATTTCACCATTTTGGGTCAAGCCAAACACCCCTATCGTGCGCAATTACAGGCCATCGAGCCTGGACCTACCTTAATGGATGGTGATGATAGCGATCTGAGTGTCAGTGACAATGAAGCGATTTATTACAATGGTTTATTTGAAGTGGAAAATCCCGGTCATACCTTACGAATTGGCATGACAGCTCAAGTGTCGATTGTGTTGGATAAGGCGCAAGACACCTTACTGGTTCCCGCTCAAGTGCTACAGAGAAAGCCGGGTTCTAAAGGCCGCTATCAAGTGCCGGTGTTGGTGAACCAGCAGCTGGAGTATCGAGATGTGCAAGTGGGCATTAACAATAAGATCCATGCCCAAATACTTAGGGGTTTAAATGAAGGTGAGTTAGTGGTTGTGGGGGCTCCTGGTGAGAGTAACGCCGCAGGTAATCGCCGTCGTTCGCCAATGGGTTTTTAGTCATGAGTGAAGCCTTACTAGAAGTCTCCAACATTTCGCGTTCTTTTAGTGCTGGAGAGCAGCAGCTGACGGTTCTCAAGCAAGTGAGTTTATCGATCCAAAAAGGGGAAATGGTCGCAATTGTGGGAGCCTCGGGCTCGGGGAAATCCACCTTGATGAATATTCTAGGTTGCTTAGATAAGCCGACTCAGGGACGTTATTTAATCCAAGGTCAGGATACTTCAACCATGGATGTAGATCAGTTAGCCGCCCTGCGACGTGAGCACTTTGGGTTTATTTTTCAGCGTTACCACTTACTGAGCGATTTAAGTGCGGTGGCCAACGTTGAAGTGCCGGCGATATATGCGGGTAAGAATAAGGTCGAGCGTAAAGCACGGGCACAGGATTTACTGAGCCGTTTAGGTCTGGCTGACCGTTTCGACCATAAGCCGAGCCAACTCAGCGGTGGCCAACAACAGCGCGTGAGTGTTGCGCGCGCGTTGATGAATGGTGGTGATGTGATTCTTGCGGATGAACCCACTGGCGCACTAGATAGCCAAAGTGGCGAAGAGATGATGGCGCTGTTACGCGAGTTACATCACGATGGTCATACTATTATTTTAGTGACTCATGATATGCACGTGGCACAATTTGCTGATCGTATTATTGAAATCAAGGACGGTGAAATTCTCAGTGATCGCCGCAGTAGCGCTGGTTCGACAGCGACACTGGCTAAAGTGATGTCAACGAACAAGCCCGGGTGGTTTGCTTGGGACCGCTACTTAGAGGCCTTGAAGATGGCCCTGTTAGCGATGTCGAGTCATCGCTTACGCACTTTTTTAACCATGTTAGGTATTATTATTGGGATTGCTTCGGTGGTATCGGTGGTTGCCTTGGGTGCTGGTTCACAACAAGCCATCTTAAAAAATATCGCTTCGATGGGTACCAATACCATTGATATTCGACCGGGTAGCGGTTTTGGCGACCGACGTTCGGGTCGGGTTCGTAGCTTAACCGCAGCCGATGCCGATGCGCTAAAACAGCTATCTTTCGTCGATAGCGTGACGCCTTCTTTAAGTACCAATGTCACCATTCGTTTTGAGAATCAAGCGGTAACAGGTAGCGTGGAAGGTGTGGGACCGGAGTATTTTCGAGTAAAGGGTTATCAACTCGCGCAGGGTCAATTTTGGGATCAAGCCAGTGTCGATTCCTTAGCGCAACAAGCGGTCATCGATAGCAATACCCTTAAGTCGTTGTTTCCTGACCAGTCCCCGCTGGGTCAAGTGGTGTTTCTGGGCAGTTTACCGATCCGCATTATCGGCGTCACTCAGCCCAAAACCAGTGCTTTTGGCAATAGCGATTCGCTAAAAGTATGGTTACCTTATACCACGGTTGCAGGGCGGATGATTGGCCAGCGTTACCTCAATAGCATTACGGTGCGCATCGATCAGTCTGCCCCCAGTAATGCTGCCGAGCAAGGGATTATTAGCTTGCTTAAAATGCGTCACGGTAAGCAAGACTTTTTTACCATTAATACCGATACCATCCGACAAAATATCGAGAAGACCACCGCTACCATGACCCTATTAATTTCTGCTATTGCGGTGATTTCTTTAGTGGTTGGTGGCATTGGTGTGATGAATATTATGTTGGTATCGGTGACCGAACGAACCAAAGAAATTGGCGTGCGGATGGCGGTTGGTGCGCGTCAAAACGATATTTTACGTCAATTCTTGATTGAAGCAGTGTTGGTTTGTTTGTGCGGTGGGGCGATTGGTATCGGCCTAGCATATCTGATTGGGTTTGTTTTTGCGTCTACTGGCGGTAGTTTTCAGATGATATATTCAACCAGCTCGATTGTGGCAGCCTTCGCTTGTTCCACCTTAATAGGTATTTTATTTGGCTTTTTACCCGCCCGGAATGCCGCCAAACTTGATCCCGTTGATGCACTGGCAAGGGAGTAGCATGATGAATTCACAGTTGTATAAGTACAGCACTGTTGGGCTCGCAATGAGCTTATTGACGGCTTGTTCTCATTTCAGTCGCAGTGAGTTTCATCCACCCGAGGTGCTTACGCCGCAAGTTTGGCAAGACGCAGTCGAACCAAGTGAGGCGACAACAAACACGCTTGCTAGCCGTTCGCTTAGTCAAGATCGTTGGTGGGAGAAATTTAATAATCCTGAGTTGGATCGACTCATCGAACAGGTATTGCAGACCAACAACAATTTAAGCTTGGCAACTTTAACCTTGCATAAGGCCCGTTTAGAAGCTGGCTTGAGTGAAGATCAACTCTATCCTCAGTTGTCTTCGAGTTTGTCTGCTGGTCGCAGTAAAGACTTCAATGATGGGGCCAGCAGTGGCTCCTATCAGGCGAATATTTCGGTGGGTTATCAAGTCGATCTGTGGGGTAAGGTTGCGGCAGATATCGATCAGGCGCGTTGGTTAGCCATTGCCAGTGCTGAAGATCGTGAAAGTACCGCACAAAGTTTAGTTGCCACCACCGCTTCACTATATTGGCAACTTGGATATCTCAAGCAGCGTGTTAGTCTCAGTAATGGTAGTATTAAAGACGCGCAGCAAACCTTGCAGTTAACTCAGTCCCAGTACCAATCGGGGGCGGTGACCATTCTCAATGTATTGGAGGCGAAGCGCAGTCTGGCCAGCCTGCAAGCCAATCATAGCCAGTGGTTACAACAGCTTCACGAGGCGCAAAATGCCTTGGCAATCCTTTTTAATCAACCTCCTGCAGAGGACCAACTGCAGATAAAGCAATTACCCGAAGGGCCGATGCCCTTGGTGATCGAAGGCGTTCCCGCTGATATTTTAGTGCGGCGTCCCGATGTGAAGGCCGCGCTGTATCAACTGAAGGCAGCCTTGGCCGGCAAAGACTCAAGCACTGCGAGTTACTTGCCCGCCTTGAGCCTAACGGGATCGCTAGGTAGCTCTTCGAATCAGCTGAAAGAGTTGTTACGTAACCCTATTGGGACGTTGGGAGCAGAGTTAGCGTTACCTTTTTTACAATGGAATCAATTGCAGCTTAATCAGCAGATATCCGAAGTGCAGTATCAGTCGGCAGTGGTCCAATACCGTCAAACTCTCTATCAAGCATTTGAAGATGTTGATAACGCATTATCGGCACGCCAGCAGTATCTATATCAAGGGCAGCGTTTAATTGAGCAATATCAAAGCGCCAAAGAGGCGGAGCGGATCTATCAAAGTCAGTACCGAAATGGTGCCGTTGGGATTAAAGATTGGCTAGATGCGCAAGAACAATTGCGTAACGCCGAGGCTTTGCTACTGGAAAATCGTTACCAACAGTTTGTTACTCAGGCGACCTTGTACTTAGCTTTAGGGGGAAGTGACATTGCCCCACAGTTAGCTGGTAAATCGAGCGATATAAAGTCTTAGTTGTTGAGCCGCAGCTGCTTTACTCGCTGGCGGCTTAACTTATTGCAGTCACAAGTTTGTAGTCTCGAACAAAAATGCGCTACGAGCTCGAGTACTTTACTTAATTAAGCATTCTCGGCAGTGGCGCGGGCATCTTGTACTTGAGTCATTAAATCTTGTGCTTTTTTGATCACTGCGCTGGCTTCTTTAGTGCGACGTTTTTGTAGTAAGTAGTCGGAAAAGCGTAAGTATTTATTTGCCATACGTTGACGAGTCTGTACCAGCAAAGAGAAATCATTAGGAAGCTGTTTCGCCATCGATCGTACTTCTTTAGCCAGCTTATCGAGTGATTTGATTCGGTTCATATTATTGATGCGTTGCTGAAGGTCATCAAATTGGTGTTGATATACCAATTCAGCCGCATGGTAGGGGAAGTCAATCTGTTGATTTTTGGCTTTGGCTTGCTGGTAATCCGCCATTTGCTGAATTGCTGACTTTAAGGCATTTGCTTGGGCAAGGCGTTGCTGCTGTTGTTCGCTATTACCAAAGAAGGCTTCGCCAGCTTCGATCATTGAAGCGAGTTTGATTACATCGAGCTTGTCGCGCGCATTGTCAAATAATTGGGTGAATACCTGCTCTGATTTCTGGTTAGGTTGAAACTGAAAATCTGTTCTAACCTGCATTAAATCGCGGTAGATGGTGTAGATATCATCACCGTCTTCACTATGTTGGTAACGACCTTGCTCTAGATGTGTATTGAGACGTTGGCTGAGTGCTTCCACTGTGCTCATCCATCCCTGATTGATATCTTCGGCGGTTAGGGCAAGAGCGTAAGAGTCTGGATAGATGCGATTTACCTCTTGTAATAGAGACTGAATGGCATAGTAATCAGGATAAGCTATGCCTTTATTATTAAGCAGATTGTCAATTTTTTTTTCATAGTAATTAATTACCAAGCCTTGCTTTTGACGCAATAAGGCTTGTTTAGGGATTGCTTGTTGATCGGTAATTGTTGCTAACAGCGGCAGAAATTGTTGTGGGCTTAGTGCTAATAATTCACGATTGGCTTGTTCGATTTGTTGTCGCGAAGCCAAGTCGAGTTGTGACTGTTGGACCTGTTGGTGTAAGTGCTGATAAGTCACACCTGCGGAGGCAATCAGAGCGAAGGTCAAGCAAACACTTAGGGTTGGGTTTATATAGCTTTTGGTTAAGTCTTTTTCGAGTGTAGCTAAATCAGTTGTTCGTTGCTTAATGTTAAATTTTAGACCTTTTTTTAAACTTGCCCAGCGTAATATGGAGACATGCTTGGGCTTGTCAGGGAATATATTTTCTTTTGCCGCTTGATTGACGGGCTTGCGATTAAATGGGTGCTTACTGGTAAGTAATTCATAGCTGATGCAACTAAAGGCAAACACATCGTCGGCGATGCTGGGGTTTGCGCCTGCCAATAACTCTGGAGACGCATAAGTGGGGGTAAAGCCACTAACTGGAGAGGTTTCTTCTGGCTTGTCAGCCGCATATTGATCTGCATTTAAATTAAGCGCTCGGGATACGCCAAAATCGAAGATCTTAATGGTTCCATCACGTGCCAGCATGATGTTGCCAGGCTTTAGGTCCGCATGAACTACACCGTTGTTATGCGCATAACCTAGGGCCGATAGTAATTGCTTCAGTAAAGCAAGGGCGCTCTTGAAAGGCAGTCCATGAGGACGGTGACTTTTAATTATTTCATCTAGAGTTTGTCCGTCTAGCCATTCCATGATCAAATAATAGTCTTCTTGGTCAACTCCAAAGTCATAAACCCTAATGATATTTGGATGACTCAAACGCTGGGTTTTTCTGGCTTCTCTGATCAGGATCCGAGCTGCGTCGGGCTGGTTATGAAACTCTTTCTGTAGCAGTTTAATCGCAACATAGGGCTGGCTATCACCAGCCGCTTCAAGTAATAAATCTTTCGCTCGATAGACATCACACATCCCACCGTGTCCTACCAGACCTTCAATTTGATAACGTTTTTTGATCACCCGATTGATCATTTTACAGTCATTGCTGTTGGACGTTTCGCTTTCTTGGATTTTTGAGTCTGCTAGGTTATTCGATTGATATATTTGTGTATGACCGACCTTGGTTTCGTCTTTTAATTTTTTGTCAGTATGTTTTTTACTTGAATCATCCATGAAGCCGCCGTATATAATTTAACCAAATTTTTGTTATGGTGATTTATTTAATTTGTCATATAAATGAATTTATTTTTTATTGCCACTAATAACCAATATATTATCAGCGGAGTATGATGCCAATCTTTACTGAGTTTTCCTTATTGGGAGTCCGTCCTCTCAGTTCTTTCAGTCTAAATAATTTAAATTACATTAACAACAATATAATCACTAGTAAAATTCGAGTTAATTTATATTTATAAAAAGTTTTTATTTTTATTGATTAAATTATTCTTTGAGTGTAATAATACGGCCTCTTTTTTGTAATGATATTTTGGTCATTAGTTATCTTGGGTTGATGGGTTCTACTTAAAGTAAAAGAGAATGCTTCTAGGGGACGGAAGATTATGGATTTGTGTTTATCTGTGATGAGTTATCACAGGTTTACCTCTGGCGTGGAAGAAAAAAAACATTTCTTCAGTGATTCAGGGGAATCGGTACTGACGATTGGGCGGGCGAGTCAATGCTCTTGGTGTTTACCTGATCCAGAAAGAGTGATCTCTAGCCGTCATGCTAGGGTCGAGTTCAATCAGGGGGTATTTTGGCTTTACGATACCTCAACTAATGGGGTTTTTGTTAATCGTTCGGTTGAACCCATCGAAAAAGATAAACCTTATCAATTGGTTGATGGTGATATCTTGGCGATTGGTGATTATGAAATAGCGGTCAATTTGTCTGCTTTACCGGAGGACTTGCAAACTCAAAAAGTAATCTCTGCGCCTGTAGCTGCAGAAGATTTTGGCGTTCTTGCTGAGCCGTCATCGCCAGCTCCTAACTCGCTCAGTTTAGATTCCAGTCTAAATGCCAATCTAAGTGATGCTTTTATCTTGCCCTCAGCTCTGACGCAAGATTCGTCATCAAATATTCCAGAGGATTGGAATGCTTTATTTGCTAACGATCCTAGGATTGAAAAATCGTTAAGCCTTGAGCCTGAAGTGACTGAAGAACAGCCTATTAATACAAAAATAGTCCATTCGCAGACACTCAACGCTGGCGTTGCCAAAGCAGAAAAGCTGACGTCAGCTTTTGTTTCGGATATTGATCGGGGTCAGTCTCGTCCATCGGCAACACCACTCTCAGCAAATTCGATTGATGAGCAGACGCATCTTGGTGCTTTTTTAGAAGGGATGGGCATTTCTGCCGATCTTATTTCTCAAGAAAATCCGATCCGTTGGTGGCATCAATTAGGAGGGATAACTAGGGACTCTCTCGATGGGATTATGAACACTTTACATAATCGAGCAGCATTTAAAGAAAATACTCGGATTAACCAGACGACTTTTCGTAAAAATGAAAACAATCCATTGAAATTTTCAACCAATGCTGAAGACGCCCTTCATAACTTACTACAGCGTAAGACCTCAGGGTTTCTCCCTCCTGAACGAGCGGTAAAGGAAGCCTTTATTGATCTCGAGCGACATGAATACGCCTTGCTTTCCGGTGTTGAGGGGGCCGTGGCGAGTGTCATGCAATTGCTTGACCCCAAATCGATAGCGTCGAAGGTCCACAATACGCAGGGCATCGCGAAGTATTATTCGGCAATTGAAAAGCATAAAAGCTGGAATCGTTATTGTTCGGTACACAGTGATTTAGAACATGAATTTAGCCAAAACAACAATGCTTTCTATATGGAAGATTTTGCGAAGGCTTATGAGGCGACTTTAAAGCGCATAGACCAAAAGGGACAACGATGAGCAAAATAGGGAAATTAGTACTTAGTATGCTGTTGAGTATGTCAATGTTGGGCTGCACGGTAGCCAATTATGTAGTCGAACCATATTCAAAACTGCAATTTAGTGTGGCTAAAAATGTTAACCCCGATATTACTGGGCGAGCTTCTCCTGTGGTGGTGAAGGTTTTCGAATTGTCTTCAAGAACCTTGTTTGATAGCCAAGATTTTTTTGCTTTATATGATGATGCAGCCCAAGTTTTAGGCCCAGACTTGATTCATAAGACTGAGTTTGAATTTGAACCTGGCAGTCAGTCTGAATATAAGTTGTCACTTTCCCCTGGGGTACGTTATGCCGGCGTTTTAGTTGCGTATCGAGATATCGACACCGCGAGTTGGCGAGAAGTTGTCACAATCGATCCTACCAATTACAAAACTTTTAATATTCATGTCGGCGAACTCGCCGTATTTGTTGGTAACCCATGATGCAATTGGGGAACAAGAAATGAGCGATTTTTGTCGTGTGGCTTGGACTGAGGGTATGTTTTTGCGTCCTCAGCATTTTCAGCAACAAGAACGTAGTTTAAGTTTTCAGCAACAACAAATGTTGCAGCAGTCAAACTACTTTTGGGGAATCAATGAGTTAGTGATCGACAACGCATTGTTAAGTCATGCGAAGTTCGGTTTGTCAAAGATAAAGGCTTACTTACCTGATGGCGCGTTGATGGTTTCTCCTGAACGCGATCCATTACCGGAACCGCTATCGCTAGATAGTCGTGTTCGCGACCAGATGGTGTTAATTGCGATTGCGACCGAAAAGTCGAATAGTTTGAATGTATCGGCTCAAGCGAATAGCGTCACGCGTTACCGTTTTGTTGATCACGAAGTTGCTGATACCTCGCTCGGTAATGATGCAATAGAGGTACTGCAGTTGGCCCAGGCTGGCTTTGAATTGAAGCTAGAAAGCGACAATTTATCGGGTTACACAACTTTGCCGGTTGCCAAAATTAGTGCTGTTTCTAAAGAGGGGCAAGTGACTTTAGATGGAAAATTTGTACCTCCTTGGCTGAATGCGCAGAACAATGCGGTGCTAAAGCAGCACTTATTAGAAGTTCATGGTGTGATGCGTCAACGGGCAGAAGCTTTAGCTGCACGGATTGGCGCTGGTCAGGGTAGTACTAGCTCAATTGCCGATTTTTTAATGTTGCAGTTACTGAATCGCTATGATGCATTGCTGGGGCATATCTTACATACCAGCGGTTTGCATCCTGAACGCCTATATCAAGAATTGGCGAGTTTGGCTGGGGAACTCGCTACTTTTTCTAGTAAGAATAAGCGAGCACCGCAGTTGCCTGCATATCAGCATCAACAACTCACAGGAGTATTTGGTGACTTGATGGTAGTGCTTAACCAATATCTAAGCATGGTGCTTGAGCAAACCGCGATTCAGTTGCCTTTAGATCAAACTAATTATGGTATTCGGATTGCTCAAGTGCAAGATAAAGGGCTGCTTGATCGCGCTGAATTTGTGTTGGCGGTTACTGCCAGCCTTAGTTCCGATGAGTTACGCAAGCGTTTCCCCGCGCAAGTGAAAATTGGTCCGGTAGAGCATATTCGAGATTTGGTTAACAACCAATTGCCGGGTATTTCCGCTGTTGGTTTGCCAGTTGCACCGCGGCAAATTCCCTATCATGCCGGTTTTCATTATTTCAAATTGGATAAGAGTAACGACTATTGGGCGCGCCTAAGCGCGAGTGGTGGGATTGCCATCCATTTGTCGGGTCATTATCCAGAGCTTGAAATGAATCTCTGGGCGATTAGTCAGTAATTTGAGTACCAAGGAAGAGTATTGATGTCAGAAGCTACAGTGATGAAGCCTCGGCCAGGGAATCGCGGCGCGAACAAGTCTGTCAGCGATTTAGGCAAAATTGCGGCTAGCGCGGCAGAAGCCGAATGCACCGTGGTTATCACGCCTTCGAAAAATAAGGAACGGGGGGTTCAACTCCCTAAGTTTGGCGATAATCCCTTGATTGACGAAGCGAGTGTTTTGTTATCGATGGTGGGGCAAATTCGATGTACTGCGAAGCATGGAGATATCGCGTCGTTACGCCAAGTGTGCATCGATAAGATTCGGGATTACGAAGCCAATTTACGTCACCTACAAATGAGTGCCGAGCAAATTGAGGCGGCACGCTACTGCATGTGCTGTTTTATCGACGAGACGGTACTCAATACTAACTGGGGTGGACAGTCGATTTGGGCGAGTGACAGTTTACTCTCGACTTTTCACTCGCAAACTTGGGGGGGGGAGTACTTTTTCACCTTACTCGATGAAAACTTAGTCGCCCCTCATCAAAAGGCCTCCCTATTAGAGCTGCAATATTTATGTTTAGCCTTAGGGTTTGTCGGAAAAATGCGGGTAGCAGAGCGAGGTCAAGACCAGCTAGAAGCCTATCGTCAACAAGCATTTGAACGTTTACAAATGATACATGGTGAGTCTGAAACTGCCTTATCTTCACAAAGTAACGCTAGTGTCAATATGATGAAGGAGGCTGGTGGTGGGATCCCAATCTGGGTGCTGATGGCTATTTGGGGTGTGCTACTGCTGTCGATTTATATGGCCAGCAGTTATTTCATTAATAACTATTCAGATCAGGTATTCAATCGACTCAATACTTTGGCGCGATGGGACGCTGCTGTCGAAACTTCGGTTGAGCGAGATGACCAACAATTATTGATGTTGCAGCAGCGTTTACAAACAGAAGTTAATCGGCAATTACTGGAGATTCATCCGCTCAGTGATCGAGTTCGTATCACGATTCATTCAAGCGAGTTATTTGCGCCAGGAAGTGCAGAAGTGAAGTCTGCACTGGTGCCGATATTACAAAAACTGTCTCGAGCTTTAGAGTCAACCAGTGGTCGGATCCTAATCACCGGACATACCGATAATCAACCGATCTTTACTAGTCGTTACCCATCTAATTGGCATCTTTCGTTAGCGCGAGCGACCGCCGTTGCTAATACCATGTCGGTGGGCACTTTGTTACAGGGGCGCTTGTGGCCGGAGGGACGAGGTGACTCAGAGCCTCGAGCAAGTAATGACTCAGAATCTGCGCGGGCGTTAAACCGTCGGGTTGAGATTGATTTGCTTTATTAAGCATTGTTAAAGGATCTAAAAATGTTTATCAGGTTGTTTTTTCAACGCTTATTACAGTTATTAAAATCCAAATGGACGATTAAAGTGATTGGCTTTTTAGCTTTATCCTTTTTAATTTGGTTTGGTGGTCCGCTCATTGCTATTGCTGGCGCAGAGCCCTTCGTGGGGGCATTAGCGCGTTGTTTGACGATTCTTATTGTTGCGATGATCTGCACCGTGTATCAGCTATGGCAGCATTTACGCCGTCATAAACAAGATCAACAAGCGGTTCAATCGTTACTCGATGGTGAAGGGGAACAGAGTAACGATGAAGATAGCCGTAGAGAAGTTGAGACGTTACGTGAGCGAGTGGTGACTGCATTAGAAGTACTTAAGAATTCCAACTTGGCAAGAGGCCAAGGGGTATATCAATTGCCTTGGTACATCATGATCGGCCCTCCGGGAACCGGAAAAACCACGGCTCTAAAAAATTCAGGTTTAGAATTTCCCTTGAAAGACAAATTGGGAGATGACCCCTTAGCTGGCGTGGGTGGGACGCGCCATTGTGACTGGTGGTTTACCAACAAGGCCGTATTAATCGACACCGCAGGTCGTTATACCACTCAAGATAGTAACAACGTAAAAGACGCTAGAGCTTGGTTGGGTTTTCTCGGATTACTTAAAAAGTATCGAACCAAGCGGCCAATTAATGGTGCTGTTGTTACGGTCAGTTTGGCGAGTCTATTGCAGCAAACTCGTACCGAACGCAATTTACATGCTCGGGCAATTAAGCAGCGTATTCATGAGCTTAAAAATCAGCTCGGGATGCAATTTCCAGTCTATGTGATTTTAACTAAGGCCGATCTAATCGCAGGATTTAGTGAATTCTTTGCTGATTTGAATGCGAATGAGCGCGAGCAAATTTGGGGGATTACCTTTCCTTTGGTCGCGGAAAATCCGGAGTTGGGTGTTGTTGGTCAATTTAATCGAGAATTTCATGGCCTTCTGAAGCGGATCCAAGGTCGATTAAACCAGCGTTTACAGCAAGAACGAGATATCGATAAACGAACCTTGATGTACGAATTCCCGAAACAAATGCATTTATTGCAATCGAGTATTGATGATTTTCTAAAAGAGGTTTTCTCGCCGAATGCTTTTGAAGAAGCGCCTATGTTACGTGGTTTATACATTGCGAGCGCAACCCAAGAAGGGAAGCCAATTGATCGTGTGATGACCAAAACGTCTAGTGGTTTAGGTTTGGGTCAGGTGCCACTGAAACAACAGGCCGGGGAAACTAAAGGCTATTTCATTAAACGTTTATTAGAGGATGTGATTTTCCCTGAGCAATATCTTGGCTCGGTTAATCGATATCACCAAAAAAATGCCTTGTGGACTCGCCGATTGGTGATTGGTACTTGTTGTTTGAGTTTATTGCTATGCAGCGTGTTCTGGTACAACAGTTATCGTTGGAACAAGCAGCTCGTTGATCATAGTGAGATGGCGGTTAGTCAATATCAGGATCTGGTTAAGCCGAGTTTAAGTAAAGATACCGATGTGATAACCCTTGTCCAGGCTTTAAATCTGTTGCGTGACTTACCCGCAGGTTTTAGCCATCAGCTGGTCGATAAAGATGTTCAGCGGATGGGTTTGTATCAAGGTGATAAAATTGGTCAACCAGCACAAGCGGCATACCAACGAGCCTTACAGGGATATTTTGCGACTTACCTCACCAATGCGCTGAAAACTGAGTTAGCCGAAAATGAGGTCTATTTGGAGTACCTCTATGAGTCATTAAAGACTTACTTAATGATTTACGATGCTGAGCATCGAGATCTAGAGCTGTTATATAGTTGGTTTGAGGTGTATTACGAACGCAAACTGCCGGGCGAAATTAATCAAACCCTTCGCCAGGATCTGATGGCCCATACTCGCAATTTGTTTCGTGTTGGGGTCAATACGGTTGCTGTCGATGAGCAGGCGATAGCGCAGGCGCGTAGTGTATTAACCCGGATGCCTTTGGCCGAACGGGCTTATCAACGCTTGCGTATCGAATTTCTTTCAAGCCATGTCGCTGATTTTAAGTTGAGTGATGTGTTGGGACGCCAAGGTCGCCAAGTGTTCAATCGTTCAAGTGGTACCCCTTTGCATGAGGGGATCCCTGGTTTGTATACCTATAGTGGATTCCACGGTTTATTCCGCATTGAAAATAATCGGATTGTTAAACGTTTGATGGAAGACAGCTGGGTGTATGGCGATAGCTTATCGATTGATGAAGCCACTCGCGATGAAGTGGTGCAAGCGGTGAGAGAGCGTTACTTTAAAGACTATGTTTATGAGTGGGAGCAGTTACTCGCAGACATTCAACTGAAACCTTACGCTTCGGCACGAGAAGGTGCCGAGTTAGTTCAAAAGCTCACAGGCTCTGAGCGGCCGATGCAAAGCTTGATCCTTGCGGTGCAAAAAGAGTTGCGCTTAAGCGATGTTACGCTTAGTGATAAAGCTAAGCTGGCAGGGGATGTCGCGGCCAATGCGGCCGACGTGGCGTTTAAAAATCAAAAGGCTCGAATTAACCGTTTTTTACCCAACGATATGTCGGCGGCGAAGCTTTCCTTGCCCGGCGTGGAAGTTGAAGCGGAGTTTGAAGATTTACTCAGTATTAACGAGGCTGACTTAGAAGGTTTGCAAGCTTCACTATTAGAGCTTCGCGATTATTTAGAGGTTTTATCAGAGTCGAATAATAAACGCGCTTATACCAGTTTAATAAATGATAGTAGCCAGGCTGCGGTTAGTAGTGCCTTACGCCGTAGTCGAAAAATGTTACCAGCTCCTTTTGCCTCATGGATGAGTGAGTTGTCGAATCAAACCGTCGCCTTGGCTAAACGAGGCGCGCAGGTTCATGTGAATACGATTTGGAAGGATAGCGTCTACAAGGAATATCGAGCAGCTATTCGAGGTAAGTACCCGTTTAGTCATAAAGCCACTGAAGACGTTAGACTCAAAGATTTCTCTCGCTTTTTCGGTTATGGCGGAACCATGGACCAGTTCTTTGAGCGTTACCTAAAGTCTTCGGTCGATACCAGTAAGCGAGTCTGGAAGCTAGAACGCTCGGTGGGAATTGATGCAGACTCCCTCAAGGTCTTTCAACAAGCGCGACGGATCCGCGACGTATTTTTCGAACCTGGTACCCAAATACCGCGAGTGGAATTTGGTTTAAAGCCCCTATCTCTGGATGCCCATATCAATAACTTCAGAGTTGAAATGGGTGAGCAGGAGTTGGTTTACCGGCATGGACCGCGGCGTACTTCGCATTTCATTTGGCCTGGCGACGCCAGTCGCAGTACCCGTTTAGCTTTTGTACCACCTAAATCGGGCCATTCAATTTCTGAGACGTTCCCTGGCAATTGGGGCTTGTTTCGAATGCTCGATGGTTTGTTAGCGCAGCGTCCAGCGAGTCGTAAAGACAACATTCTCGATATCGAAATTAAAGGGAATAAGGTAAAGCTCGAGTTAATTCCGAATACTGCCATGCACCCTTTTTGGTCTAACGATTTGGCGAGGTTCGCATGTCCAGTCAGCCTATAAGCGGATTTGGTTATTTTGGAAAAGTCCCAGCTCGAGGTGATTTTATTCAAGGTCATTTACCCAACGATTTTGTGAGCGCTTGGCGTGAATGCTTGGTTGTCAGCGGTGACGGTGGTCAGTTGGGAGCAGCGTTATTACAGTCGGTTACGAGTTTTTGGTCTAACGATTTGGCGAGGTTCGCATGTCCAGTCAGCCTATAAGCGGATTTGGTTATTTTGGAAAAGTCCCAGCTCGAGGTGATTTTATTCAAGGTCATTTACCCAATGATTTTGTGAGCGCTTGGCGTGAATGGTTGCAAGCTGTGACCGCTGTCAGTCGCGAACAACTCGGAGAGCAATGGTTAGATCGTTATCTGACCAGCCCCATCTGGCATTTTGCTCTTTCTGCTGGCGTATCAGGAGAGTCTGCGATGGGGGGAACGTTGATGCCTAGTGTTGACCAAGTTGGTCGCCACTTCTACTTCACTATGGCTAAACCTGTGAATGTGCAGCCAGTCAGTCTTTGGCAGCAGCGAGAGTGGAGCGAGCACAGTGAACAGAAAGTACTTAAATTGCTTGATGATGATACCGACGTACAACGTTGGGCTGAAAGCATTCGTCAACTCGACTGGTTGGAATCTATCGCAGTAGCTAATCCAGTATTAAATGGCGCCAAAGACTCTCAACAACTGGTATTAGAAAGTGAGCAAGTAATCAACAGTGAAAACTTATTGCATTTGCAACTACGTCAGAGCTTAGGGCGCTACTGCATATGGTGGACTCATGGTTCTGAGCATGTACCTGAATGCACGCTGGTGACCGAAAGTTTGCCGTTAGTTAGCCAGTTTTCAGCCATGTTAGATGGGCAATGGGAGCATTGGGGATGGTAGCGCATTCAACATTGTTAGACGGATTTTTTGTGAGTTTCGCACGAAGCCATCCTGGAAAAGTGCGTCCATATAATGAAGATGCTGTGCTTGATTTACGTGAAGCTGGCGTGTGGGTGGTTGCCGATGGCATGGGGGGCCATGCGGCCGGAGATATTGCCAGTCAAATGGTGATTGATAGTGTGACGCAAAGTGTTGAGTCAAGCCCAACTGAGCATTTAAGCATTGATTGCCTACGCAAGGCCTTACTTGGTGCCAATCAGCAAATCATTGACTATTCGCAGCAGCACTTAGCGGGGAAAACGGCAGGCAGTACGGCTGTGTTACTGCAGATTCGAGATGGTTTCTATCATTGTCTTTGGGTCGGGGATAGTCGTATTTATCTGTTTCGCGATCAGCAGTTACAGCGTAAAACTCGCGATCATAGCCAAGTCATGGAAATGGTCGAACAAGGTTTAATTGCTGAGTCTGAAGCAGAGCAGCACCCTTTGTCGAATGTGATTACTCGAGCCATTGGGGTAAGTGAAGCGCTGACCGTGGATCAAAGCTCCGGTCAGTTGCTACCGGGAGATCAATTTTTATTGTGCTCCGATGGTTTAACCAAAGAGCTCAGTGATGCTGATTTGGCGATGTGCATGCAAGCGAACAGTGTTTCTGATATTGGTTTGGCCTTGATGCATTCCGCTTTGGTGAAAGGCGCGAGTGACAATGTGAGTTGTGTGTTGGTGAAGGTATGTCAAAGCGATACCGGAACTGATGAAGAACATTGTGACGATACGGTTCCCGTATTTTTTAATCGGCGCTAGGAGCTTAAATGTTTGACCAACTGTTCGAGATTGATTTTCTGGCATTAGCAAAGCCTCTATCTGAAGCGCGACCTTGCGGTGAAGACCCGCGCTTAGATGCTTCACCTTTATCGACCTACTTTACGCTTAAAGATGTTCGTAATGGTGCTCGGGCCGCAGAGCGTAATGCCTTGGTGGATAACGAGCCGCTTTTGAGCCTCGCTCATGAGTGGGACCCCATAATTCAGCGAGTTCCCGAGGTATTGCTCGATACTTGTAAAGACTTAGAACTCGCGGCTTGGCTGATTGAAGCCTTGGTGCGCCGCAAAGGATTTAAGGGCATAAAACTGGGCTTTGATGTTGCGCGTAGCCTGATTGAACAGCATTGGGAAGATCTGTACCCCAGCCCAGATGAAGATGGGCTACTTACTCGCGTCGCGCCTTTGATCGGACTTAATGGTTATGACGGTGAAGGCACCCTGTTAATGCCGATTGCTTGTGTGCCTTTAACCGAGCTGGTTGAAGACCAAGCCTATTCCTTGTGGGAATTTGAACAAGCGAGCGAAGTGGAGCGTTTCGATGATACTAAGCGTAGCCAGCGTTATGCCGCTGGCGCGGTGCGGCTGGAAGATATTACTCACACGGTGAAAGCGACTCGAGGCAGTTTTTTTGTTGAGTTGTTAAGTGATATTGAAGCCGCCATGGAATCCTATCTGCTTTTATCACAGTGCATTGATGAGGCGGTTGGCGAACCGCAGCCCAGTTCTCACATCGCTAAGCGTCTTACTGAATGTGCAGAGGCGGTACGTTATATCGCCGCTGATAAATTGGCTGAAGCTGAAAGCCAGTCAATGACGCAGCAAGTGAGTATGGCCTCGACAGATGGCGCGCTTTCTGCCGCGGACGCAGTTAGTCCTCATTCGCGGTTAAATAGCCGGGTAGAGGCGATTGCTCAACTGACAACAATAGCAGATTTTTTTAAACAAACAGAACCTCACTCGCCAATGGCTTATGCCATTGAGCAAGTGGTTCGTTGGAGTGGAATGAGCTTACCGGATTTACTCCAAGAGCTGATTACAGATAACGATGCTCGAACCGGGTATTTCCGATTGACCGGAATTATATCGGAACAACAAGACTAACGTGGTGCTTAGCGCTCTACGTGTTAATCAATAACAAGGAGATTGATATGGACAGTATCCACGGCAAGTTGTCTCGGGTACGCAAACCAAGAGTCCACATTACTTACGATGTGGAAACTGAAGGTGCTGCAGTTAAAAAAGAATTACCGTTTGTCGTCGGAGTGATGGGGGATTTTGCGGGCGACAATACCACGGCATTGAAGCCGCTTAAAGACCGTCGTTTTATTCAGATCGATCGCGACAATTTTGATGATGTATTGAAGCGAATGAATCCTAAATTAGAGTTTAAAGTGGATAACAAACTTGCGGACGATGATTCATTGATGTCCGTCGAATTGGCTTTCCAGTCGATGAAAGATTTTGATCCTGCAGCCGTGGTTAATCAAGTCGAGCCATTACGTAAGTTGATGGATACACGTAATAAGCTTCGTGATTTGATGACCAAAGTCGATCGCTCAGAAGACTTAGAAAATATTTTGGAAGAGGTCTTAAATAATACCGACTCTTTGCAAAAATTAGCGGGTGAACTAACGAAAGATGTTAATCCGGAGGGCGCAGCATGAGTCTTGAAAGCCAAACCGTTCTAGACCCAAGTGTTGAACAAGCGCAGGGCTCTATCTTGGAGCAGGCGATTGGCGCGACGAAGCAGACGGACTACTCTCGCTCAGAAGAATTGTTAAGAACACTTACTGAAGAAGCGTTGAAAGGTACCGTGACTTGGAATAAAAATCTTACCGTAACTTTTCGAGAAGCGATTGCCGGGATTGATGAACTTATTTCCAAGCAGCTTGCTGAGGTGATGCATCACCCAAGTTTCCAAAAGCTGGAAGGATCTTGGCGTGGTTTGAATTACTTAGTGATGAATTCTGAAACTAGTCAAACTCTGAAAATTCGAGTGCTCAGCATGAGTAAGAAAGAGTTGCATAAAGATTTGAGCAAAGCGGTTGAATTTGATCAGAGCCAAATTTTCAAAAAGGTTTATGAATCTGAGTTTGGAACGCCAGGGGGTGAACCTTACGGTGCCTTAGTTGGTGATTATGAGTTTACCAATCATCCAGAGGACATCGAAAGTTTAAGTTTGATGTCGAATGTTGCAGCGGCCGGCTTTGCGCCCTTCTTATCGGCATCATCACCGGCTTTATTTGGTTTTGATAACTGGACCGAACTAACCAAGCCTCGTGATCTTGAGAAGGTGTTTGAGTCTTTAGAGTACACCAAATGGCGTTCATTCCGCGAAAGTGATGATTCTCGATTTGTGACGCTAGCTATGCCGCGAGTATTGGCGCGTTTACCTTATGGTGAAGCGACAACGCCGATTGAAGAATTTCGTTATGAAGAGTTTGAACTTGATCCGCAAACTGGCATGTCGAAAACCACTGAGCATGATGAATACTGTTGGATGAATGCTTCCTATGTATTAGGTGCGCGGATGACCGAAGCTTTCGCTAAGTATGGTTTTTGTACTGCTATTCGTGGTGCCGAGGGAGGCGGCAAGGTTGAAAACCTGCCTTCGCACCTCTTTGTTTCCGATGATGGCGATCCAGATTTGAAATGCCCAACTGAAATTGGCATTACTGATCGACGTGAAGCGGAATTGAGTAAATTAGGTTTTTTGCCTTTGTGTCACTATAAAAACACCGATTACGCAGTGTTTTTTGGCGCGCAAACCTGTCAAAAATCCAAGCGCTTTGATAATCCAGATATCACTGCAAATGCGGCTATTTCTTCACGTTTACCATACATCATGGCTACCTCTCGTTTCGCTCATTACCTTAAGGTGATGGCTCGCGACAAAATTGGCAGTTTTATGGAAGCTGAAGACGTTGAGAATTGGTTGAATCGATGGATCTTAAGTTATGTCAACGCCTCTGAGGGAGGCGGTCAGGAGATCCGTGCGAAATACCCATTAGCTGACGCTAAGGTTCAGGTAAAAGAGATCCCTGGTGCGCCGGGTTCCTACAACGCCGTGGCTTGGTTACGGCCTTGGTTGCAGATGGAAGAACTCACCACATCGTTGCGCCTGGTCGCAAAAATTCCAGAAATTGGCGGATAATTAAAAGCGGGCCGCAAGGTCCGCGTTTTCTCATGACAATGACTCAAACTTTACCATCTCTGCGCTTTGTGGATAGCCAAACTTTGCAACAAATTGATGTTGAACCGTTGCGGATCGATGCGGATTGGTGTGCCCAAAGTGAAGTCGTGGATCAATTTCTGGCCACTGAAGATGCCTATCTCGCCTTGCGTATTTGGCTGGAGAAGGATAATCAGCAGCTTGAATCATGGTCTGCAGAGCGCTTGCGGCCAATTTTACTGCGGGCTATTCGTGATATTGATGAGCGCCTGAATAACCAAGTGAATGCGATTATTCACCATCCTCACTTTCAACAGTTAGAGGCAAGTTGGCGGGGGCTTGAGTATCTTACTGCCCAAATAGGTCCGCAAGAACACAGCCTTGTGACCAAAGTGAAGTTGATTAGTATCAGTTGGCAAGAGTTGTGTCGCGATGTCTCTAGAGCCATCGAATTTGATCAAAGTGAGTTATTTAAACAGATCTATAGCAATGAATTTAATATGCCTGGTGGAGAGCCCTTTGGCATGCTTGTCGGCGATTATCGAGTGAGTCATAAAGCGCGTAACGGTATTGCGATAAATGATTTAGAAGCGCTGCGGGCTATTAGTCTTACCGCCGCAGCCGCTTTTGCTCCTTTTGTCACGGGGGCAGATCCTTCAATGTTGGGGGTCGATTATTTCAGTGAATTGGCGTCGGTGCGTGATATTGCGGCGCAGTTCTCTCAAGATGAATACCTGTTGTGGCGCAAGTTAAGAAGTCAGGAAGACTCGCGATTCTTAGGTATTGCTGCACCAAATATCTTGATGCGGGAGCCATATCAGCAAGATGGCCGACGTCAAGAAGGCTTTATGTTTGTTGAGCAAGTGAATGATCCGGAACGCGATTATTTATGGGGAAATGCGGCCTATGGTGTGGCTTCGGTAGCGGTACGTGCATTTAGAGAGTCGGGTTGGTTCAGTCAAATTAGAGGCTTACAGCCGGGTCAATATAAACATGGTCTGGTGTTTGACTTGCCTGGTTCAGATTTTAAGCTGTCACGGCATATTCGTTCAGCGAAGCCCCCAGTTAATTTGCAGGTGGGAGATCGACTAGAGAAACAGTTGTCTGATAGCGGTTTTATTCCGGTCTCCACTGTTCCTCACACCGAGCACTTAGTCTTGTATAGCAATGCTTCGGTGAATCTACCTAAGCATTATGACAGTATGGCGGTGGCGGTGAATGCGCGCCTCTCCTCAATGTTGCAATATGTATTATGTGTCTCGCGATTTGCTCATTATCTCAAGATTATAGGACGTGACCGGGTCGGCAGATTTGATAGTGCCCACTTGATCGAACGTGATCTACAGCGTTGGTTGCATCGCTATACCACCGCCTCCGATGAGGCATCTGACGAAATCCGAGCCCGTTATCCGCTGAATGAAGCCAGTATCCAGGTTAAAGAGCAGCGGGGTAAACCCGGCCATTACTACTCCATTATTCATTTACGACCACATTTTCAGCTGGATCAGATGGTATCCAGTATTCGCTTGATAACCGAGTTATCGCCAAGCTACCACCAAGCAGGATAAATAGATGCAACAACAAATAAAACAGTTGATTCAACAGGGACAGTTAAGTGAAGCAATTGCCGCGACTATCGCGCATTTAAAAGTAAAACCTAAAGATTTAGATACGCGCAGTAGCTTTATTGAGTTGTTGTGTATTGATGGCCAGTTAGAGCGCGCCGATCAGCAGTTAGATCTATTGGTGAAACAGCACCCGCAATGTGTACCAGGGGCATTAAACATGCGTCAGTTAGTACACGCGGCTCAATCTCGAGTTGATTTTGCGCACGGTGGCGATACCGCCAGTTTGGTGAGTGGTGCAAAGCAAAGCTTAACTCAGCTTATTGAATTGCGTTTAGCGTTGCTCAATAAAGATCAGCGTGCATTAACGCGTGCAGCGCAGCAGTTGGAGCATTTGCGTGAATCTGCTGAGTTAACAATCAACGATCAAACTTGCACTGAACTTCGTGATTTAGATGACAGCTTAGCGGGTTACTTGGAAGTGTTTGGCTCAAATGGCTTGTATTATTTTGTGTCTTTTGCCGATGTGACTTGGCTAAAGTTACTCCCCGCGACCAGTCTATTCGAACAGATCTGGCGTCGTGCTGAATTAGATATAAAAGATGGTCCTTCAGGTGAAGTATTCCTGCCGATGACTTACCTCGCTAGTGAGAGCGACGCTGAAAAATTGGGTCGCGAAACAGATTGGCAGCCCTTGTTAAATAGTGAGTTCTTTCAAGGACGAGGGCTAAAAATGTGGCTAGTAAACGATAATGCGCTGGCTATATCTTTGCTTGAGTCTTGCTCTACTCTTAGCTGCACAGAGACGGTTGAGTGATGAGTGGTTTACCAGCTTTGCAACTGTCCTTACTTGATCGTTTGTGTAATACCCATGATGACGCGCTGGCTTCAAACGGCGTTTACTCTATCTATGGTCGACAGGCTTATCGGCAAAGTATTCGTCGAGATCTAGAGGCCTTGCTGAATGCTAAATTGCATTGGCATACCTGGCCAGAGTGGTACCACGAGCTCGATCTTTCTTTATTTAGCTACGGACTACCCGATTTCTCGTCAATGCCTTTAAGTAGTCAGGATGGAAGAGAGAGGCTCTGTCAGATTGTTGAACAAACGATCCGCAAATTTGAGCCGCGCTTTATTGATGTATCGGTGTCGACGGTAAGCGATGAGCAACCGCTGGATCGAGTATTACGTTTGCGGATCCATGCCTTGTGTCATGCCGATCCTGAACCGGAAGAGATGACCTTCGATTCCGAAGTTGAACCCGTTTGCTTAGGCATAAAAATAGTTGAGTAAGTCATGAGTGATGAACTATTAAAGTATTACAATCGTGAACTTGCTTATCTGCGTCATATGGGGGCCGAGTTCGCCGAACGTTATCCTAAAGTGGCTGGGCGTTTGCGGATCAGCGAAGAAAGTGTCGAAGATCCGCATGTATCTCGTTTATTAGAGGGCGTTGCTTTGTTAACTGCTCAAGTGCGGCAAAAGCTTGATGACAGTTTTCCTGAGCTTACGGAAGCTCTACTTGGTCAACTTTACCCTGATTATCATGCACCGATCCCCTCGATGTCAGTGATTAAGATGAGCACTCAAAACGTCACTGACTATAGTTTGATGATCCCTAAAGGGACGGAATTAGATACCCAAGTTCCGGGCTATAAAAGTTGTCGTTTTAATACGTGTTACGACGTGCAAATGTGGCCGATAGAGCTTACTAAAGCGAGTTTTGAAAGTGCCCCCTTTAAAGCGCCTCGGCCCAATTTTCAAAAGCATGTTAGCGCCGTTTTAAAATTAAGACTGAGTTGCGAATTTGATGATGTGTCGTTCCGTGATTTAGGTATCGACAAGCTGCGATTCTATATTCACGGCCAACCACAGCTGAGCTATCAACTTTATCAATTAATTTTTCAATCGAGTGTTGGTATGGCATTTGCCAATCCTGACAGTATGCAGGCTCGCCAATATTTGCAAGCAAGGCATATACATGCGGTCGGCTTTGCCGATGAAGAAAAGGTCGTACCTTACGAACAACGTAGTTTTAATGGCTACCGTTTGTTGGTTGAGCATTTTTTATGTCCTGAGAAATTCATGTTTTTTGAGCTTCAAGATCTGGAGCCCAATTGGTTTGGTGAGCAGCATGAAGTGGACCTATATATCTATCTTGACGCCGATTCTGATATTCTGGCGAAACAGCTTAGTGCAGATAACATCTTACTTGGTTGTGTACCAGTGGTGAATCTGTTCGAAGATGAGTTGGAGCCGCTGCGCTTAGATCCCGCTCGGTTTGAGCATCGTCTGGTGCCTCGCTATCGTGATGCGGATATCTCCGAAGTGATTCGCATATTAGATGTAGAAGCTTTTGATCAGCACGACAATGGTGTTGCAGTCACGCCTTTTTATGGTAGTCAGCTTCCTCATTATGTGCCTGCGGGTCATCTATTTTGGACGCTGCGTCGTGAATTCAACAAATGGGCGGGAGGCCATGACGAGCCGGGCGTAGAGAGCTATTTATCAGTGGTTGATGGCAATGCGAAGCCGCTGGATATCGAGCAGCATGAACAATGGCTGATTTCAGCGAAAGCTCTGTGCAGTAATCGAAATTTGCCTGCAAGACTGCCCTTTGGTGGTGGTCAACCCTCGGTCGTGATGCCCAGTCGCGCTGACTCTCTAAAAAATGTTCGCTGTTTGCTGCCATTTAGCGAACCGGTGCGACCGGCAATGTTTGATGCTTCTCGCTGGCAATTGGCCAGTCACCTAACGCTCAATCACTTTACTCAGGCAAATGCAGTCCAGTTGTTGCAGGAGTTGTTGCAGTTGTACGACTTTAAACAGTTACCGCAAACCAAGGTGTTGATTGAAGCTATCACCAGTCTGGATGTTCAGCGAGCAACCGCAAGAGTCGTACAAAATGGTCGAGTTGGTTTCTGCCACGGTTCGGACATCGAGCTTGTATTTACCAACCAAGATTTGTCTGGCACCAATCTGTTCTTTTTTGGCAATGTACTGGCACACTTTTTTGCACAATACACCACCATTAATAGCTTTACCCGTTTAACGATTCGAATACTGGGCCATGCTCAAGCATTGCATCGCTGGCCCGCCTTGGCGGGAGATATGGAGCTGTTATGAATCTCTTTGAAGGCTTAAATAGTGGCAGCGAACAAGATTTTCATCATAGTGTGGTCGCGATCCAAGCAAGTCGGGGGGGCGTTCATCATGGAATAGGCTCCGATACGCTGCCAAAGCACGAAGCGCTGCGTTTTAAAGTGCCGCAAAATTTAGGTTTTCCGGGAAAAGCCTTAGCGAAGGTGGTGGTGCCAGAGTCGGCCTCGCAACCTTACCAGGTGTACGTCAATTTCATGGGCCTAACCGGGCCTAGTGGCGTATTACCCAGCCATTATAGTGAATGGGTCATGGAACGTTGCAAACAAAAAGATGAATCGATGCGTGACTTTTTAGACATCTTTCATCACCGCGTTATTTCTTTGTACCACCGCGCTTGGGAGAAATATCAGTACCCACTGCAATATCTGCGTCGCTTACAAACTGGGCAATCCGATCCTATTTCTTTGGCTTTGCACGCATTAGCGGGGACTTCTACTTCTAGTCAACTTTATGTCGGCGGACTGTTTTCTCAAACCATACGCAGTGCACAAGCCTTAAAACAAATCGTTCAGCTGATATCAGGCTGTCAGGTGGTGGTTCATCAGCGAGTCGGGCAGTGGCTGAGTTTAAATGAATCTGAGCAAACGCAGTTAGGAGGCCGATTCACCCCTGAAGGTCAGCATGCTCAGCTTGGCAGAAGTGCCACCTTGGGCAGCAAAATATGGGATGTGGGCTCAGCCATTGACATTGATATTCAGGCCGACAGTCAAGCGGCGGCTCAGCGTTTGTTACCAGGAGGGCCGTTATTGGATCTATTGCAACAAACCGTGGCCGCATATTTACCGAATCATATTCGTCCTCGTTGGAGTTTAAGTGCACGTTATCGAGATATGCCGAGTGGGCGTTTAGGTCATTGCAGCTTGGCTCTTGGGCGCGGCGCATCCTTAAGCATGAATAGTCGGCACATGGAACAGTACACCAAGATAGTGATTGCGTAAGCGCATTCGAAAGCAAGGAAAGGGAATAAAAATGACCACAATGAGTTTGAAATCAATGGTTGAGAAGCTGTCGCCAGCTGCCAAGCAAAGTTTAGAGTCGGCCGCCGCGCTATCTAATAGCCGTAGTCATTTTAGTGTTGAAGTTCAGCACTGGCTGTTGGCAATGTGTGAGCAGCGCAGTGAGGATTTATACATCATCGCTCAGTATTATTCGCTTGATTTAGCGGGCTTTATTCAGGATTTAAATCGTAGTCTTGAACAAGCTAAAACGGGTAATCCACAAACCCCAAGTTTGTCTCCGCAAATTGTGAGTCTATTAAGTGCAGCATGGATGGTCGCGACGATTGAATACCAGCAAACCAGCATTTTTCCAGTGCATATTCTTCACGCTTTATTGAGTGACGATACTTTAAGTTTCACCACCATGGATTATTTGCAACATTTGGAAGCCATTGAGGTTAGTCAACTGAGCCGTATTTGGTCGGGCCTGCAAAATAACGTTGGTGATGGCACTGTTCAGACTCAATCCTCAGCTAAAACGCCTAACTTAGAGCAGTTTACCATCGACTTAACCGAGCAAGCTCGACAGGGCCAACTCGACCCAATTTTAGGGCGTGATGATGAAATCCGTCAGATGATCGATATTTTAACTCGTCGACGGCAAAATAACCCAATTTTGACAGGTGAGGCTGGGGTGGGTAAAACGGCCGTTGTGGAAGGTTTAGCTCAACGTATTGTCGCCAAAGATGTACCTGAATCATTACAGAATGTGAGGATTCAGGTCTTGGATTTAGCCTTGCTACAGGCAGGTGCTGGGATGAAGGGCGAGTTTGAAAATCGTTTAAAGTCGGTGATCAGCGAGGTAAAAAACTCGGCAATCCCAATCGTTGTTTTTATCGATGAAGCGCATACGTTAATTGGCAGTGGCGGCCAAGCTGGGCAGAACGATGCTGCTAATTTACTCAAGCCAGCCTTGGCGCGGGGTGAACTGCGAACAATTGCCGCTACAACTTGGGCTGAGTACAAGAAATATTTTGAGAAAGACGCTGCCTTGACGCGTCGCTTTCAAGTGGTGAAAGTTGAAGAGCCTAGTGAAGACAAAGCGATCGTCATGTTGCGAGGTTTGCTGCCAGCGATGGAAAAGCATCATCGAGTCAGTATTAGCGATCAAGCTTTACAGGCAGCAGTTTGTCTTTCAAATCGTTACATTAATGGTCGTCAACTACCCGATAAAGCGGTGGCCTTGCTCGATACAGCTTGTGCCCGGGTAGCGATGAGCCAAGCGGCAACGCCAAGCCAGGTAGAGCATTTACAGCGACAGCAGCAACAACTCAGTGCTCAAATTGAGCAATTAGAGAGAGAACAGTTGACGGGTTCTAATCATCAAGCCCTACTTAGCCAACTTAGCTGCCAATTGGTAGATGTTCAAGCTGCCTTTGCGCAAGCCGAAAGCACTTGGCGTGACGAACAGGGTTTGGTGAAAAAAGCCAAGCAGTATGTTGATGAGATTTTAAATGTGGATCATGACGATCGGCTTGAGTTACGTCGTCAGCTGGTGGATTTGAAAGCCTCTTTAGCGGAAGTGGCTCAACCGATGGTGTTCTTAGAAGTTGATGAATTACTCGTTGCAGAGGTGATTGCTGATTGGACGGGTATTCCTCTTGGGCGGATGCAAGCTAATGAGATAACTACGGTTTTGAACTTATCACAGAAAATGGCCGAGCGGATTATCGGCCAGGATCACGCTCTAGATTTAATCAGCAAAGTAGTACAAACCACCCGTGCTCATCTCAGTGACGAGCGTAAGCCCAATGGGGTGTTTTTACTCACGGGACCCAGCGGTACAGGTAAAACGGAAACCGCTTTAACTTTGGCTGAACAGGTCTATGGCAGTGAAGATAACCTCACGGTAATCAATATGTCGGAGTTTAAAGAGGAGCATAAAGTCTCTTTATTAGTCGGCTCTCCTCCGGGATACGTGGGGTATGGTGAAGGGGGCGTGCTCACCGAGGCTGTGCGGCGCAAACCTTACAGCGTGGTATTACTGGATGAGATGGAAAAAGCCCACCCCGGAGTGCAAGACATATTTTATCAGGTCTTCGATAAAGGCTCGATTAAAGATGGTGAAGGTCGAGACATAGACTTCAAAAATACCATCATCATTATGACTTCGAATGTTGGAACTGATACCACCACTGCTTTGTTTGAGGATCAAGAAACAGCCCCTGATATTGACGGCTTAAAACAGGCGCTTAACGATGACCTGCTCGCCGTATTTAAGCCGGCTTTTATCGGTCGCTTAAATGTGATCCCTTTTATTCCTCTAAATCACGTCACACTGCAGCAGATTGTTCGTTTGCAGTTACAGCGTGTCGAACAACGGTTTTCCAAGAGTTATAAAGGAACATTACGTTTTTCTGAGCAAGTCGCTGAATATTTGAACCAACAATCAAATAACGCAGATATAGGTGCGAGGGCGATTCAAAATAATATTCAAAATGATTTATTGCCGATTATATCGAAAAAGGTGTTGGAGGCTGTTTTTTCTAAGAAAAATGTCGGATCAATCTTAATCGATATACGTGATTCTAATTATTGTGTAGAAACAGAGTGATTTATGTTTATTTATTGATATAAATATCTATAATGTGTTATTCGAAGTTGTGATGGTTGTCTTTTTAATTTGTTTTTTACTGGATTGATTTGTGAGATGGCTGCGACAAGTAAATTTGCTCGTTTAAGGCGATGCATTAATAACCTAGCCCTTATGGGTATATTTTTAAAAATTAGCTAAAGGAACTTAGCATGCAAGCAAATACTTATTTGAAATATGGTGATATTAAAGGCGAAGCAACCGCTGAGCAGTACAAAGATCTAATTACGCTGTTATCAGTTGATTGGTCGGTGAGTCGTGAGATCACTTCTCATACGGGGACTGCCCAAGATCGTGAAGCGAGCGCAACGCGCTTATGTGATGTCACAATTTCAAAAATGCAAGATAAAGCTTCGCCTGATTTATTCAAAGAAGCCACTATTGGTAAGGGTAAACCAGCAGTTTTCCACATTACTAAGCAAGGTGAAAAAATTGAAGAAATCATGAAAATCGAGTTAACCGATGCGATGATTTCTAGTTATGCTGTTTCGATTCAAGATGATCGTCCGGTAGAGCACATCACGATTTCTTACACTGAAATGATGATGACCGTTACCCCAACTGATGATCAAAATAATGTTCAAGCACCACTTGTTTACGGCTATAGCGGTGTTAAAGGTCAACAAATGTAATTGTTCTTACCTATGGGGTAGTTTTTAACTATCCCGTTTTTATCTTTATTTATTGTGAAAAATGAGAAATATGAAAAAGGCAAGCCAGAGCAAGAATATCATACAAATAGAAACACCTTTAGGTAAGGATGTACTCCACCTTACTCAATTTGATATTCAAGAAGGTATCTCTATTCCTTTTTCTATAAATGTTTCTTGTTATAGCAATGGTCAGCTTATTTCTCAGGATGATCTTATTGGTAAATCAGTGACGGTTAAATTAGATTACCAAAAGTCTGAAGAAACTGTTACTCGCTATTTTAATGGTTTTGTTTCTAGCATCCATGCATTAGGTAGTCGTATTTCTAGCGAAGCCGAAGGGGAAAAATATCAGGATTATCGTTTGCAGCTGGTATCGGGTTTACATTTTTTAAAGCAACGAATCAATTGCAGAATTTTTCAGAAGCTTAGTGTAGAACAAATTGTCAAAAAGATACTTACTGAACACGGTGTACCGATGCAGAGCGAGCTTAAGTCAACTTACTCGAGTTTGGCATTTAAGGTTCAATACAACGAAAGTGACTTAGACTTTGTGCATCGCCTATTAGAAGAGGCGGGCATTTTTTATTTTATAGAACATCGTAAGAGCAAGCATTCTGTGGTTTTAGTCGATGCTTTGACCGCTTACCGAGAGGCTGAAGAGTCGCAGGTCGTTTTTACTACCGGCTCCTTAGCCGAAGCGCATGTTTTTTCTTGGAACGGTAATTTTCAGCTCCCTGCTGGACGCTCGGTTAAGTATGGATTTGATTTTATAAAGCCCAAAGTAAAACCAAAGGGCGAGCAACAAAAAGTAGCCGTAAGTAAACAGCAATTAAGTAGTGAAGTCTTTGAATACTATGCTGGTTCTGAATTAAACCCGGAGTTGCAAAATTCTGCGAATATTGCTTTAGAAGCGATGCAAAGAGATACCTTGTTGTGTGCTGGTGGTAGTACTTGCGCGACTTTTTCGGCAGGCCAATACTTTACTTTCAAGTCTCATGAAGATCCAAAACAGCTGAACAAAAGTTATTTGATTACCCAGCTGTCTTTAAGTGTCGCCATCGTTAGTCAAACGGGAGCCGCGAAAAATAGTGGTCAGGTATTACACAATCAGTTTTCGTGCATACCTTCCGAGGTGCTATTCAGACCGTTACAGGTCACCCCGCGCCCCTTGATCCATGGCACTCAAACCGCCTTAGTCACAGGCGATCCTGGTGAAGATATCCACGTGGATAAATATGGCCGGATTAAAGTCTTATTTCATTGGGACCGTGAAGCCAAGCCAGATAGCAGTAGTTCTTGCTGGATCCGGGTGGCGCAAAATTGGGCGGGTAGCCGTTATGGCGCATTTTTTTTGCCGAGAGTGGACCAAGAAGTACTGGTGAGTTTCCTCAATGGTGATCCCGACCAACCAGTGATTACCGGAGCGTTGTACAACGGTGATCAAATGCCGCCCTACGCTTTACCCAGTAAGAAATTCCAGTCGGGTATTAAAACGCGTTCTACTAAAGGGGGCGGGGAAAGTAATTTCAACGAGATCCGTTTTGATGATGATGCCGGAAAAGAACTGCTCTACCTGCAGGCGGAAAAAGATCTACAAACCGAAATTAAGCAGTGTCAAATCGAAAAAATTGGTAAAGATTTGACGATTGAGGTAGCGGAGAACCAGTCGCAGAAGATTGGAAAAACCCTGCTGCTTGATGTTGGAAAAAATCTTGATCTTGTCGCTGGAAGCAAGGTCACAATTAAGGCTGGTGGTGCCTCTATTATTTTATCGAGTGGTGGCAATATCGACATTAAGGGCTCGTCCATTTCTATTAATGGTTCGGCTATCGCCCTTAAGGCGCCTTCCATCTCGTTAAACTAGGAAATTACATGGGTAAGCCAGTCGCAACGTTGGGGTCGTTTCATATGTGTCCTAAGGTTGAAAATAAAGTACCCCATGTGGGAGGGCCCGTTGCCAGTGGTAATGGAGGAGTCACTGTGGGCGGGATGCCAGTTGCCTGTGTTGGTGACAAATTAGTGTGCATTGGCCCTCCAGATTCAATTTCTACGGGCTCCGGTTCGGTCACTGTAGGGGGAAAAGCGGTAGCTCGCTTAGGTGACTCGACCGACCATGGTGGCAAGATATTGGCAGGTAATCCAACGGTGTTAATTGGCTAAGATGATTTTAACACTAGACATTGAAGCGATGCAGTTGGGCCAATACGATGACCCAGTCAATATTTTTGAGCTTAGCGAGAAGCAGGCCTTGCAGCCAGAATTAAGGCTTCATCAGCAAGGCTGCTTACGCCATTTTAGCTTTGACCACACAGTTACCGAGCGCTTGCTTGAGCTTCGTTGGGATGCCGATGCGGTTTTCGTATTACTACCCGAGGCCCCGATTGTTCAGGCTAAAGGGAAAGACTATCAGCGGCTTCTTGACTTGATCCCTAGTATAAAAGGTTTAGCCAAAGTGTATTTGTTCCCCTATGGCCGGAGTGCTTTGCAATTAGCTATGCGTCAAGCGGTTAAGCTGTTTTCGCAACAGCAAGTGAGTGATATTCAGCTCATTGCCTACCATGAGGACCCGCGTTTAATCACTCTTGTGAGAGAACCGAGCACTCCTGCCAGCCAATGTTTTATTGCCGGCCGACTGCGTCCAGCAGACAAAGGCTTTGTGATCCCTTGGACCGGTTACGAAGTGCAGACTTCAGATAAAAGCACTCAAGCTACGATTGCAGCACTGATTCAGCGCTATCAGCGTCAATGCGGCAAGTCGCTCAGCCAATGTTATTTCCCAACTGCGTTGCCGCAAGCTTTGAGGGATGGCTGGTTACACAGTGTTGAGTATTTTCAAGACAGCCTTACATCGCGCAGCCAGTTTATCTTTGCCGATGCACTGATTGGCGACTTGGGGGTGTGTAGTGGTATCTATAACTTATGCCATTGTTTAATGCTGTATCAGCAGCAAAAATATGCTGGAACAAGCTTTCAGCTGGCTCTTTCCGATGATGCCTATCGGAGCGCAATGACGCTTCGTTGGGTCGCTTAGTGGTGTAAACAGCAGTATGGATGGAACCCAAAAACAAGTTGTAACCGCTAACGATGGTTTTGCTTATGAGTTTTTTAAAGGCATTAAAAAAAATACCTCAATATCAATTTCTTTTACTGATGTCGCGAGCGTTGAGCTGTTTTTAACGAAGTTTAATGGGGCCGTCAATGCTGCTGGAAAAGGGCTGCATACGGTTTATCTTTTGTTGCCTTTAAATAAGCGAAAGCAGCCGCGGCAACAGCTTGTAAATGCTTTACTCTCTGGCGAAATTTGGTGTTATCAGCAGCGGGTAAAACAGTTGCCGATTTCATCTCCTGCTTCGACTCCCTCTCGGAGTTCATCCGTCCAAAATGAACCCAAAGCTCCGGGAGGGCGCTCGAAGACTCAAGTACAAACTCAAGACCAGTACGCAAGTGAGCCTGTTGCACAATCGATTGATCATCAAGATACCGTATTGTGCGGCGATCCTGTTGCGATGAGTAGTGGTGAGGAAGTCCTTCAGTTGGTAGATGTTCATCTACAGGGGCATGTAGCACTGTGCTGGCAGCGTATTTATCGTTCTAGTTGCTCCCACCTTGATCTGGGACTGGGTCTGGGTTGGCGTAGTAATTTTCATTATAGCTTAGAGGAAGATTTCGGCGAACAGCCGTGCTGGCAATTTACCGACGCATTGGGTCAAGTATTCCGCTTTCCATATGTTGCCGTCGGAGCCAAAAGCATTCAAGTTAAATCCGGTATGGTGCTGCGGCATCAAAGTGATGATATTACCATCAGTCACGCGGATGGCAAAACACTGTACTTTAGTAAAACGCAGCAAGCTTGGTTACTGACCAAATTAAGTGAAGGAGTGGATCGTGCATTCTTGTTGAGCTATTCAGCGGCGCATCGACTGATTGGTGTCGCGGTGAATCGTAGTCAACGGATCTATTTACGTTACGACCTAAAGGGCCATTTACTTGAGGTGTGCTCTAGTAGAGCTCAAGATGCGCAAATTTATGCGAATTATGGTTACGATGACAAGCGTCGGTTGATTCGCGCAAGCAATCGCTTCGCTCAGCAAGAGCACTACCGTTATCAGCAAGGTTTGTTGATCCAAAGAACACGCGCTTCGGGATTTCGTCACTATTTCCGCTGGGATGGTAGTGACCAACACGCTCGGTGTGTTGAGCAGTGGGGCGATAATCAGCACTATCATTATCGTTTTGAGTATCAGCCGGAACAAGGGATTAGCCGTAGTTTCGATAGTTATAATAACTGTTGGACTTACTTGCATAATGCGCAGGGTCAATTGCTTAAAAAAAATGCGCCCGATGGTGCCACCTGGCGATTTGAATATGATGAGTTCCAGCGAAAAATTAGCCAAACTGAACCAAATGGGACAACTACGTGTTTCCATTATAATAGTGCAGGCCAGTTAGTTGCCGAGCTCCATCCTAACCAAAGCTTGACTTGTTATTCCTATAATCGTTTAGGTTTTGTGAATCAGATTGACTATGCCGATGGTTCATCACTCAAACGGGAATACAACAGCTTAGGTTTACTTACCCAAGAAATCGACGTTCAAGGTGTGGTCACTCAATATCGCTACGATGCGCACAGTCGTTTAATCAACAAGTCTGCCGGTAATCAGCCTGCACAGTTATTTTGGTGGAATGAACAAGGTCTGCTGAGCGCCAAGCAAGTGGGCGATGCCCTGACGCGCTACAGCTATAACGCTATTGGGGAATGTAATGGTGAAGTGAATGCCTACGGTTGGGTTAGTCAGTATGTTCGTAATGCCCAAGGGCAGCTGATTGAGGTAGTTCATTATCACCAAGACCAGCCACAGCAAACCCGGTGCCAGCGATACGCCTATGACCAAGCTGGACGGCTCAGCGCCCGAACCAACCCGCTTGGTCATACCACCAACTTTGAATATCAAGGATTATCGCAGCCTAGTAAACAGATTAACCCCGATGGTTCATGGCTTGCTTTTAGCTACGATAAGGAGCGCAACCTAACAGCCATTGAGCGTAGCGACGGTCAGCGTTATCAATTGGAATACGACAGTTGTGAGCGTATACGTCAAACCATCGGTTTTGATGGGCGCGAGCAAGCCTATCAATACAACCTGGCTGGTCAACTAATACAGTTAGTGGAAAACAGCGAGCGTTTGGTGCAGCTGAAGCGAAATAGCTTAGGCCAAGTGATTGAGCAGCGTAGCACCGCCAATGGCATGACTTTAATTAACGACTTTGCTTACAACTTACAAGGCAAACTAAGCCAAGCCAATAATAGCGCTCGTAAAATTCGTTTTAATTACTTTGCCAATGGTCAGTTACAGGAACACTGGCAAGACGACTGGCATATCCGCCATCAGCTTAATCAGCAAGGCTTGCGCAGCCAAACCCGCTTACCTGACAGCAGTATGCTTCGTTATCGCTACGATGAACACGGTCGCTTAAGTGAACTAACATTGAATGGCCAAGCACTGATATCCCGCCAGTTTAATGCCAGCGGCAGCGAGCTAAACCGCGAGCTCAGTGCTAGTCATCAACAGCATAATCATTACGACCCTCAAGGGCGTTTGCTGAAGCAAGAGTGGCAGGGCGACACATTAAATCTGGCGCGTGACTACCGTTTTGATGATGGCGACCAATTGCTGGGGGTCAACGATAGTGAGCTGGGCGCACAAAATTACAGCTACGACCCGCTTAGCCAACTCACCAAGGCCACCTCTCACAGCGGTGACAATCAAGCCTTTAGTTTCGACAGTTTTGCTAACCCCAAACAAGGCGAGTTGGTCGGCGATAAACTGCTGATGCTCAACGAGCGCAGCTACCGCTACGACCGCTACGGCAATCAAGTACTCGCTAGCCAAAGTAAGGTGCGTCAGCAGCGGGTATTTAATGGTTTGAACCAACTGGTCCGGCTGAGTGAGGGGGGAAAACATGCTGAATATCATTACGATGCTCTTGGGCGTCGTAGCCGTAAAATCACCTCCAGTGGCACCACTGACTATCTCTGGGAGGGCCAACAGCTAATCGGTGAACACTGCCAAGGGCAATTTACCTGGTATGTGTACGAGCCTAATAGTCACCGCCCACTGGTCATGATTAAACAAGGGCAGGTTTACCACTACCATTTAGACCATATTGGCACGCCTATTCGTTTAAGTGATGAGCAAGGCAACATCGTATGGCAAGCCCACTATCAGGCCTACGGCGCAATAGAGCAACTAAGCGTTAAGCAAATAGACAACCCGCTGCGTTTTCAAGGCCAATACTTTGATGATGAAAGCGGCCTGCATTATAACCATCACCGTTACTACTGCCCACAGCAAGGGCGCTACATCCAGCAAGACCCGATTGAACTACTCGGTGGCTTAAACCTCTACCAATACACTCCAAGCCCGACTAACTGGGTAGATCCTTTGGGTTTGTGTAAAGAGGATGGTGCCCCTTTGGTTGCTGGACTCCCTCTATTGGCTCCGGCTGCTCAGCCCTTAGCATCAACAGGCTCGCAAGTATTAGGACAATACGCTACGCGGCAAGCCGCCAACCAAGCGGTTTATGCTGTTGCGGAAAGGTCTTTATTGGCGTCATTGATACCCAAAACACCATGGGCACTGCTGTTTTATTCGGCTGAAGTCGGAGCGGGTTCAGATGATGTAGCCGGTTTTATTCAGCAACAAGCTCAGCAAGATGAGCTGGGGCATCGAACGTGGTTGGCTAATGGTGGTGATGGTAGTATTGAGGAGTGGAAGTCTCGGGGTAAGCCCTCTGAGTTGGTGGCTAATGTTACTGAGGAAACTGGCTTGGCAGATGAATTTAAGCTGAGCGATGGGCAGAAAAATGATATAGTTTCTATCAGAAAAATATTTGGAGATAATTTAAATTCTAGAGTTGAAATTGAAGCTAATGCATTAATTGCAGCAGGTAGAACGGATGGGGTAGCACTTTCTTGTGCTGGTATAGCTGAGCAAGGCATTGTGGGTGAAACCTTTCAAAATATTCCTTTCTCTATGAAAAAAGGAAGAACTTTCCCGGGCACTGAGAGGTTTGGGGAAAATAATGGTTTCATCAGAATAACAGACCAAGCGGCTTACTTGGATGAAGTAACAAGGCTGTATGCGAAAACTGGTAATGATTTAAATCCTGTGATAAGGGACCAAATCAAAGCGCATGTGAGGCAAGGTGCCGAGTTTGGACTTCGTGATGAAAAAGGGTTGAAGGGTATGCCAGGGCTTCATGCGGAAATACAGTCTGCAAATTATGTGTTGAATCAAGTGAAAGCAAAGCCAGGTTTTGATATTAGTAACGTACAAGTTTCAACCTATAAGCTTCAGAACAGCCCTGGTCAAGGTGGGCCATTTACAGCTTGTAATCATTGTAGTGGTATTTTACAGGGTTTTGATATATTGACTGGTCATTGATGATGATAGTAGTTAAAAGTGAACTTGAATTTGATAGTTTCAATAAAGCGTTCTATTGCGGGAGCTTGTTTAGTGGTGTCATTATAGATGTTGTCGATGGTGTTGTGGTTGAAAAAAAAATATGTCGCCAAGGGAAAATAGTTGGCGATTACACCTTACCATTTCCACTTTATGAAACCAGTAAACTAGAAATTGATGCTGAATTTTTAGACGGATTTGACGAACCTTTTAAATTTCGAGGAGAGCTATATAACGGTGTTGCTTACTTTTTTTATAAGGGTGAACATTCGATAGTAAAACAGTATGACAATGGAGAGGAAGTCTCGGAAGCAAAGTATTTAAATGGCATTTTACAAAGTTTAGAGCATGCTGAACAGGATGATCGCATGACACAAGATTATGTATGGGATGAGGGTGGAAGTATTAAAGACTTTTGTATTCATGCTGTAGGTAAGTTTCAGATGGCCCTGCATTTTGAGTCTGAAGAAAAGATATCGTTATTGACTGTACGTGGTCACTATTTCCAAGAAATAGAAGCATCAAAAGGCTTAGTATTAGTTGATAAGTTTTATAGTCCAGACTTCTTGAGAGAGATTAGTGGCGGAACGAAGTTAAATATCTCTGGTTCGAATATAACTGATAGTATGTTTAGTGATTTACTTCAGGGTGATGGACTGAAAGACACTCAGCAGCTTCAAATATATAATACTGGTATAACTAATGTAAGTTTTCAAAAAATAATCAGACTGATTAAGCTTTCTGAGTTGTATGTGGAATCTGACATTTTGACAAATGATGATGTAAAGCATTTCAAACTAGCACATCCTAACTGTTATGTGAGGTTTAATGGTGAAGAAGTTATTATTTAGCTTTTAAGGTTGCACGAACTGTTTGATCCGCTTGTCGAGTTGTCTCTGGTAGCCGGTATTTAGGAGAGAGTTTTAGTACCCATTCACAGGCCGTTGCGAGTGAAATACGGTGGCCGATTGAAACGTAAATAGGATTGATACCAGTTTGCGTTCTTAATGCATTACCAATTATTTCATTGTTATCAACAAGAGGCGCAATTGCGCCTCTTGTTGTATCTGGATTTTCATGTTCTCCGAGTAATCGTGTCTTGCCACAGCCGACAGTCGGTACATCAAAGATCACTCCCAAATGACAGGCCAACCCAAAGCGCCGGGGATGAGCAAGACCTTGTCCATCACAAATGACTAAGTCAGGTGTGTGTTTAAGCTTTGAAAAGGCCTTCATTAGCGGTGGTAGCTCGCGAAAAGAAAATAGACCAGGAATGTAAGGGAAATTAACAGTATCAGTTGCTGTCGCTGTTTCGATTACTTCTAAAGTAGTTGTGTCAAGAATGACGGCTGCAGCTATTAGTTTGTTGCTTTCCTTGGAATAGGCGACATCAACTCCGGCAACCAGATGAATTTTACCAAATTGATCTTTTTGTATTACTTTAGCTGCAAGTGAGTGCTGAAGTTGCAAGGCTTCTGTTTCAGTAATATCCCAAGAGTGTGTAATGACTGGCTGCATAAGAAATCTGTATCTGTTTGGTTACAGCAATGAACATCATGGGCACTTAATCCAATATACTTATGTATTGCCCATTCGTTATGCATTCAGTTGCATGTAGTGGTTAGAAACATTCTATTGCTTTGGGTGATCGTTTTGTCCCAAAGGCTATAATTAATCAGCATATTATGCACGTTTTCAGTTGTTGTAAAGGGTGAATCGCCCTTAGTTTGTCGGAGGCTAACTTTCTTGAGAGAATTAGCCAATGAGCAAAAGAATTACCTATTCCCCAGAAGTCCGTGAACACGCAGTGCGCATGGTTCTGACATCAGAACGTGAGTACTCGTCCCGATGGTGTTTACCAACACCCCAATCCGCCCCCTGATTTTGTGATTACCGAGGCGAAATACGGCAAATCGCGCTTGGGTAAGACAACGACTGGCAAGCAGATGAGTGATGACTGGGTGACGGACAAGCGCCTAAGGGATGCAGGCATCACTAGCAGGAAAGAGCGTGATAGGATTCTAGACGCGCTTGACGAGGGTGATGGTAGTGTTGAAAAAATGTTAATCCGCAATAAAGCAGATGGCACAGTCGTCGCAAAGCGATTAGATAAGCACGCTAAAGTTGTTAGTTCAGGATTGATTTTATAAGGTACAAGATGATTAGGGATACGAATAAAAGCAAAGAATATTTTGAAGAGTTAGTTGACTACAGCCAAGAGTCGATTAAAAAAAGAGCTCTAAAGCTTTCATCACAAGCTGAGTTGGGTGTTTCAACCAAGCTCAATTTGTCTTTCCGCCTACTGACAAATCATATTGTGTTAATGCAAGAACGCTATTCGCTTGGGGATGACTTAAGTGAGTTTGAGTATCTCTTAGAAATGGCTATTGAGTATCGCCGCAAACAGAAGCAATTCGCAGATGCCTTGCCTTCAAATGAGCAAAAATATCGTATTGGTTGGGAAGAAATTCGCGAAGATTATTTGGCAGACATTTTTTTGAAATGGTTGAGTTTTGCCTATTGCTTAGATATGGGGCAAGCCTACTACCAAGAGGTCTTAGATTTAATTGGAAACCAAGGTCGAGATGCCTTGTTTGATAACATCGCGGTTAGGCTGGGCGATACCGAGCGCGAAGTTGCAGAGAGCGTCTTGTTCAAACGCCGCTTCAACAAACTGTTCAAAGTGATTGAGGCTGAACCTGCTGAGCGCCCTAAGCTGATGTTGGCTTACTTAGATGCATGGTACAAGCTAGAGGGTAGCCCAGATTACCACTTGATGGATGGAGAGGCTTACGATGGTTATTGGTGCTGGGAAGCGGCTTTAATTACTAAGCTTTATGAGATAGATGACCGCCTCTATATCGACCATCAATACTACCCCAAAGACTTGGTTCACTGGAGTGAGCAGTGATTCGAGACCAACGCCGTGATGAGGCCTATTTTAGCGAGCTGTTAAGCGATTTAGACGAAGCGCTAGCAGAAACCCAACAGGCGCTAGATGAAGGGGTTTTTACCTCGCTCAGTGAACAAGTCGATGTGGCCCAGCAACTCTTCCAGCTTGCCATCATGCGTGCAGTCGCGCATTACTCTTATGGTAGCGATATGGTCTCTCTTAAGTTATCCGTGTTGGCGATATTGCCTTATCGCCAGCAGCTAAGTGCCACCGCAGATAAACTGCCCGCTGTACACCAATGTTATCGCCAAGACTTTGAGCGTTTAGGTGGGGTAGGTGAAGCCTGCGGCTCAGCCAATATTAATCGCTATGTTTACGCTTTATGGTGGTTAGCCTTGTTGGTTGCGGTGGGGGCAGAGCAAACGCATATTCAACAAGTTCTAGACATCATCGCAGAGCGGGGTAACGATGCGCTATTAGACCGTATTGCCCATAAGTTAGGGGATACTGACCGCCCCATTTCTTCCACACTTTACTACCCCTGCACATATCAAGCGCTATTGGATGCCATAAATAGTAAAGGCGATGCTCAAGCAGAACATCTGAATGTGTTTATAAGGCAGTGGTACGACAGCCTAGAAGATGCAGATTGGTTCGATAAGCATTTATGTGACTGTGAATTTGAATACACCGACTATTACGTTGGCTACTGGTGCTTTGAAGCGGCTTTAATAGTCACGCTTTTTGACACTCCTAAAGCATCCATGAATGAGCATGTAATGTTTCCCCGCGCCTTAATTAAGGGGGTTGTTCGAGGCTAATGATTCAACTTTCATTTATAGATTTTTATATTTACAAGGCTAAGTAAGCAATCACCTAATCCCTTGGCTTGGGTGGTGTCAATAAACCTAATGACATAAAAGCAGTGCAAGCGGCCTGCATGATAACCATCACCGTTACTACTGCCCACAGCAAGGGCGCTACATCCAGCAAGACCCGATTGAACTACTCGGTGGCTTAAACCTCTACCAATACACTCCAAGCCCGACTAACTGGGTAGATCCTTTGGGTTTGTGTAAAGAGGATGGTGCCCCTTTGGTTGCTGGACTCCCTCTATTGGCTCCGGCTGCTCAGCCCTTAGCATCAACAGGCTCGCAAGTATTAGGACAATACGCTACGCGGCAAGCCGCCAACCAAGCGGTTTATGCTGTTGCGGAAAGGTCTTTATTGGCGTCATTGATACCCAAAACACCATGGGCACTGCTGTTTTATTCGGCTGAAGTCGGAGCGGGTTCAGATGATGTAGCCGGTTTTATTCAGCAACAAGCTCAGCAAGATGAGCTGGGACATCGCACGTGGTTGGCGAATGGTGGCGATGGGAGTATTGAAGAGTGGAAGTCTCGTGGTAAGCCCTCTGAGTTGGTGGATAGTGTTTCAGATAAGTCTGTCGATTTAAATGCAATTGCGACTAGAGATGTTGGTAATGTTACCGCACCCATTGATTTCGATGGTCACATTCTGAGTGGAGAAGTCAAACCAAATGGAAATGTGGTTGGTGGTCATTCGACAGCGACAGGTAATGTACGTGTGATACCAGGAACTGAGTCTCAACCAAATGCTCAAGGCGTATATACCGCTCAGATAGAAGTACCAGACCCGTCTAGTCCTGATGATTTCTTACCTAAAACTAATAATGGTGGTATATCTACGATGTTTCCAGATTCGTGGTCCGCAGATCGAATTAAAGTCGAGGTGGATGCTGCTTACCAAAATAAGGTGGTTACTGGAAATAAATGGAGCGGTGTAACACCTAGAAGATAACCTAGACACCCACCCTAATTGGTAAAAGTAGGCATAAGCAACAATGCTTATATTCATATCCAAATATACAGGGTGCTTGTTTGTGTCGCGTTCACGTCAATCACAGGTCAGTCTCCAAGATACACCGTACTATCAATGTGTCTCCCGCTGTGTTCGGCGTGGATTTCTTTGTGGCAAGCCTCTCACTCCGGGCAGAGCTATGAGCATCGCATAGAGTGGGTAGAGCAGCGTATTCTTCTGTTAACTCAGGTGTTTGCCATCGATGTTTGTGCCTATGCTACTGCCTAACTAGACACCCAACCGAATTATAACGGCAAGCTGGTTGAAAAGCGCAGCAGGCAGTGGCGCTGGGGCTATGATGACGGCCGCCGCCTGGTGGCCGAGCATAGCTCGGAGCAGGGGCTGACCGAATATCGCTACAACGCGCGCGGGAAGAAGGTCGCCGTAGCCGTAAAATCACCGCCCAAGGCCAATTTATCTGGTATGTGTACGAGCCCAATCGCCACCGCCGTATTCTTCAAAATGGGAGCTATCTTAGGTCTTGATAAGTAAAGGCTTGGTTTATATGTTTGTTTGAGCAATATGGATGCTCACGATGATTTAACAACGGCTATTTGTGTTTGCCGTTATTAGAACATGATGTAGTTTGAGAAGAAATATGCTACTTAGCGGGTTTATTATTTTGTTGGCGTGATTGTTGAAACCAAAACCGTTGTCGACCTGTTGAACGAGACATAGATGTCCTTATAATTTTTATTTAATGAAGCGGTACGATGCGATATTTAAATTATCGATGTATTTATTATGAAGTAAATAGAGGAGGTCATGACACTAACAAGAAGTCGTTATTGGAAATGCGTTGATGATCTAAGTTACAGAATAAATAGTGGATTAATCGTTAATAGAGCCAACGTAAATGCCAATGTAGCATTTACGTTGATAGCATATATTATATTGCTTCTACGTTAGCAGCTTGAGGACCTTTTTGGCCCTGCTCTACGTCAAATGATACTTTTTGGCCTTCAGCAAGGGTTTTAAAACCTTCTGAAGCAATTGCGCGAAAATGTACGAATACGTCAGCGCCACCGTTGTCTTGAGTGATAAAACCAAAACCTTTGTCTTCGTTAAACCATTTTACTGAACCAGTTGTTTTATTAGACATATTGTGTCCCTTAATATTTAAAATTCATAAAGTTATCGCGATAATGCGAGCGCTGAAATTGAATTATTGAATGTGACGATAAAGCTAAGGGAAAACTGAGGATAACAACCGTAACGAAGAAATTCTGAGGTTTACATTTACTTGATGGTTCACTAATAACTCTGTATAGCAGAGCAAGATAATAGTACCTGAGTTTCGAGTATTGTAAAGCCATATTTGAAATATATAAATTCAGTGGATCCTGTCGGGGCATGTTTTTATAGTGTTTACGCTGAAGCTCAGCTAGAGAAGGAAGACCTGATACACATTTGTATCAGGTCTGAGAATTGTCTTGAGCGACTTATATTGCTGCCGCTTGTGCGACTTTAATGTATATTTCACGTAGCTTTTGGGCAATAGGACCTGGTTTGCCATCGCCAATCGCTTTGCCGTCAATCTCAATCACCGGCCATACAAAGGTGGTTGCCGAACTCACAAAGGCTTCTTTCGCTGCATAAGCTTCTTCAATGGTGAAGTTGCGCTCTTCCACTTCCAGTTGAGCATCTTCGGCGAGTTGTAATAAGCTAGCGCGAGTGATGCCATGTAGAATGTCGTTACTTAAAGGCCGAGTAATGATTTTCCCTTGCTCGGTGACGATATAAGCGTTGTTTGAGCTTCCTTCGGTGACATAACCGTCTTCAATCAACCAGGCATCGCTAGCACCAGCTGCTAGCGCAGCTTGTTTCGCTAGGCAGGGGGCAAGTAAGCCTACGGTTTTTATGTCGCGACGTTTCCAACGAATATCAGGGATGGAAATCACCTTCATGCCTTTGGCGGCTTTGGGGCAGTCGATCAGTGGGCGGGATTGGGTGAATAATACCAAGGTCGGAGCGGTGTCTGCTGGAAAAGCAAAGTCGCGATCACCGGCATTACCACGGCTAAGTTGCAAGTAAATGCCACCTTCTGTTAGCCCATTTTGCTTGATCAGTTCGCGTTGGATCTCGGTGAGCTGCTCGCCGCTCACTGGCAAGGTCAGTTCGAGCTCAGCGCATGAGCGTTCTAAGCGGGCCAAGTGGCCGGCATTATCGATGAGCTTGCCATCGAGCACCGCGGTGACTTCGTAAACCGCATCCGAGAATAAAAATCCACGGTCAAATACCGAAACTTTTGCTTCTAACTCAGGGACATATTCCCCATTCACATACACGATACGTTGCATGATTATTTCCTCTTAGCCCCACAGCTGTGCTGTGAAAGGCAACATCTCATTATTATTAAATTCAAAGCCGTGTTCGATGTCTTCACTGAGTAGCAGGGGACCATCGAGGTCAACAATTTCACAGCCCTGCGCTACTACAAAAGCTGGTGCCATGCTAAGCGAGCTAGAGAGCATACAACCCACCATGATTTGTAGACCGGCTTGTTCGGCAAGTTCTTTTAAAACCAGTGCTTCGGTCAAACCGCCAGTTTTATCAATTTTTATGTTGATCATGTCATATTTACCGATAATGCCCGGTAGGCTCGCGCGGTCGTGACATGACTCATCGGCGCAGATAGGGATCGGTCGCGATAGACTTCTTAAAGCCTCATCGTCACCCGCTGGAAAAGGCTGTTCAATCATCGCTACATCTAACTTAATCAGCTCAGGGATCAGTGAGTTATAGAGTTCAACTGTCCAAGCCTCGTTAGCGTCCAAGATGATCTTGGCGTTTGGTGCACCTTGGCGGACGGCTGCGACGCGTTGCAAATCTTCAGCTCCACCGAGCTTCAGCTTAAGCAAGGGGCGAAACGCATTTTCGGTCGCGGCTTGCTGCATCTTTTCCGGTGTATCTAAAGATAAGGTGTAGGCGGTGGTGAGAGCCGCTGGCGTGGCTGACACTTTTTGCCAAATGGAAATACCTTCGTGCTTACATTCTAAATCCCACAAGGCGCAGTCTACGGCATTACGCGCGGCACCCGAAGGTAATAACAGTTGTAGCTCTTGGCGCGACAGGCCTTCACGTAAGCGTGGCAAAATCCCTTCAAGCTGAGCGAGTACACTGTCGATAGATTCTTGATAGTGGGCGTAAGGAACACATTCGCCACGGCCAATTTTTCCTTGGTCTTCCAGCTCGACAATAACCGTTTCTGCTTCGGTTTTACTGCCGCGAGAGATGGTGAAAGTTCCGCGGATTGGCCAACTTTTTGTAGAGAAACGAACCTTCATTATAGCTCCGCTAATTTTTCAACAATACGGCCTACACCTTGACGGAATGGATCAACGACTGGCAAACCAATGTTTGATTCAAGTTGCGCCATATAATCTAGAGCTTCTTTTTCTTCTAGCTGAGAAGTATTCACTGAAATACCAACAAATTGTACGTTTTTATTGGTGAGGCTGGCAGTTGCTAAGTTGGCCTGCATACAAGTGTCGATATCAGGTAGTGAATAGTCGGGGACGCCACGCATATGGGTGCGGGTTGGCTCATGACATAATACCAGTGCGTCAGCTTGTGAACCGTGAATGAGACCTGTAGTTACGCCGGCAAAAGAAGGGTGAAATAAAGAACCTTGACCTTCGATGATATCCCAGTGGTCAGCGCTATTGGCTGGTGCAATCGTTTCAATGGCTCCGGCAATAAAATCGGCCACCACGCAGTCGGCGCTCACGCCTTCACCACAGATTAATATTCCGGTTTGTCCGGTGGCTCTAAAGTCGGCATTAAAACCCTGCTTTTGAGCTTCTTTTTCGATAGCTAATGAAGTATACATTTTACCGACTGAACAATCGGTACCTACCGTGAGTAGACGTTTTCCGGCGCGTTTTTTACCACTGGCGACTGGGTAGGCTTGGCTTGGGTAGCGAACATCGAATAATTGGCGACCATGCTTCTCGGCACATGCAACGAGTTCTGGGATGTCGCTGAGTTTGTTATGTAGACCCGCCGCGATATCAAGACCTGATTCTAGTGCTTCAATTAATACACTAACCCATTCATCGGAGATGATGCCACCGCGATTAGCGACACCAATGACCAAAGTTTTTGCTCCTGCAGTTGCAGCTGCCGCAATCGAGAGGTCCTCTAAGCCGCAATCCGCATTACAAGAAGGGAGGCGAAATTGACCCACACAATACTCGGGATGCCAGGTTTTAATGCCTTGGGCTACTTTGGCTGCAAGTTGATCGGCTGCGTCGCCAAGAAACAATAGATAAGGTTTTTTCAGTTCCATCATTAATACTCCGTAAACGTGTTGCTGGTGAGTCACTATTTAGGCATCAGCAGCGTCATTGATCTTGAATGTTGATAAAAACTCTCTGCAAGAAACATGACAAAATTTCGCATGTAGTGCTTCTTATGGTCAAAAACACTTTACTCAAAATGAGAGGATCTGTTGGCAGATGACAGAACTAGGGTATTTTTGATAGCCTTATCATATTTAGGAAATGCTGTTACTTTTGTTTTTGGTGGGGATTAATGTCTTAAAAATTTTGCGTTCCAGAATATTTCATCAGCAATGATGGAAACTTGGATTTATATAATATTGATCTTAAGTTCCTCGGTAGATGGATGCTCTGCGCCTCTGTCTGATATTTTTATTCATCCCATCTGACTTTTTATTTCGTCTCATGTAGGTACATCGAATGTGAATGAGGAACTGCGGTTATTTATTGCACCCAAATGGGGCTTTGTTCTGTGATGTTGCACATATTTGGTGCTATTTAGCTATTTTTTCGAATTGATTTACACTACTATGTCAAATGTTAATAAAATGTATCAGTATGTTTCTATCTGCCTTTTGTCGATAAAAGAGGTTTAAATAGAGCATTTATAGATAGCGTTTTATTCTTGCTTTTGGCTTGTAATATGGCGAATTATTCTAGTGAGTAATAAGCTGTGTCCATGTTATGACTATTTAACATTTGTTAGTGTTGGTCGTCGCTAAGCTACTCATAACACGCCGTTATGGATGGTGTTTGGTAGATTGGTCTACTACTTGCTGTGACTAATCTAAATCGCTTTCTTAAATATAATTATGGAGAACAAATAAATGGACTTTATCTCTGGGCTGATTGGCCAGCTCAATGGCATCGTTTGGGGTGTACCAATGTTGGTGTTAATTTTGGGCGTCGGGATATTTCTCACCGTAGGCTTGAAGTTTATGCCGATCCTCAATATTGGCCCGGCTTTTAAACTGATGTGGGATGGCCGAGGAGCAAGTGGTAAAGGTGAAATCCCGCCTTTTCAGGCATTGATGACGGCGATGTCAGCCACTGTTGGTACGGGTAATATCGCGGGGGTTGCGACAGCGGTCTTTATTGGTGGTCCGGGAGCATTATTCTGGATGTGGATGACTGCTTTATTAGGGATGGCCACCAAATACGCCGAAGCCGTATTGGCGGTTAACTACCGTGAAAAAGATGAAAATGGCAGCTATGTTGGCGGCCCAATGTATTACATCAAAAATGGTATGGGCAAGAAATGGGCCTGGCTGGGCACCTTGTTTGCGGTATTTGGCGCGGTGGCATGTTTTGGGATTGGCAACGCGGTGCAGTCAAACTCGATTGCCCAGGTGCTAGAGTCTAACTTCTCATTTTCGCCGTTAATGGTTGGCTTAATCATTATGGTACTGGCGGGCGGGGTTATCCTTGGGGGCTTAAAACGAGTGGGTAAGTTTGCTGGTGCCTTGGTGCCAGTGATGGCGGTTGCCTATATCGTTTGTGGCCTTATCATTTTGCTGATGAACCTTGGAGAAATTGGTCCAGCGATTATGACGATTCTAGAACATGCCTTCACGCCGGCTTCGGCTCAAGGTGGTTTTGCTGGTGCAACAGTCTGGATGGCGATCCGTTTTGGGGTGGCGCGCGGGGTGTTCTCTAACGAAGCCGGTCTCGGTTCTGCGCCGATTGCCCATGCGAGTGCTCAAACTGATGAACCTGTTCGTCAAGGCTTGATTGCCATGTTAGGAACTTTCCTTGATACCTTGGTTATTTGTAGCATTACCGGTCTGGTGATTGTGATTTCAGGCGCTTGGACCGAAGGTGCCTCGGGGGCTGCGTTGACCTCTGCCGCCTTTGAGCAAATTTTACCTGGCTGGGGCGGTTACTTGGTTGCTATTAGCCTTGCTGTATTTGCTTTTACCACGATCGTTGGTTGGTCTGTTTATGGCGAGCGTTGTGCTGAATACCTGTTTGGTCCTAAGGCCGTTCTACCGTTTCGTTTATTGTTCATTGTGGCTTTGCCGGTCGGCGCAATTATGGAGTTAGACTTTGTTTGGTTGCTGGGTGATACCCTGAATGCAATGATGGCTATTCCTAACTTAGTTGCCTTAGCGGTGTTAAGTCCGGTGGTCTTTAAGTTAACCAAGCGCTACTTTAGTCAGCAGCAAGCGCCTAATGGGGTTACCGAGTCATAATTTTATTGTGTGAATCAGCCTTGCCAAGCTTCGACCTTGGCAAGGTGCCATCTTTAATTTTCTAGTGAAGGAGGAAGGATGCTCACTGCAGAAGCTGTGATCGATCTACAGGCTTTACAGCACAATTATCAGGTTTTGAAGCGGCTTTGTCCCAAGCAGCAGTTGGTTGCAGTGATTAAAGGTGATGCTTACGGCCACGGTTCGGTGAATGTCGCCAAAGCCTTGCCTAGTGCTGATATGTTTGCCGTGGCGAGAATTGAAGAAGCGCTGGAACTGCGCGCAGCAGGTATTATCACGCCGATCCTACTGTTAGAAGGCTGTTTTTGTAGCGAAGATTTAATGCTCGCTGCCGAGCACCAATTTCACACCGTGATCCATAGTGACTTCCAGTTACAACAGTTTACCGCAGCACATTTGCTCAGGCCTTTGCACGTGTGGGTGAAGCTCGATACAGGCATGCATCGAGTGGGGATTGAGCGTCCCCAGTTTAATGACTTTGTTCAGCAGCTTCAGGGCTGCGTTAATCTCGCCGGTGAGCTGGGTTTTATTAGCCACTTGAGCTGCGCTGATGACTTAGATTCAGCTACCACCCGCCAGCAAATAGCCTTATTTGAAGACTTAACCAAGGACTATTCTGGGCCCAAAACCCTTGCGAATTCGGCTGGCGCGCTGTATTGGCCCGATGCGCAATATGACTATGTGCGCGCCGGGATCTCGTTGTACGGTATTGCTCCTAATGAGCAACAAATTGGTCAGCAACATCAGTTAAAACCAGTGATGAGTTTGAAGTCGAAATTGATTTCGGTGCGTCATCACCGCAAAGGTGAACCGATTGGATACGGTGAAATTTGGCGAGCCACAGAAGATACGCTGATAGGAGTGGTCGCCATGGGCTACGGTGATGGTTATCCTCGTTCAGCACCCGCAGGTACGCCAGTCTATATTAACGGACGGATTGTCCCCATTGTGGGTCGGGTATCGATGGACATGCTCACGGTTGATTTGGGCGCTGATGCCGGCGATCAAGTGGGTGATAGCGTCGAGTTCTGGGGTCGTCAATTACCCATTGAAACGGTGGCTCAAGCCATTGATACCATCCCCTATGAATTGTGTATTAAGTTGACTAAGCGAGTCGTTAAAAGTAAGGCGTTTACCTAGCGAAGTGGTATTCCGCTAACACTATTATATTGTTATTAAGGGGCAGAATAATTGCCCCTGTTTCCCGCCGTATCTCTTCCTTAAAACTATCGATATAGAAGGTACTCGCTTAGTTTGGTTTGTCGATACCTTTGTTAAGCTTGTCTAGAGCATGTCTAAGGGAGTAAAAAAGTATTCGCTTTAGTCATTTTTATATTCTTAAGTTGAAGGCCAGATAGAACCTACCAAGATTTTTGTTTATTTTTTGTTGAAAAATTACTTCTACACCGACGAATCAACCTTTTTCATCTATTTGAGTTCGTGCAACTCATTGTATACTTGAATCTATTTTAAGAAACATGATATAAATCAAATTCAGATATTTTGTTAATGATAGGTTGCATTTTATCGATCTATTCTATTGTTGTCTCTCGATTTATATTTTCAAAGCTTTAACTAAGTATTGCCATCATCATTGAGTAGGATGATCCAATGTCGGGCGTTAAAAGGGAGTTTTATGCGCATATCAAGTTTATCCTCAATTGCTGTAGCAGCATTATTTGGGCTATCTATTCCGGCCTTCGCGGCTAATGACACTTATGCCCTCGATAGTGGCCAGCTGCGTTTTGGTTCTGGTGCAGAAACATCGATCACTGCTTCTGGTGTACTAAAACAACCTTTTTATTACGACGATGCGAATAGCACATGGTACAAACTGACTTATTCGAGCTACCCTCTCAGCAGTGCGATTGGGTTTGGCGGGGATGGCTCCGAGATTTGGAATGTTAATGGCACTATTACTCAAGATCCTACTTTAAGTAATCAGACCATCGATAGCTCGGCCTTTACTTTGTATGATGGCGTAAAGGGTTATGGAACGCTTACCACAAGTGGTTCGCTTGCCATAGATGAGGCCAATTTGGGTTATCAGGCGAGTTTTACCGTCGAGCAAGACTCTCCCTATGTTTCGATTACCATTAGCTTGAGCAATTTGGGGACTAGCAACGTCGAAAATCTTCGTTTCTGGATGGGGACGCGAGATGATTATGTGGGGACCGATGATAGCCCCACCAAAACACGTGGTAATTTAGTGGATGGTGTATTCACGCCGATTTCTACGTCAGCGGAGCAAGCGCAAGGCTTACAAATTGAAAGTAATAGTGGCTCCAGCACTAGTGGGGTGTTGTTTTATGTAAATGCTGATAATGGTTATGTGATCCACAGCGTTAGTCGTGGTTTTGAAAGGGTTACCGCTCAAGATCCTCGTACTTCTGCCATTACCGCCACTGGTGACGACGCTTATGGTTTTTATTTACGGATGAAGGATCTTGCGCCCGGCGAGACGGACTCCTTTACTTGGTATTACGCCGCAGGTGATTCATCTGAACTGCAAGCTTTGGCTCAGACCATTTATGACGCGGCTCAGGGTAAAGATGTTGTTGAAAACGTGCCGGTGGCTTTCGAAGATGAAGACTTTGTTGATGCTCAAGGAAATGTTGTTTCTAAAATTCGTATCGCTTCATTGCCAGAACATGGTGAACTTACATTAAATGGAGCCACGATCAGTGAGGCGTTAGAGATTAATAGTGCCGATTATAATCTGATTAGCTATGCCCCCGATGAAGATTTTGTAGGGACCGACCAATTCACCTGGCAGGCCTGGAATAGTTCTAATTCAGCATACAGTTCGGATATTAGCACGGTGACATTTACTATTCTCAGCGATTCAGATGGTGATGGTTCGGCGGATGTGGCGGATGAAGATATTGATGGCGATGGTGTCCTTAATGAAGATGATGCTTTCCCCGAAGACCCGACCGAATCCGTCGATACCGATGGTGATGCTATTGGTAACAATGCCGACACCGACGATGATGGTGATGGCGTAGCCGATAGCACTGATGCCTTCCCGCTTGACGCAGCGGAATCCGTCGATACCGATGGCGATGGCACCGGTAACAATGCTGACACCGACGACGATGGCGATGGCGTGTTAGATGCGGATGATGCTTTCCCACTTGATGTTGGGGAATCAGTTGATACAGATGGTGATGGTACCGGTAACAATGCCGATACCGATGATGATGGCGATGGTGTGTTAGATGTTGATGATGCTTTCCCACTTGATGCTGCGGAATCTGTCGATACTGATGGTGATGGTACCGGTAACAATGCCGATACCGATGATGATGGCGATGGGGTTGCCGATACTGGTGATGCCTTTCCATTGGATGGTAGTGAAATTATTGATACTGATGGTGACGGCACCGGTAACAATGCCGACACCGATGATGATGGTGATGGCGTAGCCGATAGCACCGATGCTTTCCCACTTGATGCTGGGGAATCTACCGATACTGATGGTGATGGCATGGGTAATAATGCCGACACCGACGATGATAATGATGGCGTAGCCGATAGCACCGACGCCTTCCCCTTAGATGCTGCCGAAACCGTCGATACCGATGGCGATGGCATTGGTAACAATGCTGATACCGATGATGATGGTGATAGGGTCGCCGATGCCAGCGATGCCTTCCCCTTAGATGCTGCTGAAACCGTCGATACCGATGGTGATGGTATCGGCAACAATGCCGATACCGATGATGATAATGATAATGTGCTAGATGCAGATGATGCCTTCCCTCTTGATGCAGCGGAATCTGTCGATACCGATGGCGATGGTATCGGTAACAATGCCGACACCGATGATGATAATGATAATGTGCTAGATGCAGATGATGCCTTCCCGCTTGATGTATCAGAATCCGTCGATACCGATGGCGATGGTATTGGTAACAATGCTGATACCGATGATGATGGTGATGGCGTAGCCGATAGCACCGATGCCTTCCCACTTGACGCAGCGGAATCCGTCGATACCGATGGTGATGGTATCGGTAACAATGCCGACACGGATGATGATGGTGATGGGGTTGCCGATAGCACTGATGTCTTCCCGCTTGACGCTGCGGAGTCTGTCGATACCGATGGCGATGGTATTGGTAATAATGCCGACACCGACGATGATGGTGATGGGGTTGCCGATAGCACTGATGCTTTCCCACTTGATGCAGCCGAATCCGTCGATACTGATGGCGACGGTATTGGTAACAATGCTGATACTGATGATGATGGTGATGGCGTATTAGATGCTGATGATGTTTTCCCACTTGACGCTACGGAATCTGTCGATACCGATGGTGATGGCACCGGTAACAATGCCGACACCGACGATGATGGTGATGGCGTAGCCGATAGCACCGATGCTTTCCCACTTGATGCTGGGGAATCTGTCGATACTGATGGCGACGGTACCGGTAATAATGCCGACACCGATGACGATGGCGATGGCATGAGTGATGAATGGGAGCTTGCTAATGGTCTTGATCCTCTCGATAGTGCTGATGCTGCTTTAGATTCTGATGGTGACGGTGAGAGTAACCTGGAAGAATTTACCAAGGGCAGTGATCCGCTCCGCGATACCGTGGCGCCTGTAATAACGCTTGATCCTGAACTTTGGTTTAATGCCACAGGCTTATTTACTCAGCTTGAATTGACTGCTGTTTCAGCCACCGATCATTTAGATGGTGAAATTGCAGTTGAGATGGTCGCCGGACAAACCTTACTGGAGCCAGGGGTACATACGTTGACTTATCGCGCCAGTGATGCGGCGGGTAATATCGCAGAAGTTAATCAAACTGTGAATGTGAGACCCTTGATAAACTTTACGAAGGACCAAACCATTTTTGAAGGGGATTCGGTAACGGTAGGCGTTGTGTTAAATGGCGAATCGCCGGTTTATCCACTCACGATTCCTTATGTTGTGTCTGGTACGGCGAGCAATGGATTGGATTATGTGCTAGAGGATGGCAACTTTGTTATTGAATCAGGCAAACAAGCGCAAATTAGCTTTGATAGTTTAAACGATTCGATTGCCGATGACGCCGAAACTATCGAACTAAGCTTGCTTGGTGATAGCGCTGAATTGAATATGGGAAATAGAACTTCCCACCTGGTGACAATTAGTGAAGAGAATATCGCGCCCGAAGCGAAATTTGCGATCCGTCAAAATGAGAAATTACGGGCAGTGATCGCACAAGATCAAGGCATGGTCAGCATTCAAGTACAGGTGAGTGATGCAAATGCAACAGATACTCATACTATGGTGTGGGATTTACCCGACAGCCTAACGGGACTAGCACCTGAGGGCGATACTTTGAGTGTTGATCCAAGTGACTTAGCCGCTGGTGTTTATACGATCGCGGTGGTGGTGACGGATTCAGGTTCGCCTTCGTTAAGTGACAGCGTGCAGACTAGCTTTACTGTCACTTCGATCCTGCCAGCCTTGTCGAATAGTGTCGATAGTGACCAAGATGGTTTGTCCGACTTTGAAGAGGGTTACCAGGATACAGACCAAGACGGTATTTATGATTACTTAGATAATCAAAATTTATCGTCTAATGTTGTCGGTCATCTCATTTCGGAAGGCAGTTATAACTTACTTGAATCAGATCCCGGAACCAGTTTACGGCTGGGTCAAGGTGCGCTGCAGGATGGTCGTGAAGGCACCTTAGTGGAAGAAAATGACATGTATAGTGATACTCAATCGCTTGACAGTGATGTGGTTACACATGTTGGAGGGATCTTTGATTTTGAAGTTCACAATATTCCTGAGCATGGGCAATCGGTGAATGTGGTGATCCCTCAGCGTGCTCAGATCCCGGAAAATGCGGTTTATCGTAAATGGTCTCCGGAGAGTGGCTGGCGTACTTATGTGGAAGATGCTAACAATCTGATTTCGTCAGCCCCAGGCTCAGAAGGTTATTGTCCACCCCCTGGAGATCCTGCGTTTGAAGTTGGCTTGGTGAGCGGGTATTGGTGTATACAGCTAACGATCGAAGATGGAGGTCCCAATGATGATGATGCGACAGCCAATGGAAGCATTGTCGATCCAAGTGGTATGGCGACTCGTCAGCCAATTACCGAAGGGGTGAGTGCTTCTGGTGGCGGCTCATTTGGTGGCGTGGCGGGTTTGCTATTGGTTGTGCTGGTGATGGTTCGCCGTCGTTTTTCGTAAGCAGTGATAAGGATATTTTTGAGAATGAAAAAACGATTCGTCTATGGATGTATTTTGGCGACCATCGCTTGGATGGGCTCGGTGCAAGCCGCCAGTTATGATGAGGGCAGTCCTTGGAAACTAACCCTTGGAGCAGGGCGGGTATTCAGTAATAGCGATGTGTCCGAGATAAACCGAGGCTTGAGTCAAGCAGGGCAAGATGTTCAGGTGTCTGATTTTGATGATAGTCGCTTAGGTTTGAGTGCTTGGTTGGCTTATCAATGGTCTGCTCACCATAGTGTGGAGCTTGGTTATGTCGACTTTGGTGACATTCAGGGGACTATCAGTGGTGACATGGTGGATCCAGATGAGCTACAAGCGGCACTGAATGACAATTTCCCACATTCTGCGAGAGGATTCGCGCTAACTTGGCGGCCATCTTACCGAGTGGTGAATAACATGTCGGTTTATGGTCGTGTTGGCCCTTATTTTTGGAAGACCAAGGTGAATGCAAGTAATGATTTAATCAATACCAGTCATTCAAGTGGCGTTGATGTCTTGCTTGGTGCGGGTGTTGAATGGAAAGTTGCACGGCGTTGGGCCGTTGGCATTGGTTGGGACCGCGGTTATTTTGGTTCCGACAATAATGATTTGATCTCCTTGAGTGTGAGTTTTCATTAGTAGGCTCTCTTGCGTCGCGTGAGCTTCAGCTGAGCAATTAGTTTGCCAAGCTCTGTGAATCAACCAGACAAGCCAAGCTTGTCTGGTTTTTTTATGGGGCGCTGAGCTGCTGTTCGCTTTAATACCAATCTAACTAATGATCGCTTCATTCTTGTTCGCCTAGATCACCGCCTATCTTGAGTTCTTCCTTCGTCTTGTTATTTCAGACATTCGCGATGTTTTCACCGTTGTCACGCGCCGCTCCCACAAAAGTTTCCCTTCGCAGAGACAGCGATTGAGAAAATCTTGAGATTGTTTTTGTTATTTATGGACATCTATACATCCAGATCGGTAGAATTTTGAAATCTTAATGACAGTTAAAGAGAAAAATTAATGTCGCAAACTAGCATCACCATCCTCGACGGCGGCATGGGCCGCGAATTAGCTAAACGTGGGGCGCCGTTTCGTCAGCCCGAATGGTCTGCTCTGGCGATGATTGAAGCGCCAGACATGGTGCAACAGGTACACCAGGCCTTTATCGAAGCCGGTTCGCAAGTTATTACCACCAATAGTTATGCTTTGGTACCGTTTCATATTGGCGAGCAGCGTTTCATCGAACAAGGACTCGAGTTGGTACAGCGCTCAGGTGAGGTGGCTCGCCAAGCGGTAGAGCAGGCTCAATCGACTTGCGCGGTGGCGGGTTCTATTCCTCCTTTATTTGGCTCTTATCGAGCCGATTTATTCTGTGCAGAGCAGGTTGAGACGGTGGCGACCCCGTTAATTCGTGGCTTAGCCGAGTATGTGGACCTTTGGTTGCTGGAAACGCAGAGTCTGATTGAAGAAACTCAATCGGTGACTCAACTTATTCAACAGCTTAGCGCTGAGCAAAAGCCTATTTGGGTATCTTTTACCCTGGAAGATGCAGAGCCGACCGCCGAACCTTGTCTGCGTTCCGGTGAAACGGTGCAGGCAGCGGTGAAAGCGATGTTTGGCTTGGGGATTGAAGCAATCTTATTCAATTGTTGTCAGCCCGAAATTATTGAAGCAGCCTTGCAGGTGGCCCAGGCCGAGTTAGCTGCCCATCCGGAGCAGAGCATCCGCTTAGGTGCTTACGCGAATGCCTTCCCGCCGCAACCTAAAGACGCGACGGCGAATGACGGCTTAGATGAGTTGCGCGAAGATCTATCGCCTTCGGCTTATCTTGGCTGGGCGGAGAAGTGGCAAGCCCAGGGCGCTTCGCTGATTGGCGGATGTTGCGGCATTGGGCCGGATCATATTGCGGCCCTGGCAGCACATTTTTCAGCGCCCACTTCAGCCTAGCGAGCAAACATCCCCATCACTCATGCTTTCTTAAGCTTTATCGGCTGAGGACCGCGTGGCTGGTGGGTAACAGTGATGCGCTGGCTAGTTCGCGAAGAACCACTCGCAGCATCTGTTGCCTACCCAGCCCCTTAATCATGGGCTGGGTACACTAATTTGAAAAAAGACTGGCGAGATCGGGGCGATGATCAGGCCGACTGGTCAGGTTGATATTGGCTTTGATGTGATCGATATGTTGCTGCATTAACTGCACCGCCAGCGCTTCATCCTTAGCACGCATCGCCTGCACAATTTGCAAGTGTTCATCATCGCGGCAATTACTCATGCCGACCGCCCCAAACATACCAATAATTAACGAAGACTGAGTGACTAAATCTTTCACCAGACGCAGCATCACCGCATTATCTGCCACCTGAGCCAAGCTAATATGAAACTGCCCCGAAAGCGTGATGGCTTTACGTCGATCGCCTGCGGCATGCGCCACAGATTCCTGTTCGAGGTGCTGGCTTAAGCGCTCAAAGTCGCCGGGCTGGGCTCGCTGGACAGCTAAACGCATGATACTGGGCTCGATGGCTAAACGGGCTTCGAATACATCTTGGGCCTGTTTTGTGGTAGGGCTGGCGACAAAGGCGCCCTTATTGGGTTGCAGCACCACCAGCTGGCGATTGGCCAGGGTTAATAATGCCCGCCGTACTCGCATGCGCCCCACGCTAAAGGCCTTACACAGTTCAGACTCTGCCAATTTGGTGCCGGGCGCCAGGCGCTGGTCGATTAAGGCTTCATAAATGCGCTCTACAATCATTTCTTCTTCGGCGCTATCGGCGATTTTATTGTCATTCATGGATAATTGTTAACCTTCCTGGCGATTCAAGCGGTGCAACATTTTAAACCACGCTGCACTATTTTCATTCATATCTTACGACATTTCACTGAATTAGCCTGCATTGTTTTGTTGCCCGAGAGGAGGCCGGTTCGCGCGATCCCCAACAAAACGGGGCTGCTAGCGCTATTGCGTAAAAAATGAACGGCTTAACCAGTGCATGGCATAAGCCTTGCTTGTTAACGATGCGAAGCGTGTATTGTTAACAATGTATTATTTGTGGTTAACGATCCATGAGTTTCAAGGAAAACGAAACCAATCATTTTTTATTTGCTGTTCAGTGAGAAGCATAAATGTGTGCTTTAAAGGAGATCATCCAATGCAATATCGCAATTTTATAAAGTATGGCCTGTTAGCCAGTGCTATCAGTATGACTTGTTCTACCTTTGCTTTTGCCGCCAATCCGGTGCTTAAAGTTGGCTTTGTTGGGGTGACCTCCGGTCCGGCGGCTGCCTGGGGGATTTCTAACCAACGTTCCATGGAGACACGCGCCGATTGGCTCAATGAAACCGGCGGCGTCACCATCGGTGATACGACCTACGATATCGAAATTGTTGCCTTCGATGATCAAAAAGATCCAAAACGCTCGATTGCCGGTATGGAGAAAATGGCGCAGGAAGGCATTCACTATGTGGTGGGACCAAACGTGGATGACGGCGCAGCAGCGGTTAGACCGGTGGCCGAGCAAAAGGGCATTATGTATTTTCCCTATGCCTTCCCCAAATCTTTATATACCAAACCGGCGTCAAATGCGGTCTTGGGCATGGTGGCGAACTATCAGTCGGGGCCCGCTATTTATGCCTACCTGATGAAACAAAAGGGCGTAAAAAAGGTCGCCTTTGTGGCTGCCAATGAGTCCGATCCGCTGAGTCAAAGAAACGGTGGGGTTGCGGCAGCCAAAGCCCTGGGCCTAGACGTGGTCTCAAGCAACGTGACTTACCAGGTGGATACCACCGACTTTACCCCGGTGTTATTGCCAGTGATTAAATCTCGTCCAGACTTATTGGTATTATCGGGAGTCTCTCCGGCCAACGCACCGCAGTTGATCCGCTCGGCACGTGAGTTAGGTTACAGCGGCCTGATCTCCACCGAAACGGCGCAAGATGCCAACGTACTCCAAGAAGGTGCCGGCAAGCTGGCCGATGGCTTTATCTCGGTGGGGGGCGCATCGACACCTGAGTTGGCCTCTGATGCCATGCGTGAATTTGTCGCGCGCTACACCAAGAAATTTGGTGAATATAATGACGAGTCAAATACCAAAGTTTATGCCCTGGAGTACATTCTTGAAACGCTGAAAGCCAATCCTCGCGCGATTGACGATGTGGCGGCTTTTCAAACCACCATGGATACCTTTGAGGCGCCCAACCCTTATATGGTGGGTGATGCCAAGTTGAGTTATGTCGGCATGTCGTCTTTTGGTCAAAAGCGTCAAGTGTCGGTGCCGCTGGTGGTGAATGTCTATCGTGATGGCAAATTTGAGACCTTATTTGTCGCCAATGTCGACTAGTTGCTTGCTGGCAGCGCTTTAGGCTGCCGATGCCTGGTCGCTTGCAGGAGCGATCAGGCGCTTTATAAGTTTGCTTTGTGAAGGCTTGGTTATGGAACAGATTATTGTAAATGGTCTCTACCTTGGGGCGCAGTACGCACTGATTGCCTTAGGACTTACCCTAATTTTCTCGCTGATGAATGTACTCAATTTCGCCCACGGACAGATGTATGTATTAGGCGGATTTGTCACCTATACCATCGTGGTGCAATTTCAGTTGCCATTCTTGGTGGGCTTGATCTTATCGGCGCTGACGCTAGCTGTGGTGGGAGCGCTGATCGAAAAATACTTATTTAGACCAGTGATTAAAAAATCCAAACGAGACGAGAGTTCGATGTTACTGGCGGCCGGTATTGCGTTTTTTCTGGATGCGGTGATCCTGCTGAGTTTTGGTGAGAAGCAGCGTGGCGTCCCGAAAATTGTAGAGGGTGTTTTCAACTGGGATTTTCGAGTGATTATGCCCTATGACCGGATTGTGATAGGCCTGATTGCCATCGCCATGATCGTGGTTTTCATTTTATTAATGCAGTATTCAAAGCCGGGGCGAGCCATGCGAGCGCTGGCTCAAGATAAGGTGGCCGCTCAGTTGATGGGGGTGGATGTGGACCGCTATCAGATGATTGGTTTTGCGCTGGGCGCCAGTCTTGCTGGTGTGGTGGGCGGCTTACTGGTGACCATTACCGGGATTAATCTTGGTATGGGCGGACCGGCGTCCATTAAAGCCTTCATGATGATCATGATTGGCGGAGCGGGGGTGATTTCGGGGGCGATAGCCGGCGGATTTATTCTTGGCATGTTAGAGAGTGTCGGCCTATCGGTGCTTTCGGAATATGGTGATATTACCTACTTGGTGATATTTGTCTCTTTGATGGTCTTTTTAGCCATTCGCCCGCAGGGGCTGATGGGCAAACCTTGGGGCTAAGCAAATGAATAGAAAAACAGTATTGAACGTGGCGCTATTTCTGGTCGCGGTTTATTTATTGGTGCCCTTGCTGATCATGCTCAGTGGCCGCAGTGATTTTTATTACACGCTCACTTCGGTGGCACTGCTATCCATTGCCTCGGCAGGAGTATGGTTAACCTTCTCGATTGGTCGGATCAATATCGGCCAGGGCGCTTATGCACTGGCTGGGGGTTATGTTTCGGCGATCCTGGTGACACAGTTTGAGCTTAATTTCTGGCTCACCCTGCCGCTGGCGGGCATCTTTTGCGCGCTGCTGTCGGTATGCATTGGTTTGCCGATCTTAAGATTGCGTGGCGTCTATTTTGCTATGGTCACGCTGGTGTTGACTGAGGTGATGCGACTCACCGCCCTGGCGCTTCCGGTGACTCAGGGAGCGAAGGGGATTACTTCCATTCCGCTGCCTCAGGCGCTGGAGATCTTCGGATTCAGATTGATCCCCGATTTTTCCAGCCTGGAAAATCCCAAGCTGGCTTTTTATTTGATGGCTGTGAGCATGATGATCGTCGCCTATGGAGTGGTGTGGCGTTTGGTGAATTCTCGGCTGGGTCATCTGTGCCGTTCGCTCCAGCAAAACGAAGAGCTATCGGCCTCGATAGGGGTGAATACCGCCTACTTACGTGTGGTGACCTATGCCATCTCCTCTTGCTTTGGCGGGATCGCGGGTGCCAGTTTTGTGGCAATTTCGCAGTCGGTTTATCCTTCGTCATTCCAGGTCGCCGACAGCGTGAACTTCATGCTGAATTGTTTTTTGGGCGGCTTGGGTTATGTGTTTGGCCCGATGCTCGGCACCTTGATGCTGTATTTTGGCTGGGATCTGTTGTTTACCGCGGGTAAGTATCAAATGCTGATTTTCTCTAGCTTGTTGATTATTTTGATGTTGGCGCTGCCCAACGGCGTGCTGAGCCTGCTGGAACGAAATAAGGAGCGCTCATGACAGCCTTACTCGAATTGCGCGCTGTGACCAAGCGTTTTGGTGGTTTAACTGCGGTTAACAATATTAGCTTCTCGGTGGCGGAGGGCGAGATCCTATCGGTGATTGGCCCCAACGGCGCGGGGAAGTCGACCCTGTTCCAGCTGATCTCATCGTTCCTGAACACCAGTAGTGGCGAGGTCTTGTTCAGGGGGCAGCGAGTCAATAATCTCGCGCCGCATATTGTGGCGCGTAAGGGCATTGTGCGCACCTTTCAGGAAACCACGGTGTTTCGGTCAATGACGGTGCGCGAGAACATTATTGCCGCCCATCATCTGCGCTCTAAAGCTTCCTTGCTGGGGTTCTTTTTCGGCACTAGGGCAGCCCGTGCCGACGAGCGCAACTTCGGTGAATCGGCAGATAATCTTATCGAATTTCTGGAAATGCAGGCGATTGCGGATGAACTGGCCTCCAACCTGCCTCAGGGCCACCTTCGAGCGTTGGGCATGGCGATTGGCTTGGCCACCGATCCGGCGGTGTTATTGCTCGACGAACCTTTTGCAGGGATGAATCACGACGAAACCATGAAAATGGTGACGTTGGTGAAACGACTGCGAGATGAGCGCCAGGTGACGGTGTTGCTGGTCGAGCATGACATGCCAGCGGTGATGAAGATTTCAGATCGGCTGATTGTGATTAACTTTGGCCAGAAAATCGCTGAAGGCACCCCTTCTGAGATTCAAAATAACCCCAAAGTCATCGAGGCCTATTTGGGCTCTGAAGACGCCGCGATCGGGATGTAAACTATGAGCGAAATACTGCGTTTGGATAATGTAGAACTGTATTACGACCACGTATATGCCCTGAAGGGAGTCAGTTTGAATCTTCAGCAAGGGGAAACGGTGGCTTTAATTGGGGCCAATGGTGCCGGCAAGTCGTCGATTTTACGGGCGATTACCGGTTTATCTGCCATTCACTCAGGGTCGATTAATTATTGCGGGGAGCGCCTCGATGGCACTGCCGCCGCCGAGATCGTGAAAAAGGGGATTGCCATGGTACCGGAAGGGCGGCGGGTATTTCCGTTGATGTCGATTAAAGATAATTTGTTGATGGGCGCATTTACTCGCAGTGACAAGGCGGGCATCGCCGAGACGCTGGAGAGTGTCTTAGAGCGTTTTCCGCGCCTGCGCGAGCGCTATCATCAGCAGGCCAGTACCCTGTCTGGCGGCGAGCAGCAGATGATGGTGATCGGACGCGCCCTGATGGCGAAACCGAAGTTGTTATTACTCGACGAACCCAGCCTGGGGATTGCGCCGAAGCTGGTGCAAGACATTGCCCGCTCGATTGTTGCTATTTCCCGCGATCAGGAGGTGAGTGTGTTGCTGGTGGAACAAAATAGTCGTATGGCGATGTCGATTTCTAATCGCACCTACGCCTTGTCAACTGGCTCGGTGGTATTGGAGGGCATTTCCCGAGAATTGATCCATGATCAGCGAGTGAAAGCCGCTTATCTGGGGGGCGAGGTGTAAACGCGATGCGAATTTTGCTAGTGAATCCAAATACCTCGGCGGCGATGACCGAAAAAATTGCCGCCTCTGCACGGCTGGTGGCCGCGCCGGGTACCGACGTGCTGGCGGTGCATTCGCTGCAGGGCCCTGCCTCTATCGAAGGTTACTACGATGAGGCGATGAGTGTGCCGGGGATGTTGGCGGCGATCCAAACGGTGGTGAATTATGACGCCATCGTGATTGCCTGTTTTGATGATACTGGCCTCGACGCCCTGCGTTGTGTTACCGATAAACCGGTGTTGGGGATCGGTGAGGCAGCCAGTCATGTGGCCTCGATGCTGGCCAATAAATTCTCGGTGGTGACGACTTTGGCGCGCTCGGTACCGGCACTGGAACATAACTTGTTGAAATATGGGATGGAACGAAAATGCGCCAAGGTTCGTTCTTCGGAAGTGGCGGTGCTGGAGCTGGAGCAAGCGAATCCGCAGGCCTTCGCCAAGATCTGTTCAGAGATAGAGCAAGCCATCGCGCAGGAGCGTGCCGAAGCCATCGTATTGGGCTGTGCCGGAATGACTGACTTGGCTGAAACGCTTGCCAACAAATATGGTTTACCGGTACTCGATGGGGTGTCCTGTGCGATCTCACTATGTGAAAGTTTGGTGCGTTTAGGCGTGAAAACCTCACGTTTGGGCGGTTATGCGGCGGCAGTGGACAAGTGTTAAGCTTGCCAGCGAGCCTTTAAGCCAAGTGACAAGGTTTATCTTCGCAATAAAAAAGGCCCCGAGAGGGGCCTTTTTCTATTTTTCTATACTTGGTTGCTGAGCATTACTCGTTAATGTGGGCAATCACAGAATTAGCGGTGTATTCCAGGGTGACCGAGTGCCCGGCTAAGCTTGCCGTTGCGTATTCACCTTTCAGGCCTTTAGCAGCGTTGATGAGGGTAAAGCTATCTCCTGCTTTAACGACTTGTTGGCCAGCCTCAAGCTGGATGTTGCCTTGATTAACATAAGCGACACCCGCAATCTTGATTTGCTCGGCATCGGCGTCGAGTACCAGTTTAAGCACCCCCGATTTTTGAGTAAAGTCACCGTCAATTTCCAGTGCGCCATGGCTATCCACTTGAACTTCACCACTGCTGAGGTAGAGGTCGCCGTGACCAAAAGCAGTCGGAGATTGTGCTGCTAATACTCCGCCAAGCAGCAGGGTGCCACCATTATAGCTATTGTTACCGCTTAGGTTGAGTTGGCCTGTACCATCTTTGCTGAGCATGCCTTCACCACTGATGTCGTTGCGCCACCAGTCTTGTGCGGCGAAACCACCTTCGCTGCGAACCATGGTGACATGCACATCGCCATTAAAGGCAGCATAACCATCGGCGGCAGCAACTAGGTTGATACGTCCCCAGCCATTGGTGTTATCCAACATTGGGTAGCCTGAATCGACTTCGGTGCTGGCGAGTACTGCGCGGCGTTGTGCATCACTCAAGTAAGGTTGGCGGGTGGCCAACAAGGCTTCGGCGCCTTCCGGAACGATGGGTGCTAGTCCTTTGGTGCCGGTTTGCGGTAGGCCATAGGTGAGGCGGAAGGTGTAGGCGTCTTTTAGGGCCTGATGATCGCGGTAGCGGTTGTTGTTAAATACATTCACGTTGAGGGTACCGTCATCGTTTTTGAAGCTTCCTTCGTTGGTGACGGTTTGATTTGCATAGTCATAAAGACTCATGCTGGCAGCGGTGGCTTTGCCGCCGAAGTAGTCTCGTGTTTTGTTAAAGGCTGCCGCGGCAACATCTGGTTGAGTATTTAAGGCAAAGCTTGCGATCATCATCGCTTGTACTCGTCCACCAATCACATCAATCGGAGAGTGCATACCGGCTAAGATGCGGTTTTCACCCAAGTCCGAGCCACGGGCAACCAGCGCATCAAAACGCTCGGGCAAGGCGTAGGCATAGGCCAAAGAGGCCAGAATACCGGCATTCGTGTGACCACTGGGGTAGCCGTTATCTTTACGACGGTTTTCGGTGGTAGGGGTATATAAAGAGTCGGCTTCATGGCTGCTCGAGTGGGCACGACGGGCACAGAACAGACCTGGGATCACCTTGACACTGGTAGTGTACTTGTCAATTCGGTAATCGGCGTTGGCTCGGCTGGCACTGCTGCCATCAATACAGCTAAAGGTTTCCACGGCGATGAAGTCCGTTTCTCCTTGGTCATTCATGCGCCAGGGACGCGGCGTGCCAAATAGGTATTTAGGGCCGCTGGTGGACGCGTAAGAATTTCTAAACAGTTGGGCGAGCTTGACCACATCGCCTAAGGTTGAGTCGGCAAGTCCACCATAGGTGGAAAAGCTATCGTTGTCGCCAGGCTTGTAACGAGTATTGTCGGTGACATCGCTGACTAAGATCTCTTGAAAACTGGCAAAAGCACCTGAGTTTGCCGCGTAGTCTTCGGTGAGTGGGCCAAAACCATCGATAGTGCTGTAGTTTTTACTGCGAATATCATCTAAGAATGCATAGAGCGTTTGTTGTTCGGTACGCTGAGCAGTAACATCCACTACATATTTGATGTTGGCTTGCCAGGTGGCCGGGTCTTTAATTTCGCTACCCGCGGCTACATAATCACTCGGCTGACCATTGGCTGCATTGTGCGGATTGGGGCCATCACCGGCTTTGTAACCATTGTCTGCATCGGTGTAATCTTTAGCATATTCCTGCCAATGATCGGTGGTTCCTTTCCATACATCGTTAATCCCACTCAATAAGGTATTGATCGGATTGCTGCTGAGGGTGAAACGGCCATTGCCATCGCTGCGTGGAATATAGGCAACACTGGGGAGTGGATCGCTGACATCGGGGATAGCCACATATTGTTCGAAACCCACACCTCGAGGCTGAGCGGGTTCGGTGATGGTTACTGCTGTGTCGCTGTCATTATTACAGGCGGAGAGTAAACTCACAGCAAGTGCGATAGTGCTGAGCTTAAAGAGCGGTTTGTTACTACTGCTGAACTTCATGTGTTGGTTATCCATTTGGTCGATTAATTACGTCGCGATGCTAATGGATATATATTTCACTTTTATTTAATTTATGTTTCAGTTATTACGTGAAAGATTAGTAGCTTATGGGGTACTGAGGGTGAATTTGACTCCCCTCTGAGTTCGTTGGCTAGTCATGGTTTGGTTGATCACGGTGCAATACTCAAGTCGTGGTAGTCTATAAATAAAATATCACGAACCAAGATGGTTTTTCAGAGGCCTGAGCAATGAAGGAATTTTTGCTACAACGCTTTGTGCAAATCGATTGGAGTTGCAATCAAGGGCAGTTGTTTGCCATCTTGCTCTTAGCGCTATGGTTATGGGCTATATGGCCAGCCAAGGCCATTGAGGCCTTGCTCAAGGATGGTAATAAGCAAACCAAGTTATTGCTCGTGCTGACGGCGATGAATGGATTGTGGTTACTCGACGGGAGTGTGACTGAGGGGATCCATGTTCATTTTCTGGGCTTAGTCACCCTAATGTTGATGTATGGTTGGCGAATGGCCACGGTGATGGCGATGTTGCCTACGATGTTTTTCGCCACATTGATGTTAAAACAGCCCTTCGATTTTGCTATTTATGGCTTGTTGGCGGTCGCCTTACCGACTTTTTTATGTTTTGCCGTGTATAGCCAAGTATTTAAGTATTTACCCCATCACTTGTTCGTTTATATTTTTTGTGGGGCATTTTTGAATGCCTTTTTGTCGATCATCTTTCATATTCTGGCATGGTCGGTTTGGCTGTGGTTGAGTAAAGACTACAGCTGGGATTTCTTGAACCAGAACTACTTGTTAATTATTCCATTATTGGGTTTCCCTGAAGCCTTACTGAATGGCATGGCGGTGACGTTGATGGTGGTCTACTGTCCGCATTGGTTATATGACTATTCTGACAACACCTACTTTGAACGTTAATAAGTGACACTCAAATCAAAGCGAATCGTTCGGTATTGCTCCCAATTTAATAAAGACTCTGTGCGCCAGCAGTAATCATTGGCATTGATAAAATAGAGATATCCAATCACTCTCGGTAAAATGGCCGTCGGTAGCTATTATTTATCAATCCGGTAACTTCACAGTTAAAAGTATGGTGCTTACATCGGTTTATTTGGAAAATAAGCTTATTCATCCCGCAGGTATTACCAGCAATAATCACGATACCATTTTCATCACGAACTCTATCTAAAAAGTATAAATATCTTGTTCTTCGATTAAGCAATAATTTTTTCCTGAGTTACAAATTAAATTTGTTGATTTTAAAATGAGGATTATTTTTAACAAAATAGTTTCAATAGTATTTGACACTTAAGTTGGATATTTTGTTTGTTGCGGATTGATTATTATTCGGTTTTTTTTGGTGCGCTTGGTCTATGTTGATGGACTCTACCTAATAAGCGAGTGAGCTGTTATTGTAAATAAATAGGCAGAGTTCTAAGGAAGCGACAGTTGATCTTGAAGACAAATGGAGCATTTAGTTTGTGATTTTGCACGATTAAACCCGCACGATTGCAGCAAAACATCGCGGATCTGCTATATATAAAATAGCAACTCAATCGTTAGTTTAGGTTATTAGCATAAAATGGCTAGATAGAGAGTCCTCATATGAACAATAAAGTTTTATCGGCAATTGCCCTTTCTCTGATGATCTTGCTGAGCCCTTTGGTTGTCGCCAAGCAGATAAACGTCAAAAAAGTTGAGGGTGATAAGGAGCTATTAATCTTTAACATATTAAAACTAGCGCTAAGTAAATCTTCACCGGAGCTCAGTTTTAATCAAGCCAATGAAGAGATGACCGAAAGTCGGTTAATTAATGAAGTGATCGCTGGCAATATTGATGTAATTTGGGGCGGGGCCTCTACGGCCAATGAAGAACAGATGCGGGTGGTACGTATTCCAGTGTTGAAGGGTTTACTGGGACATCGGATTTTTATTATTCGTAATGGCGACCAGCATCGCTTTGATAACATTAAAAACTTAAGTGATTTAAAACAATTAAAAGCTGGTCAAGGCACCTTCTGGGGGGATACTCAGGTGCTTAAAACCGCCAATATCCCTACCGTGACCACCATCAAATATAATAATTTGTTCCCAATGCTTGAAGGGGGGCGCTATGACTATTTCCCGCGAGCCGTGCATGAACCTTGGAGTGAGGTGAAAGGCCATCAAGAGCTTAACTTAACGGTAGAAAAAAATTTGATGCTGATCTATCCCTTCGCGATGTATTTCTATGTAGGCAAAAACAACCAGCAATTACATGATTTGATTTATAAAGGTTTTGAAATGGCAATCGAGGATGGCAGCTTCGATACGCTATTTTTTAACCATCCAATGATCAAAGCGGTGCTCGAACAAGCGAACTTAGGTCCGCGGATCCGGATCCATATCGACAATCCTTACATGCACCAAGACACGCCAACGGATCGCCCTGAGTTTTGGCTTGATATTAATAAATTATAGGAAGGTAAGTGATGAAATCAATTACTCATAAGTCGATGCTGATGCTCTCAAGCACCTCGCTTGTGGTGATGCTTATTGTCTTTTCAGTGAGTTATTCCCTCGCAATCAATTATTTTGAGCGAGTCGAAGCGCAAGAGATCTCTGGACTGAAAAAGACCTTCAGTATTGTTCTGCGTGAGCCGATTTTCTCTTATGATAAAGATCTTATTCGGGATATTTCCGCAGGTTTTATTGATGATCCAATTATTCATTCGATCACTGCTTTTGACCATCGTGGTAAGTTATTGGCCGAAGTGACCGAAAGTGGCCCCACTCCCGATAGCTCGGCACTGGTGAGCCAAGATGTCGAGGTAGTTTGGAGTGGTAACGATCCGATCGGTAAGCTGGCAGTGACCTTTAGAACCGATAGCAATGATGCCTTGCTTAACATGGTCAAATTTACTTTTGTGGCGATTGCGGTTGTCTTGTTAATTACTTTACAAGCCACCAGTTGGTTTACGTTGTCTAAATTTGTGGTTGGTCCGATTAAGGTGGTCGCGGATGCCTTAGCCACCATCGCGGCGGGGGGCGGAGATTTAACCAAAAGATTGGAAGTGAAACGCGATGACGAAGTAGGACAGCTAGCCACAAACTTTAATCATTTTATTGAGCAGTTGCAGGGCTTGATTGGCAATGTGGTCGATAATGCCACGGAACTGGCTACCACCTCTTCTGGCATCAAAGATTCTGCCAGTAATAACCTAGCCGCCATTCAGCGCCAATTATCTGAAACAGAACAAGCTGCAACGGCTTTGAATGAGATGTCATCAGCGACTAATGAAGTCGCCAAAAGTGCCAACAAAACCGCCGAACATACGCGAAGTTGTTCGGAATTGGCGAAAAAAGGCGACCAAATGGTGCTAAATACTGCTTCGCAAATTAATCAACTGAATGATGAAATGACCGCAACTGCCGATAAAATTACTCATGTGAGTACTCAAAGTGACACCATTGGTTCGGTGCTCGACGTGATTAAGGGCATTGCAGAGCAAACCAATCTATTAGCGCTTAATGCGGCGATTGAAGCAGCCCGTGCGGGCGAGCAAGGTCGGGGCTTCGCGGTGGTCGCCGACGAGGTTCGTAATCTCGCACAACGTACTCAGGAATCTACCATCGAAATAGAACGGATTATTGAAGAATTACAAGCAGCCTCTTCTAACGCAAGCGGTTCAATGCTATCCAGTCAAGAGGCGCTTCAATCAACCATTGAAGAGTCACAACTGGCGAACCAAACTCTAGAAGAGATACTCGAGAATATTAATCAAATTAATGATATGAACTTGCAAATAGCTGCCGCATCGGATGAGCAAAATATGGTTGCTTCTGATGTGAGTCGCAACGTAACTGAAATATTTTCCTTGTCTAATGAAATTACCTCTAATGCAGAAAATGTGCAGTTAGCCAGTGAGCAACTGAACGATCTTAGCAATAGCATTAAAAAACTATTGGCGAATTTCCACGTTTAAATAGTTTACTTCACGGCCTCTGGATCCAGAGGCCGCTTATTTCAGCGGCTAGGCTTAGCGACAGTGGTACTCATTTTTGCGATGTGTCTGGATTGTGACATTGACCTTCAATTGTGGGTATGACAAACGACAAAGCTCGCTTGCCAAGGGCTAAATGGCGGGCTACCCCCTGATTCCTCTAGGCATACTTCTTGATAACGCTCTTTAACTATGACAACACACGAGCGTCGCATCAATGGATAATAAACTGGATTGGTCAGCTTTTGCAGAGCAAGGCATGGGTGATGCCTATGCTGGAATCCCTAAGCAGGGTGGCGACTTTGCTAAAGCGGTGGCGGTTTGCATTGGCAGCGGTCATTGTGAGCGTAATCAACGTGGTGTGATGTGTCCTAGTTTTCGGATCACTCAGGATCCAGAGCAGTCTCCTGGAGGGAGAGTTCGGCTACTTAAGCAATATTTGAATCGTGATCTGGCTTGTGAACCAGAGCCTCAGTTAATGGCCGCTTTAGATCAATCGATGGATAGTTGCGTGGCGTGTAAGGGCTGCAAGCGCGAGTGTGAGAGTAACCTCGACATGGCACAAATTAAGGCCGAATATCTGGCTCAAAAGTTGGTGCAACAGCCGTTGTCGCGGCGCGATTGGCTATTTGCGCATCTGCCGCAGTTGCTCTATCGGCATCGGTGGTTGGGGAAGTTGATTGGTTTGCGTAATCGGGCTGCTTATCTTGCGAAACTTAGCGATCATTGGCTGGGTATTAGCGCGCGTATCGCCTTGCCTGAGCTGGCGACTCGACGCTTTGCTCCAGAAAAACGAGTTTACTATCCCTATCAGTCATTGAGCGCCCGACCTCCGCGTTCGGTGGTGTTATGGATTGACCCTTTTACTGCATTATTTCACCCCAAACAGGCTGATGACGCCTTGCACGTATTGCGTAGCGCCGGTTATGTGGTGTGGCTGGTTCATCCGGAGTCGCAAGCCGATAGGGTTTTGGATTCGGGTCGAACTTTGTTCAGTAAAGGCTTGATTGATAGCGCTCGTCAACAGGCCAGCTACTTGTTGGAAGCACTGGTGGTCCATGTGCATTTTGAGCGCCCGATTATCGGTTTAGAGCCCTCATCGCTACTGATGTTACGGGATGAATTCTTAACACTTGGTTTGGGGGAGGCGGCTGAACAAACCGCTAAAAAAGCGCTGCTTTTTGAAGAGTTTTTAGCTCGCGAAAGTCAGATGGCTGATTTCGCCTTAAAGCTGGTTGCTGAACCGCAATCAAAGCCGCTGCTGGTGCATGGTCACTGTCATCAAAAGGCGGTCGGCGCTATGAAATCGATGCGTCGAGTATTGCGCTTAGTAGCAGGCCTACAGTTTAAGATGATCGAGTCCACTTGCTGCGGTATGGCGGGTACCTTTGGCTTAGAGTCGGAACACATCGATCAGGCTCATGCCATGGCTGCGCAAGGTCTGCTTCCTGCACTGGCCCAGCAAACCGAGGCGACGATTATCAGTAATGGCTTTGGCTGTGCTTATCAAATCGAACAACTCAGTGGACGTAAACCACTGCATTTGGCCAGCTTCTTAGCGAGTCTAATTAAAAGGCCTCGCTGAGGTTTGGCCATTGCATGATAGAGAGTGCTGTTTGTATTTAATTTTCGCTGGAGACAAAAATAGTTAATTGAAGTCTGTGGTATAGCATTTGGTTCGTTAAGCAAATGGGGTGTAACCAAACGTAAATCGCTTTGAGCGGATGGCTGGTGATTGATTATTTAGCGCTGCCATGGTTCAACTCGATGACACATGGCCAGCTTTACCTCAATAAATAACATCGGGCTGAAAAAGCACTCAAGCGAAACCCGCCCCTCGGTGAGGATTGGCTGCCATAGTGCTACTTCCAACTATTGCTTTTTGGGTTTACTTTTTAACATTTCAAGAATGTTTTTCTTGGCCGCGCCTTTAATCGCTTCGTTTTCTTGGATCTGTTGGCAAGCGGCTTTTGTCCCTGAAGCCGGGTTACAATCGGCATATGCAGTTGAGCTGCCACAACAAATGGTAAATACGCACAAAATTAAAGATATTTTTTTCATTGATAGACTCCATTAGTGAATATTGTTTAAGGCGGTCATTGCTTCTTCTTGGGTTTCAAAGTATTGCTGTAATTGGTCGATATACCAGATTTCCGAGCCTTGTGTATTGTCGCCGGAATCCAATATTTGAATGTCCCATTGCTGCTTATTTGGCAAATAGTAATGAACGATGAATTTATTCGATTCTTCGATGACTAAGGTCGGGAGGCTGGGGTTTGATGCATTGAGGGTAAAGTTGTAGGTACCGGTTTGCTTAATTTGGGTTTTAATATTCTCGCTATCAGAACCATTGTATAAGGTTTTTTCCTGAGCAAGTTGCTGCGTATGATTTCCGGTAGGCTGAGTTCCAATGTTGACCGCTGCGCTCCAATTGTTGTCGGAAACTTTAAACTCGTAGTTTCCCTGTTTTAGGAATAACAGACCACGGTAAATAAGGTCTCCTCCGTAATTTAAGGGAATGGTTGTCTCCCAAGCATTCATGCTGCCGCGAACAAAAACCTTTTTGTTAAGGGGACCATAATCAATACTTTTATTTTGTTGTGTCATCACGGCAATCGTAGGACCACCATTTTGGTAGTTAAATCGGATGCTGTAATTGGCTGCGGCCGGAATATCCAGTACTAAAGACTGGAAATTATTAATTGGCGTTCGAACATTTGGCTTCAGTTGGATTGCGCTCGAGTGCTCGGAGGATAATGGATTTGAATGTTCGCCCATCTGATACAAGCCTGGTTTTAATGTGGAGAAGTTTAATTGGTAGAAGTTGTCCCCCATATAGCGAAGACTCTTGGCGCCTTGATCATGCCAAAGATCACTGTATAGCTGAATTGTCTGCCCGAATGGTCCTGGATCAGGCAGTAGTAAATGGAACTTAATGTCATCATAGGCAAAGTAGTAAAAGTTATATAACTGGCGCTTATCTATTGAACTAAATATATTCTCCGATACTTCTGAATTCGATAAACCTTGTTCTGCGAAAGGAAGTCCTACGTTCATTTTGGTCCAACTCTGGTCGGCAAATTTGAATTCTATGGTTCCTTTATCAAGCATTTTGCTCACCGAATACTGTCCATTGCCTTGGTTTATCATTTCATCGGCTAAACCCCATCCGTTCATGGACCCCCTTAGGAAGAAAGTTAAGTCAGTAAACTGGCTTGTAGGATCCGCTGAAAACTTGAGGCTTTGCGGCTTATTGTTGCTCGTTTGTTTGTGCTGAGAAATGTCGCCATTATTGTCGATGAAGAGCGTCGCCTTAAGACTGCCGTCAGGATCCTCTGTCGAATACTGAAGTAATTGTGAACGATTAATAAAGATTGGCCGATCGAACCTGAATTGATGATGGTTGCGAGTGGCAGGGAACAAGCCGATAGTTTTGACGTTGTCATGCCAAACGTAGTGGGCCCCCTGCTTTGCATTAGCCTTTTCGGTCGCGAGTTGTCCATGATCATCAATGATAAACAGTGAGTCACGTGCATTGCCGTTTTGGTAGTACAGAGTAATTGGAGAAGGTAAGCGACTATCAACCAGATTGGATGTGCTCACTTCTATTTCTCGGTTGTTGAGTTCGGCGATGGCTTTGAATGTGACTTGAGCACCGTTGTTGGTATGCGATGCATCCCAGAACAAGCGATAAGGTGGTGCGGTATCAGTGCCGATAAAATGAAACCCATCACCGGTATTTACATAAAAACGAACGGCACTGCTTTGTAGGGGGGTGGTGAGGCCATCCAGGCTGACTTTGAGATGAACTTGACCACTGAGAACTTCAGTTTTAATAGGGGTGTCAAACTTTACTGTTGCGGTGTTGGGGGCCGAAGGGACGGTTTGCTCGGCCTTATATACGGCGAAGCTGAGCCCTGGTAGATGTAAGTTCAGTTTCCCGTTCTGGTCTGGCTTCATGGCTTCATTCAGCTTGCTATTTGTCAGTAGTAATTGGTAACTGGGACGGCTTACTGGCAGTGAGACTTGTTTCTCTGTTGTGGCGGAATTAAATACGATGAGATAATCGATACTCTCTTGTTTTAACACTCGAGAGAAGGCGTAAATACCGGGACCATCACTATCGTGATACAAGGGATACATTGCTCCACGTCGTAGCGCGGGTTCATTTTTATATAACTGGGCGTACGCTCGAATACTTTTAAATAGCGGATGGTTATAATCAAAGTTTGAGTCTGCGGCGGTCTTGTTGGTGCCAAGTAGTGGGGTTGTGGCATAGCTTTGAGTCTTGGTTTTGAACATATCGACACGTGACTCTTTATCAGGCCCTGTGCCAACAAAACCCTGTTCATCGCCGTAATATAGGGTTGGTATCCCTCGAGCAAAAAACATAAAGGCATTGGCGACTTCTACTCGCTTGAGTTGCTCTTGCGCTGAGATGCCCTTGTTTTCTAAGCCAACAAAATATGCAAATCGGCCAATGTCGTGGTTTCCAATGAAATTCGCCAAGGTATTGGTTTGGGTATTTGGCGTGATATAGAAGTCATCATTCAAAAATAGTGAGTCAAGTTGTTCCGGCGATTCATGCTTTGAAAACACACTGCGAATGGTACCTTGGATACCAAAATCGAGTAAAGAGGGGAAATGCCCGGCTTTTAAATACTTGCTACGACCCGCTGCACTGTAATCAAAAGCTTCGCCAAAAATAAAAAAGTTGGGTTTACCCAGTTGTTTGGCGTATGACTGGATCTCATTATTCCAGGTTTGCCAAAATTCGATTTCGATATTTTTAACCGTATCGACTCGAAATCCATCGATATTGAAGTTCTTCATCCAAAACTTTGTGATATCAATCAGTCCGTTGATCACTTCTGGTTTGCTGGTATTTAAGTCATCGCCACCATTGAAATCCCCAAGCAGAGCGCTTTCACCAGCGTGATTAGTATCACCATAGTTGTGGTAATTACTGATATCGTTTAGCCAGGCTGGGTGTTTGATAGATTTGTATGGCTCAGGTAGAAAGGGGGTATAAGGGTGGCCGGAATCTGGCCCGCGATATGTGCAGTCGTAATAATTTACTTGTGTATTGCCATGGTTTATTACAAAAGGCGGATTTGCAAATGCTCCTTGTTCATCATGACATTCTCGAAACTTGATGGCATCAAACGTATGGTTGAGTACCAGGTCTAGATATATTTTAATCCCTCTTGCGTGAGCATTTTCAATCAGTGATTTGAGCTCGGCATTCGTACCTAAATGAGGGTCTACATTGAGATAGTCTTCGACCCAATAGCCGTGATAGGAGGCTGATTCAACTAAGTCTGAGTTAACTCTGATAGTGTGGTTTTTGAACACAGGACTCAACCACAGCGCAGTAACGCCTAAATTTTCTAGATAATCTAAATGCTCACTCAGTCCTTGGAGGTCACCGCCATGGTAGTAGTCTTCGTTGCTTGGGTCAAAACCATGTTCGCTGCGAGAACCTTTAATATAAGCGTTATCGTTATCTGGATTTCCATTTGCAAAGCGGTCTAGTAGAACAAAGTAGATAAACTCATCTTCAGGCGATCTATTGGGGTCCGAAATATCCTTATAGATATTATTGTTTGCAATAGATAATGGGCTCATAAAAATTAGCAGCGCTATGCTTGAAAAATATCCTATTTTCATTGTTTCTTATCTATCCCTGTCGTCGATCTCAAATCCATTTTCACCAGTATTTAATATATAAATATATAACTAGAGGTGTGATTCTTTCTTAGTGATATTCATATTATATGAGTATCACTAATGTATTTATTTGGTTTATGTTACTGGTGACGGATTCTAAGTTAACTTTGATTTAGTGTCTACGTTATTATTAATAATAAAGTCAGGAAATCGTTTTCATGTTTATTTTGTACTTTGATAAAGCGTTTTCAACGCTATTTTATTTTTTATTCTTGTGTATTTATTAATTTCATCTGTAATAAGTTTGTTATTTTGCTATTGTTTTTATTGTTATTTGCAACCTGCGTTGATTTATTTGTCTGTGTTTAGTTAGTTTTTATTTATGGATGCCATTCTCGAATGGTTTATGAATGCTTATCTTAAATTCGAAAAGGTTCGGTTATATGCGCGGCTTTAGATTACGGTTTTGGGCCGGTGCTTTTTTTTTAGCATTGCTATCTGGAAGTTTACTTTTTGATGCTTATATTTTGTTGAAAGATGGGATGTTAGCGCTTGCCTACCCCTATGAGCTTGATTATGGGGAAGGGCCAATTTTGTCTCAGACTATTTTACTGGGGCAGGGGCTTAATATTTATCATGACTTTTCGCAAGCTCCCTATACGGTGGCCAACTACCCTCCTGTTTTTCATTACTTTTCTCTTGCGCTCACTCCGTTCGTTGGGTCGTTTTTACAAGCGGGACGGCTGGTGTCATTTATGAGTACCTGGGGTGCTGCGGCGGTCATCGCCTGTTGTGTATTCAGTTTGTCGAATAATCTAGATATTTCTAAAAAAACACGGCTATTTGTCGCGATGCTGAGTGGGGCTGCATTTCTAGGATTGGACTACGTGTATATGTGGGCCGCGCTGATGCGGGTAGACATGCTCGCGTTGCTATTAACGCTCTGTGGATTGGCTTGGTTTATCTGGCGTTATCCAAAACAAGATGGGCTTTGGGTGGCTATCTTGTGGTTTTGTTTGGCTGCATTTACTAAGCAATCGACTTTAGCCGCACCGATGGCTGTTGCTCTTTACCTTCTGTTGAAATCGCGCCAAGACGGATTCCGTTTTAGCATCGCTATAGGAATTTTAGGCGCGAGTGGTTTGGCTCTCCTGGTATGGAACAGCGAGGGGGGAGCATGGCAAAATTTAGTGATTGCGAACAAAAATAATTTTTATTGGTCGGATGTCGCTAAGTATCTCGGGCTAATGGTTCGAGACAATTGGCTATATTTAGTCGCGAGTTTGTTGTTGTTAACATTTTGGTTATATCGAGCACTGAGAAGTCAGCTCGACCCGCGTATTTTACTGATAATCATCTACCTTGGGATTGCATTTTTAACCGCGCTTTCAATTGGTAAAGTGGGTTCTAATTTTAACTATTACATTGAGTTTCTTGCGCTTGCTTGCATTGCCTTTGGACTGGTTCTGCTGATTATCATTCGCCAATCGCAGCTTATTGCCTCTAAGGCTGGTTTAGTCGTGATGCTGATGTTCGCTGTCGCGGTCACAACTTTTCATAGTTTGAAATATCACGGTCAATTCAAAGCAAGTTATAGAAGTCTTAAAGTGGCAATGGGGGAGCGAAATATTCGAAATGAAGTGGCGCATCAACAGCAGTTAGATCGAGTCGTTGATTGGCTTCGTAGTCGCACTGGAGAGGTGATATCTGAGGACATGACCTTGCTCTCGGTTGCAGGCCAGCCCTTAAGTTTTCAACCGTTTATTATGACGCAATTAGCAGGGCAAGGCCTATGGGATCCTTCGCCAGTTGTCGAATCGTTACTCGATCGTCGTTATGCGGGGGCGGTTTTATTGTTTGACCTCGATAACGTGCCAGCTTACGCCAAAGCGAGGTTTAGTTCAGACATACTCAATGCCTTGAAGAGTCGTTATCAATTACGTGAGACCTTTGCGCAATATCACCTTTACGAGCCTCTTAGTGTTTCAGTTCCGCAACATTTTATTTTTTATAGCCGCGCTACCAAACCTGCATTGGGGCCCTTGAAAAAACCGTTGTTATTATCCGGTCTGCATGACTGGAATCAAGCTTCGCGGATGGATTATCAGGGGGATAATTGCTACGCAATGGTGTTGTCATTAACCCCAGGACATTACGACTTTCAGTTTAAAGATATACAAACCTCAGACATCCGTTTGGCATCCAGCCAATTGCGTCAACAGGGTAAAAAATTGAGTTTTGATATCCCAGTTGCTGGGGTTTACACGCTGTTACTTGAGGTAGCTGATGATGCTGCGTTTACCTTGTCACTTGAACCCAGTCATCACCTTATTTTGAACTATTTCGAAGTTGATCACTGGGAGCGAGAATTGGTCCCCTTGGATCGAGAGACCACGGGGATGCAGGTGTGGTACTTGGCTCCTTTTCAGCAAACTTTTTTTAGTGAGAAAGAGGCGCTGGAGTTTTTGCGTCTTCACTCAAGAGCTTAACAAGCTAAGCGAGGCCGGTAGTGTCCGGCCGAATGGAATACGTTTAGTTAATAAGGACAACATTTATGCAAATTGATGCTCGGCGAAGGTTATGCCTGAACGGTTTGATGTTATTCACGCTGTTGGTGTTATGTCGCGCCAATGCGGACGTTTATGATCCGCGAAATATGAATGAACGAAAAATGGAAGATGAAGTGGTCTACTTTGTACTTCCCGATCGATTTTATAACGGCGACCAAGATAATGATCTCGGAGGTCTCGAGGGGACGATTTACCAGCATAGCTTTAATCCGTCCGACACCGGTTATTACCATGGTGGAGATCTAAAGGGCTTACAACAAAAACTCGATTATATTCAACAGTTAGGCATTACCGCGATCTGGATGTCGCCAGTGCTTAAAAATCTGCCTTTACAGGTGGGGCCCGATGGCACAGAGTCTGCCGCTTATCATGGTTATTGGACCATTGACTTTACTCAGATCGATCCACACTTTGGGAGCAATCAAGATCTTCAGCACTTTGTTGATGAAGCGCATCGCCGAGGGATCAAAGTACTATTTGATGTTATTACCAATCACACCGCTGACATCATCAAGTTTCGAGAGTGTCATAATGCTCAAGGTCAATTCTTGACGAAGCAAACGGTTTGTCCTTATCGCTCTCTCGAAGAAAGTCAAACATCACCCTATACCCCTTTTGTGCCAGAAGCTTTTGCCAATATTAAAAAACCCACTTGGTTGAACGATATCAGTGTTTATCACAATCAAGGTGATACGACTTTTGCCGGTGAAGATGCCTTGAATGGTGATTTTGAAGGGATGGATGACCTTAATACCGAAGACCCGCGGGTCGTCAAAGGCATGGTGGAAATATTTAAGCACTGGATTGATGCTGGGATCGATGGCTTTCGTATCGATACGGTGCGCAATGTCAATATTGGCTTTTGGCGTGAGTGGGCGCCGCAAATTTTGGATTACGCGAAGCAAAAGGGAAAGCCAAACTTTTTTATGTTCGGGGAAGTTTACGATTACAGCGTCGAAAATCGCAGCGAGTACATGACCGTCGGTAATTTGCCTTCGGTATTCGATTTTAGTTTTCAAGGTGTGGTTCGTTCCGTTATTTCGAATGGTCAAGCGAACGAAGCGATGCATTATCTATTTTCTTCTGACGATTATTATATTGGTGCTAAATCGAATGCGGGCACCCTAGTCAATTTTGTCGGTAACCATGATATGGGCCGGTTTGCTTATTTCCTGCGTAAGGACTTACCTGAAGCTTCTGAAGCCGAATTGATTAAACGTTTTAAGTTGGCCCATGCTTTCATGTTTTTCGCGCGTGGTGTTCCTGTGATTTATTACGGAGATGAACAAGGTTTTGTCGGTGACGGAGAGGATCGGGATGCGCGCGAAGATATGTTGGCCAGTCAAACCGAGTCTTTTAATGACAACGATCTGTTGGCCACAGATGCCACGACTGCAGAAGCCAATTTCGACCTACAGCATCCTTTGTACTTAAGTCTGAAAAAATACATTGATGTATTTAAGTCAGAGACCGCGTTACGCCGAGGCAAGCAGTTCGAGCGCTATTATGACGATAACGATGAAAGTGCTGGCATATATGCCTTTTCACGGGTGATCCCTGAAGAAGGCTTGGATTATTTAGTGGTCTTTAATACCGCCAATCAAGCTAAGCAAGTGAGCTTGGATGCGACGGGCCAAACCTATCGGTTAGTCTATCAAGAGGATCCCGCAGAGCTAACGCGGCAACAAAATAATCAAGTTGAAGTAAGTTTGGCTCCACTTAGTTTTGCTATCTGGAAGTCGCAGACTGCTCTCGAAGCGGTGGATTTATCAGAGGCGGCACTCTCATTTACTGGGGTCAATAGAGGGGATGTGATTAGTGCCCGCAGTCGTATAGAGGTGACGGTTGACGGATTGAAACCAGCGGCAGTTGATTTGGCTAAAATTGAGTTTTCATATCACGAAAAAGGGAGCACAGAAGAAATTCAATTAGGAGCTGATTGGTCAGCACCTTACAGGATTTTTTGGACGCCTATTGGCATTGACGATGGGACTCAAGTCGAGTTGACAGCTACTTTGGTGAATACCCAGGGTCTGCAACTCAGTCAGTCGATTGATTTAGTGGTTGATCGACGGATCCCTGACGAAATCTCCTTGCACTACCAAAATGGCAATCGTCGTACTCAGGCATTTGCGATTAGCGACCAAGGGGCATTTCGCGGACCACTTGCGGTGGAACAGAACCAGATCCAACTACCGTGGGGCGATAATGATGCGGCACAATTTGTGGTGTTTGAGTCTTTCGATGTTAAAACCGGGCGCTATCAGTTTGACCGACCGTTTTTGGTTGAGCGCTCTCATTTAGTACAAGGAAGCCACCAACTCAAAGATGGCGGTCTTAAATCCGATATTTTTGTGAATAATCTGCAACAGTTGACTAAGCAAGAGCATGCGGTTGATCAAGCCTTACCCCCGACCTTGACACATATGGTCGACCCGCTTGAACAACCTTTTTTCTTGCGAGGTTCGATGAACGGATGGGCGGCCGTTGACCAAATGCTTAAGCAAGCTGACGGCTCCTATGCAGCCACTAGACTGGTTAAAATGGGAGGCAGTGAATTCAAGTTTTCTGACGCTAATTGGACGGCGTTCAATTTGGGAGGGGCGTATGGAAAACTTGGTTTAGTGCAGAGTGATAACCCGGCAAATCTTAACGACATCTTTGTTCGTGATGAGCTCTTTGAGTTTCGTTTGTTCACCATGTCTGATGAGCAAGGGCAGGTGTATCGCTTTCATCATTTGCAGCCAGTACCTGGGCCTTTGGCGAAACCTGTGGCCTTAGAATACCTACCGAAACATTGGAAAATTAAAGGCGATTTACGTTTTGCTTATCTTGATAAAAATAAATATCAGTTGAAAGTTCGTATTGAGCAAGCGGGGACCTATGCACTAAAAATGGATGGCATAGCCGTATCAGACAATAAAAATATTAAAGTTGATCAGAAAGTCGCTGTCAGTACTGGCGAGTCGGATGACTTAACTATTGCGGTGGAACATCCAGGCAGCTACATCTTTAGTTTAGATGCTAAGGATCTCGAGCATCCTAGCTTACTGGTTTATGAAGATACTCACGGCAAGGTTGATCTCGGCCCTTATGCCAAAACCCTATATTTACGGGGTTCGATGAATGGCTGGAGCACTTCTTTACCGATGGGGTACAGCGGGGCCAAACGATATTCGTTGGTCGTATATCTCAGCAAAGGGACTTATCAGTTTAAGTTGGCTGATGAAAGTTGGGGCCCAAGCAGCAATATTGGCGGCGATGCTTCAGTCGCCATCGCTCAAGAGATTGAGCTGGATACGGCGGCAGACAGCGGTAACTTAAGTATGACGCTGGTGGATGACGGGGTGTACCAGTTTACTTTGTTTGCTGCGAATAAGAGTAAGCCTTTACTCACCTTAGAAGAACTTCATCAAGTGATTATTCATTATTACCTGCCAACAGAACAACGCTGGGAAACTGAATTCGTGGATTTAGAACCACAACAAGCAGGCTTTGAGACTTGGTATATCGAATCGCTCGGGACGACATTCGCCAGCGAGCAAGAAGCTCTCGCGGCCTTGGACGCGAGCGAAGAAAGTTAAGCCTCGATAGTTCTAATTTGCTTACCGGTGTCTTTTAAACATCGGTAAGCATACAAGAAATAAGGAAATGTTGAGAATGAATCGCGGTATAAGCAACAAGGAAATCCAACGATGAGTGTTTGTCCTTTGGTGGTCGATCTCGATGGAACGCTGTTAAAAACTGATTTGTTATTTGAATCTTTGATGGCATTTTTACGCCGCCATCCACTGCAAGTTTTACGTTTATTTTGGTGGGTAATTCGGGGGAAGGCCTATTTTAAACATCAGTTGGCTAACTGGGTTGAGTTGGATGTGACCGTGATGCCCTACCACCTAGAATTGTTAGATTATCTCAAGGAACAACAAAACTTAGGGCGCAAATTGATCCTAGCAACGGGGTCGGATTTTGGTTTAGCCACTCAGGTCTCAGAGCATTTAGGGTGTTTTGATAGCACCTTTGGCAGTAGCTTGCATCTAAATTTAGTGGGTAATAACAAACGTGTATTGCTCGATAAACTTTATGGTGCAGGGCGTTATGATTACGCCGGAAATTCCGAGAGTGATTTGTCGATATGGGGATCTGCGCGTCGTGCATTAGTGGTGAACGCGAAGCAAGGGGTGCTTAAAAAAGCTGGTGTTTTAGCCCCTATCGAGCGGGTTTTTCTGCCAGAACGAGGGGTTTGGCGTGGTGCTATTCGAGCGATGCGTTTGCATCAATGGGCAAAGAACAGTTTGGTTATGGTTCCTTTATTTTTTGCTCATCAGTTTGCCGATCCAAATATTTGGTTGAAAGCCTTAGCGGCTTTTGTTGCCTGTGGTTTATGTGCGTCTAGCGTATATTTACTCAACGATTTACTCGATTTGACCGACGACCGCCATCATCATAGTAAACGCCGACGCCCTTTTGCCGCAGGGCAAACGCCGATCCCTTTGGGTTTGCTTATGATCCCGCTGCTGTTAATGGTTACAGCGGTTATTGTGAGCTGGCTCCCGCCGATGTTTGGCAAGGTCTTAGCGGGTTATTATCTGCTGACAATGTTATATAGCTTTTACTTGAAACGGGTGGTGCTGCTGGATGTGCTGGCACTGGCCATGCTGTACACCTTTCGGATTATCGCGGGCGGTTTTGCAGTTGGCATTGCGTTGTCTTTCTGGCTGTTGTCGTTTTCGGTCTTTTTCTTTTTAAGTTTGGCGATTGCGAAACGCTATACCGAACTCATGGTTGCGAAACGAACCCAGAAGCAGGAGTTGCGCGGAAGAGGCTATGAAACCGACGACATTACGCTGATTGCTTCCTTAGGGTCGGCGAGCGGTTATTTATCGGTGCTGGTATTAGCGCTATATATTAACAGCCCCACAATTACTGCTCTTTATACTCATCCGCAATTAATTTGGCTGGTTTGTCCGGTACTGCTGTATTGGATTAGTCGAGTATGGGTGATCGCCCACCGAGGCAACATGCATGATGATCCGATTATGTTTGCGCTCAAAGATCCAACTAGCCTGGTTTTAGGCTCGGGTATAGTTTCAATTATATTAATGGCGATTTAAATTATGAGTGAATTTCAGTCTTGGGGGCAGGTGCCATACGCTGAGCAGAATGTGTCTCCCTTTCTTTGGCGTCATCACAATCCATATCCGGAAGTTGATGCGCAGACCAATATTTTACCCTATGGCAATGGCCGTAGTTACGGTGACAGTTGTTTGAATCACACTGGAAGTCTGTTAAACATTCGACCGCTGAAACGTTTACTGTCATTTGACCGAGTGCAAGGGCGTTTAACTTGCGAAGCGGGGGTTTTGCTGAGTGAAGTTTTAGCATGTATTGTTCCTCATGGTTGGTTTTTACCGGTGACGCCCGGTACCCAATTTGTCACGGTTGGCGGGGCGATTGCGAATGATGTGCACGGCAAAAATCACCATGTTGATGGTACCTTTGGGGTACATGTTGAATGTTTTGAATTACTACGTTCTAACGGTGAACGTTTACTTTGTTCACTGCAACAAAATAGCGAATTGTTTCGTGCCACGATTGGTGGCCTAGGTCTCACTGGAGTGATTACTTGGGTGGAGTTTCGGCTTAAAGCGATCGGCTCGAATATGATTGATTCAGAGAACGTGAAATGCCGTAATCTTGATGAGTTTTTCTCTTTGGCCGAAGACTCTGATCAACAGTATGACTACACAGTGGCTTGGATAGATTGTTTGGCCAGTGGCGCATCACTTGGCCGAGGTATTTTCATGCGTGGTAATCATGCCTCGCAAGGGGTCAAGTCAGCGCCTCGTCTTTCCTTATCGGTGCCGTTGACCCCGCCAATTTCACTGATCAATAAACTCAGTCTGAAGGCCTTCAATTTTGCTTATTACCATAAGCAGATGGAGAAGGTTCACCAACAACGTACTCATTATCAACCGTTTTTCTATCCTCTGGATGCTGTGGGTGAATGGAATCGGATCTACGGACCTAAGGGATTTTACCAATATCAGTGTGTGATCCCTCTGGCTGATGCGAAAGCAGGGATGAAAGCGATCCTAACGGAAATCTCTGCTTCTGGCTCAGGCTCATTTTTGGCGGTGTTAAAAATGTTTGGTGCCGTCGCCTCCCCAGGATTGCTGTCGTTCCCTCAAGAAGGAGTCACCCTAGCCTTAGACTTTCCTAATCAAGGCGATAAAACGCGTCAATTAATGCAAAAGCTCGACGATATCACCTTCAATCATGGTGGACGGGTGTATCCAGCGAAAGATGCACGCATGTCAGCGGAGCATTTCCAACATTATTATCCACAGTGGCGTCAACTGGAAGCCTTGAGGGATCCTAGACATAGCTCCAGTTTTTGGAGACGGGTAACAGAATTATGAAAATATTAGTCATTGGCGCAACCTCGGCAATTGCTCAATCGGTCATTCGTTTGTACGCTGTCGAAAAGGCCGAAATTTACTTGATTGCTCGAGATGCAGAAAAGTTATCAACGGTGTGTGCTAACGCAGAAGTATTGGGCGCATCGCGAGTGCATAGCTGTTGTGGCGATCTCAATAATTTAGCATTTCAAATCAAAGCGCTTGATGATGCTCAAGTTCAGTTACAACGTTTCGATCTGGCTCTGATTGCACATGGTACGCTCCCAAATCAACAAGACTGCAGCCAGTCGGTGAATGCAACTCTTGCCGCCATTGAAACAAACTTCACGAGTACCGCCGCGCTACTCACTGAACTTGCGAACCGCTTTGTGACTTGGCAAGCCGGCACCATTGCCGTGATTAGCTCGGTTGCTGGCGATCGGGGACGTCAATCCAATTATGTGTATGGTGCGGCGAAAGGCGCTTTGAGTATTTTTGTACAGGGCTTGCGTAATCGGCTATACCGCAACAATGTTGATGTGTTAACCATTAAGCCTGGCTTCGTTGATACGCCCATGACGGCAGACTTTAAAAAGGGGTTGTTATGGGCATCGGCAGATCAAGTTGGGCTAGGGATTAAAAAAGCGGTTACTCGGCGACGTTCCGTGGCTTACTTACCTGGATTCTGGTTCTTTATTATGAGTATTATTCGGCTCATCCCAGAAATACTATTTAAGAGGATGTCGCTTTGAGTTCTCGTTTAATCGTTCTGTATATTTTATTCGCCATCGCCGCGACTTGGGGGAATTTGACCACTCAGTGGTTGAGTGATCAGATTTATAAAGGGCCGGGGCAGTTTTATATTTCGTTGTTTACGGGAACTTTTGTTGGGTTATTGCTTAAATATTGGTTAGATAAGTCTTACATTTTTTATTTTCAAACCGAAAGTCGTGGTGATGATATACAAAAGTTCATCTTATATAGTTTTATGGGAGTTATCACCACCGTACTATTTTGGGGGACCGAATTGCTTTTTGCATTGTGTTTCGTCGATCTAGAGGGGGCCAAGTATGTGGGAGGTATCGTTGGCTTGGCGATGGGCTACCTACTAAAGTTTTACTTAGATAAACGCTATGTGTTTGTTACTGCAAATTAGTCATAGGGTACGACTTGACGACTGCTTGGGGGCCTGACAATGAGTTAGGCCTTTCTATTTTGAGTGGAATGAAAAGCCAGCTCTCTGGGCGGGTACTATTGACGGACCAATGGATTTTGAAATTTGCGTGACTGGCTTGAGTGACCGTGGGTATACGCGTTTTTAGCTGTGTTGGCTAATCGGATGAGTGGGGCGTTCATTCATTTTAGGCCGAATTCAGTGCACTTGGCTGCTATTGCAAGTACACTTTTGGCTGGATTCGAGCAGCAAATGGAGTAACTAAATGATGGATATTCAGCCGATCAATGTCGAATTAATACCAGAAAATAGCGCCAAAGCACTCTATCCTGAGCCATTTGCGTCGATGGTTAAGAGCCGGCGTAAAAGAAAGTTAGGTGACTACTTTGGATTGATGAATTTTGGTGTAAATCTGACGACTTTAGCACCTCATTCGATCTCTGCACTCAAGCATCATCATTCTAAACAGGATGAATTTATATACATTGTTTGCGGAACACCAACCTTGATTTACGGTGAAAAAGAAATTCTCATGTCTGCCGGAGACTGTATGGGTTTTAAGGCGAATACAGGCATCGCCCACCAACTCATCAATCGGACTGCGTTTGAGGTGAGTTATCTAGAAGTGGGGGATCGAACGCTGGACGATGCCGTTGCATATCCTGATGATGACCTCGCTTTGATTCATGAAAAGGATGGTTCCTGGTCGGTATTACATAAAGACGGCTCAGCCTATTAGCCCGCTCATGTGTTCATCAAAACAGTCGCTAGTTAAGTTGTCGCATTGTAAGATGCTGGCGTCTGTTTAGCTTGGCTATAGAGAAGGATTGTGCGTGGAAATTAGGTTTGGACGGCAGTCAGATATCGCTGCAATTACCGATATATTTAACTTTTATATATTGAACAGTTACGCTCGTTTTGAAGAGCGCATATTCACGCTGGAGGATCGCCAGCAATGGTTTGAACAATTTCGGGCCGACTCAAAATATCAGCTTTATGTTGCCTGCCATGAGAATGACATTTTGGGTTTTGCTTGTTCTCAACAATACCGGGCGATTGAAGCATTTGACGATACTGTCGAGGTGACCATTTATTTACTTGAACGGGCAAAAGGGCAACGCGTGGGATCATTATTGTACCAGCGTCTTTTTAGCGAACTGGCTACTCAGAATGTTCATCGAGCGCTTTCTGGTATCGCGTTACCAAATGCAGCATCGATTGGATTGCATCAACAATTTGGATTTAGCCAAGTGGGAGTGTTTGATCAGTATGCGAAGAAAAATGGCCAGTATCTCAGCGCGATGTGGCTAGAAAAGGTGTTTTCTAATCATCCCGCTTAAGCATTCATCAGCCTGTTATGGGTGATAGCGAGCATTTAATTTTATAAAGTCAGTGGACTTTATTCATTGCAAATAAAACTGGGTGGTAACCACCCAGTTTTTTAATTCCTGCTCATCCTAGAAAGGGGCGTCGATATCAACCACATTCACCAGTTTATGGTTGACGAACTCCTTGACCCCTAAACCAATCAGTTCGCGACCATAACCGGAGTTGCGTATTCCTCCGAAGGGGAGATCTGCTTTTACCATGGTTGGATGGTTCACGAAAACCATTCCAGTAGAAATGCGGTGGGCAATTTGTTCGCCACGTTTTTCATCCGCAGTGAATACTGAGCCACCTAAACCAAATGGCGAATCGTTGGCAATATTTACCGCATCATCTTCATCTTTAGCGGGTAAAATCATTGATACTGGTCCAAAGAATTCCCAATAGTAAGCCGGATTATCGGCCGTAAGGTTGGTTAAAATAGTTGGCTGTACAAAAGCTCCCTGCTCTGGGACTTTAGGGCCGACTTCAGTTGCCGTAGCACCATAAGCCACCGCTTCTCGGATCTTCTGTTTCACTTCATCTGCGGCGGCTTGCGATGATAAAGGCGCTAATGTTGTTTCCACATCCATCGGATCGCCAGCCTTTAATGCGGCAACCCCTTGGCTATACAGGCTTAGAAATTCATCATAGACAGATTTGACAATAATCATGCGTTTCGAGGATACGCAGACTTGACCACCGTTCCAGTGACGGCCAAATACAGCCCATTTCACGGTTTTTTCGAGTTCTGCATCTTGCAGTACTACAAAAGCATCGGCGCCGCCAAGTTCAAGGGTTGATTTCTTCATTGCTTTACCTGCTTGAGCGGCCACAACTGCCCCAGCACCTTCTGAGCCCGTCAAGGCTACGCCGCGAACAAGTGGACTGCTAATGATTTTTTCAACTTGAGAGCGAGTGGCATATAGCTGTTGGAATGCGCCATTGGGTAAACCCGCTTCAGACATCAATTTAGCAAATGCAGCTGCGGCTTGAGGAACATTAGAAGCATGTTTGAGTAGTAAAGTATTGCCAGCAGATAGTTGTGGCGCCAAAATGCGGGCAATTTGATAGAAAGGAAAATTCCAGGGTTCGATCGCTAGCAGTACGCCGAGTGGTTCATGGTGTAAGGTTGCTTTACCTTCACTGGAGTCTGCTACTGGCAATGTTTCTGGGGCGAGCAGTGTTTCTGAGTGTTTAACATAGTATTCCATGATCTGAGCGGATAGCTCGACTTCGGCTTCAGCTTCAAGCAACAGTTTGCCCATTTCCAAGGTTAGGATCTTGGCATATTTAGTTTTGTTCTCTCTTAGTATATCGGCCGCGCGTTGTAAAATTTCTGCGCGCTGAGCAAACGATGTTTCACGCCACTTTAAAAAAGCTTGGTTGGCATTGTTTAGCGCCAGCTCGACTTCGTCGTCGGTCGCGTCAGCAAATGTTTTGATTAGGTCGCCAGTATAAGGATTCACGCTTGCGTAACTCATAAATAAAACCTCTAGAAAAATAGACTTTGGTGGTGAAGAGATGGCTGTCGGGTCATCGTGTATGGATAGACTGACGCAGCCGCTTAGCATTGCTTGAATGAAGCCGATTTGGCAGAAAAACAACAACTCAAATGGCTTAGGAATAAGATAAATTCTTTTCTTTAAACAAAACCTTAAGCGATTTCGATGAGGTAATTATGATGATAAAGAGTGGATAGAAGAAATTGTTTCAAACTATCTTATTGATAGTTTTTCCTGATGAGTCAACGTTGATACCACATTTTTGACCCCGACCTCATTTAAGCTGGGGCCTTCCGGTAGGGTTTGTGGTTGGTCTCTGGGTAACCGCTGGATTTATTTCAGCGGCGACACCTAGCGTTTTCAACTTTGCTTAAATACAGCGCTAGTGAAAAATGCAGCCATAAGTCATCAAGCCTAGGTGTAATCCTTGCTTGGATCGGTCAATATGAATTGCTTACAAATTGAATAGGAAATCAGCGTGTATCAACTTTACTACTATCCAAATAACGCAAGCTTAGCCCCGCATTTTTTGTTGTTTCATATGCAGCTCAAGTATCAATTATTGCTGGTTGACCGGAAATCCAATTTTCAAAAATCGCCAGAGTATCTAAAGCTAAATCCAGTGGGGCGAATACCGACACTGATTGATGAGGGGGGGGCAATTTTTGAAAGCACTGCCATTTGCATACATTTGTGCGAACAGCATCCCGAGCACCAGCTTATTCCTGACTTGGGGAGCAGGCTGCGCCCCTTGTTTTTTCAGTGGTTAGCTTATTTAAATAATACCCTTCAAGCGGAATTGATGGTTCGTTACTATCCGCACCGACACACCGACGATGCATGCGCCATTCCGAATATTGTAGCGGCACAAGATGAGCGGATCGCGGAAGCGTTAGCAGTGATTAATGCTCAGTTAGTGGGTAAACAATACTTGTTGGGTGAGCAGATCAGTGCATGTGATTTCTTCTTGTTTATGTTGGCCGAATGGTCATTACCGAGTAAGACCTCGCCTTTAGATTTTGAAGATTTGGCTGCCTATTTAAAACGTCTGTCGGCGCATCCAACAATTCGAGCGGTTTGCCAGTTAGAAGGGATTGATTTGACTCCTTTTGAATAACGGTGGGCTCAAGATGAGCCGTGATTGAATTCTCCTCGGCACGACCTTGGTAGGCCTTGCCGAGCGCAATCATCGTCTCTCCAAAGGCTTTATGCCTAACTATAATCACAATCCCAAAATCGACAAGCAAGCTCTGGCTTGATCTGATGCTGCGGTTTTGGCTGTCAGTAGACACTCTCGAAGTCTGTGTAAGATCAACATCTCTTGTTGAACTTTTGTTTTTACGGAAGCTGCTCGGGTATTTCGTCTATTACTGGCCTCAAAAGCTGCCAAGGTGTCCTTAAGCTCATTTTGTTACCACGAACAAATGGTTTTATATGTTGCGCAGGGTTCAGTTCTACATGATGCTCCATTGCTGAAAACACTCTGCCCTGCTAATGATAAAATTATCGAGGAAATTATCGAGGAAATTATCGCGAAATTATCGAGACAGCCATCTTAAGATACGTTAAGCTCATTTTGTTACCACGAACAAATGGTTTTATATGTTGCGCAGGGTTCAGTTCTACATGATGCTCCATTGCTGAAAACACTCAGCACTGCTAATGATGAAATTATCGAGACAGCCATCTTAAGATGCGATTGCATGAGTGACTGCCCCAGCTCATTTCTGTCAAAAAAACGCTTCAAAGGTGGTCAAATTATATTGTTGTTCGGTAGTTGCGGGCTAATCTTGGCTGATTTCATATTTGTGAAAGGTATCTTCAATGCTGAGGTCAAATCCAGAGAGCGCGCCATACTTAACCGTGCTTGAAGTTAACAAACGCATTTTATGCACTCCTAAATGTTGCAATATTTGCGAGCCGATGCCGATTTCACTGCTTGCATATGGACTGTTGTTGCTACCTTGATTCAGCTGATTCAAAATAGCTTGGGCACTGAGTTGTCGGCCAATGAGTACCAATATGCCACCAGTGAGACTGCTTTGGATTTGCTCCAAGGCGTCTTGAATATTCCACTTCTTGCTATCGATCTTAAATAGATCGAGTGGATAATTAAGCGCATGCACTCGCACCAGCGGGGCGCAGGCTTGGTCACTTTGAAAGTGCTCGCTTACTAGCGCGTAATGTAACTGTTGATCGATGGTATCTTGATAGGTCATGAGTTTGAATCTGCCATGTTGAGTATTCAGATGTTGCTCTAAAATACACTTCACGACTGTTTCGGTTTTTAATCGAAATTTGATTAAGTCAGCAATGGTTCCCAACTTGATATCATGTTTTGCTGCGAATTCTTCTAGCTGCGGCCGGCGGGCCATACTGCCATCCGGATTCAGAACTTCGATAATGGCACAAGATGGTTCAAGACCTGCAAGTTTTGCCAAATCACATCCCGCTTCAGTATGGCCCGCACGGATTAATACGCCACCAGGTTTGGCGACGATAGGAAAAACGTGTCCAGGAGAGACGATATCTGAAGGCAGCGCAGCGTCACGGCTGGCCATCTTAATGGTATGAGCTCTATCTTGAGCGGAGATCCCTGTGCTAATTCCAGTGGCGGCTTCAATGGAAACGGTAAAATTGGTGCCATATTGTTCGGTATTATTTTTTACCATAATGGGCAGTTTAAGCTGCTGGGCGCGTTGTTCGGTAATAGTTAAACATAGTAGTCCGCGACCTTCAGTCACCATGAAATTAATCATCTCTGCAGTGATGTTCTCGGCAGCAACTAATATGTCACCCTCATTTTCTCTATCTTCATCGTCCATCAGGATGACCATCTTCCCGAGTCGAATATCTTCAATGATGTCTTCAATGCTACTTAAAGTCATATTTCGTGCCCACTTGAATTTAAAATTACCGATGAATATATATGCTATCGTTGCAGTTTAGCACTTTCAGGTGCGATTTTCATGAGTTCATTTGTGCATGTTTCGTTATCTGGATACAACTTTATTCCAATATATAAATCCTTTTAAATCAGTTAATTAGTATTATTAAGGCTTGGTTTCATCCTTTCCAACAGGCTGGCGTATGGATCGTTATCAGTATTATTTTTGGACCGTTTGATGTGCGGTTACGAGCAATTTATATTCAATGACTGTGATGCTGCTCAGGTTTTGTACATCTCGATGTGGACAGATTTTGGATCATTCACTAAGCTGATTTTGAATAAATAACGTTACGTGAATATATATTCAAGGGGTGATTATAATGATAAATAAAATACTAACTATCAGCGCATTAGCGTTAGCGACTACCTTCTCTAGCTTGTCTATGGCTGATAACGGTTTAATAGCAATTATTACGCCGTCCCACGATAACCCTTTCTTTAAGGCGGAAGCGATGGGGGCAAAAGCGAAAGCAGAAGAGCTGGGCTACACAACCTTGGTAGCGTCTCACGATGATGATGCCAACAAGCAAGACCAGCTCATTTCAACTGCAATCGCGAGAAATGCCAAGGCCATTATCCTCGACAATGCGGGTTCTGATGTGACTATCGGGGCTCTCGAAAAAGCTAAAAAAGCCGGGGTTCCAGCCTTCTTGATTGACCGTGAAATTAATAAAACAGGTATTGCGGTTTCTCAAATCGTATCCAACAACTATCAAGGTGCTCAGCTTGGCGCAGAGAAGTTTGTGGAATTGATGGGAGGAGAGGGGAATTTCGTTGAACTCTTAGGTCGTGAATCTGATACCAACGCCCATGTTCGCTCTCAGGGTTACCATGATGTAATCGACGATTACACCGACATGAAAATGGTGGCTCAACAAACTGCAAACTGGAGCCAGCCAGAAGCGTTTAATCGCATGGAGTCTATTTTACAAGCCAACCCAAATATTAAAGGTGTGATTTCGGGGAACGATACCATGGCTCTTGGTGCCGAAGCTGCGCTTAAAGCGGCTGGCCGGAGCGATGTGATTGTGGTGGGTTTTGACGGCAGTGATTATGTTCGAGATTCCATTATTGCGGGCGCAAATATTAAGGCAACGGTCTTACAACCAGCCTGGGACCAAGCGCAAATGGCGATGGTGCAGGCCGACAAATATATTAAAACTGGCAGCACAGGCTTAGATGAAAAACAATTAATGGATTGTTTATTGATCGATGAAAGCAATGCGAAAAACTTAGATACCTTTGCAATGAAGTAAATCCAATAGGAGCTAAGGCTTGCTTTAGCTCCTTTTTCTACTCAGCAATATCCAGTGGTATGTAAAGGATAGTTAGAACATGAGCGTGATGAATTTAAGCAAGTTTTCTTTAGTTCCATTGTTTTGTGTGGCGCTATTGGGATGTGATGTCGTTAAGTTGGACCAAAATGGCAAACCAATTATTCCGATGACTGCAAAAGAGGCTGCATCTCTTCAAAATTTAACACCAGAGGTGCTCGCAGAAAAATTTTGGGGGGACATTTTAAAAGAAGCAAAGGTCAAATCTAAACCGCTTGAACAGGGGAATAGTGGCGGCCTCAAAAGCCAGTTTGTTCGCATTAGTGGAGTGGTTGACCAGGTTGATGATAGTAAAAAAGCCGCGACAATGACGGTAGTGACCGGTGACCAACATGTGGTGTTACAGATTGGCCCGATCGTACGTGGCAACTCCATTAGAGATGCGACCAGTTTCATTAATTTTGACGACTTTAAGAACCAAGTTCAGTTTGCTCGTTTATCAAAAGAGCTGAATAAAAAAGCAATCCAAAATTTTGCTCGTCCTGATAGCTCTTGGGCCGGGAGTCCGGTCGAAGTATTAGCGGCCGTGACTTATAAAAATATGGGTGTCACACAAGTGATTCCTCTTGAAGTTATGAAGAGGTAGTCGGCATGAATTCGATGAATAAAGACATCATCATGAGGGCAGAAAATATCTCGATGGTATTTCCTGGCACCAAGGCCTTAGACCGTGTTTCGTACAATGTATACCGTGGCGCGGTGAACGTGATTATCGGTGAGAATGGTGCTGGTAAGTCCACCTTAATGAAGATACTCGCAGGGGTACAGAAGCAAACCGAAGGGCAAATGTTTATCGCAGATCAGCCGATCGCTTTCGATAGTACTCGTGGTGCGGCTGAACATGGCATTGGTATGGTTCATCAAGAGTTGAACCTTTCAGAAAATCTTACGGTTGCAGAGAATATTTTTCTTGGGCGTGAGAAGCAGAAGGGTATTTCTCCCATCGATAATGCGAGTCAATGTGAGCTTGCAGCAAAACTCATGACACGTCTGAAACAAGATATTAATCCGAATGACCTGGTTGCCAACCTTAAAGTGGGTCAAAAGCAGCTGGTTGAAATAGCTAAGGCACTCTCAACTGAAGTGGACATATTGATCCTCGATGAGCCGACTTCGGCCTTGAGTAAAAAAGAAGTCGACATTCTGTTTGAGGTGATCCGTGACCTTACCGCGCAAGGCGTTTCGATAATTTATATTTCTCACCGTTTAGAAGAGCTGATGGAAATTGGCACTTACATCACGATCTTAAGAGATGGCAAATTCCAAGCCGAAGCCGCGGTTGAAGATATCAGTGTTCCCTGGATTGTGCGTCAAATGTTAGGCAGTGATCCGGTGGTCGATTTTCTTCCGGAAGATAGAGAGTTTGGAGTCAAAGTTCTCGAGGCAGAGGGCATTACTTATATTAATGAGTCTGAAGCAAAAGTGGTCAACGATGTGACCTTTTATGTTCGAGAAGGGGAAATTGTTGGTATTTATGGCTTGATGGGGGCAGGGCGAACCGAGTTGTTTGAGTGTTTGGTTGGGAAAGCGACTTACGCTGGCCGTTTTTCTTTAAATGGAAAAATTATTCGAGCCACCACCACCACTCCCGACCGAGTCAAAATGGGCATTGGATTGGTCCCGGAAGATCGCAAACAATCGGGTATTTTCCCGGTTAGTTCGGTGGCCAGTAACTTGACAATTTCAAGCCTTTGGAAGCGTTTAAAGGGGCTCGCTATCTCTGAGCAAGAAGAAGACAAGGCGGTTGCGGAAGCGATCGATAAATTGTCGATTAAAGTTTCTTCACCGAAAGTGGAAATTCAGGCTTTAAGTGGCGGGAATCAACAAAAAGTAGTGATCGGTCGTTCATTGCTCACTGAGCCGAAAGTGCTGCTGCTGGATGAGCCCACTCGAGGTATTGATGTTGGGGCGAAAGCAGATGTGTTTGAAATGATGGTTAAACTTTCCGAGCAAGGGATAGGCGTGTTGTTTTCCACCACCGATCTGAAGGAAATCATGGCGGTTTCGGACAGGATATTGGTGATGTCTAACGGCAAGCTATCAGCAAATGTTTTGCGTAGAGAGACCACCGAAGAAGAATTAGTACTAGCAAGTGCGCAGGGATTTTAATTATGAAAGCCAAAGTAATCGAGGGCATGGCGATGCCAACATCTCAGTTTAATTCAGCAAACATCGGTTTGATGTTATTGAAGTTAAGAACTTTTATAGCATTATTCATTATCTTAGGATTTTTCTCATTTACCGTGGATGGATTCCTTGCTCCGGGTAGTTTAATCATCATGGTTAAACATATCTCGATCAATGCTTTTCTCGCCTTGGGAATTACATTTGTCATCATCACCGCAGGTATCGATCTATCGATCGGTGCAACCCTTGGGTTTTGTGGCATGGTTGCAGGCTTCATGATTTCTAAGGGGATCGTGTTACCCATGTTTGGCATTGCTATATTTCCCAGTGTGTGGGTGATTGTGCCAACTGTAATGGTCGTTGGGGGGCTGATTGGTGCATTGAATGGAGTTCTTATCACGCGTTACAACGTTGCGCCCTTTATCTGTACTTTGGGCACGATGTATGTGATTCGGGGAGCTGCCATGTTGTTGTCTGGGGGAGAGACATTTCCAGGGCTACAGGGGAACGCGTTACTGGGTAATACGGGCTTTGACCAGATTGGTGCGGGTTATTTGTTTGGTATTCCGTATGCCATCTGGATGATGTTTGTGGTTGCGGCAATTATTGCATATGTGGCTAAAAAACTGCCCTTTGGTCGACACGTATATGCGATTGGTGACAATGAGCGGGCGGCTGAGCTTTCCGGAGTGAAAGTGAAAAACGTCAAGATTTGGGTTTACACCATATCCGGTTTGTGTGCGGCGATTGCAGGTATTGTGGTGACATCTCAATTAGTTGCAAGTCATCCTGCAACCGGTACAGCCTTTGAGATGAATGCGATTGCTGCCGTGGTTCTCGGTGGAACTTCTTTAGCCGGGGGACGAGGGACGATTACAGGGACGCTTATTGGTGCCTTTGTTATTGGTATTTTGGCTGATGGCCTAGTCATGATGGGGGTGAGTGAATTCTGGCAAATGGTGATCAAAGGCATCGTCATCATTGTTGCAGTTATTATTGATCAGATGCAAAGCAAGATGCAGTACAAAGCTGCGATTACGTCTCAGAAGTCTGTTGACTAGGTTTATTGTTGGAGAAGCAAAATATCGTCTTGTTCACATTTTGATCTTTTGACGCTATTTTTTTTCTCCCCATGAATATATATTCAGTATTGAATATATTGGAGGTTTGTTATGAATCCTTATCGTTTATCAATTGATGAACTTGCTAAGAAAGCCACCGATATTCGCAAACGAATTGTGGTGCTAAATGCGGAAAGTCCCGCTGGTGGACACACTGGTGCTGACTTATCGCAAGTCGAGCTCGTCACATCTTTATATTTTCGAATTTTAAATTGCTCTCCTGATCGGCTCGATGATCCAGAGCGTGATATTTACATTCAATCGAAAGGCCATGCTGCAGGTGGCTACTACTGCTGTTTATCTGAGGCGGGTTACTTTCCAAGTGATTGGTTAGCGAGCTACCAGCACCCTGATTCCAAATTGCCGGGCCACCCGGTGAAACACAAGACGCCGGGCGTGGAACTTAACACTGGAGCGCTTGGTCATGGTTTACCAGTCGCCGTTGGGCTTGCATTAGCGGCCAAAAAGTCGGGTAGCCAGCGAAAGATTTATGTATTGACTGGGGATGGTGAATTGGCCGAAGGAAGTAATTGGGAAGCGGCTTTAGTGGCAGCCCATTATGGATTGGATAACTTAATTATTATCAATGATAAAAATAAGCTGCAGTTAGCGGGCTTTACCAAAGACATTCTGCAAACCGATCCCTTGGATAAGAAATGGCAAGCCTTTGGAATGCAGGTGAGTGAATGTGAAGGCAATAACATTGCGTCGGTCGTCTCGGCTCTGGAAAGTTTGAAGCCCGAGGGAAAACCGCATGTGGTGATTGCCAATACCATTAAAGGTGCGGGGATCTCGTTTATTGAAGGGCGTCCAGAATGGCATCACCGAGTTCCGAAAGGGGAAGAAGTCACTTTAGCGTTGGAGGAGTTGAATCATGGCTAACGCAGAGCATTTTGCAAATATTATGGTTGAACGTTTTATCGCAGCTGTGAATCGAGGGGTCGATCTTGTGCCGGTGGTTGCCGATTCAACCTCTACCGCGAAGATTGCACCGTTTATTCAGGCTTTTCCAGATCGCCTCGTCAATGTTGGGATTGCCGAGCAAGCCTTGGTGGGAACGGCGGCCGGTTTAGCGCTTGGCGGAAAGGTCGCGGCAACCTGTAATGCGGCGCCATTTTTGATCTCACGTGCGAATGAACAGGTCAAGGTGGACGTTTGTTATAACAATACTAATGTGAAGTTATTTGGTCTTAATTCGGGCGCTAGTTATGGCCCCTTGGCCAGTACTCACCATAGTATCGATGATATTTCGGTGATGCGGGGTTTTGGCAATATTGAGATTTTTGCGCCGGCATCGCCCTTACAGTGTCGTCAAATTATCGATTATGCGATTGAAAAACAAGGCCCTGTTTATATCCGGATGGATGGTAAAGAACTCCCTGAGTTATTTGAGCAAGACTATCAGTTTAAACCGGGACAGATTGATGTATTAGCAACAGGCTCTGACCTGGTATTCGTGGGTATGGGCTCAGCCATGCATGAAGTTGTCGCGGCGGCCGAGCAACTTCGTGAGCAGGGAGTTTCGCCGAAAGTGCTGTGTATCTCTTCGATCCGACCGTGCGATGTTGAGCAGTTAGCCAAGCTTTTGGCAGGTATAAAACATGTGATTAGCGTGGAAGAACATAATGTCAATGGGGGCGTCGGTGCTTTGGTTGCGGAGGTGATTGCTGAATTTGGTACGGCAAGTCGTTTGAAACGGCTTGGGATCCCAGATGGTGGCTATGCCTTAGCGGCCGATCGTAAATCATTACGCGCACATCACGGGATTGATGCCAAGGGCATCGTGAGCCATGCGCTTGAGATGCTCAAGGAGAACTAATATGTCTCAGCCGTTTATCCTCGCCATTGATGAGGGGACCACCAATGCCAAAGCGATTGCCGTGAACCAAAGTGGCGAGGTATTGGCGAAGGGTAGTGTGGGTCTTGAATTGACTCACCCTCATCCGGGCTGGGCGGAGCAAGATCCAGAACAAATTTGGCGGGCAACTGTTGCAGCCATCGAGCAATGCGTGGTGGCGCTTGAGCCTGATTTGCTCGCTGGTATCGCGATCAGTAATCAACGCGAGTCGGTGTTAGTTTGGGATCGTAAAACTGGAGCGGCCTTAACACCGTTGGTGAGTTGGCAGTGCCGTCGCTCGGAAGCAATTTGTGAGCAGGTCGGCCAAAAGCCGGAAGCCCAACAAGTCAAAGCCTTAACCGGATCGGTGATCGATCCGCTTTTTCCTGCATCAAAGATCCGTTGGTTGTTAAATCATATCGACAACGGAACGGAGCGGGCATTACGGGGTGAGTTATGTGCCGGAACGGTCGACAGTTGGTTGGTTTGGAAATTGAGTAACGGTAAGCAATTTGTTACCGATGCTTCTAACGCTTCGCGTTACCAATTGTTCAATATTAATCGCTTTGCATGGGATCCCTTATTGTTAGATTTGTACCAGATCCCTATGCAATGTTTGCCAAAAGTGGTTGCCTCTAGCGGTGAGCGTGGCCTAACACAAGGTTTATCCTTTGTTGCCGATGGTGTGCCTATTTTGGCGCAAGCGGGTGATTCTCATGCGGCTCTATATGGTCAGGGTGGGTTTAACCCCGGAGTTGTGAAGGCGACTTATGGTACTGGTAGTTCGTTGATGGTGCGCATCGAACAGGCACCTAAACACGATTTTGGCGTGTCGACTACGGTGGCTTGGGATGATGGTAAACCCAGTTTGGCGATGGAAGGCAATATTACCCATACCGGCTCGGCGATTAAGTTCATCTCTAAAATATTGGGGATCTTGGATATCGACACGCTCAGCCAGCTTGCCTGGTCGGTCGAGGATACAAATGGTGTCTTTTTTGTGCCCGCGTTGGCGGGTTTGGGAGCGCCGCATTGGGACGTGAAGGCGCGAGGTTTAATTACTGGCTTAACCGATGCCGTCACACCCGCACATATTGCCAGAGCAGCTTTCGAATCGGTCGCATACCAAGTGGCTGATTTATTGTTTGCGATGGAAGCTTCTGCCGAAATCTCACTATATGAGCTTTCGGTTGACGGTGGACCTACCCAAAATCGTCAATTGATGCAATTTCAAGCAGATTTACTACAAAAACGGATTGTGAAACGCGATGTTGTTGAAGTTTCAGCTCTTGGCGCGGCTTTTCTTGCGGGTAAAGCTTTAGGCTGGTGGCCAGACGCCGCCAGTCTATCGAAGCTTTTGCCAGCGAGTGAAGTCATCACTCCAAATCCAAATATGATCCATATTCACAATAATTATAAGTCGTGGAAGCGAGCGGTTCAGCGAACTCGTTTTCAAGCTAATGACGGAGAGGTCTAGAATGAAAGATACCCAACAACAAACTACCTTAGCGGTTTTATTTGGTAACCGTAATTTCTTCCCAAGTTACCTGCTGGATGATGCCCGCAAAGATACTCAAACGGTGTGTGAAAGCTTAGGTATTAAAACCATTATGTTGTCAGATACCGAAACTCCCTATGGAGGGGTGGAGACCTATCAACATGCAAAAATTGCCGCCGAAATGCTCAAACAGCATAAAGATGACATTCAAGGGATCTTAGTTTGCTTGCCAAACTTTGGTGATGAAAAAGCAATTGCCGATGCCATCCGTATATCTGGTGTGAATGTTCCGGTACTAATTCAAGCGGAATCCGATTCGCTAGATAAGATGGGCTTAGCCACCCGTCGTGACAGTTTCTGTGGCAAGATTTCACTGTGCAATAATCTTCGCCAATATGGCATTCCTTTTTCACTGACAACTCAGCACGTATGTGAGTTGAAAAGCGATGTATTTCTAAAAGATTTAACTCAATTTGAAAATGTTTGCCGGGTTGTTAGCAAAATGAAAGGTTGCCGTGTGGGGGCGATTGGTGCCAGACCTGCCAGCTTTAATACTGTTCGTTATAGTGAAAAAATTCTTGAGCGTTTGGGCGTTACCGTTGAAACGATTGATTTGTCGGAAATTTTCGCAAGCGTAGACAATGTGCAAGATAACGATTTGCGGATTGCCGAGAAGCTGAGCTTATTGAAGTCGAATGCAGATACCCAAGAGATCGCCGAAGACAAGTTGCTAACAATGGCTAAATTGTTTGTGGTGATTAGCCAGTGGATTGCCGAAAACGACATTCATACCACCGCCATTCAGTGTTGGACCTCGTTGCAGAAAACACTGGGGGTAAATGTTTGTTCGATTATGAGCGTGATGTCTGGCCAGCTGATCCCAAGTGCCTGTGAAGTTGACGTGATGGGAGCGTTGTCGATGTACGCGCTGTCCATGGCTTCGCAAAAACCAGCATCGATAGCTGATTGGAACAATAACTTTGGTGAAGATCGCGATAAGTGTGTGTTATTCCACTGTGGTAACTTCGCGACCTCAGAATTAGATAATCCTTTTATGAGCACCGCCGATATTATTGGCACCACGGTGGGTTGTGGGAATACTTGTGGCGCGATAAATGGCCGGATGAAACCAGGTCCGCTTACTTATTTCCGCCTTTCTACCGATGACTTTACCGGGAAAGTAAAATCTTACGTTGGCGAAGGAAAATTCGTTGATGATGACTTAGATACTGTTGGCTGCCGCGCGGTGGTTCAGGTTAAAGAGCTGGAAACCCTACTCTCGCATATTTGTAATAATGGTTTTGAGCACCATGTTGCAATGAATCACTCGTCAACTGGGGATGTGCTTTATGAAGCATTCACCAAGTACTTGGGGGTTGAATGCTACCAACATAGTTAGTGGTTTGAGATTTCCATCCAAGATAAGTTTTTGAAAGCTTGTTGAGGGCCTTGACCAACTTGCCTCGCAAGTTGGTCTTTTTTAAACATAAGCTTTTCGTGAATTTATATGCAAAATTGAATATAATTGCGGGCAAGTATATCCCGTATATTTGTTGTAAGGATGATTATGTTGAAGAGAGACGAACAGCGATTATTAGTCAAGATTGCCACACTTTATTACAACGAAGGTAAAAAACAGTCTGAGATCGCGAAGAAGCTCGACCTTTCTCAATCATTTGTTTCTCGGGCGCTTTCACGTTGTACCAAAGAAGGCATCGTTAAAATTAGTGTGGTTCAACCTGCCAACGTGTACCTAAATCTAGAAGCTGAATTGCAAAATAAATATTCTTTGATGCAGGCGATTGTGGTGGATGTGGCAGAAAATGCCGATGAGTATATGATTAAACGGGCAATCGGCTCGGCTGCCGCGCACTATATGCAAACCTCTTTACCAGCTAGCTCCTTAGTGGGCGTTTCCGCTTGGAGTGGCACCATTCGAGAAATGGTTGAACAGTTACATCCGCTTAATGTAAAAGCAAATGGTGTTGTTCAACTATTGGGAGGGGTTGGAGTAAATGGCAACGCTCAGGCTTCTATGCTTACTCATTCATTAGCCGAACTACTCAATTGTCAGCCTCATTTATTGCCGTCTCAGAGTATCGAAAGAACAGTTAATTATAAAAAAATGCTACTCAATACCGAAGAAGTCAGCTCAGTGGTCAGCCTCTTTAATCAAGTGGATTATGCCTTGGTTGGGATTGGCATGCTGGAGCCATCTCATTTATTAAAGTCTTCTGGTAACTACTATAACCCTGACATGTTGGAAGAGCTCTCTAAACGCGGTGCGGTTGGTGATATTTGCTTGCATTATTTTGATGCTGACGGGAACGCCGTGTTAGCCGAAGATGAAGATCCGGTGATAGGTATGGATCTTAAGTTACTTAGAGACTGTCCTCGGGTGGTTGCCTTAGCTGGTGGTTTAGATAAATTGGCGGCGATTAAAGGCGCACTTACCGGTGGTTATTTAGATATTTTATTTGTAGATGTTCATACCGCAAAGAAATTGATTTAATCCTTTTAGGCTGGCAGCTTTGCTGGTTTCACACCCAGAGTTTGTGAGTTATTGAAAAACATAAACATGCTGTTTCTACTTAGCACATAAATCATCTTTGGCTTACAAAATACGCAGAATGATATCGCTTCAAGCCAGCTGAATGCTGGCTAACATGCTAAAACACCAGCAATACTTAAATCGACTGCTAATGTTGCCTGTTGCATCAATAAGCAGTCATCAAGGCTTTGATTAAAAAAGAGGATGCCAGCATCTTTATGATGCGTAGTGCATACTTCCCTTAGCAAAATCAGTCTGCTGAGTTCTGCGTAGCCATACTTTTTCGTGGAAGAAGTAAGCCACCGAGTTAATTGTTGGTTCAATCGTCGCCATCAGACCACCAATGAAAGAATCGCCGGTTAATGTATAGGTGACCATAAATGCCACACTGAAGTGAATCACCGCAAAGCTTATCGTTTTCACTTGTGTCATCGATTCATGACGTTTTAGAAATGAGATGTTCTGCCAAGCTTTTTCGTGAGCATAAAAAGCGCAGGTATTGATTGAAGGTTCAATCATGGCAATTAAGCTGCCGAGCAAGAAGTCACCGGTTAAAGTAAAAGCGACCAAGGTTGCAATGGTAAAGTGAATTGCTGCAAAAGTTATTGTCTTGATCATCGTGTTGCCCCTAAGAATTTTCTCTATGTCGATGTGGATATTATTGAGAATTATTCGCATTACTTAAAGTGGATAGTTTCGATGAGTACGATAGTTTTGGGCTATCGAAATTAAATAATTGATTGCCTGTTAAGTGAGGTAGGCAAAACTCAAGCTAAATCTGGTGCCGCCAAATGCTGAAGACATGTGTCATCGTTCGAGTAGAAGTGCTGCATGATGAACACATCGATGCTGGAGGCAGTTCTGAGTGCTGGATTGAACTCAATGAGAAAGAGATATCTAGACATCCACAGAAAGAGATATCTAGACATCCACCCCAACTAGCCAAATACCAGCAATAATCTAAACTATCAATAGTGTTTTTTTTGGAGTTATTGCCATGCCTCGGTCAAGACAGTCGCAAGTGAGCTTATCGGATACACCTTATTATCACTGTGTTTCCCGCTGTGTTCGGCGGGCTTTTTTGTGCGGTAAAGACCAACACACAGGTAAAAGCTATGAACACCGCCGCCAGTGGGTGGAAGACTATTTATTGCAACTTACTGCGGTGTTTGCCATTGATGTCTGTGCTTATGCAGTTATGAGTAATCATACCCATGTGGTATTGCACATCGATAAGGCTAAAGCCGAAGCCTGGTCCATGGATGAAGTCTTGGAACGCTGGCATCGTTTGCACCAAGGCACCTTACTGACTCAGATGTATCTCAATTCTGAGTTACGTCCAAAGTTAAGTGAGGTGCAACTACAGGCCATTCACGCCACAGCTGAAGTCTATCGGACTCGCCTTTTTGATTTAAGCTGGTTTATGCGCCATTTAAATGAATACATTGCTCGAGCTGCCAATAAAGAAGACCAATGTACCGGTCGTTTTTGGGAGGGGCGTTTTAAATCTCAAGCGCTTTTAGATGAAGCAGCCATCGCAGCTTGTATGGCTTATGTCGATTTAAACCCGGTTCGCTCAAATATAGCGAGCACGCCTGAAACCTCAGACCACACCAGTATCAAACAGCGCATTCAGCAAGCCAAACAAGGTCAGCAACCCAAGCCGCTAATGCCCTTTGTCGGTAACCCCAGAGAAACCATGCCTAAAGGCTTGCCTTTCGAGTTACAAGACTACCTGCAACTGGTGGAGCTCACCGGCCGCGTTATCAGAGAAGATAAACGTGGCTATATCGATGATGCACAAGCGCCCATTTTACAGCGCTTACAAATCGATGAAGAAAGCTGGTTAGCCTTGAGCACTGGTTTAGAGCATCACTTTGCCAGTGTGGTTGGGGCTGGGCATTCACTAGAGCGCTACAAGCGTGAGCATAATCAACAACGAATTAAAGGCATGGGAGCTGCCAAGCGCTGGCTCGATGTTGGCTAAGTAATTTATGGGCTGATTTTTTGTCGACCGAGTAGGTCTTTAGCAAACCTAGAAACACTGCGTCCACGAGCTTGCTTATTGCGCTATCTCGCCATAAAAACGTCTATTAATGCTACAACTTTTACATTCAGGTCGCTTTCTGTGTATGAGGAGTTGACGCTCATCGCATGATGTTGGTGGTTCAATTGAAGCCTTAAGATGGCTGTCTTGAATAACTTTCTTGAGCACTGGTTTAGAGCATCACTTTGCCAGTGTGGTTGGGGCTGGGTATTCACTAGAGCGCTACAAGCGTGAGCATAATCAACAACGAATTAAAGGCATGGCAGCTGCCAAGCGCTGGCTCGATGTTGGCTAATAAACTACGGCTTTATTTATTCTCGACCGCGTAGGTATTTAGCAAACCTAGAAACACTGCGTCCACGAGCTTGCTTATTGCGCTATCTCGCCATAGAAACGTCTATTAATGCTACAACTTTTACATTCAGGTCGCTTTCTGTGTATGAGGCGTTGATATTCATCGCATGATGTTGGCGGTTCAATTGAAGCCTTAAGATGGCTGTCTTGAATAACTTTGCGAAAAGGTGTTATTGTTGGTTTTGCTTTTAGAATGGGTGTCTATTTTATTCGTTTATTCAGTTTTCACGAGGGAAATTATGAATTGTACAAGTTGTAAAAATGGAGCGTTATTTCCGAGCTTTATTGACGGCCAATTTCGTGCACATACGTGCTCAAATTGCGGTGGTAACTGGATTTTAATCGAAGACTACGTTTCATGGAAAGAAAGAAATCAAGACTACAAATTTTCTGAAGATATTTCGATTGAAGAATCTGAAGTAATGGATAACAAAAAAGCTATGTTGTGTCCGTCATCTGGGACAATAATGAGAAAATTTAGAATATCTTCTCAAAATGAACATAAAGTCGATTATAGCTCTGTTGTTGGTGGGTTATGGTTAGATAAAGGTGAATGGGAATTATTAAAAAGCGAGGGATTAGCTGGTTGTTTAAATTCAGTAGTAACACAAAGTTGGCAGCGTAATATTCGTCAAGATAGCGCAAAGCAAAATCTTGCAGATATTTATGAATCTAAATTTGGTGTTGAAACTTACTCTAAATTAAAAGAAATGCGTGCTTGGTTAATGTCACAAGAACATAAATCAGATTTAAGAGCTTACCTTTTGGCAGAAGACCCTTATTCCGCAGAGAAGTAGTAAAACAACATAACAAGCCATTGCAGTGCTTGGCTTTTTACAGTGGGCTTCTCTCACTGCGTTCGTTATCTTAGCCAACAATAAAAAGTCCCTGAATGGGGCGTTGCATCCAAGATGGCTGTCTTGAATAACTTTGCGAAAAGGTGTTATTGTTGGTTTTGTTTTTAGAATGGGTGTCTAGTTTATTACTGCGTTGCGCATTCTCAAGGGCGTTGAAGTAACTCGCTACGCTCAAACAGACTTCAACTTTGCTCCCTTGTTCATTTGCGCTACTCGGCGAAGATGATGGGATTTAAAAGCGTAATCTTGGCTATCGAGAGTGTGAAAGGAATGGGTGTCTAGTTTATTTTCTGTAAAATGAAAGTGCGGTAAGCTTAGCGATACTAGAGCCGACGCGTTATGGCTTTACTGGCCATGAAATGCTTAATGAGGTCGGCATTATTCATATGAATGGACGGATCTACGATCAAGCCAGCGGGCGTTTCTTGCAGGCTGATTTTTACATTCCTCACCCAACGCAACCAACCTCATTCAATCGATACGTATATGCGATGAATAATCCGTTAAATGTTATCGACCCAAATGGGTATTGGGACACTTGGAATGACACTGGGCATAATGGTGACCCTGATGGGCCTCATGCTTCGGGTAATGATGGTTGGAAGGGAGACCCTTACTATTCGGATACTTACAAAGACAAATTTGGTCCCGTAGTCAATACCCAACCGGATGGTACTTACACTAATAATGTAACCACATTTGATGCTGGTACTATGACTGTAGTGAATGAGCTTGGAGAGTTTACCAAGCACGACATAACGGGATTCGAAATTGATAGAAAGTTGAATCGGTCTTCATGCTCTGGCCGCCCCTGTGGGAACCGAGGAGAGCGGCGAGGTGTAAAGATTGGACTTACTTTTAACTACACTAATCCAATGATTGTGGGGGCAGCTACAGTGAATTCTATTGTAGCAAAAGAACCATTGTATCCAGGTGGATATACACTTAGTTTAATGCAAAACCCCGATACGACAGAAGGGTATCTAGCTTTTGGCCCAGATTATGCCTTCGGTATATCTGCTGTAAAAGCCGTAAGTCTTGACGTCATGTATGCAGACGCTGACCCTGACACTGAAGCAACACTGGCGTTAGGAGTAGGAGTGAAAGCTCATTTTCAAAATGATAAGCTGGTAGGTGTTAGTCTCGTTGCAGGTTATGGCTTATCTAAAGTATCTAAGGCACTTACGGGGCAGTCAAAATCAACTTCTATGGAAGTGGGAGTTAGTCCTGAAATGGGGAGGTACGAATGGGGGAGTTAGAATTGAGTGGACTGCTATGCAATCCAATAGTTGAAAAGATTGTAATAGGTGCGTTTATAATCAGCTTTTTTGGTTTGATTATATCTAGCTTTTTTTTACATAAAGGGAGTGAGGATGTAGATAAAAAAACCTGGCTTCGAGACTCATTAGGGGGACTGGAAGTTTTCTTTACCGACCGTTACTTAGCTCCAGAAGCTAAAAAATGGCGAGTGCCGATGATTGTTTGCGTATTCATGATCGCTGCGTGCATCTATTTGTTTAATAAAGCGAGTCCATGTGCAATATGAAAAAATTAATGGAGTCAGAGTCATTTTAAATGCTTTAGCCTCTTTCTTAGGTAAGGCTCTATTTTGTGTACAAGGATGTCCCCGTGAACAAGTGATCCCTAGTACTAAAGCTGGACACAACTTTGTAGTTAATTGGCGTGTGTGGCATAGACTAAGTTACCTGAATGTTTAGCTTCACACGCTCATCGTAACTCATTGTTGTCCAAAAGTGAGTTACAAAACTAAGCCAAAAGATAACACCCTATTGTGGCTAGCTCTTTCGATGAGATTGAATTAGCGTTTCCGGTCGAGCTAATTATTTTTCAAAACGAAGACAATCTATTTTCTATGATTTCAATGTGTTAGAGACTTTTACTAAAAAGATTGTCTTCGTTCTATTCAAATAGTCTTCGTTTTAATTTCATCAATACAACTAACAATCCAGCCCGCAGGCGACGCCGGAGGCCCAGGCCCATTGAAAGTTGTAGCCGCCTAACCAGCCGCTTACGTCCATCACTTCCCCAATAAAATACAAGCCTTTTACTTTCGTTGCTTGCATGGTTTTTGAGCTGAGTTCATTGGTGTCGACGCCGCCGAGGGTCACTTCTGCAGTGCGATAGCCTTCGGTGCCGTTCATGGTGATTTGCCAATCATTGAGTTGTTTGGCAATGCTGTCGCGCTCGCCATGGCCCAATTGATTAAGCGCTTTGGCAAGCTGGGCTTGGTCAAACAAGGCTTCGACTAAACGTTTGGGAAGCCATTGGCTGAGGGTGTTTTTGAGGTTTTGTTTGGGGTGTTGTAACAGCACCTGTTCCAGCAGGGCTAGCGCATCTTGTTTTGGGAGCAGGTTAATGTGGATCGCTTCGCCGGCTTGCCAGTAGTTAGAGATTTGCAGAATCGCGGGGCCAGATAGGCCGCGATGAGTAAATAACAGCGCTTCGCTAAATTGGCTGCCGCAGGCGGCGGTGATACAGCAGGGGACGGCGATCCCGGAGAGCGCTTCAAAACGTTGTTTTTGTTCGTTATGCCAGGTGAATGGCACTAGGCCTGCGCGGGTTGGCAATAGTTTGAGGCCAAATTGTTCGGCAATTTTGTAACCAAAGGGACTGGCGCCAAGTTTGGGCATGGATAAACCACCAGTTGCGATGACCAGTGAGCTGGCTTGATAAGATTGGCCAGCGGCTTGGACTTCGAAGCTTTGTTCATCGAGCTGTTGAATACTGCTGATTTCGCTGCGCAAGCGGATGTTCACAGCAGCCCAGTCACATTCGGTGAGCAGCATGTCGACGATCTGTTTGGCGTTGTCGTTGCAAAACAGCTGCCCGTGGTCGCGCTGGTGGTATTCGATGCCGTGGCGCTCGACCAATTCGATGAAGTTACTTGAGGGATAGCGAGCTAAAGCTGATTTTACAAAATGCGGATTACTACACAGATAGTTGTTGGGGGCCACATTGATATTGGTGAAGTTACAGCGTCCCCCGCCGCTGATGAGTATTTTGCGGCCAGCTTTTTTGGCGTTATCCAGCACCAGCACTGAGCGCCCGCGATAACCCGCGGTGGCGGCGCACATTAAACCCGCGGCGCCGGCGCCAATAATAATTACATCGAATGTTTGTGTCATGCCTGCCCCCAAAAAATCAGCGGCATTGTACCGCTAGCGCTGCTCCGGCGCTAGCGGGGATGTTGCGCTTATTTTAAGGCGCGCCCAACGTCTTGGCTAAACGGCTCAGCAAGGAAGGTGATGCCCGCTAAGGGTGCCGGGTTTGGCGCATCGGGCTGAATGTTCGGATTGACCGGATAACTTAAACCGTCGAAACGCAGCAGCCGAAGCCCCGGGATCGCGCCGCCGCCGGAAACTTCCAGCAGTAGATCTTGCCAGCGGGCGTTGCTACTGTAAGCAAGGTAGAAGGGGGGGCGCACCAGCGTGGTTTTACTGAGGAAGCGATAGCCGCTGTCTTTGGCTTCAAAAATTAATAAGCTGCAGCCGCCGCTGCCACACCAGTCCAGATAAGTGATTATTTCATCTTGACCATCCCCGTTGAGATCAAATTTCCACCATTGGTAGCGGGTGCCATTTAGCGCGGTGCGGTGTAGCTTGAAGTATTGTTTGAGCGCGCCTTCAACTTGTGGATCGTAGTTGCTGCTGGCGAGCAGGCTGGCTGGCTCGAAGCGACGTTGGATATGGCTTGGCTCACTGGGGCTTGTTGCCGGTGCGGGGCCATTCATTTTCATCATATTTAAACCCAGTTTGCCCTGCTGCTGTTGCTCGGGGTCACGCAGTCGCAGCAACATACCGTCCCAATCAAAATACATCTGGCTGTTTACTGGTTGGTTTTGGCTTTGGCTTTGGCTCAGGGTAAGTAGCAGGCTAGTTTGATCAAGCGGTTGCCAGTAGCCTTTTTCAATAAAGCTTTTGTCTTGAGCGAGATAGTTATTTTGTAATTCAGCACTTAAATCTTGGTTGAGAGTGAGATTGACCATTCGGCCACTGCCTGATGCGGTGGCGAGTTTGGCTTGGTAGTTGCCGCTAAGTGGTTCAATATTTTGTTGAAAGGGGCGACGGGCGCAGCCCTGATAGCGAAGCCCTTGGTAGAGTAGCTCGGCGTGATAGGCATAAACGGTATCGGCCATGCTGTCGAAACACTGTTCGGCCTTTACCGCGAGTCGCAGCTGGTCAGCAGATTGCCAAAACTGAGTGCCTTGCTCCACACCGCTACGGTAAATTGGGTGGCTGCTCGTACCGGCGAGAGTACTCAGTTGCAGTTTGCCCTCGTTGATGTCGATTCGCCAGCTGGGTTCGTTTCCCATAGCGTGAAGCGCTGGGGTTTTGGCTTCACAGCCGGGGCCTTCGCTGGCCAGATACTGCCAGCTTTGTGGGCTGATCTTGGCCCGATAATCCGCTTCAGGCGCCTGCATACCCACGTTGTTGAAACGACCGTCAAATTCTACGTAGACTTGGCTGTGGTTGGCAAAACGGCTGAGCAGTTGCTGGTCATCGCTGGATAAATCGAGCCAATAGGCTTGCTCTCCTTGGCAGGGGGTGAATATTGTGGCCTCGGGTGAGTTGACTAACCAGCCCTTTAATCGGGTGTTTGGTTGATGAGGACTCGGTGGTGCCTCGGATGGTTCGCTTGGCTGAGTGGGGGACGGTGTTGGGGCGCAGGCTACCAAGCCGATACTCGCGAGGGACGCGATGCAAAGTCGTTTGATTAGCCTCATCGTGATTTCCTTTTATTTATAGCTTAAATGTACCGATTAAAAATTCCGCCACACCATTTTCTTTATTGCTAAGTGTTTGTTCTAAGTGAGGTAATGTCAACTTTAAGCGGTCGTGTGCGTTGGCCATGATTACCCCTTTGCCGACCAAAGAGAGCATTTCTTTGTCGTTAAGGCCATCACCAAAGGCAATACAGTGCTCTGGTGCGATGGATTTTTGCTCCAATACCGCTTGTAAGGCTGCGCCTTTGTTGGCCTTGGCTGTCATTACCTCAAGGCAGTCGGGTAGTGAGAAGGTAATATTGAGGCTGTCACCAAATTCATCGACCAGTTCCTTTTCGAGCTGTTGTAGTAATTCATGCTCGGCAACAAAAAATAGCTTACAGATATGCTGATGATCTAGCCGATCGAAGTCGGTCAACTGATAGTTAAAACCAGAGTGCTTGTTGAAGGAGCGGACGTATTCATTGTTTTCTTCAACGTACCAGTTGTCTTCGTGGTAAATATTTCGATGAAGTGGGTATCTCGCCGATAGCTCCAGAATACGAGTGATTTCAGCGGAACTCAGATCTGCACGATATAGAACTTCGCCGGCTTTATTGTGGACGCGGGCACCATTGGAGGTAATTAAATACATTGGAAAGTCGAATTGATCGGCGATTGGTCGCACATCGTTGTAGTGGCGTCCGGTGGCAATTAAAAACTTAATATTTTGCTCATAGAGGCGAGCAATGGTTTGTTGGGTATGTTCTGAAATTTGATGCTCTGCATTGAGCAAAGTGCCGTCAAGATCGGTTGCGATTAATTGGTACATATCGATTACTCCTCGGTGAAACTGCGACCGGTGGCTTTAGCCTCTGCTGAGACTGGTTTGATGAGCTTAAGCTCGGTGTTGTTCAAAAAAAATGAGAATGCTCGCCAAGGCTGGGTTGCGGATCTCATCACTCTCGAAAAAAATCTCATGTTTGGCCCCTATCACGGGCATCAATTGAGCGTTACTTGATTTACCTGCTGAGGCAGTCAACCTATGGAAAAAGGCATTTTGCCCTTCTGCTGTGACAATAGGATCTTGCTCCGCTTGTAATAATAATAGCGGAATATTGATGTGAGCAGCGTCTTCAATGCTCAGTTGCATGGCTTGAAAACTTTGTTGTAACCAGCGGTTACTTGGGCCGCCGAGTTGGATCGCTGGGTGCTCGACATAAGTTTGCAGGATTTGTTGATAGCGAGCCGGGCTATGGCTCAGATGATTGCGACTAAACTCACTTGGCCGATAGTCGCCTTGACCCAAAGCATAATGAGGTCCATAGCCGAACTGCCGCTCTAAGTGCGCCAGACCTGCGGCTAGCGTCTTCACGATAGGTTTAGGGAGCAGCCCCAAATTAATCCCGAACATGGGGGCCGACAGCGCCACGGCCTGAAAGTGATTTGGATGCTGCTGTAGGTAGCGAGCGGCGATGGTGCCACCCATCGAATGGGCTAATAAAAAATGCTGTTGGTATTGGCAGGGCAAGACAAACTGCTGCACCAGTTGCTGGAGATCATCAACAAAGTATTGAAAATTTTCGACATCCCCAAGTTGCCGGCGAGGGCTTTCTCGATCTGATAAGCCTTGGCCGCGATGGTCAATGATGAAAATATCGTAACCTTGCTGAGCGAGATCGTAGCCTAATTCGTAATACTTGAGGTAGCCTTCGGTACGACCCGGAGAGATCACAATGGCTTGATGTTTAGGCTGAGCGGCGTTTAATTTGGCGAAGTGAATACGCAGGCCATTCACCCCATAAAAGCTGGATAGTTCGGCATATTGTTGCCAGTAGGGCAGGATGAGCTGCTGATATTGCCTCTCGAGTTGATTTTCCTGACCGAGCAGATAAGGCGGTGTACGCATCATTCAACCTCGAATGTGTCGCTATTAATAGCTATGGAGTTGCGCATTATCTCAGCGAATGAACATAGTCACAATTGGCAAATTAAGGCGTTTGCTTGGTCGAGTCGAGAATTTGGCTTACAGGTGCTTTATTTAATCGCCGAAACCGGCCCGGGCGAGGGTGACTAACATTGGAATAAGCAGTAATACGCCGAGCTCTAAACGAATTAACCAAATCACCGAAGCGTGTTGGCGATAGCTAATCATGGACGGTTTGCCTTGTTTTAAGGCTCGTCGCCAGCGATAAAAGGTAGCCGATGGATACAGCGAGAGTAGAACGACAACGAAAAATAGCAGCATTTTTAGTGCAAAAAAAGGATTGTCGAGATAACTTTTGTCGGTGCTTTGAAATACAGATAATCGTAATGCACCGGTAATGAAGATTAATACGGTGGCGATGGCATGGGTGGCATCGGCCAACAGTAGCTTCTTGACATCGTCCTGAGTCATGCCTCGGCGAAAAAGAAAGGCTTCTGAGTACAATGCGCCCGCCAGCAACACAATTGCCGTGACATGCAACCCTGCATTTATGGCCTCAATTAAACTCATCGTTCAGTATCCAAGAAAATTTGTTGTTCTAGAAAACGCTATCAGCGCAGCAGGATAGTACTGCAAAACCATCCTTGATGCTATACCCTAACAGGCCTAAGTACTTGAGGTCTAGGGTATATAAGGACGCATTAATGAAAGCAAAGCTATCGGCATATGATTTGTTGTTGTTACCGCCATTATTTTGGGCCGGTAATTTTGTCACCGGTCGCTATATTGCGGGGCAAATACCGCCAATGTCATTATCTTATTGGCGTTGGACGATAGCCTCGCTGTTGGTCTTGCCTTTTCTTTATCGGAGTCTGTGGCAACAGCGGCGAGTGATTCAACGCTATTGGTTGCGCATTAGCTTACTCGCTTGTTTAGGCGTAGCTGGCTTTAATTCCTGTGTTTACATTGGTTTGCAGAGTACAACCGCGACCAATGCTTTGATTATTAATTCGATGATCCCGATCTTTATTTTGCTGGTGAGTTGCTTAGGCTTCGGTCAGCGAATGGGAATGAAACAGATCCTCGGTATTATATTGTCGTTTTGCGGGGTATTGGCCTTGTTGGTAAAAGGGCAATGGCAGTCACTGGCAAGCCTAAGCATCAATCGCGGCGACAGTTGGATCCTGTTATCGGCAGTCATTTGGGCGTTGTACTCCATTGGTTTACGTTTTAAACCGTCTCAGCTAAGCGGTTCCGCCTTTCTTGGTTCAACCTTGGTGATAGGATCACTGGTATTAAGCCCATTTTATTGGCTTAATTTGCCGCAAGCGGCTTTTTCTTTGAATCACGATAGTATGGTCGCCTTGGCCTATGTGGCGGTTTTCCCATCGTTATTGGCTTATCAAAGTTGGAATTATGGCGTGAAAGTTGTTGGCGCAAGTGTTGCTGGTCAATACATTCATTTGATGCCTTTGTTTGGCGCGATCCTCAGCGTTTCATTGTTAGGTGAGCAATTAGCGGTTTATCATCTGATTGGTGCCTCGTTTATTGCTGCTGGCTTATTGGTGGCCCTGCTTCCCGTTGGTTTGCTGCGCCGACGTTTTGTTGGTTCGTCTATTGAGGCGGAGGGCGCAGAGTCGAAGCATGTTGGCTGAATACTCGCGCTAAGCTGCTTGGTTCATTCAATAGTTTTTTCCTATCAAATAAATCAATGCAATCGAATTTAAGTATGGGCTAATTCGACTTAAGCTAGTCCTATGATTTTCTTGAGAGCATGATGATGTACCCAGCGACTAATTGTTTCGGCCCATGCCAGCAGACCCCAATTGTTGAAAACACAGCTTTAGTCGCCGAAGGGGGCGGACAACGCGGTATTTTTACTGCCGGTGTGCTCGATAGCTGGATGAGCTTGGGGTTCAACCCGTTTCAGTTACTGATTGGCACCTCTGCCGGTGCACAAAACTTATCTAGTTATATGAGTTGTCAGCATGGCTTCGCCCAAAAATCAATTACCGAGACCTCTCGCCATGCACGATTTTTCAAGTTAAGCCGTTCGCTTACCGGGCGAAGCATCATCGATTTGGATTGGTACTTTGAACAGGTGAATCGGCCAGCCGATCCCTTAAATGTGAACAGTGCGGCGTCTTTGTTACGGTATCGCCGTTTATTGTTTGCCACGACCAATACCCGCAACAAGGCGGCACATTATTTTAGCCCTAGTCGGGACAATTGGTTGCATCTGCTAAAAGCCTCAAGTGCCTTACCATATTTATATAAGGGGGGCGTTGAGATTGAGGGGGAGCACTACGTTGATGGTGGCTTGGCTGCTCCGATCCCTGTGGAAGAAGCTTATCGGCGGGGGGCAAAAACGATTGTGGTGATTCGAACCAAGCAACAGGATTATGTGGCTGAATCCCCTTGGAGCCAACGTTTAAAAACCTGGGTTTGCCAATCGGGAGAATGTCCGAAAGCGCTCGATTATCAGTTGATACATGAACAGGCTTACCAACAGTCTTTGGATTTTATGCATCAACCTCCAGAAGATGCGCAAGTGTTTCAAATTCACCCCAGTCAGGCTTTATCGAGTAAGTTACTCGGTAGTAAAACCTCTGCCCTAGAGCAAGACTATCAACTAGGACTTGAGGCCGGTTTTCGCTTTGTTGAACAGTTCGAGCAGACGACCCCGTTGGGAACTCAGTTGGCTTAAGCTTATTATGGATCGCTGAGCTCTGAAGGTTTTGTTTCGAAACTAACCAATCGGCTGCCTTGAACCGTAAGTTGACCTTCGAGGCCCTCGCTAAATTGCTCAAACTGGTTTTTCTTTAGTTGAAAGCGCCGAGATTCACCGCCGGTTAAGGGGGTGAATTCAACAAAGTAACGATAGCTGTCGGGCATGCTGTCACGTGATTTGCCAACTGGCTTGATGGTTTGTCGTTGATGCGAAGTGACCCGAACGTCTAAGCGATGTAGGGGTTGTTGCTTATCCCAGCGACGTTGTTGAATATGACGCCAAGCTTGGTATAAACCAAGGCCAACAATTATCGCCATCCCTGCCGCCCACCACCAAGGCATTAGCGCTTGCTCCGATGGGACTGAATGAAGTGATGAATGGTATGCATGGGTCCTTGGCTCCTGGGGTTTGAAGTGACTATTTATTGGTTTTGGCCTTTATCTGAGACCCTAACCAGTTATCATCATAGCTTGCTATGGAGTCAAGTTTATACTTTTTCTGTTGTATTTGAGTGTTAATACGCCAGCGTAGATTTGTTTAGCGACTCGTTATTGGCGATAAAAGCGCTTAGTATAAAGTGATGTCGATGGTGGATGGAAGGATGAGTGTTTGCTGAGCTTAAGTGGGCTGCGAATAAGATGCTGTAGAGTCATGCGCTGGCGCCACCGTTGGATGCTGATGGCGAGTTTTATTTGCTTGTTGGCGGACAAGCTATACGCCACTGAGCTGAGCGCGGATATGCTTCAGGCTCAGTTTGGAGGGTGCCCACAAGTCCGCACTAGCGGTGTTCGTCTGCAAGCGATCCCCCTGCGTGTTAAGGTGGAAAGTATTGAAATCGACCTTGCTTGTCTGTTGGCGCAAGGCAAGCATGCTCAGCCGTTTCGCTTGGTTTCGCTAAAGCCTCTTGCTCAGCAGTTGTTTCAAGGTTTATTGGACTTACCGAGCTCGGTGGTTGCGAGCTCGGTAGCGGTCGAGCGCCTGCAAGTTAAAGCGGGATCGCAGTCGCTATTTGATGGCCAATTACAACTCTCACAACGAGGCCAGCAATGGCTTGCCAGCTACCAACAAGAGGATGGTTTGGCAATTAAGCTGCAGCTGTTGCCAAAAGCTGAGACCCTCATCTTAGAAGGCCATATAGGGAAGCATAGCTTGCGTGCATTGGCTGGTCTGATTCAGCAGCCGCAATTGGATGGGCCAATATTTGCCGATGCAGATTTTTCCTTGCGGGGAAAAGCGGGCCAGCACTTACAATTAAATGCTCAATTTAAGTTACCTACTTTGGCAATGGAGGGGAAGGCTTGGCTGCAAGGCTGGCAAGATTGGCGGCTAAGGCTGGAGAGTTCTAGTTTTCGTTGGCAGGGGAAAAATTGGCCGAGTGTTGAGAGCAAAATCCAAGCAAAAGGTTGGCAAGTTGAGGTTGCCGATTGGCAACTTAAAGGTGAAGGCCAGTGGCAGTGGACGCCAACGATGCAGCTGTCGGGGCTGCTACATAGTGATAATGTATTACCCTTGCAACAGGCTCTTTTGCCTTTAGCTGAACCAGCAAAATTACTGTCGGGAGCTTTGGAATCACACTTCACTTGGCAAGCGGAACAACTGACAAGCCAGTTTAAACTCAGTGGCCTAAATGCTTTGTGGGGAGAGTTGGCATTGGCCGATGCTCAGCTCGCGGGGCAGCTCGATTATCAGCCAGATCTTGGTTGGAAACACGCGGGAGAGTTGCAAGTTAAGCAATGGGATATCGGTTTTCCGGTGAGCGATATTCAACTGCATTGGCAGCAGCCTAACTATGCCCCCTTGGAACAATGGCACTCGCTACTGTTAGACGATATCTCTTTTGGGTCTTTAGGTGGACGGGGCAGGCTTGCTCAATTGAGCTTGAAGCTACCGAGCCAAACATCTTTGCAGTTGAGCAAGGTCCAGTTATCTCAGTTGGCGACACTTTATCCCGAATTAGCTTTAAGCATGCAGGGCTCGGTATCAGGGACGCTTCCCCTGCAACTGAGCAGACAGGGTTTGGCAATCAAAGGCGGTTCGCTGGCGGTTGTTGAGCCGCATGGGCATATCGCTCTCACTCACCAATCCTTACTGGCGGTAAAAGCGCAGCACCCTTCTTTAGATTTTGCTCTAAGCTTATTGGAAGATTTTGATTATGAAAAGCTTGCAGCTGAGCTAGATTTTGCCGAAGATGGGCTGCTCGATATGCAAGTGCAACTGATTGGACGCAATCAACAACTGAGTCCTCGTTTGGTGACTTTGAACTATCGTCATCAAGAAAATATTTACCAGTTATTACGTAGTTTACGTATTGGCCAACAATTGTCAGGACAACTACAGCAATGGATAGACGACAGCGCTTCAGAAGTATCCCCTTTGCCTTAGCGGTAACTTTTGGGCTTATGGCTTGTACCCCAAGGGTGGAGGTAGCCGTAGATAAGCCAATTACGGTGAATTTAAATGTCAAAATTGACCATGAAATTCGAGTGCGAGTTGATAAGCAGCTCGATGATTTGTTTAACGATGAAAGCGGGCTATTTTAGGAGAGTATGATGAAGTGGAATAGCTGGATTTTAAGCCTATTATTGTGTTTTAGCTTATCGGTATCGGCGATGGACTTAGATGATGCCAAGGCCAAAGGTTGGGTCGGTGAACAAACCAATGGTCTATTAGGAATTGTAAGCCATCGCGCAGAAGTCAGTGATTTGGTGAATAATATCAATCAACAACGACTTGCCAAGTACCAACAAATTGCCAGGGAAAATGGCTTAAGTGAGCAGCAGGTCGCTATCCTCGCGGGAAAAAAAGCGATTGAACGTAGTCAAAGTGGTCATTACATACAATCGCCCGCTGGAACTTGGTTAATAAAACCCTGACCGTTTATACGTCTTAAGACGCTAAATAGCGTCTTACTTCGTGGCACACTTGTTGATAGCAGTCTAAGCAGGCACTTAGATCTTGTTCCAATGTTTCACTGTGCTTGAGTTGCTGTACACAGCGGTTTAGTGGAGTGCTACACAGTAAAGACGCAAGGCCTTGCAACTGTTGCAGTAAACCCTTTGAACAACACTGTTGTTGTTGCGCTTGAGTAATTAAGAGCAAGTCTTGCTCGCTACTCTGCAGAAAATCTTGCAACCAATGTCGAACCAGCGCTTCATCGCCAAACTGAGCCTTCAGTTTAGGCCAGTCGATAGCACTAAGCCGACTCATGGTTTTGGTGTGTAAATGGGCGAAGGAAACTGGGTTATGTTGGTGACTTCATGGATTTTTGCGGTGCCGATATCATCGACAGCATCGATGCGCAAAATATTATGCATCGGTACGTAGGTGCGGCTCACTCCGGAGAACTCAGTTTTTAATTTTTCTTCATTAGGATCGACCACGAGCTTGGTTTGAGTATCGAAGACTAAGTCGGCTAACTCAACGAAGCCGAACATTGAACCTTGGGAGACATCTCTGGCATAGAGCTCATAATTTTTGCCATTAGAAATAAAATTAACGCGATAAAGTTGCGACATGCTTACTACTCGTATGATGTAACTAATTACATGGATTCAAGAATCTGTAATATAAGACTATTTGATAAGGTTTCAAGCTGAGGCTGATTCTAACTAGATAGCGGATCTAAGGCTAGTTCGCTGACATTTATCAACAAAAAACTGCCTTTGCGGCTAATTCTTAGTTAATTCATCTAAGTGGACTTTATCCGCTAGTCTATTCAACTATGCTGTATTGAATAACACGATTCCTGTTCGATGGTGTTTAATTGTTGTCATCGGATGTAGAGGCTGCAAGCTCTGCCATCTCATTAGGGTCAACGCCTAATTCTTGGCAAGCATCTAAAAATGAAGCGCCAGTGTGACACATTAAAATATCAATTGCGGGCAGTAAATTAGGTGCTTCTGACATGTTTGGCCTCATTATATTGTTAATAAAAAGATAATAATGTTAAGCACTGTCCCATAGTTTCACGACAAGCCCTAGAGATCTCGATCACAAAAATACATTTACTCTACGGATGATTTAAGTCGTGGCTGTTGTCGCTTGGCGGCGATAGGCGGTTTTTTAATGAGCTTGCTGACTTTATGTTAAGCGTTTGTGGTGAGCTGAAAATAATTGTTATCGCTTAGCTAAGCTCATACACTGAGGCATTATTGTGACACCCGATGATCCGCAGCGGCTGAATTCGCGGCGGTTCGCTATTCATAACAAGGAATTACCATGCTTGAATACTATTCAATGGCCAAACATCTCCATATGACGCTGGCGACGCTGAGTATTATTGGTTTTGTTTTCCGCTGGTTGTTAGCCTTGAAAGGCTCAGCGATGCTCAATCGCAGATGGTTGAAAGTTTTCCCTCACTTGGTTGATACCTTATTATTGGTCGCAGCTATTTTCTTGTGCATTGCTTCGCAACAATATCCTTTGGTTGAAAATTGGTTGACGGTTAAGGTTGTATTATTAGTGGTCTATATCTTACTGGGAGTGTTTGCCTTGAAGCGTGCGCCGAACCAGTTGATTCGAATATTGGCTGGCCTGGCCGCCATTGCGGTGTTTGCTCAGCTGTTGGTTGTGGCGATAACCAAGTCGCCGCTCGGGCTATTGGCTTAAGTGTATGTTTCGATTATCACTGCGTTCACTGCTGCTTAATCTATGGCATTTCTCTATCGTTTATAGTGTGGTGCTGATTAGTATTGGCTATTGTGAGGTGATGCAGCTGGATTTTGAAGTGGTGGACCAGGGGATTAATCGGCACAAATGGAGCATTATTGGCCTATATTTTCTATATTTGACCTTCTGGTGGTGGCTTAATCCTTATTTTAGCCGCTTACGACGCTCCTACTAAATCAGGCCGCTTTACTTGTTGTGAGTGCGGTTAAAACGGTTCACTGTTGCTTGGTCATATGGGGTTGATTCGCTAAGATTTTTCTGGCCATACTAAGCTCAAATGCTGCTTGAAAAGTTCGAGTCAAAGTCTGCTGTACTGGCTTACGAGGTATGTGGGTTAAAATGCTCCGCAAACACCAGGCGCTTAACAAAGCGCTTCGTTGAATGGGCAGCTAAGCGAGCAAGCTCAATTGCCGCTTAATTATAACGCCAATAACTGGGTAAGAATAAGACCAATACTGTTAGTACTTCTAGGCGTCCCAACAACATGCCGATCGAGAGTAACCACTTTGCGGAATCTGGTAGCAGGTGAAAGTTATGATCAGGGCCGATCACTCGACCGAGACCGGGGCCCACATTGGCTAAGGCGGTCATCGCGCCAGATAAAGCGGTGACCGGGTCTAAACCGAGTAAGGCGAGGCCGCTAGCGAGGATGATCAGGGTAAAGAAGAACGCAAAAATAAAGGCGACCAAGGAGCGAATATGCTGCTCACTCACAACCCGGCCGTTATAGCGGTGTGGGTAGATACCGTTGGGGTGTAGTAATTGTTTGAGTTGGCGTGAAAATAAACCACTGGCTAATTGAAAGCGGAAAATTTTAATTCCCCCCGAAGTCGACCCCGAACAAGCACCCACCAACATTAAAAAGATAAATAACACGGTGGTGAAGTTCCCCCAATGGCTGAAATCGGTGAGGCCATAGCCAGTGGTGGTGATGATGGAAATAATATTGAAGGTGCTAATCCGCATTGCATCGAGCAATGAGAAAGTTCCATGCAGCCATAGCCAAAGGCTCATCATGCCGCCTAATACTAAGATGACGGTAATAAACCCTCGGACTTGAGCATCTCGCCAGATATAGCGTAAATCGCGGTGGCGTAGGGTTTGCACCAATAATAAGAACGGCAGGCCACCTAGCAGCATAAACATACTACTAACCCAATGACTAGCGTTACTAAAGTGTGCCATCGATTCATCGGAGGTGGAGTAACCGCCGGTGGAGATAGTCGTCATGGAGTGATTGATCGCTTCAAACCAGTCCATACCCGTAATATGGTAGGCAACAGCACAAAGTAACGACAGTAATAAATAAACCTTCAGCATATTACTGGCGACGTTTTTAGTTTTGGGCGTGTTTTTATCTGACCAGTCGGAAGATTCAGTTTGGAACAGCCGCATTCCGCCAACATTTAAAAACGGTAAGATGGCTACGCTGAGTACGATAAAACCAATGCCACCTAACCATTGCAACATCGAACGCCACAGCAAAGCACTCTTGGGCATGTCATCTAATCCGGCCAATACCGTTGAGCCAGTTGTGGTCAGGCCAGACATGGTTTCAAAAAAGGCATCGGTAAAACTAATGTGGTCGATACGATAGAGCGGCAGCGCGCCAAATAGACAGGCAACCAGCCAGACCGTGGTGGTGAGCAAAAACATTTCCCGAACCGATAGCTTGAATGTGGCCTTACTGCCCCAACGAATTAGCGCAAAGGAGGTGGTTTGAGTCAGTACAATGGTGTAAAAAAACTCAATGTAGTCGGGCTCATCGTAAGCCATACCTAAAGCGAGTGGTGCTAACATGAGTAAGCTGAGTTTCGATAACACTAGCCCGACGATAAACATAATCGGCCGTAGATTTGGGATAATCACCTGCGGTTACCTTAAATTACAGGAAGAAGGGGCTAGGTTGGAATAAACGTTCAACCTCAGGAATAAACTTCTTATCCACTAAGAACATCACCACGTGGTCATCTTGCTCGATCACAGTATCATCATGCGCGATAATCACTTGGTTATTGCGCATGATTGCGCCGATGGTGGTGCCCGGAGGAAGCTTGAGCTCGCCAACACTGCGGCCGACAACCTTGGAGGTATTATTATCACCATGAGCAATCGCTTCTATCGCCTCAGCAGCGCCATGACGCAAAGAGTAAACATTAACAATGTCAGCACGCCTTACATGAGTTAACAGCGCTGAGATCGTCGCTTGCTGCGGTGAAATTGCAATGTCGATGGCACTCCCACCGCCTTGTACTAATTCAACATAAGCACCGCGTTGGATCAACACCATGACTTTCTTGGCGCCCATTCGCTTGGCGAGCATTGCCGACATAATGTTCGCTTCATCGTCATTGGTGACGGCAATAAAGACATCGACCTGCTCAATATTTTCTTCGCTCAATAGTTCTTGATCGGAAGCATCACCACAAAACACTATTGTGTTATTGAGCATTTCTGCGAGCTGTTCGGCTCGTCGTTGATTATGCTCTATCAGTTTCACGCTGTATTGACTGTCGAGGCGTTTGGCTAAGGCGGCTCCAATATTTCCCCCTCCCACGATCATGATCCGGCGGTAAGGTTTTTCGAGCTTTTGCAGTTCTGCCATGACCTTACGGATGTGATCGCTCGCGGCGATAAAGAACACTTCGTCATCGGCTTCAATCACCGTAGTGCCTTGTGGCCGAATCGCGCGTCCTTGGCGGAAAATCGCAGCAACTCGGGTTTCAATGTCAGGCATGTGGTCCCGTAATACTGATAAAGCGTTTCCGACTAAAGGCCCACCATAATAGGCTTTAATGGCAACCAAACCCACTCGGCCACGGGCAAACTGCATCACTTGCAGGGCGCCAGGGTAGTCGATGAGGCGGCTGATATAATCGGTGACTAGCTGCTCAGGTGCGATCAGATGATCGACGGGGATGGCTTCGTTACAAAACAAAGCCTCTTTTTCCGCGAGTAATTCTTCTGAGCGGATCCGCGCGACTTTATTTGGGGTATTAAAGAGGGTGTAGGCGATTTGGCAAGCTGCCATATTGGTTTCATCGCTGTTGGTAACGGCCACTAACATGTCGGCGTCATGCGCGCCTGCTTCACGTAGTACACTGGGGTGGGCTGCATGCCCCAATACGACTTGTAAATCAAACTTGTCTTGCAGTTCTCTAAGGCGATCCTGATCATTATCAACAATAGTGATGTCTGATTTTTCGCCGACTAGGTTCTCTGCTAGCGTGCCGCCAACCTGACCCGCGCCAAGAATGATTATTTTCATTATCCTAACAATACCTCAAGCATTCATTGCCAATTTTTAGTGTTACCTTTGCTGCAGCTAAAGGCAAGCTTAACTGTTGCTTTTACGCAGACGCGCATAATAAAAGCCATCCATGTTATTGTCACCGGGTAAAAGTTGCCAGCCGGGTTGCTGAGCCGTTTCGTTTTGGTTAATTGGGAGCAACTCAGCATCAGCAGTTTGTTGCAAAAATGCCGCGATTTGTTGGTAGTTTTCTTCTGGAAGTACCGAACAGGTAGCATATAGCAATACGCCTCCGGGCTTAAGATGTTGCCACAGCGCCGTTAATATTTGTTGCTGTAGTTTTACTAGCTCGGCGATATCGGCTTCTCTGCGGAGCCATTTTATATCGGGATGGCGACGGATTACACCAGTAGCGGAACAGGGCGCATCCAGTAGAATTCTATCAAAGGGCTGCTGATTCCAACGCTCAGGTTGGCTGGCATCGGCACAATGTAAGGTGGCTTTTAGCTGCAAACGTTGTAGATTTTCACTAACACGATTGAGTCGAGTTTGCTCGGTATCGACCGCGACGAGTTCGGCCAGTTGTGGCTGCAATTCCAAGATATGACAAGTTTTTCCGCCTGGTGCGGCACAGGCATCTAAGACTCGTTCTCCCGCCTGGGCATCGAGTAGCGCAGCTGCCATTTGGGCTGCGCCGTCTTGCACCGAAGCTGCCCCTTGAGCAAAATCAGGTAACTTATTGACTGCTTGGGCTTTCTCCAGGCATAAGGCTTGGGGGGCTAGCTCGCTATGCTGGCTGCCAATTTCCAGCTGGTTTAACTGTTGTTGATAGTCTAGAGTCGTGCCTTGAAGGGCGTTGACCCGCAGCCACATCGGCGCATGTTGGTTATTGGCGGATAAAATATCCTGCCAACGCTGCGGATAAGCAGCCTTGAGTCGTTTGGTGATCCAGCTTGGATGACAAAATTGCAGACTATCGTTGGCGGTTAACTGCGGTTCAAGTTGCTCGCGTTGGCGCTCGGCATTTCGCAGTACCCCATTGACTAATTTCTTTAAGCTATGCAGCTTGAGTTGCTGGGTGGCTGAGACGGTCTCAGAGACTGCGGCATGCGCAGGTACCCGCATATAAAATAGCTGATAGAGCCCCACCATTAATAAAAAGTGGCCGTTACGGATTTTGCCTTTGAGGGGTTTATCCATCAATTGCTGTAACACCGCTTCGAAGCGCGGCAACCAGCGCAATACCCCAAAACACAGCTCTTTAACTAGCGCATGATCTCGCGCCACGACTTGCGGTAATACTCGGGGCAGCATTTGGCTTAAGGATTGTCCCTGGTCGACCACTTGAAACAAAATATTGGCGGCTGCCGCACGGGCGTTAATTTGTTTGAGCTTTGGCTGTTCAGCCATGTTTATTCTCCAGCACCAGACCGGGGCTAAACCAGTCCTTTCGGGCATTGAGTACATCGGCGGCGGCTAAGGCTTTTTTGCCCGGCAGCTGAATTTGTTCTAAGCGTAAGGCGTCTTTGCCAGTTGCAACCACTATTCCGCCCTTATCGGCGCTGAGTATGGTTCCCGGGGGGGCGGTGTTTGGCATGGCCACAACACTGGCTTGCCAGACTTTCACATTTTGCTCGGCGACCGGAAAATAGCTGACAGGCCATGGATTAAAGGCGCGAATACAGCGTTCGATAAATTCGGCGTCTTGTTGCCAGTTGATACAAGCTTCGGCTTTAGTTAACTTTTTCGCGTAATTCGCTTGCGTATCATCTTGCGGAGTAGCGGTTAACTTGCCTAGGGCCATGCCATCAACCGCCTGGATGAGCGATTGAGGGCCAACTTCGGCCAGTCGCTGATACAGGGATGCGCTGGTTTCATCCTCGGCGAGGGCGACTTTTTCAAGTAATAACATATCGCCGGTATCTAAGCCGATATCCATCTGCATGATGGTGACCCCGGAATGGCTGTCACCGGCCCAAATAGCGCGTTGGATCGGCGCAGCCCCACGCCAGCGAGGCAATAGAGATCCATGCACGTTGATACAGCCCAAGCGTGGGCTATCTAGGATGACTTGTGGCAATAGCAAGCCGTAAGCCACCACCACCATTAAATCGGCATTTAATTCCGCTAACTGTTGTTGTGCGGTTTCAGCTTTAAAATTCTCCGGCTGATAAACGGGAATTTGGTGTTGTTCGGCCAGTTGTTTTACCGGACTAGTTTGCAGCTTTTTTCCGCGCCCCGCAGGGCGGTCGGGCTGAGTGTAAGCCGCGACGATCTGATGTTCGCTATTGATGAGTGCTGCTAAATGGCGCGCCGCGAAATCGGGCGTGCCTGCAAAGATGATCCGCAATGGCTTCACGCTGTTCTCCAAATTTGATGTTTTACGATTAGCGTTTTGCAAGCTTTTGGAGCTTGGTTTTTAGCCGTTGGCGTTTGAGCGGGGAGAGGTAATCGATAAACAATTTCCCTTTCAGGTGATCTAACTCGTGTTGTACACAAATCGCCAATAAGCCTTCAGCTTCAAAAACTTGCTGGTTGCCATCGGTATCTAGTGTTTGTACTTTAATCTTTTCAGCTCTTGGCACATCAGCGCGATATTCAGGCACTGATAAACAACCTTCTTCGTTTAACTGTTCACCTTCACTTTCGATGATTTTGGCATTAATTAACACCAGGGGTTGATTGCGTTCTTCCGATACGTCGATAACCACGATCTGTTGATGAATGTTGACCTGAGTCGCAGCTAGGCCAACTCCTTCTTCTAGATACATGGTTTCAAACATATTTTTGATTATAATTCTAATACTATCATCAATATTCTTAACGGGTTGCGCTATAGTCCTCAGACGCTCGTCGGGAAAACGCAATACTTCGAGTGCAGCCATAACTTTAGTCTTTATTCAGGTTTTGGTAGATTGAAGGTAATTCTAGTCATTTATCTGACTAAAAAACAGCTTTGCATAATAGGGATGTCGTCGGGAGACACTATGAAAGGGATTAAATGGGCTTGGTTAGTGGCTGCGTTACTACTTGCTGGTAACCTAATGGCCGACACTTTGCGTTTAAAAGATGACTTCCCCGAAGTGTATGTGGTGAAGAAAGGCGATACCTTATGGGACATCTCGGCGCTTTATTTACACTCTCCCTGGTTATGGCCACGCTTATGGCAATTTAACCCACATATTGAAAATCCGCATCTGATTTATCCTGGTGATCGCTTATCGTTAATTTATGAAAATGGTGAGCCACGCTTAGTGCGCAAGCGGATCGTTAAGAAATCACCGCAGGTGCACATTGAAGAAAAACAGCAGCCTATTCCAACCATTCCTCTGGCGGCGATTGGCAGTTTCTTGTCGCATGATCATGTGATTGACCAGCAGTCGCTACAAGATATCCCTTATGTACTCGGTGATAACGATGCTGAGTCGCGGATTGCTTTAGGGCGGGCTATTTATGTTCGAGGTGAGGCCGAACCGGGTAAATATTACGGGATCTATCGAGTCGGTGATAAATATACAGATCCCGAGACTAAAGAAAATTTAGGGCAAAAACTGAATTTTATTGGAGTGGGTTTGGCGGAGCGCTTACACCCAAATAATATGATCCAGTTTAAGGTTGTTCAGGTACTAAAAGAAATTAATCAAGGTGACATCATGCTGGCGTTGCCTGACCAAGACCGCTTACCCGCCTATTTTGTGCCAAATAATAAGCAACTTGCTTCGCCCGGGGTGATTCTTTCTGCTGCCACAGATACCTCTGTAATGAGTCGTAACGATGTAGTGGTGATTAATAAAGGTATTCGTGACCATGTTGCGCCGGGGGATATGTTTGCGATTACTCAACCCGGCCAGGTGATGATTGATAAGGTACAACGCAAGTCCTACGAAGAGACGGCTAATCATTACGATAGATTGTTTAATAAGGAAGATCAGCGGGTGACCTTGCCGAATGAAAAAGTGGGCGAATTAATGGTATTTAAATCTTATGATAAGGTCAGCTATGCCATTATTACCGACAGTAGAGTGATGGTGCGGGCAAATTATTTGGTCGAGAGTTTATAGTTGCTGCCAAGCTTAACGCTTGAACAGTACCTGCGGCTGGCCGGAGTGCCCCGCTTTTCTCCCAGCCGCCTGTTGGCGGTCTTAACTCGTTGTAGTGTAGAACAATTATTTGCTGCAGATGCCAAGCAACTTGCTGCCTGGCAGTTTAGTGATGCGCAAATTAAGGCGCTGTTGCACCCAGAACAAGTGCGTATGTCGCTTGCCCTGCGTTGGTTAGAGCAGGAGCGATGTCATTTATTGGGTTGCTTCGACCCGCTTTATCCCGAATGTTTAAGACAAATACAGCGGCCCCCTTTGCTGTTATTTGTGCGAGGCCATCCAACCTTACTCAGCAGCCAGCAACTTGCAGTTGTGGGCAGTCGTCATGCGAGTTGGCGGGGCCTACAGCAAGCTCAAGACTTTGCTCGTCAGTTAACACAACAAGGACTAACTATTACCAGTGGCTTGGCTTTAGGCGTTGACGCTGCAGCCCATAAGGGTGCTTTGCAGGCGAGGGGCGACGGCACGATTGCAGTCGTGGCGACGGGGCTTGATCGCGTTTATCCAAAACGGCATCAGGCTTTGGCGCATGAGATTGCGGAACAAGGCGCGATGGTAAGTGAGTTTTGGCCCGGTACCGCTGCGAAGGCTAATCACTTTCCTCGGCGAAATCGTATTATCAGTGGTTTAAGTTTAGCGGTCTTGGTGGTCGAAGCCGGGCTGCCTAGTGGCTCTTTACTCACCGCAAATTATGCCGCTGAACAGGGCCGTGATGTATTCGCTGTCCCTGGAGCTATTGATGACCCTTTGCATGCAGGTTGCCATCACTTAATTCAGCAAGGCGCTAAATTAGTCACCTCTGCGGCCGATATAACAGAAGAGTTAGTTGGTTTTGTTGCTCAGCCAGAACAGCATTTAGCGTCGCTGGAGAAAAATATGCAAGAACAAGATTTGCCTTATCGGCAATTGTTGGATAACTTAGCATATGAGAGCACTTCAATTGATGATTTGGTCTTAAGCACTCAACAACCTGTTGATGCTGTACTGGCTCAGTTAACTGAGCTTGAGATATTGGGTGTTGTGGCCGTCGTGCCAGGTGGTTATGTGAAGCTGAGGAGGAACTAGTTATGTTTGATATCCTCATGTATCTATTCGAAACTTACATTCATAGTGATGTAGAGCTGCTGATGGATCACGATGAGCTTACAGAAGAGCTTAGCCGTGCGGGATTTCATAAAGAAGAGATCTATAAGGCCTTAGATTGGTTGGAACAACTTGCAGCCTTGCAAGATAGTGACAAACAACCTTATTTGAATCCTTCAGATATACCATCATTACGCATTTATACTGCGCCAGAAATTGCCAAGTTAGATGTTGCTTGTCGAGGTTTCCTACTGTTCTTAGAACAGATGAAAGTCTTGAATGCTGAAACACGTGAAATGGTAATTGACCGGGTGATGGAGCTTGACGGACCAGAACTTGAGCTGGAAGATTTGAAATGGATCATTTTGATGGTGCTATTCAATGTTCCCGGTAGTGAGTCGGCCTATCAGCAAATGGAAGAATTGTTATTTGATCTTGGTGACGGGCCTCTGCATTAAAGTGCTTAGGTTTGAAGCGATGATACACCGCTAACTGGCGGTGTTTCAGGCTGCTTATTGCTCAATCAGACACGCCGCTGTCGAATTAATACGCCTCAACCTGCAATTTTGTTATGCTTAGCCAAGTTGAATGAGGTGTAGCCATGTCCAAAATTGATCCTAAATTGTTTTCTGCGCATGAACATGCCTTAGAGAAAGAATACGAGGTTTGTCCCAAGTGTGGTGGTGAGCTGCAGCATCGCAGTAGTAAATCGGGAGCTTTCTTGGGATGCAGCCAATATCCCAGCTGTGATTATAGCCGTGCTCTACACCAGCAAGACCACTCCTTGGAGAAAGTTTTACCCGGTACTATTTGTCCCGATTGTGGTGAGCCCTTGATGTTGCGACAAGGCCGCTATGGCATGTTTATTGGTTGCAGTGCTTTCCCCCAATGTCAACATATCGAATCGGCTCAGCCGCAAGCCGAAGACTCGCCCGATATCCAGTGCCCTGCCTGCGGTAAAGGGCAACTGGCGAAACGTCAATCTCGTTATGGTAAAACGTTCTATGCTTGTGATTGTTACCCGAAATGTTCGTATGCGGTCAATGATAAGCCAGTCGCGAAAGCTTGCCCAGATTGTGGCTGGAAACTATTAGTACTGAAAAAAACCGCAGCAGGAATACGTGAAGTTTGTCCGCAAAAAAACTGTCAGTATAAGAGTGCACCAATCGAGCAGAATTAAACTGGCGCAAACATTAAGAAAATAGAAAGGGAAGCGAGCTTCCCTTTTTGCTGGCTTTATATCGCACCGCGTGTGAGATAAACAGTTATACCAATCTAACTCATGATCGGTTCATTTCTACTGGCCTAAATCACCGCTAACGGCGTGATGTATTTTGTCATTAGAGCCACTAATTACTGATTATCGGCAGATTTATGCTGCGCAATAAGTTGAGCACATAATGAGTCGGATTGGTATTAGTCTTCGACGTTCAGCTCTTTGAGTTTACGGGTGAGAGTATTTCTCCCCCAGCCTAATAAGCGAGCGGCTTCTTGTTTATGCCCATGGGTATGTTCTAAGGCGGTGGTGAGCATGATCCGTTCAAAGTCGGGCATGGCTTCACCCAAAATATCAATTTGTCCCGAGACTAACTGTTGCGACACCCAAATTTTTAGCAGGGTTCTCCAGTTTCCTTCACTATTCTCCTCGTGTTCGGTGACGACCGGTTTGCTTAACTCAGTCGGAAGATCCGCCGGTAATACTTCTTGACCACTGGCCATCACCGTAAGCCAGCGGCAAACATTCTCGAGTTGTCTTACATTACCTGGCCAAGCTAGTTGCATCATGAACCTTTGGGTATCTTTGTGTAAGGATTTACTCTCTACATTTAGTTCTTTGGCGGCCTGGCTTAAGAAGTGTTTGGCGAGTGATGGAATGTCTTCACGACGTTCACACAGGGATGGTAAGTGAATTCGAATCACGTTGAGGCGATGGAATAAATCTTCACGGAAGTCGCCTTCGGTCACTTTCTTCTCTAGGTTCTGGTGGGTTGCCGCAATGATCCGTACATCCACTTGAACAGGTGAATGGCCTCCGACCCGATAAAACTGTCCATCCGCTAATACCCGTAATAAACGAGTTTGAATATCTAGGGGCATGTCACCAATTTCATCTAGAAATAGGGTACCGCCGTTGGCTTGTTCGAAGCGTCCATGACGAATATTGTTAGCACCCGTAAATGCCCCTTTCTCGTGGCCAAATAGTTCTGATTCGATTAAATCTTTAGGGATCGCGGCCATGTTTAAGGCAATAAAACTGCCATTTGCGCGGGGGCTGTGTTTGTGCAGTGCATGGGCAACCAGCTCTTTACCGGTCCCCGATTGACCGTTAATCAAAACTGAAATGCTAGAGCGGGATAGGCGTCCAATCGCCCGAAACACTTCTTGCATCGCAGGTGCTTCACCAATAATTTCTGGTGCGGGAGAACTGGGTTTGCTACTGACTTTATTACCTTTTTGCTCGCGGGAAACGGCAACGGCCCGTTCGGTTAAGGCGACTGCTTCATCAATGTCGAAGGGTTTGGGTAAGTATTCGAATGCGCCCCGTTGATAGGCATTTACCGCACTATCGAGATCGGAGTGGGCGGTCATAATAATCACCGGCATTTCTGGAAAATGGGTCTGGGTTTTTTCGAGTAAACTTAAACCATCCATGCCTGGCATTCTAATATCAGAAATAACCACATCGGGCTGCTCGTAATCGAGCTGCTGTAGCATCAATTCTCCATCGGCAAAGCTTAAGCAGTCGTAGCCCGCAGTTTTTAATGCTTTTTCCAACACCCATCTGATAGAGCTGTCGTCATCAACTACCCATACTGTTGCTGCCATCTTAGTACATCCTTAACGTCTTAGGGGAAGATGAATGGTAAACTCGGTGTGACCCGGCCAACTTGCGCATTCAATCTTGCCTTTATGTTGATTGATTAAATTTTGTGCGATTGATAAGCCCAAACCAGTGCCGCCTTCTCGTCCCGTGACCATAGGGTAAAATAGGGTGTCGAGAAGTTCGGTTGGTATGCCTGGGCCGTTATCGATGATTTTAATTTCTGCTGCTAATCTAAAGCGCCGGCCCGCAATGGTGGCTTGGTGCGCGGTTCTGGTGATGATATTGATGGTTCCGCCTGCAGAGCCAAGCGCTTGAATTGCATTCTGTACAATATTGAGGAAAGCCTGCAGTAATTGTTCGTGGTCCATTTCAAAATCGGGAATACTTGGGTCGTAATCACGATCGATGGCGATCCCCTCGGGGAGTTCGAAGCCAACTAATTGGCGTACTTTTTCTAATACCGAATGCACATTGTGTAATTCGTGTTGACCGGGACGCTGTGGCCCGAGTAAACGATCAACCAGTTTTCGTAATCGATCCGCTTGCTCGATGATAATGCCAGTGAACTCTTTCAGTTCTGGATTTACCAGTTCTTTTTCCAATAGCTGTGCTGCGCCCCGTAATCCACCTAGTGGATTTTTTATCTCGTGAGCTAAACCGCGCACCAATTCCTTGGCCGCTTGTTGCTGAGCGTGTTGATAAAGTTCCTGTGAGATTTTCTTTTGTTGGCCAATGGCACGCATTTCTAACATTAAGCGATAGGAATGTTGCTCTTGTAATCGGGTCGCCGAGAGCTCAACCAAGGCATGATGGTTATCAAACACCAAGGTGACTTCGTTGTCGGTAAAGCTTTGACCAACCCCGCAGATGCTGCCTAACTTACTTAGGTCTAGTGAGCTGTGTTTAATTTGTAAAGTCAGTGGTTCGTTGATCAGCCGTTTCGCACTTTGCCCGAGTAATTGCTCGGCCGAAGCATTCACATATTGGATATTGAGTTCAGCATCGAGCAACACAATCGCTGTTACCTGATTTTCAAGTACCAAGCGCTCTAGCCCAGAAATCTTCAACACAACTCTCTCCTGAATGGATTGCACCACTTTGGTGCTTCTGCACTAATTTTAACGCTAAATAGCAGAGAATGAGAACTTAGCTTCCCCCTGCTGTAGTGCTTACGCTGCCTGATGTTTTAGCACGGTGCAAAAATATGGTTATTGTTTCGGATGATGCAATAAGCTTGCCCGAACTATCGACTAGCTGCACTTGAATTGTGTGGGCGCCTCGATCAATGTTGGTGAGTTGAAAATGAGCTTGTTTAGATAACTGGCCTTGAGGCAGCTGATCGAGCACTAATTTGTAGCTCATGCTGTTATTTGGTGCGGGTAAGGTAGCGGCTTTGATGGTTATTTTACCTTGATTATCCCTGATTGTTTGTTCATTCAGTGGCTGGCTGATATTTAATTGATATTTGATGGTTTTTTCAGCTTTCTTGACGGCTGCCCGAGGGCTTACCAGTGGCCCTTGAGTTGCTGGAGGGACGGGGTTGACCTCTAATTGAGTGGCACCCGCTTGCGGCTGATCGGAGAAGTGAGTGACACCTTGTGCATCCACCCATTGGTAGACGGTGTTGTTTGCTTGGGCGCTGAACAATATGCAGTGCATCGCTAAAAAGATCGTTAAATATTTACCCATCTTTATTTCCTCTGAGCTAATTAATTAAGGTGGGCAAGATTTACATGAAAAGCAATAAAAAAACCCGCTTAAAAGCGGGTTTTTGAAGCGATTTAACGTTTTGTTTATACGCTGTAGTACAATTCGAACTCAACTGGGTGAGTTGTCATGTTAATGCGTTCAACGTCTGCAGCTTTCAATGCGATGTAAGAATCGATGTAATCATCACTGAATACGCCACCGGCAGTTAAGAATTCGCGGTCAGCATCTAGATTCTTCAGTGCGTCTTCTAACGAAGTTGCAACTTGTGGAATGGCTGCAGCTTCTTCTGCTGGTAGGTCGTACAAATCTTTATCCATAGCATCGCCAGGGTGGATCTTGTTCTTGATCCCGTCAAGGCCAGCCATCAACATTGCAGAGAATGCTAAGTATGGGTTGGCTGATGGGTCAGGGAAGCGAACTTCGATACGACGTGCTTTTGGAGATGGAACCACTGGGATACGAATTGACGCAGAACGGTTACGTGCTGAGTAAGCTAGCATTACAGGGGCTTCAAAACCAGGGACCAAACGTTTGTACGAGTTAGTCGAAGCGTTCGCAAAAGCATTGATTGCTTTCGCGTGTTTGATGATACCGCCAATGTAGAACAATGCAGTTTCAGATAGGCCACCGTATAGGTCACCAGCAAACAAGTTTTCGCCGTCTTTCCAAATAGATTGGTGAACGTGCATACCGCTACCGTTATCACCAACAACAGGCTTAGGCATAAAGGTTGCTGTTTTACCGTAAGCGTGAGCTACGTTGTGGACAACATATTTAAGAACTTGAGTTTCATCGGCTTTTTCAACAATTGAGTTGAATAAAGTTGCGATTTCGTTTTGACCAGCGGTTGCCACTTCGTGGTGATGCGCTTCAACAGTTTGGCCCATTTCTTCAAGTACTAAACACATTGCAGAACGTAGGTCTTGTGAAGAATCGACAGGGGCAACTGGGAAGTAACCACCTTTCACTCCAGGACGGTGACCAGTGTTACCATCTTCGAAGTGCTTGTCTGAGTTCCAAGATGCTTCATCAGCATCAATTTTGTACATAGAACCTGACATGTCAGTTTTGTATTTAACATCATCAAACAAGAAGAACTCTGGTTCTGGACCAAAATAAGCTGCATCTGCAACGCCAGTAGAGCGCATGTAAGCTTCAGCGCGCTTAGCAACTGAACGTGGGTCACGGTCGTAACCTTGCATCGTTGCGGGTTCAAGAATGTCACAACGAAGGTTCAGAGTGTTTTCTTCAGTGAAAGGGTCTAATACGGCGGTAGATGCATCTGGCATCAAAACCATGTCAGATTCGTTAATGCCTTTCCAGCCAGAAATAGAAGAACCATCAAACATTTTACCGTCGGTGAAGAAATCTTCGTCAACCTGGTGAGATGGGATAGATACGTGTTGCTCTTTACCTTTAGTATCAGTAAAGCGTAAGTCAACGAATTTAACTTCTTGCTCTTTAAGCAAAGCTAAAACTTCTGCAGACATGTTTTTAACCTCCGGTGTCATCAAAATTGATGGTTCAAACGATTTAGTAGTATTTATGACGAATTAACGTTGTTGTGTTGCTTCAAGCTAAAATTGTGCCAACACATAAAGCCTTGATATATATGGTGGTACTACGACTAGGCATCAAATTAGTGCAAACTAACGCACCTTGTTGGTGCTATCTTTGTCCATGTTGGTGCATGAGCTTTTGAGCAGATCAATCATACCCTAATTGCTAGTTAGAAAAACCGTGATCAACTTAAAACTATGAGAATTTGTCGTTTATATGTACAATAGCCCACTTTTTGATTTTACCTCATTATATAAAGGGCTAAACGCCGTGCTAGATAAGTTAAGAAACATCGCCATTATTGCTCACGTCGACCATGGGAAAACTACCCTGGTAGACAAGCTATTGCAGCAATCAGGAACTCTAACTACCCGTGGCGATGCTGAAGAGCGAGTCATGGACTCTAACGATATTGAAAAAGAGCGTGGTATTACGATTCTTGCAAAGAATACTGCTATCGAATGGCATGATTACCATATCAATATCGTAGATACTCCTGGACACGCCGACTTTGGCGGCGAAGTAGAACGTGTGATGTCAATGGCTGATTCGGTCTTGCTGTTGGTTGACGCACAAGAAGGCCCAATGCCGCAAACCCGCTTTGTGACTCAAAAAGCTTTTGCTCAAGGCCTGAAGCCAATTTTGGTGATCAATAAAATCGATAAGCCTGGCGCTCGTCCTGATTGGGTGATGGATCAAGTATTTGATTTATTCGATAACCTCGGTGCCACTGATGACCAATTAGACTTTAAAGTTGTTTACGCATCAGCTATCAATGGTTGGGCGACAATGGATTTAGATAATCCATCAGACAATATGGAACCACTGTTCCAAGCGATTGTAGATAACGTTGCACCCCCAGCCGCTGATCCAAACGGCGATTTCCAAATGCAAATCTCTCAGTTGGATTACAACTCTTATGTCGGTGTGATTGGTGTTGGCCGTATCACCCGCGGCAGTGTTGTGCCAAACCAGCAAGTGACCATTATTGGTGCTGATGGTAAGAAACGTAACGGTAAAATAGGCCTCGTGCTAAATTACCTCGGTCTTGAGCGTAAAGAAACTACTCTCGCGGAAGCGGGTAACATTATTGCTATCACCGGTTTAGGCGAGTTAAAAATCTCTGACACCGTTTGTGATACCAATAATGTAGAAGCTTTAACACCTTTAAGCGTAGATGAACCAACGGTGAACATGACCTTCCAAGTGAACAACTCTCCGTTTGCTGGTAAAGAAGGTAAGTTTGTGACCTCTCGAAATATTTTAGAGCGTTTACAAAAAGAAATGGTGCATAACGTTGCATTACGTGTTGAAGAAATGGATGACCCCGATAAGTTCCGCGTATCAGGTCGTGGTGAGCTTCATCTGGGGATCTTGATCGAAAACATGCGTCGTGAAGGCTTTGAACTTGCAGTATCACGTCCAGAAGTAATTCTACGTACCGTTGACGGTAAACTGGAAGAACCCTATGAAACAGTGACCATTGATGTTGAAGAAGCGCATCAAGGCAGTGTTATGGAGCAAATGGGCATTCGTAAGGGTGACCTCACCGATATGGCTCCAGACGGTAAAGGTCGTGTTCGCATGGACTTCCTAATGCCAAGCCGTGGTTTGATGGGTTTCCAAACTGAATTCATGACTCTCACTTCGGGTTCTGGTTTGATTTACCATACTTTCGAGTGTTACGGTCCACACAAAGGCGGCACCATTGGTCAACGTCAAAATGGCGTATTAATCTCCAATGCTAGCGGTAAAGCACTGACTTACTCGTTGTTTAACTTACAAGACCGTGGTCGTTTGTTTGCTAAACATGCTGACGAAGTATACGAAGGTCAGATTGTTGGGATCCATACCCGTGAAAACGACCTAACGGTAAACTGTTTGAAAGGTAAGCAGCTCACCAACGTTCGTTCTTCTGGTACCGATGAAGCTCAAACCCTTACGCCGCCGATCGTGTTAACTCTAGAGCAAGCTTTAGAATTTATTGATGATGATGAACTCGTTGAAGTAACACCAGAGAGTATTCGTATTCGTAAGCGCCACCTTACTGAAAACGATCGTAAGCGTGCAGCTCGGCCACCAAAAGCGCCATAAGCTGTGCTTATGACTTAAAAATTAACAAAGGCAGCGCAAGCTGCCTTTGTTGTTTCTGGAGCCGATTAAATGCAAATGCCTGTTGTATACCAATCTAACTCATTATCTGTTCACTCTTACTGGCCTCAATCACCGCTAACTGCGTGATGTATTTTGTGATTAGAGCCATTAATTACTGCGCTTCATGCCTGGTTATCTGCGGATTTATTCAGCGCAATAAGTAGAGCATATAATTAATCAGCTTGGTATTACTCAAAGCAGGGGACTCACCACGTGTAATAAGTTTTCGATGAGGCGTCGGTAAAGAGGACGTTTACGCCAGGCGATAGGGTCAATTTGGCTGCTCTGATCTAGATAAGCTCGTACAGTCTGATATAAGTTTTGAGCATATTGATGATCATCGATGATGCTGGTGACTTCAAAGTTTAACCAAAGGCTGCGCATGTCTAAGTTAACGCTGCCCACCAGAGCCACTTGTTGGTCGATAAGCAAGCTTTTGGTATGTAACAATCCTCCTTTGAAGCGGTAAATTTTAACGCCAGCATCTAATAATTGCTGGTAAAATGAATGACTGGCATAGCGAACTAAGAAAGAATTATTTCGTGCAGGTAAAATTAGCACCACTTCTACACCGCGATTAGCTGCGCTAACCAAGGCCATTTGTAGACTTTCGTCGGGAACAAAATAGGGGCTGGTCAATATAATTTGCTGTTGTGCGACATACAAAGAAGTCAGCAGCAGTTGGATGATATGGTCTCCAAAGATGCCCGGTCCCGAAGGCATGATTTGCATTGACTGCTGCCCTTTAACTGCAAATGAGGCTTCAAAACTGATGGCCTCAATCAATGGCGTATCGGTTTCCATTTCAAGATCGTAGGCCACTACCGCTTGTAGGTTGATGGCAGCAGGGCCTTCGACGCGTAGCATCAAGTCGACCCATAGCCCAAAGCCACTGGTTTGCTGAAATAACCGAGGGTCCACCAAATTCATTGAACCGGTATAAGCGATTTTCTGATCGAAAGCGGCAATTTTTCGGTGCAAACGTAAGTCGACACGTTGCAGTAACATCCGTATCGGATTGGCGTGCAGCGCTTCCACAACATTGACCCCCGCTTGTGCCAGTTGTTGTCGTTTCACGGAACGCAGAAACTGCCGAGAGCCGACCGAGTCGGCGAGCAGGTAAACGCTGAGTCCTCGGCTTGCTGCAGCGGCTAATGCATCCAGTAAGGGGTCCACTAAACCGCCCTCCTGCACAATGTAAAATTCAAAATAAATACTTTGTTTTGCTTGAGAGGCATCTTCGGTGAGTCGTCGTAAAGTCTCCAGCGAGTCATCTAAATTGGTGAGTTGATTGCCGCCTAGGATCGGTAGGCCTAGCAGTCGTCGGGTGAGTCGATTGAGTGGCTCTGCTTGGGCAGAGCAGGCATGCTCCTGCACATAAGGAGAGCGACTAAATTGATGGATGCTTTGTTTATACTTTACTTCTATTAAGCGTGCGCGTTTCACGCGTAAGCGTCCTAGATAGCGCTCACCAAATAATTGGTAGCAAATAATACCGAGTAGCGGAATTGCGATAATAAGTAGCAGCCAGCTCAGAGTCACACCGACAGGGCGGCGTTTGATCACCACTTGAAAGATCACCGCAATGATCAGCAGGGAATAAATTAGTAGCGCTAAATCAGATAAGACGGTATCTAACAACAGCTTCTCACCCCAGTTCAAATGATAGAGTTTAAAATTAGCATGAATTCAATAAAAAAGCCGCGACCAGAGAGGCGCGGCTTCGGTGAGCGATAATGCTGAGCGTTAACCTAAGGTGTCACTCGCTACTTTATAGCTTGGATCTTCAATCAGATTCACTTCAACCATGCTTCCGGCTTTACTTAATAGCTTACGGCATTCAGGGCTAAGGTGTTTAAGATGCAGCGTTTTACCTGCTTTTTCATAACGTTCGGCCAAGGTATCGATAGCTTCGATAGCTGAGTGGTCACTCACTCGTGATTTAGCGAAATCAATCACGACATCTTTTGGGTCATTCTCGGGATTAAATAGCTCGAGAAAGTTGGCTGTCGAGCCAAAAAATAATGGACCATCTAACAGATAAACTTTGTGTTCTTCATCAACACTCTCGGTGGTGATATAGATGTGTTTGGCATGTTGCCATGCGAAGACCAGCGCCGATACGATCACGCCAATCACTACGGCGATGGCTAAGTCGGTGAATACGGTGACGACCGAGACCAAGACAATCACGAAAAAATCGGCCTTAGGAACTTTATTCATCATTCGTAGACTGGCCCATTCGAAGGTGCCTAATACCACCATGAACATCACCCCAACTAAGGCAGCTAAAGGGATCATTTCAATTAGAGAAGACCCAAATAAAATGAAACAAAGTAGTGCGAGTGCGGCTGTAATCCCAGAGAGACGACCGCGGCCGCCGGAACGAATGTTAATCATGCTTTGGCCTATCATCGCACAACCACCCATCCCGCCAAAGAAGCCTGTGGTCACGTTAGCAACCCCTTGGCCAATACATTCTTTATTACCGTGTCCTCGGGTGCTGGTCATCTCATCAACCACGGTCAGAGTTAATAGTGACTCAATCAGGCCGATCGCTGCGAGTACCACGGCATAGGGCAAGATGATGGTTAAAGTTTCAAGATTCAGCGGAACACTTGGAATGGCAAAGTTGGGTAGGCCACCAGCAATGGTCGCATCAGCGTGTCCGGTCATGCTACGCACAAAATCGACCACCGTACGGGCGTCTAAACCGAGCAGGTGAACCGCTACAGTTACGCCTACAATTGCAACCAGCGAGGCTGGCACTGCATTGCTAAGTTTGGGTAGAAAATGAATTATAGCCATGGTGGCTGCTACTAAAGCTAACATGGTCCACAATTGGGTTCCTTGCATCCATTCTAAGTCACCGAGGGCATTGCTAACTTTAAATTGGCTCAGTTGAGCTAAGAAAATCACAATGGCTAGGCCATTGACGAAGCCTAACATCACTGGATGGGGCACCATCCGGATAAATTTACCTAAATGACATATACCCGCCAGAATTTGCAGTATTCCCATTAATACTACCGTGGCAAACAAGTATTGCACGCCGTGGTCGGCGACCAGTGCAACCATCACCACTGCTAATGCACCTGTAGCACCAGAAATCATTCCGGGTCGGCCACCGATGATTGCAGTAATCAAACCTACCATAAAGGCCGCGTACAAGCCGACGAGGGGCTCGACGCCTGCAACAAAAGCGAAAGCGACCGCTTCGGGGACGAGTGCAAGTGCGACGGTTAAACCTGAGAGCAGGTCATTTTTAACCGTGGCTCCTCTAAATCTTGGAAATTCAAACATGTAGTTAGGATCCGGTGAACAACGAAACGAAATGGGGCAGGATTCTAGCATCAAATGTGATTTAGTTCAAAAAAACATCACCCAAATAAGTATCTATAGTGCTCGATAAAGATACATAAGCCCTTGTTAAACTTGAGTTGCGCCCTTAACTGAGTCATTCTTTGCAAGAATAATTATTTTTGGGGCAAGGGATCATGGCGCAATGGTTAACGGCAAGTCGCTGGCAAGGGCTGTGGGTTGAGGCGCAGGCCTTTAGCGGATTTCTGCTCGAACGGATTAAAGATGGCAAACTGACCATGATCGCCAGTTCTCTCGCCTATGTGACCTTACTCTCTTTAGTGCCTCTGGTTGCAGTGACTTTTTCCATCATCAGCGCCTTTCCGGTGTTTGCTGGTTTTCAACAATTGATCGAAGATTTTGTGTTTAATAATTTCGTTCCCGCCTCTGGCGATGTGGTGCGAGAGAATTTGCGTGGCTTTGTGGATAACGCGTCGAAAATGACCACCGTTGGGATTGTTGCCTTAGCAGTGATCGCACTGATGTTAATTTCCTCCATCGATAAAAGTTTAAATATGATTTGGCGAGTGACGGTTAAGCGTCGCTGGCGCAGCGCCTTTCCTATTTATTGGATGATTTTGACGCTGGGGCCTTTATTGATGGGGGGCAGTTTGGCGCTGAGTTCTTATATTTTCTCGATACAGTTATTTGCCGATGAGACTCTATTGGGGATCTGGAACCAATTGCTACGGGTGGTACCGTTGCTGTTTTCTATTGGAGCCTTTTGTTTGCTTTATTTATTAGTACCGAATAAGCAGATCCGCTTTGTGCACGGTTTTACTGGTGCGGTGGTTGCAGCCTTGTTGTTTGAAGTGTGTAAACGTGGCTTTGCCTTTTACGTTTCGTCTTTTCCTTCCTATCAAGTTATTTATGGCGCACTAGCCAGTATTCCTATCTTGTTTGTTTGGGTTTATTTAAGTTGGATTGTGGTGTTGTTTGGTGCTGAAATTACTGCCGCTTTAGGTGAATTTACTCAGTTGAAAAATTCATCGCCAAATTCTGTTATTGAGGAATCGTCATGATTGCATTGATTCAAAGAGTGCGCCAAGCTAGTGTTAGCATTGAGGGGGAAATGACCGCAAGTATTGGTGCTGGCTTATTAGTATTGCTCGGTGTAGAGCAAGCTGATGATCAGGCCAAAGCAATTAAACTTTGCGAGAAGGTGATTAAATATCGAGTCTTTCGTGACGCTCAGGGGAAAACCAACCTAAATCTACAACAGGCCGGCGGCAGTTTGTTGGTGGTATCGCAATTTACCTTGGTCGCAGAAACCGATAAAGGTTTACGACCGGGATTTTCTAAGGCGGCCACCCCGGATCAAGCTAAATTTCTTTACCAATTTTTCGTGGAGGCTTGCCGGGACCGAGGGCTGGCGACGGAAACGGGCACTTTTGCCGCCGATATGCAGGTTTCCTTGGTCAATGATGGGCCAATGACCTTCTGGTTGCAGGTGTAATTAGGCTGCCACTTGTTGACAGCCTAATCTACTTAATTCACTGCGATGTTATTCATGCTAAATTCACTGTCGTTGAACACTAGCTGACTCTGGTCTCGGCCTGCTTGATGCTCTAAGTAACCCGCCTGACGTAGTGCCAAAATATAGCCAGCCAAGGGGCTGTAGCTAAATAGCTGGTCACTCACATCGATGTTTAGTTTTAAGTCTAAATAACGTAACAGCTGTAAGGGCTTAGATATCTCGGTGAGCTCAAAGGGCAATAGCTTGGCCAGTCCAGAAAGTTGTAGATCGCCCTTTAGTACGGTTTGCGAGTAATTTGAATCGATGTTCACGGCGAGCTGATCAAGCTGCCAGTCGAGTCCCGCTGCGACGACTTGTTGTACCAGTGGATCCAGCGCGCTTGCTTGGGTCTGCTGCTGTTTGAGTTGGCTCAATTGAATTAAACTATCCATTGGCATCCCCCCTAATTGAGAACGTAAGCGCAGTTTCTCCATCGTGAGATGTTGTTCACCTTCTGAAAAATGGAGCTTACCGAGTTCGCCATTAATCCCCAAATAAGCCTTTTGTTGCTGTTCGCTAAATTGGTTGTTGACCTTCAGTTGCTGTAAATCGAAGCTCATATGAGCTTCGGCGAGTTGAAAGCTGAGGCTGGCGACCGACCAGTTAGCTTGCTCGACTAGTGTCCATTGCTGGTGTTGGGTAAAACGTTCACTGAGCTGTATTTGCCCAATCGAGATGAAATCGCCTTGCTGTTGGTGGTCAGTTAAATGCATTCCTTGCCAATCGAGATTCAACTCTCCTTGCTGCATGGCTAAGTCGCTGGTGAGATTAAGCTGTAAAGGGGCTACGTTTAGTTCGACTTGTTGCAAGGTTTGTTGAAAGCCCTCTAGCTTAAATTGCTGGGTCAGTCGTTGTCGGATAATATTTGCCTGCCAACGCCCTTGATGCGCGAAAGGTGCGAGTTGGTAATGTTGCAGTAGCGCTTGATAGTCAGCTTGCTGCGGGTCAAATTGCCATTCTCCAGTTAACCACAGCGGCCAAAAGGTCACTCGTTGTTGAATCACTAGGTTCACGGCTTGGGGAGCTAAACCCAATTGTTGCAAATCGCCTTGAAGTTGCCAGGTTTCGTTCTGCTGCCACCAGTTGCTGTTGTCGATTTGCCGACTCAGTTGCCATTGCTGTTGCTGTGCGAGTTGAGTGAGCCATTGGCTGACTTGCTGCTGATATTGATAATGGCCGAGGCCTTGAGCAAGTCCAAGTAAGCCGAGTAGTAACAGCGCGCAGAGCAATAATTTTTTCATTTCAGCAGGTCCATTGATGGTAACTAGCGATGCAAAGTCTGGTCATTCTATATGGATTTGCTAAGGAATGCTGTAGGCTGAGCTGTGCTTGGATTTGAGGAACTGAGAGTTTGGATGATTTATTTGCGGTGCTTGCTGATCTTTATAGCCCCCTCCAGGCATTACTGTTGCTTACCGCATTTTACGCTAGCCATCGCCTGAATAGGCATTCTTCGGGGGACGTTTGGTGGCGCTTAGGTTTGAGCCTGGGGATGACTTATGGGCTGATGTTGGCTGACAATTATTATTCGTGGTGGCCAAGTCTGGGTCTTGATTACAGTACCCATACCGCCTTGGCCTTTAGTCTTCAAACTGCGTTGGCGCAGCTGTACCCCCGTTGGCGGGGACTGAGTTGGCTGGCCTACGGGGCTTATCTTTGGTTAATGTATCACTTGGCTTATCACAGCCTGATGGATATGTTAACGAGTATGTTGATTGTTGGTTTACTGTTGTATTTAACTGTAAGATGTAAAACTTGGCTTCATTTGACAAAATAGTTAATCATCAATAGTGGTTGGCGCGAGTCGCCGCCTGTGTTTAGCTTACTTGTTGGTTGATAAGCGATAAGGAATGAGTTTATGTATAAGGTCGTTTGCCCAGAAGCTCTCGGTGAAATGGACAAATACTACCAATTTCGCTGGGAAGTATTAAATAAACCCTTACAACTCCCTTTAGGGAGTGAACGTGATGCTTATGATGCGCATAGTATTCACCGGATGATCCATGACCGTAATGGTGAAGCGCTGGCTGTCGGGCGTTTGTTTCTGAGCGACAATAAAGAAGCTCTAATTCGTCATGTGGCGGTTGCTCCTGAACAGCGGAAAACCGGTTTGGGAACGCTATTGATGTTAGCCTTGGAAGCGGCGGCTCACGAAGAGGGGGTGCAGCGTATCGTGGTGAATGCTCGGGGTGAGTCGCAAGCATTCTTCCGTAGTTGTGGTTTTGAGCCGGCAGGGAGCCCAAATTTTGATAAGGTAAAAGTTAAAGTTCAGCAAATGGTGAAAGAGCTTTCTGCTGAGCATCGTTTTGTTCGTCAACCAAAGTTGTGTACAGCCTTACAGCAAATGTTTAATCAGCAGATCCCAATGAGTGAAAAAATGGGCTTGCGTTTACACCAGTATACCGGAAAGCAGCTTACCACCAGGCTCGCGCTGGCGGGTAATAGTAATCCGCATTCGACCATGTTTGCTGGCAGCATCTATAGCCAAGCGGTGTTGTCGGGTTGGGGAATGATTTGGTTAATGTTGGAAGAGCATGGTTTTGCTGGTGATATTGTTTTGGCAAAGGGGGAAATTAAACACCGTAAAGCGATTAGTGACGATGCTCTCGCAACCGTGAATAAGAGTCAAATGAAGGGTAGTTTACTGCCTTTGTTAGACGCTAAAAAATGTAAGATGACGGTCACTGTTGAAGTTTACTGTGAGAAAAAATTGGCCGCTGAATTCAAAGGATTTTACATCATTTTGCCTCGGACCGAGGCAAATCATGAAGCGTCGACGGCTGCGATTTGATGATTGTTCGCTGATTTATTTTTGCTTCGCGGAATTATTGTTATATTAGCTGCGTAAATAGATCTTCATCGATTCATCTGGAAAGCTTATATGCAACATCTTTATCGCTTTAGCCTCAAACAGTTATCGGTTTTTGTCACCATCGCTGAAACTCAAAGTGTGAGTGTGGCGGCACAGCAGCTTGCGATGAGCCAGTCAGCGGCCAGCATGGCATTAAGCCAATTAGAATCAGGTTTGGGGCAACGTTTATTTGAACGTCAAGGGAAGCGCTTACGCTTGAATCATTGGGGCCATTGGTTACGTCCCCGAGCGAAGCGGATATTGATGGAAAGTCAGCATGTGATGCAAGGATTTGCTGGCCAGCAAATTATTAGTGGAGAGTTGGCTGTGGGGGCCAGTCAAACCATTGCTGAGTATTTTCTCGCTCAGATCATTTCTCGTCTCGACCAAGACTATCCGGATTTAGTGATTAGCCCACAGATTAGTAATACCGAATCGGTGCTGGGGGGCTTACTCGATTATCGACTGCAGTTGGGCATGATAGAAGGCCACTGTGTGGATAGCCGGATTGTGCAACAAGTTTGGTGTGAAGATCATCTGGTGGTGGTGGCGGGTCAGCAACACCCACTAGCAACCAAGTCGCAGGTGAACTTAGCCAGCTTAAGTCGGGCCCGTTGGGTATTAAGAGAAGGCGGTTCGGGGACTCGAGAGATCTTTAACGGTGCGATTCATGGCAAAATTACTCGACTGAAGGTATGGCGGGAATACAACCACGTCCCCAGCTTGATTGCATTGGTGGCGAATGGGGCTTACTTAAGTTGTTTGCCCTGGCGTAGCGTTGAGCAGGCAGTGCAGGCGGGCCAGCTTGTGCGCTTAACGACTCCCGATTTAGATATGCGTCGTAGTTTCAATTTTGTGTGGCGTAAAGATAGTAGCCAAAACCCATTGCGTGACTGTTTGATTGAACAGGCGCTGGCCCTAAATACCGGTTCTATTCCACATCCCTCTTTAGATTTACTTAGCTAGGGCTGTACTTGGTTGAGAGGATAGCGACACGGCGGTACTTGTGGCGTTTGGACAAATTGATGTTGTTCTACAAGATAACAGCGTTGCGAACGGTGATGCTCGAGGCTCATCGAAGGGGCACCGCAAGCTTAGCTAGGGTTGTACTTGGTTGAGAGGATAGCGACACGGCTGTACTTGTGGCGTTTGGATAAATTGATGTTTGTTCTACAAGATAACAGCGTTGCGAACGGTGATGCTCGAGGCTCATCGAAGGGGCACCGCAAGCTTGGTTAGGGCTGTACTTGGTCGAGAGGATAGCGACACGGTTGTACTTGTGGTGTTTGGATAAATTGATGTTGTTCTACAAGATAACGGCGTTGCGAACGGTGATGCTCGAGGCTCATCGAAGGGGCACCGCAAGCTTAGCTAGGGCTGTACTTGGTTGAGAGGATAGCGACACGACTGTACTTGTGGCGTTTGGACAAATTGATGTTGTTCTACAAGATAACGGCGTTGCGAACGGTGATGCTCGAGGCTCATCGAAGGGGCACCGCAAGCTTAGCTAGGGCTGTACTTGGTTGAGAGGATAGCGACACGGCTGTACTTGTGGCGTTTGGACAAATTGATGTTGTTCTACAAGATAACGGCGTTGCGAACGATAGTGGTCGAAGCTCATTGTCGGTGCGCTCCAGTGACCATCAATGGTATGCACTAAGCGCCAACAAGGCTGGTCGGCGACCACAAACTGTAAATTGTCGAAGCGTTGAGCGGCTAAATCGATATCACCTTGGAGGGTAAGTTGGTAGCGCAAACCGGGTAAGCGTTGGGGGGCAAAACTTAACTTCCCTTGACCAATGGTGGCGCTAAGCGCCAGATTAGTAAATTGAGTCAAGCCCTTTGGTAAGCTGTTCGGTGCTTGCCAAAAAACAGCGAGTCCGTTGGCAATCAAGGGATTGGGATCTTCGAAGTATTGCCGGGGGCTTTCGATGATTTGGTCAAGGGTGACTTCCAGATCGACACCGGGGAGTTGCAATAACTGACTATGTAAATCGATACTACCGTCGATATTATGATTAAAGTCTTGCAGCTTGCCGTGTAGTTTGCCGCTAAAGGTCAGATCGCCTAATAACTTGAAATCGCGATTATTGGCTAACCTCGCCAATGAGCTTAAGTTGAGTAACAATCCTGAAATTTCAGCTTTCCAAGGTTTGTGCTGTTGATCTAATAAAGCTTGTCCCTGTAATTCAAATTGGCCCAGCGGTAGTTCCCCGTATAAATTGAAATAGCCTAGTTGTTGTTCTGCTCCGACATCCATGCTGACATGGCTCAGCGCGATCCCTCGAAAGGCCAGTTCTGGCGCTTCAATGAATAATTGAGCACTGGGTTGCCAGAGTTGCTCGATATTCTGCCATTGACCATCTTTGAGCAGCGCTAAATGACGTAACTCAACATTTAAGCCTTCAGCCGAGAATGGAAACTGATCCAAATAAGACAGCAGTTTTACCTGTTGTAAATTGACCTGCTCAATATTAAGTTGTTGTAATCGAGGGCTTGTCGTCAGTGCTTGGGAGACTTGTTCAGTAGCATTGTCCTTCGTTTGCATCAGGCTTAGCCAACTAGGTTGAATTGGGATTTCACTATTGCTCAAGGTGAGCTGTTGGATGTTTAGCGCCGCTTGTTGCCAATGGTAGTCTAGCGCTAAGCTCAGTTTTCCTTTAAAGACATCGCTGCGGAAAGCATCGAGGGTAAAGCGCCCTTGAGCGACCGCCCCGCTGGCGGTGAGTTCACTTAATTGAAATTGGTCGAAGGTGACCTCATCAGCGATAAAGGCATAGTTAGCGGTGACTTGCTCTTGCTTGAGAGGCCAGCGGCTGTGAATATTTTCCAACTCACCGGTAAAGTGGTTGAGCACCAGATTATGCCCCGAAACTTGCGTGGCCATACTGATTTTATTGAGCAAGATACTATCGATATCAATTTGCTCAAGCCAACTGAAAGAAGGGAATTGTTGGCCCTGAGTGGATGCTTGGTTGGCTAATGGTGATTTATCTTTAGGCTGAGTAAAGTGCTCGATTCGAGCATTGTTCAATACCAGTTGTTGAACTTGTAAGTGTTTGTTGCTCAGCTCTCCTGAACCATAAAATGAACCTTGCCAGAGGTCGGCTCCAAGATGTGTGATGCTTAGCTTTTGGTTGCTATATTGAAGGTTGAGCTGTGGCAGTTGCACCTCTTGATAGGGGTTGTCCAGCTTTTCGGCACTGGCTTGTAAGCTAAATTGCCAATCGCTGGGGGAAGGATGAGCTAAGTCTACGGCAAAGTCTTCGATGCTTAATTCAAGCTGTTTTAGGTGATAACTTTGTTGGCCTTGTTGCCATAGTACGTCGCTGTCTTTGAGTTGTAATTGTTTGATCTGTAATTGATTTATCCAAAGCAGCGAAAAGTCTTGTTGGGTTGAGTGACCATCCGCGGGCTTGCTTGCTTGCAGCAGCTCGGGCCTCATTGCCAGTTGAGCATTTTCTAGAGTCACTAATTTTAAGCTTAACTGGCCCTTTAGAAGTGGTAGGGCTGCAAGCTCTAGCTGAACGCTTTTCGCCATGAGAGCGGCTTGCTCTGATTTGGCGAGTTCTAGACCGTAGATTTCAATACTCAGCGGATCAGTCAAAGACCAGTTACTACTTTGGTAAGTTAACTGCCAGTCACTTTGTTGATTGAACCAACCCAGGAAATCGCTTTTGTAGCGATCGGGGTGAAAAGAAAACAAGAAAAAGACTGAAGTTGCCAGTATTAGCAATAAAAAAATGGCAAATAAGTCAAGCAGGCGTTTCATGTAGGCAGCGTTTCCTTGCGACTAATTAACGTAATATTAATAAGTTGGCTATGTAGCTACAATACTTGAGTCTGCTTATTATTCATAGCCGCTTAGCCCTAGCTTAACTAAAACTGAGTCTTTAATCGTTAATCACCTTTATCTTTGCGTTTAGAGCTTGGCACAACCAAGGCTATTCCGCATAAGATAAAGACGATGCCAAGCGCTTTTAGCCCGCTAAATGTCTCGTCTATCCAAGGCAGGCTAACAGCCGCTATATAGACCAAGACATAACTTAAACTCAGCAAAGGGTAGGCTAATGACAGGGGGAGATGTCTTAAGGCCATCACCCAGCAACACATCGACAGCCCATAACAGCCAAGTCCAAATATCACCGCGAGTAAGTAGTGGTAGCTCGCGCTGAATAATAAGCCCCATTGCTGCTGAAGCCAAAGCTCGCTCAGTGATGAAAAATGCAGGTTGAGTTGGCTCATGCCCCATTTCATGGCCAGTTGTGCTAATGAAATAAATAGCACACTGAGTAAGGCCAGGCTGAGGTTATATGGGGGCGCTTTTATAGCCATTGACTGGCGCCTCCTAAAATAGCTACGCCGATCACAATCAAGAGCACGCCCCACCACTGGCGAGTATGCACTTGTTCCTTAAAGGCGAACTTGGAGACCAACAACATAATCACAAAGTTGCTGCTGAGCAGCGGATAGGCCACTGAAACATCCCATTGGCTGAGCACGCCTAGCCAGGAGATGGCCCCGAGCGCCAGAAACACGATCCCCAACAATAGCGGTTTTGCCAATAGTTTGCTGCGGATCCCCATATTGGGCTGCGCAACGAATAGTAGCGCGGCTCGTTTCTGCCAGTATTGGCTCAAGGAACTACAGGCGATTGACGTCAGTAATAAAAAAATGCTCACGGCTGACTCGGCAAGGCTTGATAGTAAAGTACAGTGTAGCGGCCGCGTTGAATGCGTTGGTCGGTGGCAGGAAGGGTATCGCCGAAATGGGGTTTATCACGAAAGTAAATCAATACTGGTGCTACTTTACGGTGTTGTTCAATGAATGTCGCTAGCGCAGCACTGGGGACAAACCGTTGCTGTGCATCGGGGTAGCTTAGACCATATTCGAGTTCACCTTTGGCGCTGGTTAAATACACATCACTGCGTTTGAAATACCAATTAAGGGCTGACATGGTATCGGGGTAATCGGCAACCAAAACGGTGTTAGCATCGACCAAGTGTTCAATTTGTTGAACAAATTTGGCCGGCATTTTTGAATAAATACTGAGGTTGGGGAAAGTCGCCCAAGCCAGCATAAATAGCGCCAAGGGCATCAGCATGTAACTGGCTACCTTACCATTTAAACTGTTGGCTTTAACTGCGACGACCGCCATTGCTGACCAAAAGGCGAAGATGCTAAATAGCAGCCAAGGTCGATAGCTTTCATCGGCGTCTAAGGGTAACTTGCCACTGAAATTAAGAATTAAAGTTGCTATTGCCAAGAGTGCGAACAACAGCGCATTTAGCCAGGATCCCCAATTGAGCCCACGACAGGAACGCGCAAAGGCTTGCTGAATGCCAAAGGCAAACAAAATCGCCAAGGGTGCCATAATAGGCAGAATGTAGGTGGCCAATTTACCCTTTGCTAGGGAGAAAAACAGCAAGGGTAATATTGCCCAGAGAAGGGCATAGCGTAACAGGGGAAGATGCATTTGCCCTTTTAAGTGACGCAGTGCGCTGGGGGACCAAAATAGCCAAGGTAATACTCCGGCGGCAACAAAGGGCAAGTAGTACCAAATTGGCGCCGAGTGCTGGGCATTTTCCGCAGCAAAACGCTGAATATGCTCAATCCAAAAAAAGTAATGCCAATAATCGACCTCGGCAGCATGAATGGCCAAGGCCCAAGGGAGGCAAGCCAGCAGTGCCAGTAACATCACCCACCAGCCCCATTTAATAATTTGTTTAAATTGCTGACTCCACAGCATATAAGGCACGACCACCAGCACCGGTAGCGCTAAGGCCAGAAAGCCCTTGGTGAGTACCGCAAAACCACAATATAAACCGGCCAAACCATAATATTTAGCGCGTTGCCGGGTCGTGTCACTGCGGATGGCAAAATAGAAAGCGGTAAAACTGGCGGTGAGCCAAAGGTTTAACATGCTGTCGAGCACACTATAAGTCCCTATCCCAGAGACCATGAACATACTGAGATAGATCCCACTAGCGAGCCAGGCAATTGAGCGTGAAGCAAACCGCCAGAGTAATAACCATAGGCAGAAAGCTGCGCCAAGCGCGCTAAAGGCTGATGAGGCTCGCACTGCAAAATTGTTTTCGCCAAATACCAGCTGCGCCAAAGCGTTCATCCAATAGCCCATCACGGGCTTCTCGAAATAACGTAGACCATTAAAGTGCGGTACGATCCAGTCGCCGGAGGCGACCATTTCTCGTGAGATTTCGGCATAACGTAATTCGTCGGGAGACCAGAGATCGCGCAGCCCTAAAGGCAGTAAATACAGTAGGATAAAGAAAATGGGAACCCAGCTAGATAATTTAAGTTGTGTGTGACGCATGTTTGTTCCTAGCTTAGCTACTGATTGGTCTCACAAGCGAGGCTTGGTGACTCAGCCAGCCCTCACGACCCTCTATTTCAATGTTTAAGATACTGTCCTGCGGCCAAGTCTCGTAATGCTGATCGAGTAGGTCGCTCAGTGGCACAAACTCAATGTTGTGCTGCTTCGCTTGGATCAGCAATTGCTCAAACATTTCCGCACAAACAATGCCTTCCACTTCAGCGTGGATGGTATAAACATTGAGTGCATCCGGTTTAATTTTGTCGAGAATGGCTTGGTTATAGTTATGCTCGTCTACGCCTTCTTGACCGATCAGTTCATCATAGGTGGGTAGTGTCACTGGAATTTGGGGGGCCATGCCCGACTTGGGAACAAAGATCGACTTGCCTCTACAATCACTATTGTAACGAAATGGGAAGGCTTCCTTTTCATCGAGGGTCGTTTCGGTGCAGCGCCAGCCAGCAACGGCGCTGCAGCTGATCTCTTTGCCGATAATATCGGAGAGCATCTGGTAGCCTTTGCTGAGCTCTTTGGCTAACTCGGTGGGTGACATACTGTCGGTTTTCATTTGCCACTTGTGATGATCCCAAGCGTGCAAGCCAATTTCATGGCCAGCCAAATCTGCTTGCTTGATGACTGACGCGAGCTTGTGACCGATCACTGGCCCTGGCCAAAATGTGCCACGCAGAATGATATCCCAGCCATAAAGGCTGGCGGCCTTAGAGCGTAACATCTTCTTTAAGAAGGCTGGACGCAGCAGCCGCCAAATATGGCGGCCCATATTGTCTGGACCAACAGTGAAGAAGAATGAAGACTTAATTTGGTGCTCTTGGAAGATGTCTAATAGCTTGGGTACGCCTAAACGCGTGCCTCGAAAGGTATCAACATCGATCCGTAGGCCAACTTTAATCGTATCTTGGACACTCATGGTTATTCGTCAACAGCCGTTTTTAGGAAGAAATCGAGGGTTTCTTCGATGGTATCTCCCATCTTGATGGTCGGCTCCCAATCGAGTAAACGCTTGGCGTTGCGAATGCTAGGTCGACGGTGCTGAACATCTTGGTAACCATCCCCATAGAAGGTTTTACTTTCGACTAAATGGTAACCCGCAAAAGGAGGGAAGCGATCGCGTAGTGGATGCGCGGCAAATTTTTCAACCAGAGTTTCCGCCATTTGCTTAATACTTGCCTCGTTGTCTGGTGAGCCAATATTAATGATTTGTCCGTCACACAGACCATCCTTATTTTCGATAATCCGAAATAAGGCTTCAATGGCTTCGGAGATATCTGTGAAGCAACGTTTTTGCTCACCGCCATCAATCAATTTAATTGGCGTACCTTCTACTAAGTTTAAGATCAGCTGAGTAATCGCCCGGCTGGAACCCACCCGCGCCGAGTTTAAGCTGTCTAGGCGAGGCCCCATCCAATTAAAGGGACGGAACAGGGTAAACTTCAGGTTGTCTTTTTTACCATAGGCCCAGATCACTCGGTCGAGTAGTTGCTTAGAGGTTGAGTAAATCCATCGTTGACGGTTAATTGGACCGGTAATTAATGGCGAACTATCTTCGTTAAATTCTTCATCGGTACACATACCATACACTTCCGAAGTGGAAGGGAAGATGATGCGTTTGTTGTATTTGACACACTCGCGAACAATTTTGAGATTCTCTTCGAAGTCTAATTCGAATACGCGCAGTGGATTACGGGTGTATTCGATGGGCGTTGCGATGGCGACTAAAGGTAACACGATGTCACACTTCTTAATGTGGTATTCAATCCACTCACTGTGAATGGTGATATCACCTTCGACAAAGTGAAAATCGGGGTGGGTTAAATGTTGTTCTATCTGGTTGGCGCTCATATCCATGGCGTAAATTTCATACTTGCCATCGTCGAGTAAGCGTTTAGTTAAGTGATTACCAATGAAACCATTGGCTCCTAAAATGAGTACTTTTTGCCGTTTTTTGGCGGCGATCAGTGAACTGGCTTGTGGGCCAAAGCGCATGCCTGCGACGAGGTGTAACTCGCTGGCGAGTTGCTGGCCATTGAGATATAAACCCTGTTCACTTTGGCCAGTATTGACTACGATGGAGCCTTGAGTGCAAGCAATGGTTAGTGGCGTGGTCGCGACAATGGTTCCTGGGCTTGCATCATAATCTTGCTCGCTGATGCTGGTGCTCCAAAAAATCACCTTGCGTTCACCTAAGAAGGTAAATGCGCCAGGGTAAGGTTCGGTGACCGCGCGACAAAGATTGAAAATGGTTTGGGCGTTATCGGACCATTTAATTTCACCGTCGGCCGGGGTTCGGCGACCATAACAGCTGGCGAGGCTTTCATCTTGGGGGATTAAGCAATGACTACCCTCGATAATACTGGGCAAGGTTTGTGCGAGCAACTCACCACTGAGTTTGGTGAGTCGTTGGTGCAAAGTGGCAGCCGTGTCATCAGCATCGATGGCCAGTTTATGCTGTGCCACAATGTCGCCAGCGTCTGCTTTTGCGGTCATGGCATGGAGTGTGACTCCGGTTTCGGTTTCGCCATTCACTAGGGCCCAATTTACTGGCGCGCGGCCACGATAAGCCGGAAGTAAAGAACCATGTAAGTTAAAGCCACCTTTGGGCGCAATCTCGAGAAGCGATTGGCTAAGCATTGAACGGTAATAGAACGAGAACATCACATCGGGCTGTAGCGCCTTAATTTTTTCCAGCCATAGCGGGTGATTGACGTCTTCAGGTGCAAATACCGGGATCCCCTGTCGTGCAGCTAATTTGGCGACCGAGTCAAAAAATACATTTTCTTGACTGTCGTCGAGGTGGGTAAAGACTGCGGCAATATTGATCCCCGCATCGAGAAGACTTTGAATGCCAATACAACCAATGTTGTGATAGGCAAATACCACTGCTTTCATGGGTTATTCCTTAGAAGTAATCGCTAAATTTAGTTATTGCTATTGTTTTTTTTGAGTTTCATTGTGGGTCCGCGGCTGCTTAGTCGCTTCACCTAGTAGTACATCTTGCACATAGTAACGTGGTCGGGCTCTCACATCAGAATAGATCCGGCCGATATATTCACCCAGTAAACCAAGGCCTACAAATTGTGCCCCGACAAAAATAAATAGCAGTGCAAATAAGGGGAATACCCCATCTACGCCCCATTCCGCGCCATAGATAAGTCGCATTAATAACAATACCAAGCCAAATAATCCGCCGAGGGTGGCAATGACCCCACCCATAATGCTGAGCATTCTTAACGGTGCGGTGGTCATACTAGTGAGTAAATCAAACATCAAGTTGATTAAGCCCATTACGTTGTACTTCGACTCTCCCTGTTGGCGTTCACTATGCTCTACGTCGATTTCAACGGTGCGTCGAGCAAAACCATTGGCTAAGATGGGAATGAAAGTACTGCGTTCGTGACACTGTAACATTGCATCAACCACATGTCGGCGATAGGCACGCAGCATGCAGCCGTAGTCGTTCATGGCTACGCCAGTAGAGCGTTTGACTATTTTGTTGATCAGCATCGAGGGGTAACGACGAAGTCGGCTATCTTGACGATTTTTACGTACGGTCCCTACCGCATCGTAACCTTCTTCGGCTTTGGCCACCAAGTTAGGAATTTCTTCGGGAGGATTTTGTAAGTCGGCATCTAGTGTGACGATTAGATCACCGCGTACATGCTCAAAGCCCGCCATAATTGCGTTATGTTGTCCATAATTACGGTTGAGGATGACGCCCACCACGTGGCTGCCTTCTTCGGCTGCGGCCGCTTCAATTTGTTCGGCGCTGTTGTCTTTGCTGCCGTCATCGATCAGTAGTAATTCATAGTCCTTGCCCATGCTATCGGCTGCGGCACAGGTGCGCTTAATTAGTTCTGGTAGACTTGCGGCTTCGTTATAAACCGGGATCACAATGGAGACGAAGTGAATCTCTTGCTTATGTTTCATTAGAAGTTCCAATAAAGTGGGTGATGGCGTTTACCACTCGTTCGACATCGCTCAGTTGCATATCGGGGAATAGGGGTAAGGAGCAGATCCGCTGACTGTTAAACTCGGTATTTTGTAGATTAGGGTTTATTTCACCGAAGCGGCTCAGGTAATGGTCTCGATAGTATTTCTGGCTATGGCAGGCTTTGAAGTGAATGCCAGCGCCGATGTTGAGTTGTTTTAATTGGCTAATTAATTGGTCACGGTCAAAGCCACAAAGATGAGGCTCGACTCGGATAATCATCAGATGGCAGCAGTGTTGGTGGTCATATTCGGGGACTTGCAGAGGGCGAATGCCGGGCAGCTCAGCTAACAATTGACGATAATGGGCGACCAGTTTTTGGCGTTGTTGAGTGATCCTTGTTAAACGTTGCATTTGTCCGAGGGCAAGTACAGCGCAGAGATCCGGCATGTTGTATTTGAAGCCGGGTTCGATCACTTCGGCTTGGGGCGCGCGGCCTTGGTTCTCGCGATCAAAGGCGTCAACACCAAGGCCATGAAATTTAAGACGGCGGATCCGTTCTGCCAGCTGCGCATCGTTGGTGGTGAATATCCCACCCTCCGCTGTTGTGACATTTTTAATGGCGTGTAAGGAAAAGATGCAATGTCCTGTTTGACCGATGGGGCGGCCTTTATATTCACAACCGATGGCATGAGCAGCATCTTCAATTAGCGGGATTTGGTAACGCTCTGCCAAGGCATAAATGGCATCCAAATCTAAGGGGGCGCCAGCATAATGCACAGGGATGATCAACTTGGTCTTATCGGTGATAAGGGACTCGATCCGCTCTGCGGTGGTCATCAAGGTATCGGCATCTACATCCACAAAGACTGGTTTGGCTCCGACGAGGGTAATCAGGTTCACCGTCGATACCCAAGTCATGGATGGGGTTATTACTTCATCACCGGGGCCGATCCCTAAAGCGACTAAGCTCAGATGAAGACCCGCCGTCGCACTGCTTAAAGCCACTGCGTGTTGGGCACCAGTATGGGCTTTGATTACGTTTTCGAGCTCAGCATTTTTGGGGCCAGTGGTTATCCATCCCGATTTTAATACCTCAATTACGGCATCGATTTCTGGTTGCTCGATCGCCGGGCGACAAAGAGGTAGAAATTTTTGTTCCATCGGTTTCTCTCTAAGCGTTTTAATATTTTTATTTAACAATTACTGTTAAAACGCAGAAAGTCTAACCGCCTAGCCTGCTTAAAGAAAGCGCCAAAGACTTGCTCAGGCTATTGTTTTGTTAAAAACAATAGCCTGAGCAAGTAATTAAAAGAAAGTTTGCAGCTTGATTAGAAGGTCGATCCTGTGCGGCCGTCTGTTTATAGCATTATTGGGTTTTAACACTACAGTGTGACTACATTTTTAAGGTCGTGATAGGGGACGTTTCGAGACTCTTGTAAATAGTCCGCTAAAGCCTGTTGTTGGTCAGCATTAAGCTGTAAACCCTGTTTGGTGCGTCGCCATAAAATATCTTCGGCGGTGAAGGCCCATTCTTCAGCTTGCAGGTAGTCTACTTCAACTTGGTAGAGCTGGCCGCCAAAGTGTAGGCCTAGACCATGATGTTTTACCGCCGCAAGTAATGTTTGAATTTGGCGACCAAATTGGTGACACCAACGTTCGATTAAGGCTGGGTCGAGCTCTGCCGCGAGCGCTTGTTGTTGTGCGATAAATTCTGCGAGCGGTTGTTCTAATTTGCCGCCAGGTAAGGTCGCTTTACTGGTCCAGGGGGCTCCCATCGCTGATAGGCGAGGGGCCAATAAGGCTAAGGCTGCCTCGGCGAGTTTACGATAGGTGGTGAGCTTACCGCCAAATACAGACAATAGTGGCGCACCTTGTTCGGCTTCGCTGAGTTCTAAGGTGTAATCGCGGGTGACCGCAGAGGGGTCGTCGGATTCATCCTGACACAGTGGGCGCACCCCAGAGAAACTATGGATAACATCGTTGCTGGAAATTTGCTGCTGAAAGTGCTGATTTACCACATCGCACAAGTAACTTATTTCTGATGTGGAAATTGCCACTTTGGCGGGATCGCCGTGATATTCAAGATCGGTGGTGCCTATCAGCGAGTAGTCTTGCTGGTAGGGGATTACAAATACGATCCGTTTATCGCTATTTTGTAAGATGTAGGACTGGCTTTGGGCATGAAGTTTGGGCACCACAATATGGCTGCCCTTGACCAAACGAATACGACGTGGCGGCATGAGGTGCATTGCCTGCTCGATGAATTGTTGTACCCAAGGTCCTGCAGCGTTGACCAGACTATCACAGCGAAGTTGTTGGCGTTGATGGGTATTCTGGTTGAGTACTTCAACCAGCCAGTGCTGTGCTTCGCGTTTTGCCGAAATGACTTGGTGGCGAGGTGCGATATAGGCGCCCTGTTGCTTGGCTAACAGGGCATTACTAACCACTAGGCGGGCATCGTCGACCCAGCAATCGGAATACTCGAAGCCCTTGCTGATGTCGCTTTTTAGCACGCTGTCTTGGCCAAAGTACAAGCCCTTACACGCTGCTAAAGTACTGCGTTTGGCAAGATGATCGTAGAGAAATAAACCCATGCGAATCAATAGCCAAGGGCGAAGATGAGGTCGATGTGGTAGGCGAAAGCGCATCGGCTCAACTAAGTGAGGCGCCATGTTTAATAATACTTCTCGCTCTTTTAATGCTTCGCTTACTAAGCGAAACTCGTAATATTCTAAATAGCGTAGCCCGCCATGAATTAACTTCGAGCTGGCTGAAGAGGTGGCGCTGGCGAGATCATTTTGTTCGAATAAAGCGACTTTGAGGCCACGGCCTGCCGCATCTGCGGCGATACCGACACCATTGATGCCTCCGCCAATCACGATCATCTCATAGTGACTTTCAAGCTCAGTAGTTGGCATGGCTGGCCTCTTGAATGTATTTTCGTTTATGTTCGTTAACGAACATAATAGAACACATTTAGTTTAAAAAACAATCAACAAACGACATTTATTGATTAAATTAAGAACAATTTTATAGATGCTACAGCTTGGGCGCTATCGGAGCAGGAGTGGTGAGATGAGACGCTCGCTTTGCGCGATTGAGGTTCTGGGGATGGCGGACTGCTCCAGTTGAATTTCATGGCTGATAGGCTGCGCTTTTATGCGCCGTATTTAAGCCATGCCGAAAAAGTAGGCAGGGCATCAATAGGGTTAAGTTTCAGCAAGTAAATTAATCGGGTCTGGACATAGCACCAACGGTATTTGTGCTCGCTTTAAGATATCTGCGATGGCTTGTGGCACGGCTCTGTCACTGTAGAACTGGTCTACTTGGGCGATATTGCCGATGTTGATCATCGCATTACGACCAAACTTGCTGTGGTCTGCAGCAAGGATCACCTTGCGTGAGCAAGCGATGATGGCCTGAGTGACCCGTGCCTCATGATAATCAAAATCGAGTAAAGAACCGTCTAAATCAATGCCACTGACGGTGATCAATCCATAGTCGAGACGAAACTGATGGATGAAGTCAGTGGTGGCTTCGCCAACAATCCCTCCATCTTTATTGCGCAGGGTGCCGCCCGCCAGAATGACTTGAAAGTCATCTTTAGACATTAATATGTTTGCCACATGAATGTTGTTGGTGATGATGCGTAAGTCGCGGTGTTTAAGCAGAGCCTTCGCAAGGGTTTCCGAGGTGGTGCCGATGTCTAAAAATAGCGATGCGCCGTTGGGGATCTGTTCGGCGAGTTTACGTGCAATACTTTGTTTTTCTGTCGCTTGTTTAATTTTTCGCTTGGCGTAAGAGTCGTTCACGACGCTGCTACTGAGTAAAGAGGCCCCACCATGATGGCGATGGATGAGTTGTTGCTCGGCTAAGTTATTCAGATCACGGCGAATGGTTTGTGGGCTGACGGCCAGCGATTCAACGAATTGCTCGGTCGCTACAAAACCTTGAGTTTTTAATATTTGCAATATTTGCTGGTGGCGTTGGGTTTGTTTCACGACACGTGCTCTCATTTTCTTAGGAACATGCAGTTTAGCTTTTATTTGTGGCTTTGACGGAACTGCAGCGTTATTTGACTTAAAACTTAGCAATAAATGTAGCGAGTAAATTGAACCGTAGTCACGGAAACTTGCCAAATATCAGCTTAATGTTCGATTTCGAGCATAATATACAAATAATTCCTCAATATAGTGGAGTCTTTATGGAACCGGCACGTTATATCGTGGCTCTCGATCAAGGCACAACCAGTTCTCGGGCGATCATTTTTAATCATCAATCTGAAATTGTGGGTAGTGTACAACGCGAATTTACTCAGTATTTCCCGAAACCAGGCTGGGTAGAGCACAATCCAATGGAGATATGGGCTAGCCAAAGTGCGGCTCTTACTGAGGTGATGGCCAAAACTGGCATCACCAGCGAGCATATCGCCGCGATTGGTATTACCAATCAGCGTGAAACGACCATTGTCTGGGACAAACACAGCGGTCAGCCAGTGTATAACGCGATTGTTTGGCAATGTCGCCGAACCACCGAATTGTGCGAACAATTACGAGAGCAAGGCTGGCAAGACTATGTGCAAGAGAATACCGGTTTGGTATTAGACGCTTACTTCTCTGCTTCAAAGTTGAAATGGATCCTCGATAACGTTGTTGGTGCGAGAGCTAAAGCGGAAGCGGGAGATTTATTGTTTGGGACCGTAGATACTTGGTTACTCTGGAAATTAACTGGTGGGCGAGTGCATGCCACCGATCTGACCAATGCGTCCCGTACCATGTTGTTTAATATTCATAGCTTACAGTGGGATGAGACTTTACTGGCGCTGTTTGATATTCCCAGACAAATGTTACCGGAGCTAAAGTCTTGTTCCGAGATCTATGGAAAAACCAATATTGGGGGGAAGGGAGGAACTCGGATCCCAATCGCCGGGATCGCTGGCGATCAACAGGCTGCTTTATTTGGTCAGCAGTGTTTGCACCAAGGAATGGCCAAAAATACTTACGGGACTGGTTGCTTCTTGTTGATGAACACGGGTGATAAACCGGTGAAGTCGAGTCATGGTTTGCTCACCACCATTGCGATGTCCCTGAATGGTCAATTGAGTTATGCCTTGGAAGGCAGTGTCTTTATGGGGGGAGCTACTATTCAGTGGTTACGTGATGAGTTGGGCTTGATCCGCGAAGCCGCCGATACCGAATATTTTGCTGCTAAGGTCGCTGATACAAATGGCGTTTATTTGGTGCCTGCCTTTGTGGGTTTAGGCGCTCCTTATTGGGATCCACATGCTCGTGGCAGTATTGTCGGTTTAACTCGTGGGGCCAATCGTAACCATATAATTCGAGCAGCACTGGAGTCGATCGCCTATCAAAGCCGTGATTTATTAGATGCGATGCAGGCCGATGCCGGGATCCGTTTACAACAACTGCGAGTGGACGGTGGTGCCGTGGCCAATGATTTCTTATTGCAGTTTCAAGCGGATTTGTTGGCTACGGAGGTATTACGCCCCTCATTGATCGAATCAACCGCTTTAGGTGCGGCTTATCTTGCTGGTTTAGCGGTGGGCTATTGGGATGGCACTGAGAGTTTGGCTGAGATTAACTCGACAGAGCGTTGCTTTACGCCGAATATGCAAGCGCAACAGCGTCAGCAGTTGTATCAAGGCTGGCAGCGGGCAGTAGACAGTTGTCGTTCATTTTCTAATCTAGATGCGGAGCAGCCAGCATAGCGCATATTCTCAGGACATGGTGCGGTATGTCCGAACAGTGATTGTAAGTTTGGCTGTTGTTAGGCTTGGGCAAATTGCTCGCGTTCGGCTAACCAGCGGCTAATGAGTGGCGTAACACTAGCACTGTGTTGTTGCAGTAGTTGTTTGGCGAGGCTTTGCGCCTCGTGAATTAGTGCTTGGTCTCTGACTAAGTCGGCGATTTTGAACTCGGCAAGGCCAGTTTGTTTGGTGCCGAGTAGTTCACCGGGGCCTCGTAATTCCATGTCTCGCTGAGCGATCACGAAGCCATCGGTACTGTCGCGTAAAACACTTAAGCGCGCGCTTGAAGTCTTTGAGAGCGGACTGTGGTACATCAATACGCAGTGACTTTCTACCTCACCTCGTCCCACCCGGCCACGAAGTTGATGTAATTGTGCTAAACCCAGTCGTTCTGGGTTTTCAATAATCATCAGACTGGAGTTTGGCACATCGACACCGACTTCAATGACCGTGGTTGCGACGAGTAGATCGAGTTGGTGGTTTTTAAATTGCGCCATCACCCATTGCTTTTCTTGGGCTTTCATTCGTCCATGTACCAGCCCAATACGCAGATCCGGTAATTGTTTTTGTAGGGTTTCGGCGGTGTCTTCGGCAGCTTGACACTGTAATACTTCCGATTCTTCAATTAAGGTACAGACCCAATAGGCTTGACGACCATCTTTGTGGCAGGCTTGGTAGACTCGCTCAATCACCTGTTCCCGCCGAGTATCGGGCAGTGCTACAGTGGTTATGGGAGTCCGCCCCGGCGGTAATTCATCGATGATCGAAAGCTCTAAATCGGCATAGGCAGTCATCGCTAAAGTTCGCGGAATTGGAGTGGCGGTCATAATTAACTGGTGAGGTAGGGTATTGCTGCCTTCGATAGCTGCACCTTTTTCCCGTAGTGCCATCCGTTGATGCACCCCAAAGCGGTGTTGCTCATCAATAATCACCAAAGCCAGTTTGTGGAACTGGACTTGTTCTTGGAAAATCGCATGGGTGCCCACCACCATTTGCGCTTCGCCTGAGGCGATCTCGGCGAGTGCTTGTTGGCGTGCCTTGCCCTTTTGTTTTCCAGCGAGCCAGGCCAGCTTAATACCTAAGGGCTCGAACCAGCCTTGAAAGTTAAGCGCATGTTGCTCTGCCAATATTTCGGTGGGAGCCATGAGAGCCACTTGGTAGCCATTGCCCAAGGCCTGTATGGCTGCCATCGCTGCGACCAGTGTTTTACCACTACCCACATCACCTTGCACTAGGCGCATCATCGCATGGGCTTGTTGGGTATCTTGCTTTATTTCGGCGGTGACCTTCTGCTGGGCCCGAGTGGGTTTGAAAGGCAGCGCGCTTAGAAATTGTTGTTCGAGTTGGCTCACCAAGGGTAGGGCAATAGCCGCTTGGCGTTGCTGTTGTTGGCGTAGCTTAAGCATGCTGAGCTGGTGAGCGGCCAATTCCTCTATAATTAAGCGTTGCTGGGCCGGATGACGGCCTTCTTCCAATAGACTGAGTTGGCAATCTGGTTCCGGGCGGTGTAATAGCTTTAAGGCCTGGTTCATGTCTAAACCGTGCGGGCGCAGGTGGCTGGGGAGCCAGTCGACCAGCGGATATTGTTCTAGTAAGGCGAAGGCCTGCTCGCTAAGTTTACGTAGATTGAGTTGCTTGAGTCCTTCGGTGGTTGGGTAGACAGGAGTGAGTTTTTCTTCAACTAAGGGGGCGCTAACATCGCTCACAATGCTGTATTCGGGATGAATCATCTCCCAACCGTGCTTGCCGCGTTTCACTTCACCAAAGCAGCGCATCCATAAACCCTGTTGCATGGCTGCTTGCTGGGCGTTATTGAAGTTAAAAAAACGTAAGGTGATACTGCCACTGCCATCATTGATGCGACAGGTGAGCATACGGCGACGTGCATAGATTAATTCGGTTTTAGTGATCTCGCCATGAACAGAAACATGGCTGCCATGCAATAAGTCGTGAATAGGCCAAATATGGGTGCGATCTTCGTAGCGCAGGGGTAAATGGGTGAGCAAATCACCGACGCTACGAATCTCCAATCGTAATAACTTTTCGGCGAGTCTATCGCCAACACCTTTCAGGGCCGTTACAGGCAGGCTGCTAAGTTCCACGGGAAACCACTGTAAATATGATCATGTAAGAAGTATATATGAATTTTCTCATGAATATTACTTGCTTGCTCAACTTGCTTGCTCAACTTGCTTGCTGCTCGCTTAAGTATTGTAGAGGTTTAATATTTGCCAAGATCATATTTACCAATAATGGCATATGCTATATATTGGCGAAAAAATTCAACAGGAGTCGATTATGAGTGCGAATAATGACTGTCCCGATTGTGGGAAAGCGCTGGACTGGGATGGGCAATACTATTGCGCAAGTTGTCAACAGCATTATCAGAAGCTGGCCTATTGCCCAGACTGTGACGCAGCGTTAGAAAAGCTAGCAGCCTGTGGGGCTGCCAGTTATTTCTGTAATTCTAGCTCTTGTAATGAACTTAAGTCGAAATCAAGAGCCAGAGTTGAATTTAAGCCGATCGCCTAAAGCCGATAGCTTGTTTGGTTTAAGTGACTTCAAGGTTCAATTTACAAGTGGCTTGGCGTATCATTCAGGCCTACGGCGGTACCGCCATTTTTAATTCCAACTTAGTGAAGGTAGTTCAGTTCTCATGGCCAAATTATCACTGCAAGAGCAAATGCTTAAAGCAGGTTTAGTTGACAAGAAAAAAGCTAAGAAAGTCGGTAAAACCAATAAGAAATCACGCACTTTGGCTAAAGAAGTGAAAGCTGCCGCTGAACAAGTCAAAATAGAACAACAGCAACGGGATGCCGAATTAGCTCAGCAGCAAAATGCTGAAAAAGCAAAAAAAGCGGTTGCCGCACAAATTAAACAGCTGATCGAAATGAATATGATTGATCGGAAGCGCGGAGACGAAGGCTATAACTTTACTCACAACGGGGTGATTAAAAAGATTTTTGTCACCGAAGAGTTGCGCAAGCAGCTGAGTAATGGTCGCTTAGCCATTGTGACTTTGGGTGAGGCATACGAAGTGGTACCGACGATCGTGGCTGAAAAGGTTGCCCAGCGTGATGAAAACGTAGTGGTGCTGATCAACGATCCTAGTCAGGATGTGATTGACGAAGATGATCCTTACGCCGATTACCAAGTGCCTGACGACTTGATGTGGTAAGCCAAATATAGCGCCTTGAGGAGCTTTATTTTTATTTGTAACGGATGATATTGCGCTCAGGTAGCGACATTGGACTGGTTTGTGTGGTTAATCAGGGCCACCTATCAGATGATTCAGCACTGGTATTATTTTGATCTAGCTAAAGTCGAATAGACTTTTGTTGAAATAAACGTTGCTGAAAAAACTTAAGCGGGTAAGTTAGGCTTAGAGTGTGCATTTGTGAATTCTCACCACTTAGGAGTAGTAATGGAAAACAAAAATGTAGAAAACGTAGCGCTGGTTTTGGAGTTTGTTTCTATGAGTCGTCGACGTAACAAATTGAAGCGTGAAATGGCCGATGTGGACAAAAAAATTCGCGATAACCGCAAACGGGTTGAGTTACTCGATAACCTAAGTAACTACATTCAAGCGGGTATGAGTGTCGAAGAAATTAAATTGATTATTGAAAATATGCGTGGCGACTATGAAGATCGCGTGGATGAATATACGATCAAAAATGCTGAATTGTCGACAGAACGTCGTGTATTAGCGCAAAAGCTGAAAGAAACTAAATTCTCATAAGTTCTATTTTGGTGATTGGCTTGATGTGATTGATTGGAAGCTCCCTCGGGAGCTTTTTTGTTATGGTTTGGGGGGCTTATTTCGCATTAGTTCTTATGGTGCGTTTGGGTTTCACCTTGACGGCGATACACGAAGCTTTGCTGGTTAAAGCTTCGTACACAGAACAAAGGTCACCCCGTATTCCCTTAAATCTTGCGTTTCTCATCAACCAACGCGCCTAAGGAAACTTGCTACGCCCAAGTCGTCTGCTCCCTAGTACTCCACTTCATCGCTGATTGACTGCGATACTCCGTGGGCATGATGGTGATTAAAGAGTGAAGTGAAAGCCTTCGCTTGATGAGTTGAATTGGATCAGCGTTAAAATCAGGCCTTATAGGTTGCGCTTTGCATTGCTCTAATTTAGCGGAGTAAAGCTTAATGCTGTCCTTTAGCTTCCTGTCTAGCGAAGATTCATAATTATCGGATATTTCTTCGTAAAATATTTGAATCCTTTGGCTGAAAATTTCAAACCAAACGATAATGATTGAATCATGAACAGTGTTTGATTTGACAATCAAAAAAGCCGCTCTAGGAGCGGCTTTGTTTCATCAACACATTATCTGCTTAGATATGAGAAAGGATCTTCTGTACCGTTTCTTTAGCATCCCCAAACAACATGTCGGTGTTCTCTTTAAAGAATAATGGATTTTGTACACCCGCATAACCGGTGGCCATTGAACGTTTAAATACTACCACCTTCTTGGCATCCCATACTTCCAGTACTGGCATACCTGCAATTGGGCTACCAGGCTCCTTCGCAGCAGGATTCACTGTATCGTTGGCACCAATCACTAAAACGACGTCGGTAGCGGCGAAGTCTTCGTTAATTTCATCCATTTCCATCACGATGTCGTAAGGGACTTTGGCTTCGGCTAACAACACATTCATATGGCCCGGTAAACGACCAGCAACGGGGTGGATCGCAAAGCGAACCTTAATGCCTTTCGCTCGTAATTGCTTAGTAATTTCAGCCACCGGATATTGTGCTTGTGCGACGGCCATGCCGTAACCTGGAGCAATAATGACCTCGTTGGCTTCTTTCAGCATTTCGGCGACGTCTTCGGCCTGAACTTCGGTATGCTCGCCTTGGTCTACATCGGCAACCACGGTGCCGCCTTCGGTGCCAAAACCACCTAAGATCACGCTCACAAATGAGCGGTTCATCGCCTTACACATGATGTAAGACAGGATTGCACCAGAGCTACCCACCAAAGCACCGGTGACGATCAATAGGTCGTTGCCGAGCATGAAACCTGCGGCGGCTGCAGCCCAACCAGAGTAGGAATTGAGCATTGAAACCACGACTGGCATATCTGCACCACCAATCGCCGACACTAAGTTATAACCAAATACAAAGGCAATGAGGGTCATGAACACCAGCGCCCACATTGACTCTGAGTCCATGAAGATACTACCTAGGTAGATTGAGACCACAATCATGCCTAAGTTTAACCAGTGTGCGCCTGGTAGCGCTTTAGGGGCACTACTGATCAAACCGCGAAGTTTACCAAAGGCAACCACTGAACCGGTAAAGGTGACCGCGCCAATGAAAATGCCAAGGAAAACTTCAACGTCGTGGATTGATTTGGCGACAGGGTCGATCAGGCCTGTGACTGTGTCAATTAACGAGCTGTGGTCGATAGCGCTGGAAAAGCCAACTAATACCGCAGCCATACCTACGAAGCTGTGCAAGATGGCAACCAGCTCTGGCATTTCGGTCATTTCAACTTTAAGCGCTAAGCGTATACCAATGGCCGCACCAATCGCCATGGCGATGGTGATAATCCAACTTCCACCGGTAACTTGGGTACTGGCGAGGGTCGCGAGTACCGCGATTACCATCCCTACGATGCCAAAGATGTTGCCGCGTTGAGCGGTTTCTTGCTTACTGAGGCCTGCCAGGCTGAAAATAAATAATAAGGCAGCGACTAAATAAGCGGCTGATACAATACCTTGAGACATGTGACTATTTCTCCTTAGACGTCTTTACGGAACATTTTCAGCATCCGCTGAGTCACAGTAAAACCACCAGCAATATTGATGCTGGCAATCAGTATGGCAATGCCTGAAAGTAGTAAAACTACCCATGAGGTATCGGCTTTCATTTGCACCAAGGCACCCACAATAATAATACCGCTAATGGCGTTGGTGACACTCATTAGAGGCGTATGTAGTGCATGGCTTACATTCCATACCACGTAGTAACCCACCACACAGGCCAGCATAAACACCGTGAAATGTTGTAGGAAGTCACTTGGAGCAGCATCGGCTATCCAAGCAAACGCCGCCGCTCCGGCAGCTGCAATCAATGGCTTAAGCCATGGCTTGTTGGGTTTCTCTTCAACTGCTTCGACTACGGGAGTCGGTTCGGCAGCTTTCGGTTGAGCGCTGACTTGAATGGCTGGCGGTGGGAAGGTAATCTCACCGTCTTTCACTGAAGTAACACCACGTAGTACTTCGTCTTCGAAGTTGATGTTAATTTCGCCGTTTTTCTCTGGGCTTAATAGCTTGAGTAAGTTGACTAAGTTGGTGCCGTATAGCTGGCTAGCTTGTGCCGGTAGGCGACGCGAAATATCGGTTAGGCCAATGATCGTCACACCGTGTTTTACTGCAATTTCACCGGGTTCGGTTAATTCACAGTTCCCGCCAGTCGCAGCCGCTAAGTCGACAATTACACTGCCGGGCTTCATTAACTCAACCATGTCGGCCAAAATAAGTTTCGGTGCAGGGCGTCCGGGGATTAAAGCCGTGGTAATGATGATATCTACGTCTTTGGCCTGTTCACGGAATAGGGCCATTTCGGCTTCGATGAAGGCGGCGCTCATTTCTTTAGCGTAACCGTCACCACTGCCAGTGTCTTCTTCTTCGTATTCAAGTTCGAGGAATTCGGCGCCCATCGAATTGATCTGCTCTTTCACCTCAGGACGGGTGTCGAAGGCACGTACAATCGCTCCTAGACTACCTGCTGTGCCGATGGCGGCCAAGCCCGCGACGCCAGCACCAATAATTAGTACCTTTGCAGGGGGAACCTTACCTGCGGCGGTGATTTGACCGGTAAAAAAACGACCAAAATGGTTGGCCGCTTCGATGACTGCGCGATAACCATCAACGTTGGCCAACGAGCTACGAGCATCAAGAGATTGAGCGCGAGATATCCGTGGCACCATGTCCATCGCCAGCAGGTTTACTTTTGCGGCTTTAAATTTCTCAAGTAACTCTGGATTTTGGGCTGGCCAAGCAAAGCTCGCTAAGGTTGCGCCTTCCTTTAATAGGGCAATTTCATCGGTGCTGTTATCACTGCCATCAAGCGGAGCGTTCACCTTAAACACCAAGTCAGCTTGAAAAGCTTGCTCTGTGCTTACAATTTCTGCGCCTGCTTCTATATAGGCCTCGTCATTAAAGCTGGCTGCTGTTCCAGCGCCGCTTTCCACTGCCACAGAAAAGCCAAGTTTTAATAGCTGTTCCACGGTTTTTGGGGTGGCGGCTACCCGGCTCTCCTGGTCGAAGATCTCCTTAGGTATTCCGATTTGCATAGTGTGTTCCTGCTAATGGTTGTTTTGTAGAGTTGCGATTTAACAACATCTTTTTACTTATTGAATAAATGTTAGCGATTGCCAAATGGTGAATTTTATCCATTTGGTCTGATATGAAAGAAAACTACGGGCCAACAGTCAAGTAACTTCGCACAAAACTTGAAGTTAGTGCCAATGGTAGACGCTCTTTTGTAACAAACAAGGTTTTAGGTGTTATCTGGAGGTTACATTAGGTTGCGGAAATGTAATGCGAGCAGCGTGCTGGCATGAAAATAGCACTAATCAGTAGCGTCAACTATTCTTAAGTATAGGTATTAGCCTCTTGGTGATGAGTCGTTGGTTAAGCATTGCATAAGAATAGTCAGTTGTTGAATGTTTAATTCACGGGGGAGAGCTGGTTATGGGTATTATATTATCGATATTAATAGCGGTATTATTGTGGGCTAGTAACTTACAGGCTCAATCTAAAGTTGGGTTTGATTTTAGTCTCGAAAATCAATTGAAACAGCCGCCATCTACTGGTGATTTATTTAGCAATATTAACTGGTTACAAGAGCAACAAAGGGTCGCATTTCGAACTAATAAAGTCTTGGAACCGAGTCAGGATTATCAACAAAAAGCCTTATTACAGTACCAACAAGTGCCGCAATGGCGCTCTAGTTGGCGTGGAGGCGTACGCTGGCAAGCTCAGCAAAATTTGCTCTTTAAAGTGAAAGGGAACCGTATATCGGGTCACTTAAGCTTGCCAACTCGAATGCTATGTGCAATTTGCAAAACGCATTTAGAGACGACAGTTTGGAAAGATGGTTATGTCCAACTACAGTTGAAATCTTATTTCGAATAAGCTTTCTACCGCATTCCCAAGTCGATATAATAGCAACAAAAAATAAGGGGGATCCTGTGGGCTATTTGCTGTTGGCCTTATTGCTAGTTGTTGTACTTCCTTTGGTGAGTTTTTTACTGGGTTATATCGAAATATATATCAATTATGGTGCCTCCGTGTCAGCGGTTATTTTGGCGCTATGGTTACTGATGGATATTACTCGTATGAAAAAGCGTTAGCCCTTTTGGTTAGGGGCTTACAGCAGAACTTTGTTAAAGCCTTATTTGTTAGTAACGATTTTTGTGAATATCTATTCACGCCTCATCTGCTTATTGTATTCTCACAGTAAGTGATTGATTCAATTGTTCTTATTTTTATCATCATGATTTCATTTCCGCAGTGTTTGCTGTTGTTGTGCTTGGCACTGCCGGAGTGGGCGTTTCTGGTCGATTTACACTTTACCCAGTATTTCTAATGCTTTGTTTTTATTGGGTATTTTTTTATTTCTGGTTTTGGGCAAATTGAAGCCTATTAAATTAGCACTTCACATTTTGGAAAAAAACCTATAGATTAGTCCCCGCAAGACTGAGCTAGATCAAGAAATCATAAGCAAAGGAAGCGCTTTTCATTTTATTTCTTGTGTAATTTTTATTCACTAGCTAGCCTTACTTTCGCAAGTGGCAATAACGAAGAATGAACCGAAAATTTGTCTTTTTACACTTGTAATAACTTTAGGAGGTATATCCATCATGGAACAAGAACAGCAACCAACGATGCGTTGTTTTGCCACGGGCAAGGGCTTTTTTGTCCGCCTGCCCATCACTGAAGAAATGGAAGCAAAAGAATGCGACTCAGATGTTGAAGCGGCCGAGTAAACTACTTTGGTAGTTGCCTTTTAACTCGTGACTTAATATAACGCTATTCACATCAAAAACCGCTAGGCTAATCCCTAGCGGTTTTTTTTATCTCTTGTTTGCAAGCGAACGCCTCTCTGGATCATTGGCATAAACCGTACCGATTACTCTCTCTTGGTGACCTTGTCTCTGCACAACTTGCGGCATATCAAATCTGACTATTTTGCAAGATCTATGGCCTATCTAAAATTAGCGTAATGGACTAGATTTAAACTATGGATCGGTTCTGTTAATCGTGTGACTAAGGAGGTTGACATGAAACTCGTTCCTAGAGACCGCTGGTTTGATTCTGACCATTTTTGGAATGAGCTTGTCGGGTCTGATTTTTTTAATAGTCGAGATGGGTTTTTTGAACCGCGTGTCGATATCATCGACAAAGATGATAGTTATTTGTTTGTGGCTGAGTTACCCGGCGTCGCGAAAGACGACATTGATGTTGACTTAGAGGGTGGTGTGTTGACTATCCAAGCGAAGATAGCTGAACAGCATCAATCTGATGTCGATAACGTATTGCGTAAGGAACGTCGCTCCGGTTTTTTTAGTCGCAGTATCAATGTCGGGAAGTCTATTCAGGCAGATCAAATAAGCGCCGAGTTAGTCAATGGTTTATTGATGCTCAGAGCACCCAAAGTCCAATTAGAGGAGGCAGAAAAACATAAAATCAAGATCCGTTAGTCTAGCCTTGGCGTTTAATCGCTAACCAATAGGTGTTTACCCAACGCCCAAATTAAACCAAGTCTCGTGCTTGGTTTAATTATATAGGCCTAGGCTTATTACACGGAGGCTTTTGTTGGCAGTACTTTTTGTAGTGGCACACTAGATTTTAGTCTCGCTCAAATATACGTCAGCTTGAATGACTTCTTCGCCTTAAGTATTTGCCATAAAGTGAGATCGTTGCTTTGATAGCCGTGACCTATCACTGTAAAAGTAAGATACAATTTTTATTTATGTTTGAGCCGTTATAGTATGATTGCATCTTGTTCTCATGGAGTTTAACAATGTTTGCTGTAATTTTTGGTCGTCCAGGTTGCCCTTTTTGTGTTCGTGCTAAACAGATTGCTGAACAACTTAGTGAAAAACATGAAGATTATAAATTTCGTTATATCGATATTCATGCCGAAGGGATTTCTAAAGCAGACTTAGAAAAAACGGTTGGTAAACCTGTAGAAACCGTGCCGCAGATCTTTGTTGATGAAAAGCATGTTGGCGGTTGTAATGAATATGAAGCTCTCATGCGCGAACAGTTTGAGTTTTAAAGCTAAGTTTGAAGCCAGAGGCCACTCTGGCTGTTAGCCATAAGCCTGTTATGGACACACGGTGCAGATCATTTTGAACAGTATTTAATAACAGTCGGCTTCGTTAATCATGGCTTAAGGGCTTGTTTGCCCCTTCTTATTCGCTTGTTCTCGCTCAAATCCTATAATTTTTTACTTGTTCAGCATCAATTGTTTTATTTTTGGCTAAGCTCAAACAGAGAGGTACGTTGCGAAAAAGGAGCCGATGATGGACGCCAGTTATTTGCTTAACTTAGATGCGAGTATTTTGTTGGGCATCGTGAATGAAAAATTACGTTTGGAATGTCATAGTTTAGAAGACCTTACCTTAACCTTGGGTTGTGAGGAGCGCTCTTTGTCGCGCCGCTTAGAAAGTATTGGTTATCACTATGATGCGATCAGTAATCAATTTAAGGCGATTTAATTCGTCCTATTGAGTGGTTTAGTGGACCATCGCCTATTGAGTCGTTAACCGTGACGACTCGAAGGCCCTGCTGCGCTGAATCGTTGTTTTCCCTTCTTGGAACTAAAGTTCGATGGCGAGTGATGTGGAGATTGAAACTGCAGAGAATCAAATCTGATTTTCTGCTTTAATTTTATAGCCGCAGTGTTTGTTATTCGCTTCAAAATTAGGCATTCACGATGGTTTTCCGTTGACTGGCGTTATCCACCTAGTCATTTTTAAACCTGGATTTCCAATAAAGTTTATTATTATCAATTACTTACATTTATCCATGAATGGTTCCTATGTCATAAATCTTTAATTTTTCAGTCACCTGCCTGTCATCCGTCAACCCTAATATTTGCTCAACTTTTAGTTGATGTAGTTCACATTTTTTAGGGAATAAAATGAAAAAGCTAACTCTTATTGCACTTGCGGTTGCTGCCGCTGCTGGTTCTGCTAACGCTGCTAAAGTATACGAAGATGATACGCATGCGGTCGATATTTATGGTCGTGTATATGCGGGTTACATCTCGGGTAGCGAAAATTCAGATATCGGCCAAGATGGTGAAAATGATTCCTATGTTCGCTTCGGGGCGAAATTAAAATCGGCCATGACCAGCAATTTGAATGCCATTGCTCGTTACGAATTACAGCATGACATTACCGATGGCGATGCCACCGATGATAAAAATGGCAATATTAAAACACGCCTAGCTTACGTGGGCTTGGGGGGTGACTTTGGTAAAGTCACATACGGTCGTCAAAAAGATGCTTTAGACCCTATCTCTGGTGATATCACCGATGTATCTTTTACGAACCAATATGGTTACGTAAACAATGGTGGTAAGCGTTTAAGCAATGTCCTGAAGTACCAAGGTAATTTCGCTAATATAAACATCGCTGCCGATTATCAACTTAAAAATAATGACTCTCAATCGGATGATATTAAAGCCGACTCATCTTATGGCGCGTCTTTGGTTTATAACTCTGATTTTGGCCTAAATGTTGGTGCTGGTTATCGTGCGCAAAACAACAGCGCCGATGGCGTAAAAGATGGTTCTTTATGGATTATTGGTGCTGATTATTCAATTGCTAATGCTTATATGATGGCGGCCTACAGCGAACGTGAAGCTTATCGTGGTAAAGATGATAAGTTTAAAGCAACAGAAGCCGCATTGGGTTACAAATTTACCAAGGCATTACGCGCCCAAGTGGTTTATCAAAACGATAAGAATGATACCAAGAATAAAGATGCAAAAGATCGGGTGATGCTTGAAGGTCGTTACGACTTAACCAAGCAAGCACGTGTTGTTGCTGCTTACGCGCTTGATCAAATCGACGGTGCAGATGATGAGTTTACTTTAGCGGTACGTTACGACTTCTAAAGGTTTGTTCTTGCTAGATTAGCAATATAATAAACGACCTTTTCCTGTTTACTTCTCAAGGCTCCTCTTAAGGAGCCTTTTTTTGTTTTTTAGCGATAGCACACAAGTAAAATAATGTTGAATTAGTGAAGGGATCGGGTAAGGTAAATTTGTCATTAATTAGTATATTGGGAAATGGGATTGCTTAGTTCAGTCGGTTTATGGATAAAGGCTTGGCTGTTGCTTGACGATAGTGAGCAAGTCCATCCAGTGATTGAAAATTGGAAAATTAGCGCACTTCGGATCATTTTGCTCGCTTGTCTGATTCTTACTGCTGCGATTGTCGTTGATAGTTCTCGTGTGGCTTATGCCCTTGGCTATTATCATATTTTTGTCATTACTCTATTTTTCTATACCTTGCTTATCCTGCAGTTAATATGTAGTTGGCGTTATTATCATCAAGTTTCGTGGCTGTTATTACTGACTATTGGCCTTTCTGGAATATGTATTCATCTATTTATTTCTGATCCCCATTTGGTGTTATTCGGGTCTATCGTGGTTTATTCGTTACCGATGGTGGCCTTGGTTTTATTGGGGATGCGAGCAGCGATAGCTTGTATGCTATTTAATCTATTTCCTTTATATATCTCTGCCGAAGGGATTACGTTTTACCAATGGCTTCCTTTTGATATAGTTTTAGAAAATACCAATTGGTATTTAAATAGCTTGATTTTTTTGGTGTTTAACATCTGTTTACCTTTAGCGGCTGCTCGAACCATTGCCGCCGCAGCTAAGCTTGGCAAGCAACAGAGATTTAAAAATGAAGCTTTATCGATGCATCATGATCTATACCGCTCCTTGTTTGCCGATGCCGCAAATGCGCATATTATGTTGGATCGACATTGTTGCTTGGTCGACTTCAACCAGGTGGCCAGTCGTTTATTTAAGCTGAACAGCGAGCAGATAAAGAAAAGTGAAACCATTAGCCGCTTGTTACCCCAGCTCAATATGGCAAATAAACGAGGCATTATTCATCTTAGTCAAGCAGGGTCTGATATCACGTTACGTTATAGCGTGAAAAGTATGTCGCGTAAGTATTATAGTTTGGTGAGTTTTGAAGATGTATCGAGCCAAATTGCCCTCACTAAACAGTTAGAGTCGGAACAAAAAAATAGCGAGCAAATGAAGTCTTTGGATGCCTATTCTGGCTTACCCAATAGTATGTGGTTTCGGCAGCATATCGAGCGATTAATTGAACGTTACACCACCGGCTTATCGATCGTGGTGGTTGAGTTGGCCAATAGCCAATATATTAAGCAAAAATGTGGCTCAACAGGTGTATCTTTAGCCTTGCAGACCTTAGCTAAAACTATACGTCAATTACCTATTGCCCCCATGGCTGTGGCGCGGGTGGGCGAATTTAGTTTGGGTTTTATTTGCATTGGCGATAGTCAGCAGCAAATTGTAAACAAGATGAATCTACATCACCAAAGTTTGTGTGCCAGTTTTATGTTCGAGGACAAGCCAATTAAGTTTGAGGTGAAGTGTGGTATTGCTCTGATGCCACAGCATGGGCAAACACCGAACGAGCTAATTAGCGCGGCCATTTACGCTTCATCCAACGCGTTTCCTAAACATGCTTGTGTGTTTAACCCTCAGGAAATGAATTTGTTTTTTGCGCGTCAGGAAATCGCTGATGTATTGGCGGATATGCTTCAGAGTGAGCAACAGCAGCTGTACTTAGTCTATCAAGCGAAGGTTAATCAACGCGGCGAGCTGATTGGTTTGGAAGCCTTGTTACGTTGGACTTCACCGCAATTAGGCCCGGTATCGCCAGCGGTGTTTATTCCGATTGCTGAAGAGCGCGGTTTGGTGGTCGCTGTTACTCGTTGGGTCATCGAACGAAGCTGCAAACAGATCCGGGAATGGCTGGATAAGGGCTTAACGCCAGTATCGGTGGCAATCAATCTTTCGGCGGTAGATTTAGAACAAGCTGATTTTGTAACTTTTTTATTGAACCGTTTGACTAAGTATAAGATCCATCCGCGCTTTATTGAACTCGAATTAACTGAGTCTGCCTTAGGTATGAGTACCAAGCGAGCCAGCGAAGTGGTTGAGGTGCTATATAACTGGGGATTCACCATTACTATTGATGATTTTGGTAGCGGCTATTCTAATCTGTCACGCTTGGTTCTTTTTCCAGTGACTCGCTTGAAAATTGACCGACAGTTTGTCGTTAATATTCATCAAAATAGCAAACACGCACAAATGGTCAAAACTATTATTGCCATGTGTGACAGCCTCGATATTGAGGTATTAGCGGAAGGGATTGAGCTAAGAGCGCAACTCGACCAATTGCTGCATTTAGGTTGTCAGCAGTTTCAAGGTTTTGGCTTTGCTAAGCCTTGTTTGCCTGAGCATGTTGAAAAATGGTTAGCCTCGCCAGCCACGGAGTTGAAGTTTAATCCGGTCGAGCTGCTTGTGCAGCAGCCAATAATAGGCGAGAAAGTCTAACCTTGGGATTTGTTGTGCTTCTGTGGTTCATTTATGGCTGCAGCTCGAGTATTCATTCATCGCGGTGAAAGAGCGGGCGTTTGATGTTCTAAGTCAATACCGCTCAATTTTCCTTGAGCGGTATTTACCCGGTGTGTGATTAAGCGGTAATGTCCATCAATAAAATCTTAGAACGGCGTTGCAAATTATAGATAGCCTGTTTTTCTGCGGGTAGGTCGCTGAAATCGGCAGGCGAAAATCCACGCTCTCTAAACCAGTGAATACTTTTGGTGGTGAGTACAAACAATTGATTTAAGCCTTTGCTTCTCGCCCGCTTAATAATAGCTTGGAGCAAGCGGTCGCCGCGGCTAGATTGACGATATTGTGGATGGCTCACCAGACAAGCAAGCTCTCCCATACTCTCGCCAGCAAACAAATATAGCGCAGCACAGCCGATAATCATGCCATCGCGTTCAACAATGGTGAAACGCTCTATTTCCATTTCTAATAATTCTCTAGAGCGCCTTACCAATATACCTTGTTCTTCTAAGGGGCGGATCAGTTCGATAATACCATTAATGTCATCCAGCTTTGCTTCGCGAACTCGCTCGTAACTGTATTGGACCAATTGAGTTCCACTGCCATCTCGAGTGTACAATTCGTTTAATAGCGAGCCATCTTGTTGATAGCTGACCAGATGACAACGTTGGATCCCTCGGTCACTGCAGCGAATGGCTGCCGCTAAATAACGAAGTGTGTCTTTATCTGTTGCTTTGAGAAACGCCTCAGAACACATCAGTTGATTGGCGGCATCGGGAAGTAGCTCACTCACTAGCTGGCCGTCTTCGTCATGGATCCCTTGTTCTGGACAGAAATAGATGACTTTATCGGCGTTTAAGGCGACCGCGATTTCAGTGGTGATATCTTCAGAGCAAATATTAAACAACTCGCCAGTAACCGAGACTCCCAGCGGTGACACCATGAGAATTTCACCATGATCGAGCTGGCGCCTAATGCTTTGATGGTTAATTCGTCTAACCTTACCAGTATGCAGGAAGTCGATGCCGTCTTCTACGCCGATCGGTTGTGCGACCACAAAGTTACCACGAACCACATTAATGTGTGCTTGATGTAAAGGTGAGTTAACCAAGCCCATCGATAATTGCGCTTCGATGTCCATTTGGATCTGACCGACCGCCTGCTTAATGATGTCAAGGCTGCGCTCATCGGTGATACGCTGCTCGCCTGCAAACTCACAACTGTGGTGATGTGCTTGGATTAATGCGTCGATTTGCGGGCGTGCGCCACACACCAGAACGATTTTCACGCCAAGGGTTTTGAGCAGAGCAATGTCTTGAATAATATTGCTAAAGTTGGCACTGCTGCTGGCTTCACCACTGAGCATGATGACAAAGGTTTTACCGCGATGGGCATTGATATATGGGGCTGATTGGCGAAACCAGCTAACTAAATCTTCGGCCGAGTGGTCCAATGTATTCTCCGCGAATAGCTATTTATAAAATTCGATTAAAAAATCAAATATATAGTTATTGTTGCATATATGCGTACATTGTCGAGAATAAAGTTTGTCAATTTTACTAAACTTATCTCGCAATGAGTTAAATCACGGTTGTTTCGTAAGGCGAGGTGGAGTATAAGCTGCTGTAAATATTTTAAGGAATATTTCATTTAATCTTAATTTTAATTTTGTCAGGCGTTGAGCTGTTTTTATAGAAGAAAGAGGTAATTATGGAAAACTATGTCGTTCCTGAGCATTTGGCGATGCGTAAGCAGCCACGCCAAGAGCGTACTAGACGACTAGTCGAGCACATTTTAGATAGCACATTAACGCTAATTAGAGAGCAAGGCATGGCTGCGGTGAATACTAATTTAATTGCTCAGCATGCAGAGATTGACATTGCCTCTTTATATCGTTTTTTTCTGAATAAAGAGTCGATCTTTTTTGCTTTAGCTCATCGATGGTTTGATAAGGTGCTGGTGGTGCTTGATGAAACTAATTTTCATTTGGCTTCCGGCGGTATTAAAGATTACTCAGATAGTGGTCAGCGTCGCGTGAATGAGTTGCCAGAGACGGCTGTGATGTTAGTCAGCTTTCATGAATTATTTACCCACGATAATGACTTCAAGGCGCTAGAGGACTGGTATCGGGGAATTATGATTACTCAGGCAAAACAATCTTTTGTCGAAAAAGGGTCCGCTTGGGATGATGAAGCGCTGACTAGCGTGTGTATCTATTTCTATAACTTTACGCGAAACTTCATGGCAGGCACCATTGGCATGAGTCGGCAAGAACACTTACAACAATTTAACTGGTTTCAGGTGATGTTAGATAAAATTCGTTTGATGGTATTGCAGGATCCTGTTCCGGCGAGCTTCTTACGTTAAGGTGTTATTAATCATTTGGTTTTGCGGAACGCTGGGATATTCTTGGGAATCGACCAGTTGTTCAGCGCCTAAACAATCTAGCCAATGGCTGTAGTCTAAAGTTCTGTTTTCTATAATTAAATTTGTAAGTCGTTGATCTGACAAATGTTGTGACGCGAGCTTATCCTTGGCCCAAGCTTTCCTGTCATTTTGTGCAATAATCACTATGTTTTCCATATTTATCAGGTCAAACTAGCTGTTGATATAATGTTCAGTTTGGGTCAATTTAACAATTTGAACCTTCGCTAGCTTACAGATTGTGAATTAGGGCTTAATATTTGAGTCATCGGGGTGTGAAAGCAGGGCGCGCTTCACACTTATTTTTGGGAGAGCCATACATGGAACTGGAAGCCTTTTTCCAGCAAGTAAAGAAACTGCCAGTGATGCCGCAAATCATGCAGGAATTGCTGATGAGCATTAACGATGAAAATGTCGACTTGCATCATTTGGGAAGGAAGCTTGCGACCGATCAATCCCTCGGGGCGAATGTATTAAAGATGGCTAACTCGGTCGCCTTCCGCGGGATCAAGCAAATTGATTCAATTGAGGCTGCTGCCATTCGCTTGGGCTTAAAAAGGGTTCGCTCGTTAGTGGTTGCGGCGGGACTGAACGGCATGATGCCGCATAAAAATTTCGATCAAAAACAGTTTTGGACACAGGCGATGTACGTAGCGATGCTGGCTCAAGCCCTCGCTAAATGTACCGATGTTGATCCAGATACAGCCTTCACCTGTGGCATGCTACATAATTTTGGTGAGCTGATGATTGCCATTGCGACTCCCGAAGAAGCGGGCCTGATTGAGCTGAGTTTAGAATCGGGAGAAACTCGGGTATCGGCGCAGCGCCAAACTCTCGGTTTAGATTATGCCCAGATCGGTGGTGAATTGGCGCAGCGTTGGAACTTCTCTCCGGTGATTACCGATGCCATCGAACAGCAGTTGAATCCGGTGGATTTTGATCCAGTATCAAAACCAGCGGTGTTGATCCGTTTAGCTATTTTTGCTCATCATGCCCTTGATGCCGGTTTAAGTGCTGAGTTGGTCGCGAATAATTTGCCAGCACCGCTTTGTGAGTTAATCGCACTGAATAAGAGTAAGGCACCTCGCTTGCTTGAAGAGGCCACCGAGCAAGCTCATCATGCGGTGACCATGAGTAACATCTAAGAGCATAATTGTCGCGAGCCCGGTTTGCTTGATTGCTCAACTTTGTGTGCGTGGGCTGGTACGCCGTAGATTAATTCTTTGGTTTTTCGAAACCAGCCAGCCACCACCTTTTGGCCTTCGTTCCTGCCTGACGAGCATCTTCGAGTAACAAATAATTTACTGGTACGATCAATAGAGTCACGATGGTGGCAAAAATAATCCCAAAACCAAGTGAGACAGCCATTGGAATTAAAAACTGTGCTTGAGTACTCTTCTCGAAAATCAGAGGCATTAAACCAGCAAAGGTGGTTAACGAGGTGAGGATTACAGCTCTAAAGCGAGCAACCCCAGCCTTAGTGACCGCACTGAACAAGTCGATTCCCTTGGCTCGTTGCTGGTTAATGTAGTCGACTAGCACAAGGCTGTCGTTGACTACAACGCCGGTTAAAGCCAGCATGCCCATCATGCTCATAACCGTTAGCGACATACCCATGATCATGTGGCCGAGTACCGCGCCGACTAAACCAAAGGGGATGATCGACATCACCACCAGTGGTTGCAAATATGATCGGAAAGGAATGGCGAGTAGTCCATAAATTACAAATAGCACAAATGCTAAGCCAATCGCCAGACTGGTAAAGGATTCGCGCTGTTCTTTGGCTTCACCTTCTAAACTGAAGTTAACCTCTGGATAGCTGGCAAGTGTTTGAGTGAGCCATTGTTGGAGCTCGCTCTTAATCACTTCGATGTTGGCTTGCTGTTTGTTGACGTCGGCGCGAATATTTTGGGTACGCAAGCGATCGATCCGGGTAATCGTGGCTGGGCTTTGTGAAGGGCGCAATGTGGCAACTTCATCGAAGGGCAGTTCAGCGCCGCTGGCTGTTCTAATTAGCATTTTATTGAGATTATATTGCGAGTGACGCTCATCCGCTGGATAACGGACATAAACTTTGACATCTTCACGTCCTCGCTGGATCCGCTGTACCTGATAGCCAAAAAAGGCACTCCTCACTTGTTGGGCGAGCTCGTTTAAGCTTAAACCTAAGGCTTGTGCTTGTGGCTTTATGTTTAGTTGTAGTTCTTGTTTGCCGTTGGCTAGACTATCTTCAACATCAAATACCGCAGGATATTCGGCTAATTTTTTTCTAGTCAGTTCGGCAACTTGTGACATGGCCGAAAAGTCATTGCTACTCAACTGAATGTCTAAAGGTGAGCCGCCTCGGCCGATTTCAGCTCGGAAGGTAAGGCTCTCTGCTCCGGGAAGTGGGCCGATGAGTTGCCGCCACTGACGCACTAAATCGGCGCTGGTGACTGGGTTGGTTCTGCTCTCGGGGGGTTCAATTTCAAACATTACACGGCCAGTATTGCTTTGGCCGCTACCAGAGCCGCCGCTAGAGCCACTAGTGGCTAAAATGTTGAGAATGATGCTCTCGCCACTTTCTGAGTCTCGGTATTGATCTTGTAACTGACGGGCGGCCTCAAAGATCCGTTGAATATAATTATCGGTGATATTAAAGCTTGTGCCTGCTGGTAGTACTAAGCTGGCCCGTGCCGTTTCGCTTGGCACTCTTGGAAAGAAAACAAAGCGTACCCAGCCAGAGGTTGCTAAGGATAGCACGACTAAGAAGATGCTGATGGCGAGACTGAGGGTTAATAAACGGCGGGATAGTGCACGTTTCAAGAGTGGCTGATAGAAGCGTAAAATTGCATTTTCAAAGCCATCGGCGATGGCATGTTGCCAGCGATTAAAGCGGCTAGAATGATTCTTATTGAGTGGTTTGAGGTGCTTCAGGTGGGCTGGTAAAATTAGTTTTGATTCGATCAAAGAGAACAACAAGACCGGGATCACAATCATTGGGATTTGCGCAAATATCTTGCCTCGAACCCCATCAATCATCAGGAGTGGCAGGAAGGCGGCAACTGTAGTTAAGACGCCAAAGGTCACTGGAACTGCGACTTCTTGGGTCCCCTTAATCGCTGCATATAGTGGTTCTTCGCCAGCTTTAAGGTGAGTATAAATATTCTCCCCAGTGACGATGGCATCGTCGACCAAAATTCCCAGTACCATGATGAAGGCAAATAACGAGATGATGTTGATGGTGACATCGAGGGTAGGCATCACCAGTAAACCGCCCATAAAGCTTAGCGGAATGCCAACACAGACCCATACTGCAATGGCCGGACGTAAGAAAATAGCAAGCAGTAAGGCGACCAATAAACAGCCTTGCAGGGCGCTGTTCTTGAGCGTATTGAGACGGGCTTTTACCACGCTGGAGCGGTCGCGCCAATAATTGACCGATACCCCTGTGGGCAATTGACTCTGTTTTTCAAGGATGTAGTTTTTCACAGCGTCAGCCACGACAATGGCGCTTTGATCGCCGACTCGATAGACTTCAATCATCACTGCGGGTTGTTTATTAAATCGATTCACAATCGGTGTTTCTTCGAAACCATCCACCACTGTGGCGATATCAGCGAGTTTAATACGAGTACCATCGGCTTGACTGATGATTAATAAATTCGCGAACTCTTCGCCAATGTAAGCTTGGCCTTTAGTGCGCAGTAAAATTTCCCCTCCCTGTGTTTTTACCGAGCCTGCAGAAAGATCTAAGGAGGCGAGTCGAATGGATTCGGCGACCTTACTTAGGCTTAAGCCATATTCACGCAGCTTTCTTTCGGAGACTTCGATAGAAATTTCGTAGGGGGCGACCGCATCCAGTTCCACCTGACTTAGTTCCGGGAGTTGCAATAGTTCATCACGGATCTGTTCCGCCAGTAGCCGCAGTTCTTTGGTTTGAAGGGCACCAGAAACAGCTACCGAGATGGTTTCACGTTTGCGCTGACTGAGGCTGACGACAGGGCGCTCGGCATCACTCGGGAAGGTATTAATTGCGTCGATCCGAGATTTAATGTCGTCCATCACATCACGAGTGACGTAGTGAGGATTTACTTCGGCACTGACGCGCGCGGCACCTTCCTGAGATATCGAGGATATTTGGTCAATGCCTTCGATATCGCTGATCGCTTCTTCAATGCGGATCGCTAAACTTTGTTCACTTTCTTCGGGACTTGACCCGGGCAAGGCGATACTCACGTTCACCATATCCAGCTCAAATTCAGGAAATACCTCCAAAGGTAAACGGTAGCGGGCGGAGTATAAACCCAAGCCGACAATCAGCACCATCAACAGGTTGGCGGCTACGTGGTTACGGGCGAACCAAGCAATTAGACCATGCATCGCTTAGTCTCCTATGACTCTAGCTGGGGTGCCACTGATCACCCTGCCTAGCGGGGTGGTGACTAACGTTTGACCAGGATTTAAGCCGCCATCGATGATATAACTTTGTGGATCTTGCCAGATCAGTGAGACTTTTTTACGCTGTAATAAACCATTTTCCAGGATGACTACCTGCTGGTCTGGATATAAGGCGCTACGAGGGATCACATAGACTTGTTTTAAGGTTTTCCCTTGAATATTGGCGCTGACAAATTGACCGATTTTTAGAGGCGGTTTATTTTCATTGTTGGGTCCGTAGGGGTCGTCGATTTTTGCCACTAAGTAAAGTTGGCGGCTGGTGCTATTGAGTGCTGCCTCGCTACGTTCGATTTGAGCTCGCCATTGGTATTGTTGCGTTCCTAATTGAGTATAAAGCTTGACCAAGGGTTTGCTGATGCTGCTGTGACTTTGGCGAAAGTTCTCGGGAATGTTCAGTACCGCTTGATCGCTTAAGCTAAGCGGTAAACGCAGTTCTAGGTAGTCGATGGCATAGCTGCTTGCCAGTTGTTTGCCGCTGCTCACGTATTCACCAAGCTCGACATTCTTGTCGATCACCCGTCCCGCGTAAGGGGCTCGGATCACGGTCCGTTCTAGTTCCAATTTGGCTTTACTTAACTTGGCTTGAGCAGAGGCTAAAGCGGCTTGTTTGGCGGCGAGTTGTGGTTTGCGTAAAACCAAATCGTTGGCTGGTTTACCTTTCCCTAAACGCTGCCAATCGCGTAATGCTTGGACGACTTTGGCTTGCTCTTCGGCGAGTTGTAGTTGCGTGGTTTGTAGTTCGGCAGCGGCAATGGTGATCGCATTTTGGTAATCTCGCTGATCTATTTTGAGTAATTGTTCGCCTTTTTTAAAAAACTCCCCTTCCCGAAAATTATCGGAAACATTGGTGATGGTACCCGCCACCTGAGCGATCAACTTGGTTTCAGTATGGGCTTGAATACTACCATAGGAGGCAATCCATACCTGATAATCCTGCGGTTGCAAGCGGCTGACTTCTACTGCTAATTTGGTTTGTTGTTGGACAGTTTTTTTCTGAGCTTGTGGTTTGTTTTGTTTAATATACTGGCTAAGCAAAATACCCAAGATGATGATCAGTACTGGCAAGCTAAGTCGTAGTAATTTGGCCATATTGGCAGTACTCCTGGTTAACGTAAGTCGTCTGAGGAAAAGGTCTGGCGGCGGGTTTGTGAATGATTGAGGTCGCCGCCTAAGGCGAGGTAGAGTTCAATACGATTTTGTAACTGCGAATTGAGTGCACTAATTGCGCTGCTACGGGCGTCGAAGGCACGCCGCTGCGATTCCAGTACCGTCACGTATTCATTGAGGCCTGCCAGATAACCTTCGAAGGCTAACGTCTCGGCTTGCATCGAATCCTCCGCTGCGGCAGCCAGCAATTGAGCACTTTGATAGAGACTTGGTTCCAAGCTGAGGCTGTTTTCCACTTCGGCAAAACTATTCAATATTTTCTCTAAGTAAGACTGATTCAAAGCTTGCGCCTTGGCATATTGTTGCAGTTGTATATTTTTCCGTTGGCCAGCATCAAAAATGGGGGCTGTCAGGCCTGCAAACAGCGACCAAATAAGTGACTCGCCATTCACTAATTGCTGCAATTGTGGGCTTTGACTCCCGCCGCTGGCGGTGAGTTTTAGGCTGGGGAAGCGATCTCGATAAGCCGCATAAACGCGCAGATCGGCGGCAGCCAATTGATACTGCGCAGCTTTCAAATCATGACGACGTAGTAACAGTTCGGAGGGTAAACCTGCAGGCATCGCTGGTAGTGCTTCGGCCAGTTCGCCTTGCACTTTGATGCTGCCACTTGGGTAGCGACCGAGTAGTAATTCCAGTTGGCGCTGGGCTTTGAGTAATTGTTGTTGGCGGTTATTTTGCTGTACTTGAGCTGCACTTAAGTCGGCACGGGCGAGGTAGACGTCGAGCGCACTGTTGAGGCCGCTTTGGTAGTTTTCTTGAATGATTTGCAAGTTAGCACCAAGGTTTTCGTAACGTTGATTCACCAAGGCGAGTTGCATTTGTGCTTCAATAAGGCTGTACCACTGCTTTGCGGTGGTCGCTGCTAAACTAATTTGTGCCTGTTGCCATTGCTCAAAGCTGACCTTAGCATCCAGAATAGCGGCTTGTTGGCGCGCATCGAGCTTTGCTAACCAATCGATTTCCCAATTGAAGTTAAGTCCCAGTTTAAATTGAGCATTGCTGGCTGCATCAGTACCACTGCGTTGTCCTGAAATAAAAGCTTCAATATTGGGCCATTGCTGAGCTTGTTGAATTTGGATCTGGTAGAGCTGTTGATCGAGGGCATAGCCGCTTTGCTGTAAATTGGGATTATTCTGAAAGGCTTCTTTGAGCAAGTTTTGTAGCGGTGCCGGGAGCGCTTGTTCAAAATGATGATCGGCAAAGGTTCCTTGCCGATAATGGCTACTCCAGTGACTGTTGGCCACCTGAGGAGCCTGCTGAGGTGGCGATGCCTTAAGGCTACAGCCGAATAACACTGTGCTTGCCAAGATTGGCCAGATCCATAAAAGCCGCAGCATCTTATTCCTTGTGACTTAACTATCCATTTATTAAGTGCTATTTAACGTGGCTAGCTGGCTTATGTCGAGTGTTGTCGCATAAATTTTACGACTATTTGCGCTAGCACTTAGCATGGCGATACATTTGTAATATCCAATTAAACACTAAATCGGCATCAAGCGCTTGCTGTAGGCTCTGCTTGGCGCAGCTAAAGGCTTCGGGAGACAATAACTGCTGTCGTTTGTCGATCAGCGCCTCAGCGTAGCCATATTCAAACTCTGGATGACCTTGAATTGCCAATATATGCTGCCCAATCTGAAACATAAAGTTAGGGCAAAAATCACTGCTGGCTAAGCGTTCGGCATGTTCGGGAAGTTGCAGCACTTGGTCTTGATGGCTGACTAAGATATGTAGTCGTTCTGGAGCCGTTTGTTGTTCAGCCCAAGACGGAGCCTTGATGAGTTGATTATTCGCAACGCCTAAGCCCCAGCCTTTGTCTGACTTAGCGACTTCGCCACCCAAAGCGCGCGCGATCAGTTGGTGACCGAAACAGATACCAGCTAAGGGCGCCTGTACTTGCTCACACTCTTGCACCCAGCGAATTAACGCGTTGATCCAAAGGTCTTGGTCATAGGCATTATGACGGCTCCCGGTAATCAGATAGCCGTCGAAATCAGTCAAAGAGGGCAGCTGTTGCTCTAAGGCATTGAATACTTCAAAAGTTAAACTGGCGTCTTGGGCACCGAGGTGGGCAATAAACATATCAGAATATTCACCGTAGTGCTTGGCTAAATTGGAGTCAACTTTGTCGCAATTAATAATGGCTATATGCATGTTACCAGTCCAATGGTTAATTTAAATTTAAAAGTTCGCTGTTAAATAAATCGTATCAAGTCTGGAATAATATGCAATATTTGTGTAGTTTTGTTAATTATTAAACAACGAATGATGATTTAGCCCGGAGGGAACATGGCTCAGTATGATTTGCAGTATTGGCAGAAACAGGCACTCGAATTAGATTTTCCAACACAAGCATTTATCAACGGAAAGTTTGTCGACGCGCAATCAGGAAAAACGTTTACGAGCATTAATCCGGCCAATGGTCAGCCCTTAGCTGAGGTGGCCGAATGTGATGCCGCCGATGTGGAACTGGCGGTGAGCGCCGCTCGAAAGGCTTTTAGCAGTGGTTCTTGGTCGGGTAAGGCCCCATCCGAGCGCAAGCAAGTGATGCAAACCTTTGCTCAATTAATTGAACAACATCAGCAGCAGTTAGCATTGTTAGAAAGCTTAGATATGGGTAAGCCAATTGGCGATGCTTTATCTTACGATGCCACGGCAACCGCCCGCTGTATCGCTTGGAATGCTGAGGCTATTGATAAGATTTATGATGAAGTGGCCCCCGTCACCTCAGACGCTTTGGCCCTGGTCACCCGTGAAGCTTTGGGTGTGGTTGCCGCGATTGTGCCGTGGAACTTCCCTTTGGTGATGGCCTCATGGAAGCTTGGACCGGCATTGGCTACGGGCAATTCGGTGATCTTGAAGCCTTCTGAAAAATCACCATTGAGTGCATTATTTTTGGCAAAATTAGCTCAGCAAGCTGGGATCCCCGATGGCGTCTTTAATGTATTGCCCGGTTATGGTCATACTGCAGGACAAGCGCTGGCCTTGCATATGGATGTGGATTGCATCACCTTTACTGGCTCTACCGGCGTGGGTAAAAAACTGGTGGAGTTCTCAGGACAATCGAATTTGAAGCGGGCCTTCATGGAATGTGGTGGCAAAAGCCCTAATCTGGTGTGTGCCGATGCGGCAGACTTGGACAAGGTAGCCGAAACTGCGGTGGGATCGATATTCTATAACCAAGGTGAAGTCTGTACCGCTGCTTCGCGCTTGCTGGTTCATCGCAGCATTCACCAACAGTTGATTGAGAAAATGCTGCCTTTAGTTGAGCAATGGCAACCGGGTCATCCGCTGGATCCAAACACCAGTATGGGCGCAATGGTTGATCAAACCCAGATGCAACGGGTATTAGCGTTTATTGAAGGCGCGAAAGCTCAAGGTGCTAAATTGTTATGTGGTGGCGAGCAGGCGCTGCAAGAAACTGGTGGTTATTATGTGCAGCCCACTATTTTTGATGATGTAGCGGCTGACTTAGATATTGTGAAGCAGGAAATATTTGGTCCAGTGCTGGTGGTGCAAGTATTTGATGATTTGGAGCAGGGCATTGCACTGGCCAATGATACCGATTTTGGCTTGGCTGCTGCAGTATGGACCGCCGATCTGAATACTGCAGTGCGTACCTCTCGCGCTTTACGAGCCGGAACGGTATTTGTGAATAACTGGGACGGCGGGGATATGACCATGCCCTTTGGTGGTTTTAAACAATCCGGCAATGGACGTGACAAGTCATTGCACGCGCTTGAAAAATATACCGAACTTAAATCTACTTGGATTGATCTGACTTAAGTTCTAATGAGCCTGAGTTGCCCGACTCGAGAGAGTCGGGCGTTTCAATAAAATGATCTAAAATGAACTGCTGGTCGAGCGGATTCAAGTCGAAACGAAAAGCCACCTCGTTTAGCGAACGATAATCATGGCAATGGTGTTCTCCGATGTACTTCACCGCACGGATCAGATCTGTTCCTTTGGGCAATAAGCAGCAATCACTCATGTTAGGCACCTCTCTAACAACCGCTTTAAGTATAGTTTGTTACTTCTATTTATGTTTTGTGGTTAAATTTTGTTTGATGTTGATGTTGATGTTGATGTTGATGTTGATGTGTTTTGTTTGCGGCGAAAATCGTGGGTTATTGTGGCAATTTGTCATCGAATAAGGCAGCAAGTAACTGCTACGCAGCCTTGCCAGTCGTTTTGAGTGGTTTTTTAAGCGAGCGCCGGAAGATAAGATAGTTTGATCGCTAGGGTAGCGATTTAAAGTAACGCTGACCACTTTTATTATTTTTGTTAATACGGGTTCACATGGTGACCCTGAAGGGCCATATTCAACGAGAGAGACCATTAGCGGTCCAGAAACAATTCAGGGGAGCTGTAGTGATGGCGAGTTCACGGAACATGAATTAAACACACTCAACGTCACGCAAGTTCTTAGCTTGCCGCCAAGAGGGAATAGTAGCAGGTCTCTTGCTATTTACTCGAAAACAAAACATCGAAAATTTACAAAATACAATTCTGACAGAACCAAACCGAAGTTGTACCATTATGAATATACGGATTGGAAACCATCCCTTATTGTTAATGTGGTTAATTTTACTTTAACACTTGTTTTCAAAATCCCTAAACTTCCAGACCTTAGTGTTGCCGTCAGGGCGGGATCGCACTTTGTTAACAGATATGATCTAATACCTCTAAACCCTAAGCTACATAGTTATTTTGAACATAATTGAACATTTATCAGTCGTCGAGGATACTCGATCTGACATCAATCAAAAGCATGACCTTATTGACGTGATTTTCCTTGTTATCAGTGCTATCGCATCAGGATGTGAAGGCTGGCAAGACATTGAATATTATGGAGAAGAGAAGTTGGGCTGGCTGAGGAAATATAGACCATTTGAACACGGGATCCCAAGACGACACACGATTGCACGCATTTTGCGTTCTGTTGTCGCGGAGTCTTTGCTTGAGGCATTAGCTCTGTGGATTAACGAGCAGCGAACGAATCAAAACAGAGCCATCATCGCATTTGACGGAAAAGTACTGCGTGGTTCGTACCGAAATAACAAGAAAACAGCATTACAATTGGTTACAGCCTATGATACTGAACGTGGTCTCGTTCTGAGTCAGAAACCGACAGCGAACAAGAACGGCGAGATTAGCGTTGTGCGCCAAATGCTTGATGTTATTAACGTAAAAGGCTGTGTTGTCACCGTTGATGCTCTACATTGTCAGCGCGATACACTAGAGAAAATCGCAGAAAAGAAGGCTCATGTTGTCGTTCAAGTAAAAAACAACCAACCAAAGTTGAGAGCGGCTGTTGTTGAGCAGTTTCAAGCCGTCTTTGATGCTGGTAAAGAGAAGGTCGTCACTGAAATTAAAGAAAAACACCATGGTCGTAGCGAAGAGCGATACGTCTTTCAACTAAAGGCCAAGTTGCCCGAAGAGTTAGCAAAGAAATGGCCAACGGTAAGAAGCATCATAGCAGTGGAACGCCACCGCGTGATAAATGGGAAAGGCACTGTAGATACCTCGTATTACATAAGCTCAATGTCACCGAATCACAAATTGTTAGGCCACTATATTCGTCAGCATTGGCGAATTGAAAACAGCCAGCATTACGTATTAGATGTTGTTTTTAAAGAGGATAACTCTCGCATTACTTTAGACGGAGCGGTGGAAAACATAGCTCTATTTAGACGTTTTGTGATGAACATGCTCAAACAATGCGATTGTGGAGCGCCAAGTCACAAAGTGAAGTTGAAGAAAGCGGGATGGAGCGACGATTATCGGGCACGAGTCTTCTTTGGGTTATAAATCCATCAAAGTATGCTCCCGCCCTGGTGTTGCCGTTGGTCTACCTGACTTTATTGGTTTCCGTAAAAAGTATACGTGGAGATATAAAGTTATTACAGAATTTGACGAGACTGAACATTACGTAGGGGGGACTTATATAGGTTCAACTATGGAAAACAAATATTCTCGTGAAGTTCCTGAACATTTAGAGTCTGTCAATATGGTGTTTGTGGGGGAGGAGGCTGTAGTGCGTTTTAAAATATTACTAGTACTTTGTGTATTATTAAGTTTCATTTTATCTTTGTTTTTTTTCCCTGTTTCGGATGTTGGACTAGAATTTGAAAGTGGTGAGTGGATCGCGCTTAAAAGAAAAGATGTGATGGATGATAAAACCTACTATGCTGCGTTTAATATAAGCAAGGTTGATTTAATTAATAAAGAATTCACTTATGATTGGATTATACCTAAGTGTGTTGATACTCCTGTTGATGATTTTGATGAGCGGTGTTTTACATTGGGAAGTTCGACGGATAGTATGGTCGGTGAATCCATTTTGTCTTTTGAAGGGTTTTTCTCTGGCATTGCTTATAACGGTAAAGATTGGAAATTATTAGTCGAAACTAAGCATGACATCAGAGACTATTATGCTGTTGGTGTAAAGACCAAGGTTTGGGGAAGCTATATTGACATGAGGGGCTTTATTATAGAATCAGCTTTTAACTGAAAATATGAGGCCGTTTAGCTTAAAGATATAAATAAGAAACAGTACCCCCATTCTAACTGGCGATAAATTAACCAGCGATCTGCGGTTAGTTTGTTTTCATTATACATTGTAGTGGCCAGGGCCTTCGCATGAATGCTTAAGATTCAGCTTTGAGCATGTTTAGCGCCTTGTGTCTTAATATCGCCCAGTTTTCCGTAGCATTCTCTCGGTAAATCGGTAAATCTGGCACGTATCCTCTCGCATTGTCACATCTAACACCCAGTGAATGGACTCAATGCCCCTGTGGACTCTGATAGCATTGCTAGCTTGTTCTGGCGTCACCACTGCTGAACTGATGTAATAACGATACTCCAGCTCTGCTTTTTCCCCATGGCCGTGCGGTAGTGCTCGACCATCAGGATGTTGGTCAACCCATTCCAATTATAAGCTGGTTTTTCGGGAGATTGCTGAGACTTGTCGTAACACAATGGGGTATGGGTATGTCAGCTTTCGCTTGCCCCCCTAGTTTCATTATCGCGGAGTTGCGCAGGCGCGCTTGGCGCTGAGCTAGGAAGGGTAAAGATAATGCGGGGCGAGCTTTCTTTTTGCTTGGTCAAGCTTTGGTCGTTAAAGCTTAATGAGGTCGCCAAGAGGCGAAACTCGAGATAGCAGCCAATAAACAAGGGGAATTTTGGCCTTGCGGCTTACGATGTGCTTGCTATAAATGGTGGACTCATTCACTACAGATTTTTTGTTTATTGGGTCTGTCACCTAGGTGATTTCCCAATTCATATGAATGAGTTGGCAGGAAAGCTTCATTAATAAAGGCGTAGATTTGCACCTTGAATGTGTTTGGGTAAATCTTTAGCGGGGTCTCACGGCCCATAGATGCAATAGCTCTAGGCCGATAGTGGCTGCAGCAAGTGCGGTTACATCACTTTGATCGTAGGCGGGCGCAACTTCCACCACATCCATTCCAACCAGATTGATGCCTTGCAAGCCCCTTAGTATTTGCAAGATCCGATTACTGCTTAAACCGCCGCAGACTGGGGTACCAGTGCCGGGGGCGTAAGCCGGGTCAAGACAGTCGATGTCGAAACTGATGTAGACGGGGTGGTTGGCCACTCGTTGGCGAATTTGTTGAATCATTAGCTCAAGACTTAAGTTATTAGCTTGATCGGCATCAATCACCATGAAGGGATGATTATCCCGTTCGTAATCGGTACGAATACCTAATTGTAAGGAATGCTCTGGGTCAATGAGCCCTTCCTTCGGTGCATGATAGAACATAGTGCCATGGTCGTAGTGACTGCCCTGGCTATAGGTATCGGTGTGTGCGTCAAAATGCAGTAAGGCGAGTTTACCGTGGTGTTTGGCGTGGGCTCGTAATAGCGGTAGGGTCCGCCGCCCAGACTTAACATGGTTTTTCCTGCTTCGAGTAGCTGCTTGGCATAACTTTCTAAGCGCTGGGTAAACTGTTGCTGTTCACCGCAATCAAATACGAGGTCACCAGCATCGATCATTGTTAATTGTTCGAATAATTTAAAATGCCACGGCCAACGGGTTTCTTCCCAAGCCAAGTTGACCGAGGCGCGACGCACTGCATCGGGACCAAGCCTGGCGCCGGGGCGACCCGTGGTGGCTAAATCGAAGGGCAGACCAGTGACCACCACATCGGCATTACTCTGAGCTGGTTTATGATCCAAAGCTTGGCGCAGAAACGTGCTGGCATTGGAATATAAGGAATAGTCGGGGTGGTCTGCGAGGGTACTCATGGCTTTCCTTAAAGGAATATATTATTTGCTGGTAATTTTCTATGAGCGCTAGGTGAACTACAAGTGTTTATATTGGATTGTTCCAAGGCGGGGTGCCCTTTGGCTATGTTACTTACAGCTTTGTTATGATTTATCACTTATTATAGCGAGCGATTACTCGGTAGAGGAGCGGTTTGCCGCTAGAATCAACAAACCGACTCTAGACAGTGAACCACAGTCTTTCTACACTGAGTAATGTATTTATCACTTTAGTCACACGGAACGTTACTATGCTTAGGTCGTTATTTTCATTAAATTTTTCAATTCTACCTTGGCTAGCCTTGTTGGCTGTGACAAGTGCCGTGACCTTGCCTGCATATGCGCAGGGTAGTGAATCCCTCCCCCAAGATGAACAACATGTCGCACCGGTGAAGTCGTTTCCCCCGCAGCGAGTTGAGCATTATGCGATTGAGCGGCGCTTTGTGGGGCAGGTGATCGCCAAGCAGCGTGCAGACCTCGGGTTTGAGCTCGCGGGTAAAATTTCGAAAATCTTTGTCGATGAAGGGGATCGGGTTGAGCAAGGTGCTATCTTGATGCAGCTCGATACTGAATTACTAGAGATTGAGTTCATCGATTTACAGGCTCAATTACAACAAGTCGCCGCCGATGCCGCCTTAGTCAAAGCCAATTTAAAACGAGTGAAGTCGCTCAAAAGTGATGGTTACGCCTCCGCTCAGAGTGTTGATGAATTGGTTGCACAACAAAAATCGCTCAAAGCCAATAAGGCAAGAATTGATGCTTCAATTAAAGCCAACCGAACTCGCATTGAAAAATCTACTTTAATCGCCCCCTATACTGGCATCGTTGATAGTCGAACCGTGTCCGAGGGCGCGGTGGTGGGCGCTTCTCAGCCAGTTTTAACGGTGTTACAGCTGGGCGGCAATGAAGTGATCGTTGGTGTACCGGTGCGCTTATTAGCGCAAGTAGATTTGGCTAAACCTAGTTCTGTCACTGTGGCTAAACATGATTATTCAGTGGAGTTAGTGGCTTCTGGTGGACAAGTTGATCCAGTTTCCCGCACCGTTCAATTGCGTTTTGCGCTCCCTGAAGATGATCGCTTGGTGAGTGGGCAATTAGCTTATTTGCATGTGGTTGAAAGCGTTGAACAGCCGGGCTATTGGGTGCCGGTCAGTGCGATTGTTGATGGTATCCGTGGCTTATGGAATGTGTATGCGATTGTTGAGCAAAGTAATGGTGAATTTGTATTAGAGCGGCGCGATGTAAGCGTTCACTATGCGACCCAAGAGCAAGCTTTTGTGACTGGCGCCTTACAACCCGGAGAGTCGATTGTAGCGACCGGGATGCATCGCTATGTCCCGGGGCAACGAGTTCTACCCAGCTCATTTGTTGATGAGGCTAAATAATCATGATTGCCGCCATTTATAACAACGGACGTTTAATTGCGCTGCTGATTGCGTTGATTGTGGTTTCGGGGATTGGTGCGATTAGCACTTTACCGCGCAGCGAAGATCCTAAAATTACTAGTCGTTTTGCTAGTATTATTACCCAGTACCCGGGGGCTTCGGCAGAGCGAGTGGAAGCCTTAGTGACCGAACTCATCGAAAATAAAATTAGAAAATTGCCAGAAATAAAACTAGTGCAATCTTCTTCTCGACCTGGTTTCTCGGTGCTACAGGTGGAATTGAAAGACCAAGTGATGGAAGTTGTACCTGTATGGGCGCGGGTTCGTGATTTGGTTAGTGAATTGGCACCACAGTTACCGCTTGGTAGTTCGACTCCGCTGGTGGATGAAGACCGAGGCTATGCTTTTACCACTTTAATTGCACTGCGCTGGCAGGGGAAAAGTGAATCTGATTTAGCAATATTGGGGCGTTATGCGAAAGAATTACAGAACCGTTTGCGTAATATTGCGGGGACCGATTTTGTCGATGTGCAGGGGAATGGTGAAGAAGAAATTCTGGTCGAAATAGACCCCTATCAAGCTAGCGCTATCGGACTGAGTACCGAGCAAGTGTCGCAAATGATTGCTGCCGCTGATGCGAAAGTGTCGGCTGGTGAATTGACCAATAACAATACCCTGATGCAACTTGAGCTGGAAGGTGAGCTCGATTCTTTAGAGCGGATCCGCAGCATCCCTGTCGGCGCGAGCGCGAATGGCTTTGTTTATCACTTAGGCGATTTGGCGGAGGTGAGTCGACAGCTGAAATCCCCGCCGGAGCAAATTGCTGTGGTGGAACGCCAAGATGCGGTGGTGATCGGTGTTCGGATGTTGTCTGAATATCGGGTGGATCGGTGGAGCTCTCGAGTCAATCTGGCCTTGGAGGAATTTCAGCAGATACTACCAAGCAATGTAAGCGCCGAGGTTATTTTTGAGCAAGATGGCTATACCTCGACTCGTTTAGGGGAGTTGGTGATTAATGTATTGATCGGTTTTGCTATTATTGTGGTGGTTCTTTTACTTACCCTCGGTTGGCGTTCGGCCCTTATTGTTGGTTTATCTTTACCGCTCACGGTGATGTTTACCCTTGCGTGCATGAAATTCTACGGCTTGCCAATTCATCAAATGTCAGTAACCGGTTTGGTGGTTGCTCTGGGGATCATGGTTGATAATGCCATTGTTATGGCCGATACCGTTGCGCAAAAGCGCCAGCAAGGTAAATCGGGTTTACAGGCGGTAAAAGAATCGCTTAACCATCTTTGGCTGCCTTTACTTGGTTCCACCTTAACCACCATTTTGGCCTTTTTGCCCATCGTATTAATGCCGGGACCCGCCGGAGAATTTGTGAGTGGCATTGCCTTAAGCGTGATCTTCTCACTAATTGGCTCTTATTTTATTTCTCACACTTTAGTGGCCAGCTTTTCCGGACATTTTCTACCTTCTCATCAAAGTGCTGACCATTGGTATAATAAAGGGGTTCAGTTTGCTTGGTTAAGTAGAGCCTTTCAGGCCCTTTTACATGGCTGTTTGCGTTTTCCTAAATTGACTTTATTACTGGTTTCAGCCTTGCCTATTTATGGCTTTTACAGCGCTGGCGGTTTGACTGAGCAATTCTTCCCACCGTCTGATCGCGATATGTTTCAGATAGAGGTGTACATGGCACCACAGTCCAGCATTTATGCCACCGAGCATTTAACCGAGCAGTTAACTGAACATATGTATGCCAAGGACGGGATCAAATCTGTGAGTTGGTTTGTGGGGAATAATGCACCGTCGTTTTACTACAACTTAATGCCGCGTCAATTAGGGGCAAAAAACTATGCCCAAGCAATGATTAAAACCGATGATTTTCGTGCGGCCAATCGTTTGATCCCGCTCTTACAAGAAGAGTTTGATGCACAGTACCCACAAGCGCAAATTTTGGTACGCAAGTTAGAACAGGGGCCTCCTTTTAATGCTCCGATTGAATTGCGTGTATTTGGTCCCAATTTAGACCAACTTAAAGAATTGGGTGATCACTATCGGCGGATCCTCTCCGAGGTGCCAAACGTGACTCATACTCGTGCAACGTTGCTGGCCGGAACACCTAAGGTATGGCTTAAAGTCGATGAAGAAGCCTCGCGTTTAAGTGGCATGACCTTAACCCAAATAGCCAGTCAGCTACAAGCTAGCTTGCAAGGACTAATTAATGGCAGTGTTTTGGAGGGCAGTGAGTCCTTACCGGTAAGAATTCGTTTAGCCGATGAGCAGCGTAAAGAATTAGAAAATCTAGGCGATATTACTTTAACTAGTGAGATGGCTGGCAATATCCCTTTAGCTTCCCTAGCTGAGCTGGAAATTCGCCCAACTCGGGGTGAAGTGCCTCGACGCGACGGACGGCGGGTGAATGTGGTAGAAGGTTATTTACGCACCGATGTACTGCCCGAGGAAGTATTAGAAGCATTTAAGGCGAGGTTAGCGCAGGAGCAGGTCTTATTGCCCGTTGGTTATAGCTTAGAGTTTGGTGGGGAAGGTGCTGAGCGTAACGAAGCGGTTAATAACTTGCTCGCAAGTGTAGGTATTATCGCGGTGTTGTTGGTGACGGTGGTGGTTTTGTCATTTAACTCTTTCAGGTTGAGTTTTTTGATTATGGTGACAGCGATTCAAGCCGCAGGTTTGGGGCTGTTAAGTGTGTTCTTGGGCGGTTATCCTTTTGGCTTTACGGTTATTATTGGTTTATTAGGACTGATCGGTTTGGCGATTAATGCTGCTATTGTGATTGTGGCGGAACTGAAATCGGATGCTAAGGCCTGTGATGGCGATGCTGAAGCAATTTGTTTCGGGGTTCTCAGTTGTACTCGACATATTAGCTCGACCACCATTACAACGGTTGGTGGCTTTCTTCCTTTGATTTTAGAAGGGGGAGGCTTTTGGCCACCCTTCGCGGTTGCGATTGCTGGCGGCACGGTACTGACTACCATGTTGTCATTCTTTTTTGTACCCGTGGTATTTTCTATGATCGCCAAGGGAAAACGTAAGATCCCTTCCGTGGGTGAACCAACTATTGCCCATTAGTCTTGATTTGGATTAGGCTGTGATTGCTTCGATTTAGCCCGCATGAGAAGGGCTTTTCACAAATAACAAAGCCGCTATATAGCGGCTTTGTTATGAGAGGGCTTCGGGTTAAAAAGTGGGTGGGGTGGCGGCACTAATCAGTTCACACACCTCTTTGCTTTTATTGCGAAAACGATGTGGTTTGCGGGTTTCAAAATAGTAGGAGTCACCAGCTTTGAGAACCTTAGATTTGCTACCCACGGTGATTTCGATTTCACCACGGATAATAATGCCACCTTCTTCCCCTTCGTGTTGAATAAACTCGGTGCCAGTATCTGCACCTGCTGGATAGATCTCGCGTAAAATCGCTAGTTGTCGGCCAGTGTGTTTGCTCCCGACCAGTAGCATTTTAACTTTCCCATCCCCCAGATCCGTGAGTTCTTCAGCACTATAAAAAATCTTATCTTCGCTTTCCATTTCTAAGGTAAAGAATTCACCCATTGAAATCGGAATAGCGTCGAGGATTTTTTTTAGCGAACCCACTGAAGGATTCACTTGGTTTTGCTCAATTTGTGAAATCATGCTGTTGGTGACACCGCTTAATTTGGCTAATTCCCGCTGGGAAATCCCACGCATTAAGCGGATGCTTTTCAATCGTTTTCCAACATCCATTATAGCTTGTTCCTTGGTTGGTACCGATTAAGCACTGTTGCTCGCTCTCAAGTCGAGCAAACGACGTTTCTCGGCTCTGGCCATAATCCACCAGGCAATAAGAGTAGCGACAGATACTACACCAATAATCAGGGTAGCAAGTGCATTAATTTTGGGACTTACCCCTAATCTTACACTAGAAAACACCACCATCGGTAAGGTGGTTGCACTCGGGCCCGACACAAAGCTGGCAATAACTAAGTCGTCGAGCGACAAGGTGAAGGCGAGTAACCAACCAGCCACAATCGCTGGAAAAATCGTTGGCAGAGTAATCAAAAAGAATACTTTCAACGGCGTTGCGCCTAAATCCATGGCAGCTTCTTCGATGCTTTGATCGAGCTCCCGTAGCCGAGAGCTTACCACCACCGACACATAGGCAGTACAGAAGGTGACGTGAGCAATCCAAATGGTGAGCATGCCACGGTGACTAAATAGGTCGAATACCTGACTCAAAGCAATGAACAGCAATAACAAACTTAAACCAGTAATCACCTCGGGCATTACTAAGGGGGCGGTAATCATAAATGCGAAGCTGGTTTCACCTTTAAAGTTACCGAAACGGGTCATCGCAAAAGCGGCCATGGTACCAAGCACCACTGCTGCGCTCGCGGATAACACGCCAATGGTTAAACTTAGACTGATGCCATGCATTAGCAAGTCATCTTGGAAGAGTGCGCCGTACCACTTGGTGGAAAAGCCACTCCAGACCGTAACCAAGCGGTTGGCGTTAAATGAGTAAATGATTAGGCTAAGAATTGGCAGGTAGAGAAAGGCTAAACCAACACTTAAAATGGCCCATTTCCACTTGCTTTTGTAAACCGGAATCGCGTTCATTAGCCGGCCTCCATTTCACGTTTCTGATAACGATAAAAGAATAATATTGGCACCATTAGCAACAGTAGCATCACCGATGCAACTGCCGAAGCGACTGGCCAATCTCGATTGTTAAAGAACTCTTGCCATAAAATTTTGCCGATCAAGATCGAATCTGGCCCACCGAGTAATTCTGGGATCACAAATTCACCAACTGCAGGGATGAACACTAACATTGAGCCGGCAACAATGCCCGACTTGGTCAATGGTAATAGGACTTTAAATAATACCGTGGCGGTCGAGGCACCTAAGTCTCTGGCGGCTTCGATGAGCGAGTAGTCGACTCGCATTAATGCGGTATAAAGTGGCAAAATCATAAACGGAAGATAGGTATAGACAATACCGATGTAGACCGCGGTATCGGTGTGCAATATGCGTAAGGGTTCATCGATTATACCGGTGTACAGCAGAATATTATTCAGGAAACCATTGTTTTTTAAAATCCCGATCCAAGCATAAACTCGGATCAGAAAGCTGGTCCATGAAGGTAAAATAATCAACATTAACAAGATATTGCGATTCGCTGGATTGGAGTGAACAATCGCCCACGCCATCGGAAAACCAATGATCAAACACAGCAGGGTGGAAATGCCTGCAATTTTTACAGATTGCAGATAGGAGCTTAAATAAAGGCCATCATTGACTAAATAGAAATAGTTACCGACATTGAGCAATATTTGGACCTGCTCATCGACCATCGTCACCAGTTGGCTATAAGGTGGGATCGCGATCATCGCCTCGGAAAAACTAATTTTAAAGACGATGAAAAATGGCAGTAAGAAAAATAGGAATAACCAAAAATAAGGCACGGCCAAGACCATGCAGCGACCTTTGGGAATCAATCGAGCGATACGTTGTCTGGTTTTGGAGGTGGCTAAAGTACTCATATTTTCAGTACCACGCAGCTGTCTGCCTGCCAACATAGATACACTGGGTCATTCCAAGTGGGCATATTGTTACGATGGCGACTGCTATTTGGCATCGCGGCGGTCACTCGTTTACCGCTAGCAAGACGCACATAATATATGGATTGGTTGCCGAGATAGGCGATGTCTTCGACCTTACCCTGACAAAGATTGTTGCTGCGCCCTTTGAGAGTCTTAAAAATACTTATTTTCTCGGGACGAACCGCAATCATGAAAGGCACGCCGGGCGCTGCCGATACCCCATGGTTGAGATGAATTGGGAAACCTAAGTCGGGACAATCGATCACCGCACTATCATTTTCGTTATTGCTGACTACGCCTTCAAAGATGTTTACCGAACCAATAAATTCGGCGCTGAAACGAGAATTTGGATACTCGTAAATTTCTTCCGGTTCACCGACCTGAATAAATTGTCCGCGGTTCATAATGGCGACGCGACTGGCCATGGTCATGGCTTCTTCTTGGTCGTGAGTCACCATCACACAGGTTGCGCCTACTTTTTCAAGAATATCAACTACTTCAAGTTGCATTTGGCCACGTAGTTTTTTATCTAGCGCACCCATCGGTTCGTCGAGTAATAACAGCTTGGGGCGTTTCGCCAGACTGCGGGCGAGCGCCACCCGTTGTCGCTGACCGCCGGAAAGTTGATGGGGTTTACGTTTGGCGTAAGCCGTCATATGCACCAGTTCTAGCATGTTGACGACAGTGTCTCTGATTTCAGTTTTCGAGAGCTTGTCTTGTTTGAGACCAAAGGCAATATTCTGTTCTACGCTCATGTGCGGAAATAAGGCATAGGACTGAAACATCATGTTGACAGGGCGTTGATGCGGCGGCACGTTAATTAATTCCTGGCCATCAAGAATAATCTTGCCTGCATTCGGCTGTTCAAAGCCGGCTAACATCCGAAGTAGCGTTGATTTACCACAGCCTGAAGCACCGAGTAGCGCGAAAATTTCACCTTTATTAATGGTTAGACTTACGTTATCGACGGCAATCGCGCCATCATAGTTTCTACTGATGTTTTCAATATGTAATAAGGGTTGTGGCGCCGGTGCATCTTTCACCGGCTCTACAGAAATATCTGGTACCGCCGCCATTGCGGATCCTCCATTAAGATATAAAAGCGCGCTTGCCACCCAACGGTGGCAAGCGTATTACTTAGTTTTGTAGAAATTTAGTCCAAGAACGAGTCAGAGTTCGAGACACTTTCGGTGGCATAACTTTCGAACCGTAGAGCTTAGCTAAAGTCTCATCGCTTGGATAGATCCCTGGATGTGAAGTTATTTCTGGATCAACAAATTCTTTCGATGCAGGGGTTGGATTAGCGTACCAAACAAAGTTAGAGACCTCTGCAATCACCTTAGGCCGTAATAGATAGTTAATGAAGGCGTAGGCGTTCTCTTTGTGCGGTGCATCGGCTGGAATCGCCATTAGGTCAAACCAAGCCAAGGTACCTTCTTTGGGGATCTCATATTTTACATTGATGCCGTTGTCCGCTTCTGCTGCGCGATCCGAGGCTTGCAAGATATCACCCGACCAACCGATGGCCACACAAATATCACCATTGGCTAAATCGTTGATGAATTGCGAAGAGTGGAAATAAGTCACATAAGGACGTATTGATTTCAGTAGCTTATAGGCTTCCGAATTCTCTTTGTACTCTTTAATGTCGGTCGAATTTGGATCTTTACCGAGATAATGCAAGGCTGCACCATAAATTTCGGTGGGCGCATTGAGGAAAGCCACGCCACATTGTGACAGCTTCTCCATATACTCTGGTTTAAAGACTAAGTCCCAGCTGTTCACTGGGGCGTCATCACCTAATACCTGTTTTACTTTATCGACGTTATAACCAATACCAGTGGTTCCCCAAAGGTAAGGGACGGCATAGAGGTTTCCTGGGTCAGAAGTGTCACTCAACATGCTCATAATCTTCGGATCGAGGTTGCTGTAGTTACTGAGCTTGCTTTTATCCAATTTCATAAACGCACCAGCCTGTGCTTGGCGGGCGAGAAAGTCTGAAGAGGGAACCACAATATCAAAGCCGGTTGAACCAGATAGTATTTTTGCCTCTAATACTTCGTTTGAGTCAAATACATCGTAGACTACTTTAATGCCAGTTTCGGCCTCAAAATTAGCGATGGTATCTTCGGCAATATAGTCAGACCAGTTGTACACATTCAGGACTTTATCTTCTGCGGCCTGCACGTTTATGGCGGTGGCAGCTAAAATCGAAGCAAGCGTTAGCTTCACTGTTGCTTTGTTCATCATTGTTCTCCAATTCCTTGAGGTGATTCTCGTACTGCTTCCCGGATTAACTCAATGCTCGTAGAGTGTCATCCAAACTTTGTTTCGCCAGTGTGATTAACTGATCTATTTGTGATTTTGTTATTATGAGTGGCGGCGAAATGATCATCGTTTCGCCGCAAGCACGCATGATTAAACCATTGTTTATACAAAAGTCTCTACATACTGTGCCTGCATTTAAGTGTTTAGCAAAGCGTTGCTTGGTGGTTTTGTCGGCGACTAATTCTAAGGCGCCTACTAGGCCCTTACTGCGGGCTTCTCCAACAATTGGGTGCTCAGCTAATTCCTGCCAACGTTTGGCTAGATAGGGCGCGGTTTCTTCACGTACCGTCTGAATAATGTTCTCCTGTTGCAGGATGCGAATATTTTCCAGTGCGACCGCACAGGCGGCGGGATGGCCGGAGTAGGTGAAACCATGGGCAAACTCTTGGTCAGCTTCGGTTAGTATCTGGGCAACGTCATCAGACACCATCACCGCACCTAGCGGTAGATAGCCGGAGGTAATCCCTTTCGCCATACACATCAAATCCGGTTTAATATTAAAGGTTTGACTGGCAAACCATTCACCGGTGCGACCAAAGCCACATATCACTTCGTCAACGATCAATAAGATATCGTATTGATCGCAGATCCGTTGAATCTCGGGCCAATAGCTGTCGGGAGGAATAATCACCCCCCCCGCACCTTGGATTGGTTCGGCAATAAAGGCGGCGACTTTGTCTTCACCTAATTCGAGGATCTTTTGCTCTAACTGACGCGCTCGCTCTAGGCCAAACTGCTCTGGGTCTTGGCCTTGGCCTTCGGTAAACCAATAAGGTTGGTCGATGTGGCAAATATTCGGTAGCGGCAGACCGCCTTGCGCATGCATAAAGTTCATCCCACCAAGGCTGGCACCAGCCATGGTACTACCGTGGTAAGCATTATTACGGCTAATAATTTCTAGCTTTTCGGGTTGACCTTTACTCGCCCAGTAATGACGAACCATTCGCACTACCGTGTCGTTACACTCAGAGCCAGAGCCTGTGAAAAAAGCGTGATTTAGCCCTTCCGGGGTGAGTTCGGCCAATACCGTTGCTAATTCGACCGCTGGTTTATGAGTGGTTTGAAAAAATAGATTGTAATAAGGAAGTTGCTGCATTTGTTTGGCGGCGGCATCGACCAGTTCTTGGCGACCGTAGCCCAAATTCACACACCACAAGCCAGCCATCGCATCGAGCAGTTTATTCCCTTCACTGTCGTATACATAAATTCCGTCACCACGCTCAATCACCTTTGCGCCTTTGGCATTTAGCTCTTTAAAATTAGTAAAAGGGTGCAAGCAATGCGCGCTGTCTTGTTGCTGGATTGTCAAAGTTGCTGTGTTCATTTGGCCTCCTGTGGCTGATTGAATGAATGGCTTAGACGTTGAGTAATAAAAACTCTCGTTCCCAAGAACTAATAACTTTGAAAAATGTTTGATATTCTTTGCGTTTTACCGCGACATAACAGCCAATAAAACGCTCACCCAAAATTTCTTTCAGTTCATCACATTGTTCCAGTTCGACCAAGGCAGCTTCTAAATTCCCTGGCAGAGTGTAGCGATCTTCACTGACGTCACCGACTTCTTGCGCCGAAGGTTTGAGTTTTTTCTTCATGCCGATATAACCACAAGCCAAAGTTAAGGCCATGGCTAAATAAGGGTTGGCATCGGCCCCTGCAAAGCGGTTTTCGACTCGGCGATTACGCGCTCCGGAGAGTGGCACTCGCAAGCCCACGGTGCGGTTGTCAATTCCCCACTGCAGGTTGATCGGTGCTGAATCGCCAAACATGAGTCGGCGATAACTGTTTACGTTGGGCGCATAGAAGGCAATGCTGGCAGGGGTGAACTGTTGTAAACCTGCGATATAACTTAAAAATAAATCGCTGTTGCTACCATCGCTGTTGGCAAATAAGTTATTGCCATCCATATCTTCCAAACTTTGGTGGATATGCATCGCACTGCCAGGTTCTTCTTCCATTGGCTTCGCCATGAAGGTGGCATAGGTATCGTGTTGCAATGCGGCTTCGCGCATGGTGCGTTTAAATAAAAATACTTGGTCACAGGCCAAAACGGGTTCGCCGTGATCGAAATTGATTTCCATTTGTGCGGCACCAGACTCGTGTACCAAGGTGTCCACTTCGATCCCTTGTGCTTCGCAATAGTCATACATATCTTCGAATAAGGGGTCAAATTCGTTTACGGCATCGATGCTAAAGGATTGGCGAGCTGTTTCAGGACGGCCATTACGACCGATTGGTGGTTCGAGAGGATAATCCCAATCGAGATTCTTTTTGACTAAGAAAAATTCTAGTTCGGGCGCTACAATTGGCTTCCAACCTTCTTTTTCATAGAGGGCTAGCACTTTTTTGAGAACCGAACGAGGTGCCATATCAACTAATTCGCCGTTGCTTTTGTAGCAATCATGAATTAACTGAGCGGTTGGCTCTTTAGCCCAAGGAACAAAACGCAGGCTATCGCAGTCCGGCTCTAAGCTCATGTCTTTTTCGGTCCAATCAAACAATTCTACATCGTCGTCAGGCCAGTCCCCGGTAACCGTTTGGTAAAAGATCGACTCTGGTAGTCGCATCCCTCCTTCTTTCAGGTATTTATTTGCGGGGATAATTTTCCCTCTCGCATTCCCCGTAATATCGGGAATTAGACACTCAACCTCGGTTATCCGGTTTTCTGCAAACCACTTCCTGACCTTATCCATAATCACCTGTCATCGTCTGTTTAGTAAAACGTGGCAAAAACACTTGCTGTTGGATTTTTGCTCCGTGCTAATAAGATTTGTCATGAAATGGGATGAATGTCAACCTAGTGTTAAATAAAAACTAAATTTATCGGTTTTTATTGCCGATCCAGCAAAAAAGTTTGCATTATAATTAACACTGTGGTGTAAATTTAAAAGATATAAGGGATGCTTTTATCAGGGGACTGTTAATTATGTTGAAACACCAACCGCAAACGCAGCGAATTACGCGGGTTGAACAAGTACAAAAATTTCTTGACGCTCACCCTCGTTTAGAAAGTATCGATTTGATGCTTTCAGATATGAATGGGGTGATCCGTGGTAAGCGTATTGAACCTGCTTCATTGCTGAAGATTGCCAACGAAGGTATGTGTTTACCCGCTTCGGTTTTTGCCTTGGATATTTGTGGGGAAACGGTTGAAGAAACTGGTTTGGGGTTTATGCAGGGAGATGGTGATCGAATATGCCAGTTGTTGCCGCATAGTTTAAGTTTGGTCCCCTGGAAGGAAAGTTCAGCACAGGCCTTATTGACGATGTATGAGGTGGATGGTCGTCCATTTTTTGCAGATCCTCGTCAGCTATTAAGTAAAACCTTAGCAGGATTACATCAGCAACAATGCTATCCCTGTGTTGCTATCGAATGGGAATTCTATCTACTCGACGCGCAAGCCGATACCGAACAGCCGCTACCCCCTCTGTTACCGTTGTCTCAACAACGGATGGAGCAAACTCAAGTATACTCATTGGATGAATTAGACGAATTCGCTGCGTTTATCAAAGATATTCAAGCCTACTGTCATACCCAAAATATCCCGAGTGATAACGTCATCGCCGAATATGCTCCCGGTCAATTTGAAGTCACTTTACAGCATCAGACTGATCCTTTGCTGGCTTGTGATCAAGCGATCCTCTTAAAGCGTGCCATTAAGGCGGTGGCCAAAGAGCATGGTTATGTGGCAACCTTCATGGCAAAACCCTACGCTGAGCATTCGGGCAATGGTTGCCATGTGCATATCAGTATGTTGGACGACGCAGGGAATAACCGCTTTGCAGAAGACCAGGTTTTGCTGGAGCAGGCTTTGGCCGGGCTATTAGAAACCATGCCACAGGCGATTGCCTTGCTGGCCCCTAATGCAAATTCTTATCGTCGCTTTCAACCCGACATGTTTGTTCCATTAAAGGCGACTTGGGGCTGGGATAACCGAACCGTGGCGCTACGCATCCCCTCGGGAACCAAAGCCAACACTCGGATTGAACATCGGGTTTCTGGCGCAGATTGTAATCCGTACATTGTGGTGGCCGCATTATTTGCGGGTATTCAGCACGGCATTGAACAGCAATTGGTTTGTCCTGCGGCAGTTACCGGTGATGCGACCTATGTAGACGCCTGCGAATTACCCACGTCTTGGGAGCAGGCCTTACAAGTATTTTATCAGTCGACTCTCTGGGACTTGCTGGGAGAAGATTTTAGCCACGTTTACCACGCCAATAAACTCAATGAATGGCAACGTTTTGAGGCACAGGTGACGCCGTTGGAGCAGCAATGGTATCAGCAAATGGTATAAATTCCAGATTCAAGCTGAGGCAAGGATAGCAACGCTTTCGTAATGACATCAAAGGTGAGTAAATGAAACAGCAACATGCTAATTCGTATTATGCGGCGAGTGCAAATTTGCAACTCGATTATCCGCAATTAGCGGGTGATCATCAGGCCGATATTTGCGTTGTCGGTGCCGGTATCACCGGCGCGACTACGGCCCTAGAGTTAGCCGAGAAAGGTTATAAGGTGATCTTACTTGAGGGCGAGCGCGTCGCTTGGGGCGCCTCTGGACGCAGTGGAGGGCAGGCGATTTTTGGATGGGCCGCCGAGCAATCCACCTTGGAAAAAATGATGGGTAAAGACGATGCCAAGAAGATGTGGGATCTGTCGGTCGAATCGCTTGCCGTGACTAAACAAAACATTGCCAAGTATAACATTGATTGTGACTGGCAAGATGGGCAAAGCCATGTCGCGATTAAGCCTCGCCATGTGAAAGAGCTGAAAGCTTGGCAGGCCCAGCTCAGAGATGATTATGGTTACCAGGGCTTGCAATATTGGGAGCAGGATCAGCTTAAAGAGCAACTGGCGAGTCCGCGCTACTTGGGGGCTTTATTCGATCCTAATAGTGGTCACTTACATCCGCTCAATTATACTCTTGGTTTGGTCAAAGCTGCCGAATTAGCGGGTGTATCAGTTTACGAGGCAAGTAAAGTCACTAAGATTGAACACGGGACTAAAGTGACTTTAAGTACCGCTCAGGGGAAAGTGACTTGTTCTCATGTGGTGCTTGCCTGCAACGCTTACATGGAAGGTCTGAATAGCAAGCTGGAAAGTAGAGTGATGCCAGTGGGTACTTATATTTGTGCCACTAAACCGCTTGGCGAGGAACGCATTCGTAGCTTGATTAAAAATAATATGGCGGTGTGTGATATTAATTTCGTGCTCGACTATTATCGCTGTTCGGCTGACCACCGGATGTTATTTGGTGGCCGAGTGAGTTATTCCGGAGTGCAGCCACGAGATTTAGCGAAAACCATGAAACAACGCATGGACTGGGTATTTCCGCAGTTGGCTAATGAGCCAGTGGAATTTGCTTGGGGCGGTAATGTCGGCATTACCATCAACCGTGCACCGCACTTTGGCAAGCTTGCGCCAAATGTGTATTTTGCTCAGGGTTTCTCTGGACATGGTATTGCGGCCACTGGCTTGGCTGGCAAACTGATGGCGGAGTCGATTATGGCAACTTCGGAACGTTTTGATATCTTCGATAAGATCCCGCATATGCCTTTCCCTGGTGGTCGTTTACTGCGCACTCCTGCGCTGGTAATGGCGATGACCTACTATCGCTTACGCGATTTATTATAGTGAGCGCTTGAGCGCTGCAGCTTAGCCGCTTGCAGCGCTGACTTTCTCGGCACTCGCCGCGAATTCATGGCTGACACAAAAATCAAATCTTAGTCTTCAAATACAACAACTATCGCTATAATGAGGCCAATTATTACCCATTAGGATTTGGTTATGGCAGCATTAGCAATTCATCAATTCTTCCCTCAGGCGAGTCAATTAGTTTACGGTTGTATGGGTCTTGGCGGCAGCTGGGATGCTACGCCTTATGGCCCTGAACATCTGGCGCAGGCGCATGCGGCCGTTGATGCCGCCTTAGAAATTGGCATTAACTATTTCGATCATGCCGACATTTACACTCTGGGTAAGGCCGAGCAAGTATTTGGTCAGGTTCTGGCTGAGCGTTCGCAGTTGCGCCAACAGATTATTTTGCAAACCAAATGTGCGATCCGTTTTGCCGATGAGCAATGGTGTGGGCGTTACGATTGGTCAGCGGATTATATTCGACAGAGCGTCGAAGCATCGCTCAAGCGCCTACAAACTGAATATATCGACGTGTTGATGCTACACCGCCCCGACCCTCTGGCGGAAATGGATGAAGTGGCCGCGACTCTGCAGCAGCTTAAAGAGAGCGGTAAGGTGCGGCAGTTTGCGGTATCGAATATGAGCGGTGCACAAATCGCTTACCTGCAAGCTGCGCTAGGCTTTCCTCTGGTGGCAAATCAGCTGGAGCTGAGTTTAACGAAGTTAGATTGGCTGAATCATAGTGTGGCAGTGAATGATGAGCAGGTCAGAGGCCATAGTTTTACTGCTGGCACCATAGAATATTGCGCTATCAACAAGCTGCAAGTGCAGGCCTGGGGCAGTTTATGTCGCGGTTTATTTAGTGGCGCCGATCTTTCGCAAGCCAGTCAGGCGCAGCGCGATACGGCAGCTTTAGTGCGCCAGTATGCCGAACAATATGGTTGCTCGCCCGAGGCCATGGTTCTTGCTTGGTTAATGCGCCATCCGGCAGCGATTCAGCCTGTGATTGGCAGTACCCATGTGGGTCGGATCCGCGCTTGTGCCGATGCGACTAAGGTTCAGCTGAGTCGTGAACAATGGTATCAACTGTTTGTAACTTCGCGAGGCCAAGCTCTGCCTTAGCCGATTTGCTTGGCTGATATCATTGAAGCAAGGCTGATGAGGCTGCCTGCTTGAGCCGGACTAATAATTGGTATAAGCCATAAGCGATCGGTAGGCTTAATAGCGCCGTGGAAAGCGGCATGATTAACCAAATCCCCGTCACCCCAAAGCTTGTGGGAAGCAATAGCATGAAGGGGAGTTGGATCACCATGTTGGCTAATGAGATCAGGTTGGCGCGATTTGCTTTATTGATGGCTTGATAAACCATGGCGGAGGTGAAAATTAGGCCGTCGAGAGGCATGGCCCACAAATGTAGGCGGATCCCAGCCACGGTGGCTTGGCGTAGCGCGGGGTCATCCTGGTTGAAAATCCCGACACTCAATTCGCTAAATAGATTCATCAACAACACCGCGAGTAAACCAGAACCAATGATAATGCTAAAGCCGAGCTGCATGATTTTGAGCATGTTGTGATAGCGTTGTGCACCATAGTTGTAGGAGAGCAGCGGCTGCATGCCATTGGCAAAACCTTCAGCGATAAAGTAATAGATGACACTGAGGTAAAGCACAATGGCATAGGCACCAGTCTCGGTGACTGTGCCATAACGTAGAAATAGCCAATTATGAACTACGGTAATAAAGGCAGTATATAGCGCGGTTAAGAAACTACTGAAGCCAAGGTTGGTAATACGTACCAGTTCACGAGGCTGTAATACAAATCCGCGCCATTGGAAGTGCAGTTCACTAAGATCCGACAGAAAATAGGCGAGAGCCAATGTGATTACCAACGCCTGTGCGCCAAGCGTGGCATAGGCGGCTCCCGCGAGCCCCCAATCAAAGCAAACAATCAACAGATAATCCAACAGGATGTTCGTTAAGGCGCCAAGTATCATCAGTAAGGTAGCCAAATTTGGCGAATGATCGTTGCGTATCAAAATGGGTAAGGCTGTACTGCCTAGTACAATTAACGAGCCTTGGCCCATAATGCTAAGGTAGTGCTCGCCCATCCGTGTAATTTCTGCCTCCGCCCCTTGCAGGGTAATAGGGCTGATCCCCAGCACCGCTAATACGCTGCATATGACAGCGGCAAGCAATAGCAGCATCAGCAGGGCATGGCTGAGTAACTGTTGAGCGCGTCGTTGTTCGCCTTGACCGCAGGCGATCGATATTAAACTCCCTGCTCCTACGCCCACCATTAAGCCAAATCCACTAACCACAAAAATGAGCGGCCAAACGAGATTAATAGCGGCTAAACCAGAGGCCCCCAGTACCTGACCAATAAACATGCCGTCTACGATTAGATAAATCCCGTTGACGACCATGGCGACGACCGAGGGGATCGAGTAGCGCCAGAACTGCTGGTGGATATTGGACTGAAGCATCAGTTGTTATACCGTGTAATCGTGACCGCCGGTGTGGACTTGGTGGTGTCCTCTTGGATGTTTATGCGACGTTCAAAGGTTTTAAAAGCGAACTCATCATCGGTGTTCAATTTGCGCAGGTATATGCTATTGTTTTTTAAGCTGATTTAGCTTGATTCTGCAACTAATTGTTGCTCCAGTTGCTGCGAATAAGCGTTGGCTTTTAAACCGTAAATAATTTGTAGGTTATTTTGATCGAGGATTACCACGCCGATGGCGCCTTGTATTTTTAATTTGCTTGAGTCCACTAAGCTCATATCTTTGATGCATAGGCGCAAGCGGGTGGTGCAAGCCATGGTCGAGATGATGTTGTTTAAGCCTCCAACGGCTTGAACAATTAATGCAAGTTCTTCATCCAGATTGGGATTGATACTGGTGAGGGTGGAAAGTAATGAACGTATTTTTTGCAACAGTGTTTTCATTTGCTAATCACTCGCTCCGAATTGATGCCTACCCATACAGCAGTTGGTGTGAAAGAAAGTGATCGTATCTTAGCCTATTTGATCATCAGGTCATATGTCTCGAGCTATAAAATCAAAGCTTATTCTCTGTCGTTTAGTGAGCATTTCTGCGGTGGTTTCTGGTACGCATCGTCAGGTTTTTTAAAGGATTGGCTAAAAATTCTTCGATTGGCAGTTTTTTTATAAAATGTCTGGACAGAGGGCAGCGAACACCCTAACATACGCCTCCGCCAGCATTGAGCACCCGTAGCTCAGCTGGATAGAGCGTCGCCCTCCGGAGGCGAAGGTCACAGGTTCGACTCCTGTCGGGTGCGCCATTTCGAAGGAAGATGCTCTGGTACTCAGTGGTGGGTATAGCTCAGTTGGTAGAGCCCCGGATTGTGATTCCGGTTGTCGTGGGTTCAAACCCCATTACTCACCCCATTATTTAGGTGTAGCGAATTTCGTTGCGACCGAAACAGGCAAAGTTAAGCCTTGGGATAATTTTCTGAAATTAGCTAAAATAAATGATAGAAAAAGCGCGCTTGGTAGCGCATCGTCGCGAAGCTCATTAAGAGTGGGACCAGAGCTTTGGTTTCTGGTTAAATATCAAGCACAAAATTATCGGTGATTAGCGCAGCTTGGTAGCGCATCTGGTTTGGGACCAGAGGGTCGGGAGTTCGAATCTCTCATCACCGACCACCTTCATAAAAGCCCCGTCAGCAATGACGGGGCTTTTTTGCTAATTACGACAATGTATTCGCATACGGAGGCGAAATCCCTGAACTGTTAACTGAAAGCATGCGAGCTCGATGCTCATCTTATACCAATCTAACTCATTATCTGGTCATTCTTGCTCGCCTAAATCACCGCTAACTGATTGATGTATATTGTAATTAGATCCACTGGTTACTGCACTTTGCACTTCTTGCCTGATTATCGGCAGATTTATTCTGCGCAATAAGCTGCACATATAATTAATCAGATTGGTATTGCTCATTAGAATAGAGAATTATGTAGTTTGTTCCATTATCTATAAATATTTATGGCATCATTAGGTGACAAAAAAGTTATTAAGGTGCTTTGATAAGGCGATATGGCTCACAAAATGATGGCTAAATGATTGATGTTTTTAGAACTATGCTAGCTTTGTTGGTCAAATCCACTATCGTGTCATGATTAGGCGCCTCGGCTCTATTTGCTTCTACAAATAGCGCATCGTAAGTTTCGGGCTGCGTTCACGATTCATTTATTTTAAAAATCATTGAGGAGTTGTATATGTCTTCTAGTCAGAATTCTTTGGGGAAAACGTTTACCCTTAAGAATGCTCAAGGCAGTGTGGCTATCATACTGACATGGGGGGCAACCCTTGCCAGTTTAAAAATCAGGCTCAGTAGCGGTGAGTTAAGGGAGGTGGTGTTAGGTTGTGACAGCCTACAAAATTATCAGCAGCAAGGCGCTTATTTAGGCGCAACTGTGGGGCGCTATGCAAATCGAATTAAGCTGGCAAAAATCAATCATCAGGGGCAATCATATGCGTTAACGGCGAATCAAGGGCCGCATCAGTTACATGGGGCCAACGATTTGAGTCATCGTGATTGGCAGGGTGAGCAGTTGGCTGACAATAAGGCTCGTTTTAGTATTTTCTCGGCCGATGGAGAACAAGGCTACCCGGGTAACATGACCGCACAAGTGACCTACACCCTTGACGAAGAAAATCAGTTGCAACTAGATTACAGCGCTGAAGTCGACCAAGCCTGCCCTGTAAACCTTACTGATCATAGCTATTTTAATCTTAACGCTGAGCAAAGTAATATTTTGCAACATCATTTATTTATTGCCGCTGATTACTATCTTCCAGTGGATGCCGAAGGTATTCCTGTCGATGGCTTAAAAGAGGTGGCTGGTAGTGGTTTTGATTTTCGGCAAGCAAAGTCGATTGCCGCCGACTTGAATAAAGATCCAGATCAGCTGCTGGTTGGCGGCTATGACCATAGCTATTTATTGCAGTCTTCGGTGCTAAAAGAGGGAGGGGCTGTGGCTCGTTTAATTGCTGATGATGGCTCTTTGGCTTTGGAAGTCTATACTAATAAACCAGCAATCCAGTTATATACAGGAAATTTTTTAAGCGGTAACCCGGCACGTGATGGCAAGAGTTATGTTGCACATAGCGGGGTAGCTTTGGAAACTCAGTTTCTTCCTGATTCGCCTAACCGTTCCGATTGGCCGCATCAAAGCTGTTGGTTAAATGCAGGCGAAAAATATGCTTACCAAACTTGTTATCGACTATATCAACCCAGCTGAATAGCTGTGTGTTGAATAAAAATAAACAGGATGTCGATATACTAGAACATGGTGTATGCTGCTGATTGGTTCATTAGCTTAAAGGTGTTTCAACATGAAGAAGTGGTGGGTAATGTGTATCGGTATATTCGCGCTGAGTTTTCCAGCGATGGCGGATGATTACCAAGCAACTATTCAGGATTTTAAAAAATCCGATAGAACAACTTCATTTTTTAACAATGCCTATGGCTATGCGGTATTTCCAACCATTGGCAAGGGAGGCATTGGCATTGGTGGTGCTTATGGTGAAGGAAAAGTCTATCGCGGTGGTCAAACAACAGGCACCGTAAAAATGGGCCAAGTTACCATTGGATTTCAACTCGGTGGTCAAGCGTTTAGCCAAATTGTGTTTTTGCAAGACAAGCGGGCGTACGACGAATTTACCAGCGGTAGTTTTGAGTTTGGCGCGCAAGCCAGTGCCGTCGCGCTAACCCTTGGCGCATCGGCGCAAGCAGGTACTTCTGGTACTGGCGCAGCAGCAGGTAGTGAACAAGCCAAGGCCAATTATGTGAGTGGCTATGCGGTGTTTACCTTGGCAAAAGGTGGCTTAATGTATGAAGCGGCTATCGGCGGACAGAAGTTTAGTTTTACGGCAAACTAAGCGCAGCTTATTTATTTGAACTAGCGGGCCCAAGGGCCCGTTTTTTATGGGTGTTGTCGGACGTTTTTGCTCAAATTTGAGTGACTTTTCGGCTTTCAGTGCTCAGAGCACGAAACCAAAACGATTATTCTCATGATGCTGTCTACGCAAATACAAACTTAAGCAGGTAGAAAGCCAAGCCAAACATCATTAGGCCGATCAGGCAATTAATCAGCTGCTGGGCACGCGGTTTTGCAAGTATTGGTGCCAGCTTTGCCCCGAGTAAGGCGAGGCTGAAGAACCAAGCGAAAGAGGCACTGACCCCGCCAGCAACAAACATCGGGCGTTGTTCTGCGCTGATATTAGCGGCAAATCCACCCAAGATCACAATAGTATCGATGTAGACGTGGGGGTTTAAAAAGGTGAAGGCGCAGCAGGCGAGAATGATTGCTTTTAACTCATGTTTTGCTTCGCCCTGGTTTAAGCTATCTTCGGCTTGGTAGGCGCTGCGTAAACACTGGTAGCCGTAGACTAGCATGAATACCGCGCCCAAAATGCTAATGCTATAAAGCAGCCAAGGGTAAGCGTTAAAGAGTTGAGCTCCGCCCCAAACCCCAAGGCTCATAAAAAAAATGTCGGCAAACGAGCACATAGTGGCCACCAAGATATGATGGCGTCGGCGGATCCCTTGATTTAATACGAAGGCATTTTGCATGCCGATAGGCATGATCAGGCTGGCCATGAGGGTGAGTCCGGTAAAGTAAGTGCTGAACATGTATTGCCTTGCGTTATTAAAATATTACAGGACTATAACCAGCGCATCTGCTTTAATATAGCTAATAATTTTAATGGATAATTAAAATATCTAATGAGAGTAAATGGCTTCTACTGATTTTGATTACAAGCTGCTAAAAGCTTTGGATGCGGTCGTCCTGGAGCAGAGTTTTGAGCGGGCTGCGCAGCGTCTACACCTCACTCAGTCGGCGGTTTCGCAGCGGATTAAGTTATTGGAAAGTCAGCTGGGGCAACCGTTGTTGATCCGTGCTCAACCCTTACAACCCACGGCTTTAGGTCAACAACTATTAGGCCACTATCAACGAGTATTACAGCTTGAAACCGAATTAAGCCAACAGCTCAAGGTGGACGAGCAGGTTTTTCAGGCTATGCCTTTAGCGGTGAATGCCGATAGCCTGGCCAGTTGGTTAATTCCCGCCTTAAGACCTTTGTTGCAACGTACCCAAATCGAGCTAAATTTATATGTAGAAGATGAATCGCGCACTTGGCAAAGGATGCGTAGTGGCGAAGCGCTCGCCTGTATTACCAGCAAGGCGCAAGCAATCGCTGGAAGTGAAAGCCACTTTTTAGGGTATATGGAATATCTATGTGTGGCGACTCCCGATTTTATTCAACGTTATTTTTCCGATGGGGTTGATCAGCGTAGTCTTAGTCAGGCTCCAGCCATGTCTTTTGATCAACATGACGATATGCATATCCAGTTTTTGTTAGAGCACTTTGCTTTGCATCCAGGACAATATCCTTGCCATACGGTGCGTTCGTCGGAAGCGTTTATCGAGCTAGCACTGGCTGGTGGTGCCTATAGTTTGAATCCGCGCTTGCAGATGGAGCAACACCTTGCGGCGGGGCGTTTAGTCAACATTTTGCCCGACTTTCAGCTTAGGGTACCGCTATACTGGCATCATTGGCAATTAGCGGGTAAGTTAATGAGACAGCTAAGTGAACAGATCCGTGCCTACACTCAGACTTGTTTACCACAATAGGGTTAGAGACTGGGTTTGAGCATTAATTTGTAACTGAACAAGGAAAGCCGATGAAGATAGTAATTGCGCCTGATTCGTTTAAAGAAAGCCTGAGTGCCATGGAAGCGGCAGAGATGATTGAGCAAGGTTTTAAAGAGATTTTCCCTAATGCCGACTATCTGAAAGTGCCGCTTGCCGATGGTGGCGAAGGCACCGTGCAGGCGATGGTTGATGCCACAGGCGGACAAATCATGCCTGTTTTGGTGTCGGGTCCGCGTGGCAATCCGGTTGAGGCTTTCTTTGGCGTATTGGGTGATAAGCAGACCGCGGTGATTGAGATGGCTGCAGCCTCGGGTCTGCATCTGGTGGATCATGCGCTGCGTGACCCACGTAAGACTTCCAGCTATGGTACTGGAGAGCTGATTAGCGCCGCCCTCGATGCTGGTGCTACCAAGTTGATTATTGGTTTGGGTGGTAGTGCCACAAACGACGCTGGGGTGGGCATGCTACAAGCTTTGGGCGCTAATTTTCGCGACCGTTTTAACAAACCCTTAAAGCGTGGTGGTGGTGAGCTGATTGATCTCGCCAGCATCGACATTTCTGGTTTCGATCCCCGTTTGGCTAAGGTTGAAATAGAGGTGGCCTGTGATGTCGATAATCCACTCTGTGGTGAACATGGCGCCAGTGCTATTTTTGGCCCGCAGAAAGGTGCAACGCCAGAGGTTGTCAAGCAGCTTGATGCCGCCTTAGGTCGTTTTGCGGCAGTGGTGTTTAGTGAGTTTGGCATCGATATTATGCACACCGCTGGTAGTGGCGCTGCAGGCGGTATGGGGGCGGGATTGTTGGCCTTTATGCAAGCTCAGCTGCGTCCAGGGGTACAAATCGTGACCGAAGCTGTGGACTTAGCCAGTGCCATGGAAGGTGCTGATTTATTGATTACCGGTGAGGGGCGGATCGACAGTCAAACCATCGCGGGTAAAACCCCCTATGGTGCGGCGCAAATTGCGATGCAGTACCAGGTGCCGGTGATCGCCTTGGCTGGCGCGATGCTGCCCGGCTACGAAGTGGTGCATGAACATGGTATTAATGCGGTATTTTCCATCGTTCCGGGTACTTGTAGTTTGCCGCAAGCACTTGCCGAGGCGGAATCCAACCTCTATGTATCTGCTCGTAACGTGGCTGCGACGCTGAGGCTGAGTCAACAAATGTTTGGCTAAGTGGCTGGTATTGGCTACAATAACTGTATAAACAAACAGGTGTTGTAGCCCTTGCGTCTCTATATTGCAGAAAAACCCAGCCTCGCCCGCGCGATTGCTGCGGTATTACCCAAGCCTCAGCAAAAGCTAAATGGTTATATTCAGCTCGCCAACGGCGATTGTGTGACTTGGTGTATTGGCCATTTGTTGGAACAGGCAGAACCGGAGCACTACGATGCTCGTTTTAAGCAATGGCGTTTGGAGCATTTACCAATCTTTCCCGAGCAGTGGCACTGGCAAGCGAAATCGAAAACGGCGGCGCAACTGCGAGTGATTAAGGGCTTGATTAAACAGGCTGGTGAGTTGGTGCATGCTGGTGACCCCGATCGCGAAGGTCAGTTGTTGGTGGATTTAGTCATTGAGCACTGTAAGGCGAAGGTGGCTCTGAAGAAGTCCTGCCAACGTTTACTGTTAAGCGACTTAAACCCTGCTGCGGTGAGTCGTGCCTTGAAACAACTAAAATTCAATCAAGAATTTGCCGCGCTCTCGACCTCGGCCTTAGCCCGTTCACGCGCCGATTGGTTGTATGGCATTAACTTAACTCGTGCCTATACCTTAAAAGGGCAACAGCAGGGCTACGGCGGGGTGCTGTCGGTGGGTCGAGTGCAAACTCCAATTTTAGGTTTGGTGGTGAGGCGTGATCAGGACATTGCAAATTTTGTGAGTCGTCCTTTTTATCAAGTGGAGGCGAAGCTGCGCACCGAAAGCGGTGAGTTATTCAGCGCCTTTTGGCAGCCCAGCGAAGCCTGTAAACCCTATCAAGACGAAGAAGGACGTGTGCTCAGTCGTCCCCTTGCCGAGCATGTGGCGAAGCGGATCAGCGCTCAGACTGCCTTCTTGCAAAGTTTAAAGCAGCAAGATAAACAACAAGCGCCGCCCTTGCCTTACAATCTTTCAAGTTTACAGATCGACGCCGCGAAGCGTTACGGCTATAGCGCTAAACAAGTTCTCGATATCTGTCAAAACTTATATGAACGGCATACGCTGATTACCTATCCTCGCTCCGATAGCCGCTATTTACCCAGGCAACATCATGCTGACGCACCCAAGGTATTGGCGGCGATTAAAAATAATAGCAGTGACTTGGCCGATGCGGTTGACGATGCGGTGCCTCGTCGTCAAAGCAAAGCCTGGAATGACGCCAAGGTGGATGCGCATCACGCCATCATTCCCACCGAAAAGCGCTATCTGGCGCAAAATCTTGGCGAGGCAGAGCGACGGGTATATCAATTGATTGCGCGTCAATATATTGCTCAGTTTTACCCTCACTATCGTTATGCCCATAGCGAAGCGCTGATTCAGATTGCTGATGGGATGTTTAAAGCCAGCGCCAATCAGCTGCTAGAGCTTGGTTGGAAGAGTCTCTTTCCCAAGAAAAAAAATACTGAAGATGAGCTGTTATTACCGCCCTTAACTCAGGGGCAAGCGCTGCACTGTATCGAGGGTGTGGTGCTCGATAAACAAACGCAGCCGCCTAAGGCTTACACTGATGCTAGCCTACTGGCGGCGATGACCGGAATTGCGCGGTATGTGCAAGATCCGGCCTTAAAAGCAGTGCTCAAAGAAACCGATGGTTTAGGTACTGAAGCGACTCGGGCGGGAATTATTGAACTGTTATTTAAGCGCGGTTTTTTACAGCGTCAGGCTAAACAAATTCATGCCAGCGACAGTGGCAAGGCTCTGGTTATGGCTTTGCCTGAGTTATGTACCTGGCCGGATATGACAGCTCATTGGGAAATGCAGCTCAATGGTATTAGCCAACGTAGTCAAAGTTATCAGGGCTTTATGCAAGGTATGCAAGCGCAGTTAAGTGATTTGGTTAAGCACAGTGCCAGCATTAATGCGCAAGCCTTTGTCGGCTTAGTCAAACCCGCAGCTAAAGGAGCGGCTAGAAGGGGAAAGCGAAGCCATTACCGGAAGAAGGTGGCGGCAAAATGAGTTTACAATTGAGCTCTTGTTACACTGATGGTGATGTGAAAACTAGCTCTTTCGTGGAGGACGTTAGCTTGTGGGAGCTTTGTTTGGCAAATAAAATGGCCAATACTGATGGTTGGCCATTTTATTCTCTTACACCATAAATTAAGACTTGAGTTTAAATTGCTGAATTAGATTATTCAGTTCTCGAGATTCGCTAGAGAGTTCGTTGGATGCATTGGCACAACTCTCCGAATTATTGCTATTTTGATGGGTTACCTCGTCGATTTGATTAATCCCCAGACTGACTTGCTCGGCGCCTGAGGCCTGCTCGTTGGCCGCTTGGGCAATTTCATTCACCAATACCGCCACTTCGCCAGCATCTTTTACAATTGCATCTAAGGCGCTGCCAGTTTGATGAGACAGTTCAATCCCGCGCTGGGTGTGTTTGGCTGAAGTATCGATTAATATCGCGGTTTGTTGTACCGCTTCGGCACTACGTGCGGCCAGCTTACGCACTTCGTCTGCGACCACCGCAAATCCTCGTCCCTGCTCGCCCGCTCGCGCAGCTTCAATGGCCGCATTTAAGGCCAGCAAATTGGTTTGTTCTGCAATTGACTCGATGGTGTCGATGATGTTGTTGATCTCATTGCCTGAGTTTTCGATGTCTTTCATGGCACCTTGTAGCTCGGTCATCAGTTGGTTGCCAGAGCTGGCTGAGTTAACCGATTGCACTGACAGTTGATTGGCTCGGTCCGCGTTGCCTGAACTTTGACGGATTTGAGCAGCAATTTCGGTGATTGTGGCGCTAATTTCGGTGACCGCAGAGGCGGATTGTGTAGCGCCACTGGCTAAATCATGACTCAGATCTGAAACTTTACCGGCATTGTCGCCAATGACTTCAGAACGTTGTCGGATCTGACCTACCAGTTGGTTCAGGTCACCGACCATTTGCACTAAAGCCTTACCTAATTGGTCTTGCTCAGAAGCGAGTGTGACCTCGAGATCTAAGTCACCTTTGGCAATTCGCTCAGCGATTACCACCTGGTGTTGCAAACTATCGGCCATGTTATCGAGGGCCATCGACAGCTGGCCAGTTTCATCGGCACTGTTAAAATTTAAGCGCTGCTTAAAGTTACCTTTGGCAATCGACTGAGCCATTTCAACGGCTTTTAAGATCGGTTGAGTCAATTTTTTCGCCATAGCAATCAGGACGAAGATGGCAAGTAGTGAAATGATTAAACCCGCGCCGACTTGCCAATTTATATCGCTGAGGTTGTTATCGGAAAGCGTTTTGGATAGCGCATGAACCTCGGCCAACACCAAGTCTTTGTCGATGGTGATTACGATAGCCCATTGAACGCCAGTTTGGCCTAAGGTAATCGGCGCATAGACTTGTAAGCTATTATCCGCTTCGATTGTATTAATGGTTAACTTACCGGATTGGATGGTTGAGATAACTTGTTGGCTATTCAGGCCTGAAACATTGGAGATCGATTGACCAACGTACTTTGGCTGACGACTGTTGGCAATAAATAAGCCCTGTGCGGAAATAATCGAAACCTTGGAATTTCCTTGATAAATCTGTTTGGAGACTTGTTCGCTAAGCTGTTGCACAAAGCTCAAGTCGTAGTCTGCGCCAACTACGCCAAGAAATTGGCCATTAGCGCTGATTGGTACCGACAGCGTCGCGAGCCAGATATTTTTGCCCTGTACGATGTAAGGTAATGGTGCGGTGACCGTTTCATGGCGTTGATTTTTGGGCACCTGATACCAAGCGCCTTTGACGACGCCATTAGGATGTTGGGCTAGCGAATCGTATTCAACCAAGGATTGAATCTCAGTTTTGCCAGAATGATCACGGGTCCAATAAGGGGTGAAGCGTCCAGTTTGAGCGTTGTTACCGTCTTTCCCATTTTTAAATAACTGATCGTTTCCATCAAATGCATTGGGCTCCCAGCAACTATAAGTACCATTTAAGTCGGGGTTACTTTTTAAGACTTCCAATAATATGTCGTTAAATACGGGGCGATCTATGGTGGTGGTGTGATGAGACATATCATCGGATTTAGCGGCAGAGGCGGCGTTCGCTAAAGCCCTAGCTGCGCTTAATCCTTCTTCTAAGCGGCGGCTGACTGATTCCGCATAGTTTGATGCCGTTGCGCCGAGCTGCTTTAGGGCGGCATCTTCCACTAAGGCTGAGACTTTTTTTGATACCAATTGCTGAGATGAAGATGCTGAATAGACACTCAGTGCGACTAAGATCCCTGCCGAGATTAATAAGCAGGAACCAGCAACGAGTGCAATTTTTGATTGAATCGATTGTAATTTCATAAAAAAATAGCCTATATCCATGATCAATAATAAACCGAATATGCGTGCGGTTTAATCCATTTAATTAAAGCTGTGGGCTTTAAGCCTATTGGTCTTTCGTGATCCATTTTTGTTCGAGATAAGAGCGATTTCATCACTCAGATGAGTATGCCTAGAGTTCAGTCAGTATTGCTCAAGCCTTTCTTTATAAGAAAGGTGTAACGCAACTTCTTGTCGAACTTTAGCTAGTGTTTATCGTTACTTTAGAAGGCTTTACAGAGCTTACTGGATGGCCTAACTATGCCTTTAACAACGCAACAATTTACAAAGATAAATAGACCTAGTCATAAGCTTCGTTTGGTGTACTTTGCTTAGCCGAATGAGTAAATTAACGTCAGGTTTACTTCAGGTAGTCGAACTCCTGTTCGCTTATTTATTGAGCCCAGAATATCCATGATTGATAGGCCCTCCTTATTTTTGATTAATGTCCATATTTATTTAAGTAAATATACTTTTAGTCGGCGGCTACAAAATAAATTAAATTTTTTATATCTTTTTGTGGATGAATTTATTGTATTTATCTCGCCTTGTAATCAAATCACCTAATATTTCGAATATTCCCTATGAACGATGATAATAATTTTTGGCTTATATATTTGGGTGAATCGGTTCATCATTTGGTAATGAACGTTTTATAGCTTGATAAATGTAGAAGCTAAGTATCTTAACAAAAACCAAAATATTAATGATTTTAACTATATCTATTTTTTTTTAACTCGCCAACCCCCCTCTTCGTTTCTAAGTACGCCTATCTTTGCTTTTCATCAGCGGCCTTAACTTATTTGTATAGAAAACACATAATTAATGACGATTTTGTTTTTATAATGAAGTGGATAATAGGCATCAAGCAAGTTAAATCAGGCTTGATTTATAATTATTGAGTCAAGTTAATTTTAATGTAATTCATTGTTTTTGTTTGATTTTTTATTTATTTGTAATTGATTTTTTTAATCGTTACATTAATTTATTCGCGTGGAAGTATTCTTTCACTTGTATGCTGCACTTAGTTTATATAAATATATAATGTAAACTTATCGATACAGGTGAGTTGCTAGTTAATTGTTTTTACTAGTTCTTGTGAGTGCTCGAATGATTTTTTATTTGCTGTTTGTTTTATTTTTAGTTCGGTTTATAGGTTTTTAATTTCTTACTGGTTGGTATTTAATTGTTGGATCTAATTTCGCTATTGAATCTAAATTGACTGCGTTGTTTCCTAAAATAATTTATCACTATCAGATGCATCTAAATGACGCTGAATCCTCACTCTCATTGGCCACTTCAGTGGCGTTGTTGGTCAACTCCCAGCTTAAGGCGCAGCCATCCTAGGCTGTTCCGCTATTTAGCCAGTTACCTGACGAACAGGCATATCTAGACTCGTCATTCTGTTTACCGCCCCTACACTTGCCATCATTTCTCCCACTTGCGTATTGTAATGACACAAGCTCTGTTTTCCACTTAGCAGCCGTGTGTAACGGTGCATCGCCGTCTCGGATAATGAGCGCTCATAGTAGCCCGATTGGTTTTTCCACTCTTCAGCATTTCATTCTTTAGCGCTTTAAGCTCTTGACTACAAGGGGGGGCTTTCTTCCCTGCAACTGGCGTTTTTGCTTGCGGGATGGCAGGAATAACGCCTTTGCGTTTCAATCGCGTATAACAGTGCTTGGTCGCATCGACACCATCTGCTGAGACTTGGATTATTTTACGACGAAGCGGATTTGAGAGTGTCGATAAACGTTGCCATCATGCTCTGAATTGAGCGAAGCCACCATGCTCACCACTTGATGTGTATCTGCATCGACAGCAAGATGAACTTTACGCCATATTCGGCGCTTTTCCTTTCCATGCTTGCGAACCCTCGATTCGCCTTCAGCAAACACTTTTAGGTCCGTTGAATCAATCACGAGGAGGTTAATTGGGCCTCTATTGCGTCAGCGATAGCTCACATTCACCGTTTTTGTTGGTTTACGAATACAGCTGTAGTCAGGTGATTGAAGGTCGACATTCATCAGTAGGAATATAGAGTTGATAAGGCCTACCAAGGTGCCAAGCGGAAGCTTAAACATAGTTTCTATCATCAGTGCATGCCGTGCCGATGGCGGTATTACTATCGGTGTCGCCGCGATCTCGACGACCAGTTGCGTGTTGACTCATTCAGCCAACAGTAATTAAACCTCACTAGGTTAAGGCCATGTTGTATTGCTTCCAGTTAATGATGTTGCTTTTTACTTTGTCTATGGCACGACCTAAATGTAGCGGCTTAACGATCAGATCGCGGAAAGCCCGAAAGGTTCATTCTAATTTAGGCAACAACGCCGTTTGTCATCTCTGGCTAGGATTTGACTGGTCGATCGATATTAGGCTGGTTGATTTTGAAGAATTATCAGTTGAGACTGTCTTTGATGTAGGGAGCATAAACCGACACAGGCGTGATATGAAACCTGCTGAACGGCAGTGTATGCGTCGTCTGGTTTTGGCCTCCTTTTACGTTATCCATCAGTTAAAAGTGATGGGCATTTCTCTTCGGCTACCGATAAAAATACCCGGTAAACCGGGTATTGATGAGTCGTGGACGACAGCTTGGTTCACTAATCCATGGTTGGCATTACAAACGTGCTGCTATGTTGCTCTAAACGGACGCTAGTTGGCCAACGACTGGTAACTGTTTTCATACGGGTATAAAAGCGCACTCCGTCGTTGCCGTGGACATTGAGCGGCCCAAAAATAGAGCGCTTCCAGCCCCCGAAACTGTGGAAGGCCATCGGTACTGGAATGGGCACATTCACGCCGATCATCCCGACTTGAACATCTTCACTAAACTGACGGGCGGTCTCACCATCACGGGTAAAGATAGCGGTGCCATTGCCGTACTCATGACGATTGATTAGGGCCAGAGCAGTGTCGTAATCGCTGACACGCACAATTGCCAGTACCGGACCAAAAATTTCTTCTTGATAGAGGGTCATCTCCGGGGTGACCTGATCGATCAGAGTTGGGCCCACAAAATAACCAGCCTCGTGACCAGCTACGCTGAAGTTTCGACCGTCTACCACAATGCTTGCCCCTTGGCTTTCCCCTGAGCTGATATATTGATAGATCTTCTGCTTATGTGGTTCGGAAATCACCGGCCCCATGTCGTTTTCTGGTCCATCGACAATGCCCGGTCCAACTCGCATCTGGGCGATTTTATGTTGCAGGTTTTCAAGCAAGGCATCACCAATTTCATCGCCAACTACAACCGCCACTGACAGGGCCATGCAGCGCTCACCTGCGGCGCCAAAAGCGGCTCCCATGATGGCACTCGCTGCCATTTCCAAATCGGCATCGGGCATCAAGATACAGTGATTTTTGGCGCCGCCTAAGGCCTGACAACGTTTACCATGGGCAGATGCGGTAGCGTAAATATATTCGGCTATCGGGGTGGAACCAACAAAGCTGACCGCTTGCACGCGAGGGTCGCTTAATAGCACATCGACCGCTTGTTTATCGCCGTTGACTACATTAAACACGCCATCGGGGAGTCCCGCCTCTTTGAGCAGTTCTGCCATGATCAGGCTGAGTGAGGGATCTTTTTCCGAAGGCTTTAGTACAAAGCTATTACCGGTTGCCAGTGCGATCGGGAACATCCACATCGGCACCATTGCGGGGAAGTTGAATGGTGTAATCCCGACGCAAACTCCCAGCGGCTGCATTAAGGAATGACTATCCACACCCGTTCCGACATTGGCAGAGTGTTCGCCTTTTTGTAAATGTGGAATACCACAAGCAAATTCAACCACCTCTAAACCCCGAGTGACTTCGCCGACGGCATCGGAGTATATTTTACCGTGTTCATTGGAGATCACGCGAGCTAGGCGATCGATGTTTTGTTCCAGTAAGCCTTTAAATTTGAACATCACTCGAGAGCGTTTTAAAGGCGAAGTTTTGGCCCACGCAGGAAAGGCATTTTCGGCAGCGGCAATCGCTTCTCTAGTTTCTTCCGCACTGCTTAAGGCGACTTGTTTAGTCTGCTCGCCAGTCGCGGGATTGTAGATAGCAGCCAAGCGCTGACTGCGAGTTTCACGGATTTGACCGTGGATAAAATTCTGAACGGTTTCCATTATTAATCCTTAGTTGGCCCTAGTGATTGAATAAGCCAGCATCAGCGGCCATTTGATTGAGATTTTTGTAACCCAACTTGGCGTAGGTGAGGGGATGCGCAATGGCAGGATCTTGTTCTGCTTCGACCACCAGCCAGCCTTGATATTGATGTGCAGCCAAGACTTGCAGAATCGGCGGATAGTCCACACCACCGTCTCCAGGAACGGTAAAAACACCATCTAGGACCGCGTCAAGAAAGCTGGTTTTACGGTTTTTAACATCAGCGAGGATATCCAGACGAATGTCTTTGGTATGGACATGATTGATCCGATGGGCCCATTTTTTAGCGACTTTCAGCGGGTCGTCACCAGCAAACACAAGATGACCAGTATCCAGCAATAAGCCGACTTCATCCCCGGTGTGTTGCATTAGTTGGTCGATATCTGCGGCTGATTCAATCACCGTTCCCATATGATGGTGATAGGCAACCTGAACCCCCTGGCTTCGGGTGTAGCGTGCAAATTCGGTGAGCTTCTTACCATAGTCCTGCCATTGCTCGGCTGGGAATTGCGGACGAAGGTGGACTGGGGTGTCCTGTTTACCGTGGATACAGTGGGTGACCTCGGCAAATACCATCACCTTGGCTCCGAGTTCGCGAAGTAAGGTGAGATGGTCTTGAACTGCCTCAATTTCTTGCTCCACGCTACGGCTTAGCAGCTCTCCCGAATACCACCCCGAGACTAATTGAAGCTGGTGTTGAGCAAGAATGGGGCCTAATACACTGGCTTCACGAGGGAATTTATTTCCCAACTCAAATCCACTGAAACCAGCTAATACACCTTCTGAGAGGCAAGTTTCTAAGGGGGTTTCGGCACCTAAAGACGGTAGATCATCATTGGTCCAGGTGAGTGGGTTAATTCCAATTTGTACGGTCATTATTGCTGCCCTCCTATTAAATTATTTGACGTTGTTTTGCTGCTTCATAGCGTTGACGTGCGGCGCGAACGGGTTCGCGAACCGAGACTTCCGGTATCGCCACTTCCCACCAGGAACCGCCCGATTCCGTGGTGCTAAGTGGATCGGTGTCCAAGCTAATCACATAGCTAATGGGAGAAGCCTTCGCGCGCTGTAAAGCTTGTTCAAGCGCTGAAATGTTGGTCACTTGCTCAGCCTGTGCACCTAACGAACGGGCATGCGCCGCAAAATCGGTTTTTGGGGCACCCTGTTCGACGCTATTACAATCTTGCAGTAGATTATTAAACCCGGCGCCGCCACAAGCTTGTTGTAAACGGTTGATACAGCCATAACCGCGATTATCAAGAACCACAATAATCAGCTTCTGCCCCAGCATCACCGAAGTGGCAATTTCAGAATTAAGCATTAGGTAAGAGCCGTCGCCGACCATCACAAAGATTTCCGATTCTGGTTTTGCCATTTTAACCCCAAGACCCCCGGCAATTTCGTAGCCCATACAAGAGAAGCCATATTCGAGGTGATAACCTTTGTCGTAGCGGGTACGCCATAGCTTATGCAGTTCACCGGGTAAGCCACCGGCGGCACATACCACGATATCTTGCTCGTCAGCGCTGCGGTTCACCGCCCCAATCACTTCTGCATCGGTAGGCAGAGAGCTGTGGCGATCGGTCATGGCAATCGATACGGTTTGATTCCATTGCTGACGGTACTGTTCGGCTTGGTCGCGCCAGTCGGCAGTGCTGCTCCAACCGTCTAATGTCGTTTGTAGCAGCGGTAGAACCCGTTTAGCATCTGCAACCAAGGCTTGGCTGTAATGTTTGCTGGCGTCGAAGCCGTTGATATTAATGGATATGATGCGAGCATCGGCCTTGAACAAGGCCCGCGAACTAGAGGTGAAGTCTTGCAAACGGGTGCCAACAGCAATCACCACGTCGGCTTCTTTGGCCAGGTGGTTGACGGCTTCGGAACCAGTGACGCCAATCGACCCCAGGTTGCAGACGTGATCCCAAGGTAAAGCACCCTTACCTGCCTGGGTTTCACCAACTGGCAGCTGATAAGCTTCGACAAAGGCTTTAAATTCGGCGGTGGCTTCGGAGTAGTGAATCCCTCCTCCTGCGATCACCAGTGGTTGCTTGGCCTGTTGTAGCAACGCCACTGCTTGGGCTAGTTCAAATTCGTCGGCTCCCATGCGGCGAACATGATGAATTTTCTCGGCAAAGAAATGCTCGGGGTAGTCAAAGGCCATGGTTTGTACATCTTGTGGTAGCGCCAAGGTGACTGGTCCACATTCGACCGGATCGGTGAGTACTCGCATCGCTTGCGGTAAGCTGTTGAGCAATTGTTCTGGCCGGGTGATGCGATCGAAAAAACGACTGACCGGTTTGAAGCAATCGTTGGGCGTGATGGTGGCATCGCTCCAGTTTTCGATTTGCTGTAATACCGGATCGGGTTCGCGAGTGGCAAAGGTATCACCCGGTAACAGTAAAATCGGCAGCCGATTTACATGGGCGAGAGCGGCTGCGGTGACCATATTCAGAGCCCCTGGACCGACCGAACTGGTTGCGGCCATCATGCGTCGGCGATTATTCGCTTTAGCAAAAGCGATGGCACTGTGAGCCATCGCCTGTTCATTATGGGCTCGATAAGTTGGTAAGCTGTCGTTGACGTGATACAGGGCTTCGCCTAGTCCGGCGACATTACCGTGGCCAAAAATGGCAAATACCCCGTGGAAAATCGCTTGAATTTCACCGTCAATCTCAACTTTCTGTGCCTGCATAAACTTCACCAAGGCTTGAGCCATGGTTAAACGCACGGTTTTTGCTGTTGTCATCTGAATTTCCTCTTAGCCGCGTTCACGCCACATGCGTATTAGGCTATGGTAATTGCGTTTGATCTGTTGGTTCAGTTGTTGGGCGCCAATTTCCCCCGCCAGCCAAGCTTGTGCAGGCTTGCCAAAAATGGTGCGCCCCACCGCAAAGCCTTTAACTAGTTTGCTGGGTGCGGCTTGATTAAAGCCTGCTCGTAATTCTTCTTCGGGTGCATCTAGACCAAGTAGGACCACCCCGTGACAGTGGGGATCGCGTTCTGCGATGAGCGTTTCAATTTGTCGCCAGCTATCGCTTTGCATGGGTGGAAGTTTCCACCAATCTGGTTTCACCCCCAAATTATAGAAGCGCTGCATGGCGCGCAGGTACAGCGAGTCGTTACGAGCCATATCGGCGGGTAGAATGACTTCTAACAGCATTTCATGGCCCGATTGACAACAGGCGGCGTACACCTCTTGGATCTGCTTCTCCTGTGCGAGGCGCAGTGGGTGGGCATCTTCTGGATGAAAGAACACTAAACATTTTACGATGTGCTCCAGCGGCCATTCGATGAGTTGTGAACCAATATTGCCGTGTTCCATCGCCAGTGGTCGTGAACCTGGAAGCTCTACCGGTCTGGCAATCCACCAGTCGCTTCCGGTGACTTCATTTAATACCCTTTGACCAAAGCGGCTATCACATAGAATGCCTGCTTTTCCTTGTAGCTCTGCTTCTGCGGTAACTTCTTGGCAAGCTTTAAAAATCAATTGCTTTAGGGGAGCAATAAGGCTGAGGTCGGCACCTGCTTCACGCGCCATTTCGACAAACTGGATCCGGTGATCAAAGGCCAATATGCATAACTCTCCCCAGCTTCTATCGCGGGTAGTGACGCGGTGGAGATGGTTTAAGTGTGGATCTAAATCTGGACGTGGCACTACTGCGGCACGCGACAGATAATCATCGAGCTCTTCTTTACTAGGCATCGCTGGCGCGCAACCGTGGCGTGACACCACTAAGGCACCGCAGGCATTGGCGTAAGCGCCCGCTTGTTGCCAGCTTTCATCATTTAGGTAACCGCGTAATAAGCCGGACATAAAGGCATCGCCAGCGCCAAGTACGTTTAATACATCCACTTGTACGCCTAAGGCGTTAATACCTGCATCTAGATTGTTGGGGATAGCTTCGGTAAATATTGAGCACCCCAAGGTTCCGCGTTTGCAAACAAGCGTTGCATTGGATACTTCACGGACGCTTGTTAACGCGTTAAGGGTGTCGGTTGACCCTCCGGCAATATGGATCTCTTCCTCTGTCCCGACAATCAGGTCGAATAAACCTAATACCTCTTGTAATTGGCGGGTAACTTCCGTTGATTGGATAAAGCGTGTCTCTCCATCACCCAGTGATGTAAGGCCCCAAAGCACCGGTCGATAATCAATATCCAGTGCGGTTTTTACGCCGTGTTTACGCGCATATTTGAGAGCGGTTATTACGGCTTCGCGTGTGTTTGGGTGAGACAGGTGAGTCCCGGTAATTGCTAAGCATCGGGCGGAGGCAATATAGCCTTCGTCGACATCATCTGCACGAATCGCCATATCGGCGCAGTTGTCACGATAGAAAATGAGCGGGAAGGTGTCTTCATCTTTAATACCCAAAATAACTAGTGCTGTGAGGCGTTCTTTATCGGTGATAAGGTGACTGGTATCAACGCCCACACGCTGTAGTTCTTCACGTAAGAAACGTCCCATGTGTTCATCACCAACCCGTGCGAACATTGAAGACTTCAGTCCTTGGCGGGCGGTCCCATAGGCGACATTCCCGGAAGATCCGCCTAAGTATTTGGAAAAAGAGCCCATATCTTCCAAACGTGCGCCTATTTGTTGACCATAGAAGTCAACCGCCACTCGCCCCATACAAATCAGATCAAGCTTCTTATCAAGAGCCTTCATTGTTTCGTCACTCCTTAAAAACGTGTTGGTTTCTCACCTAGGATACTTAGCTAGCATCCGCTTTATCTTACACCTTACGTGAAATATACGTTTCGAATCAAAATTAAATCGAAATATTTAATCTGAAGTGTGATCGGTGATCTGTTTTTCGTTCATTACCATAAAATCGAAGGGCAAATGATTTCATTTCTGACTCGCAATTATCGCCTAAAACGAGACTTTAATAAGTGGAATGAAAATTCCACAAAGATTTATCGGTAACAATAATAAATCCTCGCAATTACCATTTACAACTTTAAATGAATGTAAAACAATTAGTTAGCCATTATTTTTAGAATGGAATATAAATTTCAATGAGACCAGCTTAACACTTTTAACAATTAAGAAACATTGGGGCTGGTTATATTTACAACATCATTTTATAGTTCAATACCAAGGGCAAATAATTACTATTCAAGACTTTCGGCAAGGCTTTTACTAGCTTATACGCCATAAGAATTGAAATTTTTGTATGAAATACAGGACGTTTTATCGTTCAATGTGAAATGAAAATTTCATTTTGAGTCCTGATGGTTGATCAATAACAAAGGAGATATTCATGCCATCATTTAAACAATACCTCACCCGGGGGCTTAGTCCCGTGAGACAACTCATGACAATGAGCTTCTCTATGCTTAAAGGTGTTTTGGTTGTCGCAGGCTTTTTGCTGCTGACGGCTTGTGGTCAAGAAGAGGCGAAAAGTGATGTCACCCGGATCGGTGTGGCGATCCCTAATTTTGACGATACCTTCATGGTGTATATGAAAGATGCCATGGACAAATATGCAAAGCAGCAAAATGGAAAAGTTGAACTGTTGTTTGTTGATGCGAAGGAAGACACCGCCAAACAATTGGGTCAGGTTGAAAACTTTATTGTTCAGAAAATGGATGCGATTGTCTTAGTGCCAGTGAACACCGAAGCAACGCAGCCGATGACTGATAGCATCGTGAAGGCGGGTATTAAACTGGTTTATTTGAATCGTCGTCCTTCTTACCTCCCGCAAGGAGTGTCTTATGTGGGATCCGAAGAGTTGAAGTTTGGTGAAACTCAAGCAGCCTATGCCGCGAAAGCTAAAGAAGGTGGCAATGTTGGGATCTTAATGGGGATGTTGACTCAAGAAGCGGCGATTATGCGAACCAAGGGTGTCGAAGATTATTTCGCCGATAAACCTAAGTTTAAGGTGGTACGTAAACAAACCGGTTTATGGCAGCGTACCCAAGGGATGTCGGTCATGGAAAACTGGCTGAATTCTGGCGATAAGCTCGACATCATTTTAGCCAACAATGATGACATGGCTTTGGGTGCCATTCAGGCCTTGCAAGCCGCCGGTAAACTTGATGACACACTAGTGGTTGGTGTTGATGCAACACCCGATGGTTTGACGGCGGTTAAAAGTGGTGCGTTGAATGCCACGGTATTCCAAGACGGTTCGGGTCAAGCCCGTGCGGCGATTGATACTGCGGTTGATGCTGTAAAAGGGAAACCGCATGAGCAGATTACTTGGATCCCAGCAGAACTCGTCACCAAAGATAATTTGGCTGCCTTTGAAGCCAAACATAAAAGCTAAATTGTGCGTCGCAAACGCTCACGTGATACCAATCTAGACAAGCCAATGTTTAAAGCGCGCAGCGGCTTGTTTAGCTTGGTCACACGCTAGTCATTTATGTTGTGGCTCTATCCCATGTTTCTATAGTTGCTGTGGTGGAGCCCTTTGGGGAGTATTCAATATGAGTCAAGTTTTACTCGAAATGCGTGGTATCACCAAGAGTTTTCCGGGTGTCAAAGCATTAGACAATGTTCGGTTAACCTTAAGAGAAGGTCGCGTTATGGCCTTGATGGGAGAAAATGGCGCTGGTAAATCCACACTGATGAAGGTGATGTTTGGTATTTATCAACGCGATAGTGGCAACATTTTTTATCGAGGAAAAGCGGTTGAATTTTCTGGGGCTAAAGATGCCTTAGAAGCTGGGGTTTCGATGATTCATCAGGAGTTATCGCCGATCCTCCACCGTAGTATTGCTGAAAACATATGGTTAGGACGGGAGCCGTTAAAAGGCCCGTTAAAATTGATTGACCATCCAAAAATGTATCGTGATACAGAAGCCTTGTTGGAAAAACTCGATCTTCATTTAGATCCAAGAACGCCGATGGTCGATCTGACGGTGGCCACCATACAAATGGTGGAGATTGCCAAGGCCATTTCCTACAACTCAGAGATTATCATTATGGATGAACCGACTTCGGCGCTGACCGATAAAGAAGTCGCTCACCTATTTAAGATCATCGATATGCTGAAGTCTCGAGCTTGTGCGGTGGTTTATATTAGCCACAAAATGGATGAGATTTTTCGTATTTGCGATGATATCACGGTGTTTCGTGACGGGTGCTTTATCGGTGAACGCGAGGCCAAAGACACGAATAATGACGAATTGGTGCAAATGATGGTGGGGCGAGATCTGGGGGATGTTTTTCCACCACCAACCGCTAAACCGGGCAAAACTCGCTTAGAAGTGCGTGATCTGACGGTTAAAGGTTCATTTGAGAATGTTAGCTTTGATCTTCGTGAGGGAGAGATCCTCGGGATCGCAGGATTAGTTGGCGCGGGACGAACCGAGCTAATTGAAACCTTGTTTGGGGTGCGTCAAAAAGATGCGGGCTTGATTCGTATCAATGGCAACGAGGTGGATATTAAAACACCGCAAGATGCGATTCGCCATAAAATGGCATTTTTGACCGAAGATCGACGCCAATCGGGCTTGTACCTGATGCTGGATATCTTTGCCAATACCTCGATTGCCCACCTCGATGCCTACCGTAACAAAGTAGTGAATGTCTTAGATGTTCGGAAAATGCGTACCGATAGTGCCGAGCACTGTAAGAAGCTCAAGGTTAAAACCCCTGATATGCATGAAACCATCGATAACCTCAGTGGTGGAAATCAACAAAAAGTATTGCTGGCGCGTTGGATGCTGACCAAGCCGGACATTTTGTTTCTTGATGAACCGACTCGCGGTATCGATGTTGGTGCGAAATCAGAAATTTACAAATTAATGCGCTTACTAACGGGAATGGGGAAGAGTCTGGTGATGATCTCATCCGAACTGCCAGAAGTGATGGGGATGAGTGATCATATTCTGGTGATGCATGAAGGTCAGCTTAAAGGTGCCGTCGCAGGATCTGATGCCTCCCAACAAAAAATTATGACGATGGCGCTGAGCTAGCTTTCAGAGTGTGAAAAGAAAGCTAAGTAGCTAGAAAAACTATTTAAGGAATAGAGTGATGATTGCGAAACTGCTTAAGGCGAGCCCCAGTGTTGAGGCGTCGAACAACAATATGAAACGTTTTGTTTCTAAGTACGCGATTTATGTCGTCTTTGTCGCCATGTGTATCGTGATGTCGATTTTATCACCGGTGTTTCTTTCGGTTGCTAATTTATTGAACGTTGCGACTCAGATGGCCAGTGTTGGTCTGTTGGCCTTGGGTGTGACAATTATTATTATCACCCGCGGCATCGACCTTTCTTCGGGATCTGTTTTGGCGGTGGCTGCGGTGGTGTCTGCCAGTATGGCGCAAACTATCGATTGGGGGATGCGGATGTATCCTAATATGCCGGAACTGCCGGTTATTGTTCCAATTCTAGCGGCATTAGCGGTCGGCGCAGTGTGTGGTTACATTAATGGTGCCTTGATTGCCTATACCAGGCTCCCGCCCTTTATTGCGACTTTGGGGATGATGATCGTTGCTCGTGGCGCTGCGCTGTTGTATTCCGATGGCCGCCCGATTAGCAGCCTGACAAGTTCCTACCAATGGATTGGCCAGGGGAATATTCTAGGGATCCCGGTACCGATCCTGATTTTCATTGCACTTGCAGTGTTATCCTACATTTTGTTGAACTATACCCGATTTGGTAAGTACGCTTACGCGATTGGTGGCAACGAGACTGCCGCTTATGTATCGGGTATTAATGTCACAAAGTACAAGATTTTGGTGTATACCTATGCCGGCACGCTGGCAGGGATTGCGGCTTTGATCCTCTCTGCTCGCATTAACTCGGGTCAACCGGGTTTAGGGGTGATGTACGAGCTAGACGCGATTGCGGCTGCGACGGTTGGTGGTGTTTCTCATGCCGGTGGTATTGGTACTATTCAGGGAACTATTATCGGAACCATGATAATGGGGGTTTTACAAAACGGTCTCGACTTGCTGAATATCTCCGCATATTGGCAGCAAATTGTTAAAGGCTTGGTGATCATTGGTGCCGTTATGTTTGATATGAAACGTCACCGTAAGGGACACTAAGTTCTGTCGGTATCTAAGTGAGATGATGTAGGATCAGTTTGATGGCAATGATCCTACATTCGTTCCGATAATCGATAATTGAGCTGCTATTCTATTCAGTCTCATCGCTCTCTTTGTTGTTTCAATCCATTTCTTATATCAAACACATTTCGAAACAAAAATTTCATTTACTTTTGGTATACGGTATATTTACGGAAAATGTATTTCAATTTTTAGTTCAGGAGAGTCTAATGAAAGCTGCCGATTCGCTGAGTGAACTGCAGGAACATATTCGTCATAATTACGCGGATCTGAGTAAACGTCTCCAGCAAGTTGCTAAGTATATCCTTGATAATTCGAATAGTGTTGCCTTTGATACGGTGGCTGTCATTGCGCAGCAAGCGGAAGTGCCGCCATCTACACTGATTCGGTTTGCCAATGCCTTTGGTTTTAGTGGTTTTAACGATATGAAACAGTTGTTTCGTCGTAATTTAGTTGAAGAGACAACCAGTTATACCGATCGGGCGCGTTTATATAAACAGCTGGAAAGTGACCCGTTACCACCGGAAACGCCGAAGGGGATTTTGGAAGAATTCGCCCGGGCAAACTGTCAGGCGATGAATCACTTAGTGTCGCAAATTTCCGAAGAAAATCTGCAGCAGGCGGTTGATATCTTACAGCGTGCGGAAAATATCTATCTGATTGGTCTACGTCGTTCGTTTAACGTGGCTTCTTATTTGACTTATGCTTTCCGGCATCTCAATAAACGGGCATTTTTAATCGATGGCTTGGGGGGGATGTTTAAAGAACAATTGAGTATGATTGGCCCAAAAGACGCCGTGGTGGCGATTAGTTTTAGTCCTTACGCTCAAGAAACGGTGATGCTGAGTGAAGTTGCATCTAAAGCGGGGGCACAGCAAATTGTGATTACCGATAGTCAGATCAGCCCTTTGGCCTCATTTAGTGATGTCTGTTTTGTGGTGAAAGAAGCTAAAGTTGATGCGTTTCGTTCTCAATCTGCATCGCTTTGTTTGGCGCAAACACTGGCGGTTTCAATGGCCTTTGAAGAGCGAGAGTAAAGTGATTGAGAGAACAAGCAAAGCCGTGTACGCGGCTTTGCTTGTTTTTATCAACAGAAAAAATTGTTTGAATCTCAAGCCTTGTCTGGTAGGAGGCGCTTATAGGGCCACAGTCATACCTGACTTGAGCGATAGTAAAGCGGCATCTGCCATTTTTAGTGCCAATTCCCCATCATCGCCTGAACATTCTGGGCTTGCGCCATTCAGCACATCCACAAAGTGTTGCCACTCTGCAATGTAAGCGTCCTTATAGCGTTCAAGAAAGAAAAGCATCGGTTTTGCTGCATGTTGCCCGGTATGTGTCCACTGGCTCACCAGACTTTCTCGTTGGTTTTCGGCTTGAAGCATCCCGAGTTCGCCATGTAACTCGAGTCGCTGATCGTAGCCATAGCCTGAGCGACGGCTATTTTGGATTACCGCCATGGCTCCCGAGGGGAAATTGAGGATCAGTACCGCAGTATCGATATCACCCGCTTCACCAATCGCAGGATCGACTTTACAGCTACCATGCGCTGAAATTGACAGCGGGTCTTCCCCGAGAATAAAACGGGCCATATCCAAATCATGAATCGTCATGTCTCGGAAGATGCCGCCAGACACTTGACTATATTCGGCTGGTGGTGGCTCAGGATCCCGCGAGGTAATCGTGAGGGTGGCTGGTGCGCCAATCGCGCCTTGGTCCAACTGCTGTTTTAATGCCCGAAATTGAGGATCGTAGCGGCGGTTAAAGCCTACTAGGATCGGTACTTGATGGGTTTTCACTACGGCCAGGCAATCGCGGACACGGCTGATATCTAAGTCAATCGGTTTCTCACAGAAGATCGCTTTCCCTGCTTTGGCGGCAAGTTCTATTAAATCGGCGTGGGTGTCTGTTGCTGAACAAATACATACGCCATGGATCTGCTCATCTTGCATGGCTAGTTCAAGAGTCTGACGTTGCGCGCCATACTGCTGGCAGAGTTGCTCGGCATTCACATCATAGGGGTCGATCACCGAATACAAGCGTGTTTGTGGATGATTGGCAATATTGACAGCATGGACTTGTCCAATCCGTCCTGCACCGAACAGTGCGATATTAAACATGTTGTGCTCCTTACGGGTGTGACAGAAGAAAACCCACCGTTGAACATAATTGAGCGGGCTTACGTTTGGGTAATGGGGGCCTTACATAAATTAATTGAAGCTTCATTGTCGCCTCGAGTTATGCGCTGACATAGCTTGCAGAGTTAATCCAAGCGTGATCTTTTTCCCATGCAAATAACCATTTTCGAGTGGGTCCTGCCATTACATTTAAGTAGTAACTGTTATAGCCAGCAATTGTCGCTACCGGATGATAACCCTTGGGCACCATCACCACGTCTTTGTCATAGACTGCCATAGATTCATCGAGCTCACGATCATCGGTGTAAACTCGTTGCATGCAAAAGCCTTGCGGTGGATTGAGGCGGTGATAGTAGGTTTCTTCCAAATAGGTTTCGTTAGGCTCGGCATCTTGATCGTGCTTATGGCTGGGATACGAACTGGTACAACCTTCTTCGGTGTAAACTTCTACCACTAGCAGGCTATCGGCTTCTTTGCTATCGGGGAGAATATTGTGAACATAACGTTGATTTCTGCCTTGGCCTCGATGCTCTGCATCAATATGCGCTGGTGTGATCAGTCGTGTTGGATAATTTCCTTTTCCGGGTGCTTCGCAGACAGCCAACTCAAGCTTGCTATTCGCAACAATGGTCACCGCTTCGTTGATAGCGACATAGACAGCATAGGGTTTTTTCTTTTCAAAGGGACTCATTCGGTCGCCAATATTAGCGAAGGTTTGTTGTGGGGTTTTGATGGTTGCTCGCCCAGAGACCAACACCAAACATTTTTCATTGTCGCTTGCGTCTAGGGTAAACGATTCACCCCGTTGCCGTTCATAGACTTTAAAACCAACATATTGCCAACCTGCCGATTGGGGGGTGATCTCTTGGACTAATCCTTGATTGTTGTGGGGTTGATATTTAGATAACAAGCGAGGCATAAGTGAATACTCCATCGATTAAGATAAAATGTATTTTTCATTACTCTAGCTATATGGAATTAAAATTTCATTGTTAATTTTGTATTTGATGATTTTTTGTGGACTATTTAACAAGTTTTAAACAAAGCCACCACATTTGTTAGCGCCGACTTGATTGGCGATTGCTTGAAGCGCATCTATCGATGGTTGGTGTAAACAACGAAGGATGGGCTAGCGGCATAGTGCTGTTTAAGGCGCGGTATGAATTGGCGGCTTTGACCATCGATTAAACTCAGGGAATTGACAGGAGAATATTAAACCATGGACAGGAAGTTACATTGAGGCTGAGCAAGCCACCTTGTATAACAGCTGGCTTGTTGCGTATTCGTTTCGTTGTTTAGCGCTTTAATTTAAATTGGCGAAGCAGATTATTTAGCTCTTGAGATTCCTTTGAAAGCTCAGTGGCTGCGCTGGCACAGCTTTCAGAGTTATTACCGTTTTGATGAGTCACCTCGTCAATTTGGTTAATTCCTAAGCTCACCTGCTCTGAACCTGAGGCTTGTTCATTGGATGCTTGTGCAATGTCATTGACTAATATCGCCACTTCACCGGCATCTTTTACAATGGCGTCCAAAGCTGAGCCCGTTTGATGGGACAATTCAATACCTCTCTGAGTATGCTTGGCAGAGGTGTCAATCAGGACTGAGGTTTGTTGAACCGCTTCGGCACTACGCGCGGCTAGTTTACGAACTTCGTCAGCCACCACCGAAAATCCTCGTCCATAATCCCCTGCTCTGGCTGCTTCTATCGCTGCATTCAAAGCCAATAGGTTAGTTTGTTCTGCGATAGATTCAATGGTGTCGATAATATTGTTAATTTCGTGTCCTGAGCTCTCGATATCTTTCATCGCAGTTTGTAGTTCTTCCATTAACTGGTTTCCGATGCTCGCAGAGCTGGCGGACTGAACTGACAATTGATTCGCCTTGTTGGCATTTTCAGAACTGAGACGAATTTGGCTGGCTATTTCGGTGATAGTGGCGCTAATTTCGGTAACCGCTGAGGCCGATTGAGTCGCTCCGCTGGCGAGATCGTGGCTTAGATCAGAGACCTTACCTGCATTGTTGCCAATTACTTCTGAGCGTTGTCGGATTTGACCGACCAGTTGATTTAAGTCGCCAACCATCTGCGAGAGTGCTTTGCCTAGTTGATCTTGATCGGAAGCAAGAGTGACTTCTAAGTTTAAGTCGCCTTTAGCGATTCGTTCGGCAATCACCACTTGTTTTTGTAAGCTATCGGCCATGTTATCAAGCGCATGCGATAACTGACCTACTTCATCGGTACTGTTAAAATTAAGTCGATTGTTAAACTGTCCCTTGGCAATCGACTGTGCCATTTCTACGGCTTTTAAAATGGGTTTAGTGAGGTTTTTCGCCATACTGAGCAAGACCATAATCGCAAAAATAGAGATCACTAGGCCAGCGCCAATTTGCCAATTAATCGCACTGCTATTGTTCTCTGAAAGTTCTTTGGATAACTGGTTTACTTCTGCCAACACTAAGTCTTTATCAATGGTAATGACGATGGCCCATTGTTCTCCTGTTTGTCCTAGTGTAATAGGGGCATACACTTGCAGCGTATGATCCGCCTCAACAGTATTAATGGCTAGTTTTCCAGCCTTAATGGTTGAGATGACTGCAGCGCTATTGATGCTTGAAACGTTGGCGATCGAGTTGCCGACGTTATTGGGCTGAGCACTGTTGGAAATATAGAGGCCTTGAGCGGAGATAATTGCCACTTTAGACCGTCCTTGATAGATCTCTGCAGCGACTTGTTCACTGAGTTGTTGCACAAAGGCTAAGTCGTAATCCGCTCCAACGACCCCATAAAATTGGCCGTTGGCAATGATTGGCACCGATAGAGTGGCCAGCCAGATATTCTTGCCCTGTACAATGTAGGGCAGGGGAGCGGTTACGGTTTCATGCCGTTCATTTTTGGGAACCTGATACCATGCGCCTTTAATGACGCCATTGGGATGTGGTTCTGTAGAATCGTATTCAACCAAGGCTTGTACCTCGGTTCTTCCGGAACTATTTCGAGTCCAATAAGGTGTGAAGCGGCCAGTTTGTGGATTATTGCCGTCGCGGTCAACTCTAAACAGTTGATCTTTGCCATCAAAAGCATCTGGATTCCAACAACTATAGGCACCGTTCAAATCGGCATTACTTTTGAGGACTTCGAGGAGCATGTTATTAAAAACCGTGCGATTTAGGGTGGTGGTGTTATTTGCAAGGTCATAATTTTTTGCGGCTGAGGCTGCTTTGGCTAAGGCCCTAGCAGAACTTAATCCATCTTCTAAGCGTCGACTCACCGATGCCGCATAGGTAGAAGCTGTTGCTCCAAGATGTTTTAAGGCGGTATCTTCGACTAAGGTGGAAGCTTTGGTTGAGACGAATCGTTGCGATGATGCGGCAGAATAGACACTCAATGCAACTAAAACGCTGGCGGTGACGAGTAGGCAGGAGCCTGCGACGAGTGTTATTTTGGCTTGAATTGACTGTAGTTTCATGACGCGCTGCCCTATGCCTATGATTCGTGACTGGCTAAAAAACCGAGTGATTTAATGATGAAAGTTGAGGGTTCATTCATCATAGAGTTATTTTGTTTCATTCTTCGATGAATGAATAAACGCTATATAATCTCTAGTTCGCCGAGTCATTTAGTATAAATTTTGTCTGCGAGCTAAACCCCAGATATTTTTGACTTATGCATATTCTCTGTTCCTATATACGAATTATTTTATGAGAATCGAAAATGATTTATTCATAAAATAACTCTCATTGCTGGGGTATATACTATGAACTTCATTGTTTACTTTACTAGTTTCACACCTTTGAATTTCTATATGATTTACAGATGTACGTACTACTTACATTTTCATTATCTGCGTTAATTCCCTGTGCTTATCGGTAGGGAAGACGCTTACGATCAATTAAACTATAGTCGCTTAACTTAATTAACAGATTACGTATTATTAGGTTGGGTTCTACTACTGCTTCAATTATATTTATAGTTCGGGGTTTTAAATTTACAAATAAATTGAACTTAGCTTAAGTATTTGTAAAACAATGGTTATATTGCATATTCTATTTGTTTGGATGCGGTTCAAATTTTTTAGGAATAATAAAATATATTTTTTTGGATGAGCACCATTGCTGATGATATTTCTAGTTGATGAATAATAGGAGATCGTTTGGTTTAGATGGTGACTTGGTTAACGCTGAAATAGCAGGAACTTTTTTTATTATGGGGTATTGATAAGCATTGTCTCCAGTGTTTAAAGCTAAGTTGAACCCCATCTTTGGCCATGGCCGATTGAATATTCAATTTTAGTCATTGTTTTCTAACGATTTTAGATTCAAGTTTCTACTTTATAATTGCATTTTATTAGCCATCTATTTTTGTTTTTATATTCAATGACTCGCTTTTAATCACTATTACCCTACACTGGATTATATAGTAGCTTATCAAGATTAGATGTTTGAATCGGACCTAGGCTCGTTGGTCTTTAGTTGTCACTTTTTCAAGCTGTGGTGGCGAATCAAGGCCGATCATGTGAAATGTAGCAATCGACATGAATGAAGGGTAACCCAGTATAAAGAACAATGCTCTACCGAAGGTTCGACTAAAAGTTTTTAAGCTTTGTTGAGAGGGATTTACTTGGCTGATTAACTAGACACCGTTCTTGCCGCGAGTAAGTTATTTTTATTTCACACTAAATAGATCACCAAAGATCAATCGTCTCTAGTGAGGGAGACAGGAATGCCCAATTTACTTAACTTACGGAAATTTGTTGCACCGGAGATTATTTTTGGTGCAGGAGCAAGGATGTTAGTTGGCAAATATGCACAGCAATTTTCGGTGGAAAAGGCACTGTTGGTGACGGACCCTGGGGTCATCGCAGCCGGTTGGCTGGAAGATGTACAACAGAGTTTGCAACAAAATGGAATTGCTTACCACGTGTTTGCCGATGTTTCGGCGAACCCTCGCTCGACTGAGGTGATGTTGGGCGCAGAGGTCTATCACCAGCATAGCTGCAATATTATTATCGCAATTGGCGGTGGGAGTCCAATGGATTGCGCTAAGGGTATTGGTATCGTGGTCACCAATAATCTAGATATCCTCAAATTTGAGGGGGTTGATAAAATTCAGTTACCAGTCCCGCCCCTTATCTTCATCCCTACAACTGCAGGTTCGTCTGCCGATGTTTCACAGTTTTGTATTATTGCCAATCAACAGGAGCGGGTGAAGATTGCGATTATCAGTAAATCAATCGTGCCCGATGTTTCACTGATTGACACTGAAACCACCCTTACCATGGATCCTTATTTGACCGCTTGTACTGGCATTGATGCGCTGGTTCATGCCATTGAGGCCTTTGTATCTACCGGTAGTGGGGTATTGACTGACATGTATGCACTAGAAGCGATCAAGTTGATTAGGCAGCATTTACCTGGATTAATTAAGGATCCGACCAATGTTGCTTTAAAAGAAAATATTATGTTAGCCAGTATGAAATCGGGTCTGGCTTTTTCGAATGCTATTTTGGGCGCGGTGCATGCGATGGCGCATAGCTTAGGCGGGTATCTTGATCTCGCGCATGGAGAGTGTAATGCGATGCTGCTAGAACATGTCATCAATTATAATTTTGACAGTGCTGTTGATCGATATAAACCTGTCGCAGAAGCGATGGGAATAGAGATGAAGGGTTTAACGAGTAACGCGATAAAGCATCAACTGATTGCTTCGATAGAGACCTTAAAAAAAGAGGTTGGCATTATGAATCAGTTACGGCAAAAAGGAGTGCATGCCAGCGACATTCCTATATTGTCAAAAAAAGCGGTTCAGGATGCTTGTTTAATCACCAATCCCCGTAAAGCGACCGCAGAGGATATTAAAATCATATTTGAAGAAGCGATGTGATTTTTCTACTCAATTTTATTTGGTTAGGACCTGATGATGGCGCTTGAAAAGGGTAATAAAGCAGATATGGCTCAACTCTTATCGGAGAGTCAGGAGCAGTTACAAGATATTATTGGATTGGGTAAATTTTCTTTTCAGAAAAGTTATTACCCCGAACTTCAAAAAAAAATAAAGGAATTGAAGTTAGAGAAAGATAAGTATCAGCGAATTTTCGCCGATGCGCTCAATGGTATTTTTCAAGTCGAGCTGACCGGCCGTATTATTATTGCCAATCCCGCCATGGTGCGGATATGCGCGTATTGTTCACTTGAGCAGATCAGTGCTATTTCTGACATCAGAACTCAGTTGTTTGCCAAGCCAGAACATTACGACGAATTGATAAGTAAATTACAGGATTGTGGATCTATCATCGCTTTCGAGACTCAATTCAAACAATATAATCAAGTGATAATCGACGTTTCGCTCAATGCATCACTTCAAACGGGGGAAATGGGACCATTTATTGAATGTATTGTTCAAAATATAACCAAGCGAAAACAAGCAGAAGCGTCGTTGAAGGAAGCTCGTAATTATATTACTAATATTATCGACTCTATGCCTTCGGTATTAATTGGGGTTGACCTTCAAGGGAAGGTGAGCCAATGGAATCGTGAGGCACACCGGGTTACTGGGCTTAGTGCAACCGAAGCTCTTGGTCAATCACTGATTCGAGTTTTTCCTAGACTCGCAGATGAAGTGGTCAATATTAACGCGGCAATAGAAACACGACAAAAAAAACTAAGGCTTAAGAAACCTTATTTGCTGGATGGGCAAACTCGTTATGAAAACCTCACGATTTATCCCCTAGTTTCTCATGAGGACAAAGGAGCGGTGGTGAGATTGGATGATGTTAGCGAAACGGTCCGCTTAGAAGAACTGATCGTCCAAAGTGAAAAAATGCTTTCTGTCGGCGGTTTGGCTGCAGGTATGGCGCATGAGATAAATAATCCATTGGCTGGCATGATGCAAACGGCCAATGTGATGGCTAACCGCTTATCCAATAAAACGCTAGCTGCGAATATTAAAGCTGCAGAAGCCGCTGGGCTTGATTTCGAAGCATTATGTCGCTTTATGGAACAGCGTGGTGTGTTAAGGATGATTGAGACCATTAATCAGTCTGGTCAGCGGATCGCAGATCTTGTTGATAATATGCTGAGCTTTTCTCGCAAGAGCGATCTTGCTTTCTCCAATTATGATATGGCCGAGTTGTTAGATAAAACCCTAGAGCTCGCCGCAACAGATTATGATCTGAAAAAACAGTACGATTTTAAAAAAATTAATATCATCAAACAATATGCGAATGATTTACCCTTGGTTTCTTGTGAAGCGAGTAAAATCCAGCAGGTGATGTTGAATATATTGCGTAACGCAGCCCATGCCATGCAACAAGCACAAGTGAAAGCGCCGAGGCTTTGCTTGTTTATTAGCTATGAAGCCGATTCAGATAGTGTGCTAATCAAGATTGGAGATAATGGTCCAGGTATGGATGAGGCCATCCGAGGGCGTGTATTTGAACCGTTTTATACTACCAAGCCTGAGGGGACGGGTTTGGGCTTGAGTATCTCTTATTTTATTATTGCAGAGCATCATGGTGGAGAGCTTAGAGTGCAGTCAACGCCGGGTGGGGGAAGTCAATTTGTGATTCGACTACCGGTTGCGAAAGGTGGGGTTTATGACTCAAGTCACTGAGCTCAATCCTGACATCACGATCTTGGTTGTCGATGATGAAAAAGTGATTCGTCAGAGCATCGCTGACCAGCTCGAAGATCTCGGTTATCGCGTATTACTTGCTGAGCATGGTCGTGATGGATTGCAACTAATGGAGATGGAGCGTCCTGATGTGGTGTTGACCGATTTGCGGATGTCGGTAATGGGAGGATTGGAAATGATTCAAGTCGCCAGTCAACAATACCCAAATATCGCCATAATTGTTATTTCCGGTGCGGGACAGTTAGCGGATGCGGTCGCCGCATTACGCTTTGGTGCATACGATTATCTGATTAAGCCTGTGAATGATCTTGGCATATTGGAACACACCATCAATAAGGCTTTGGAAAAAGTCAGATTATTAACTGAAAATGAAGACTATAAAAAACATTTAGAGCAGTTAGTTGATGAACGTACGCTCGCCTTGGCCAAAGCGAATCAAGCACTGAGTTTACATAAGATCCAGCTTGAGCAGCTGGTAGAGGTTCGAACCTCGGAATTGCAACAGTCTTATCAACATCTGCAACAGACCCAGAATCAGCTGATAGAATCGGCAAAAATGGCATCTTTAGGAGGCTTGGTTGCTGGGGTTGCTCATGAAATTAATACCCCTATTGGGATCTGCGTGACCGCAGCCTCTTTTCTTCAAGGCGAAATTGAGCAACTAAAAATAAAGCTTGATGATCGCCGCGTATCTCGCCGCGATGTCAACCAACTGATCGAGGGTATTTTAGAATCGAGCGATCTATTAAGTAACAACATTAAGCGAGCTTCCGATTTAGTCACGGGCTTTAAACAGCTTGCAGTTGATGTCTCGGGTGAAGAGCTGAGTCGCTTCAATCTTTATAGCTACATCGGTGAAGTGATACAGTATTTGCATACTGAGTTTAAGCATTCTCAACATCAGATTGAACTTAGTGGCACTCATCAATTGATTGTCGAAAGTTTTCCAGGAGCTATTTTACAAGTAATTAGCGAGTTAGTGGGGAATTCCTTATGTCATGCCTTTACGGATTTAAAGCCGGGTCATATTTATATTAGTATTCGTCGTGAAGGAGAGATGGCGACGATTAACTATAGTGATGATGGCATTGGTATGGATGAGGCGACGATGGCTAAAATATATGAGCCGTTTTTTACGACTCGACGTTATGCTGGGAGCCGAGGTTTAGGCATGCACCTGCTTTATAATCAAGTGTCGCAGATCCTACAAGGAAAAATTCGTTGTAGTAGTATTACAGGGAAAGGGACCCGATTTAAGATTATTTTTCCGCTGAAGGCGATGCCTTAATGCCTTAGTCGGGATATAGATTTCGTATCGACACAAATTCATCAATGTTCTCTAGAAAAAGATCAATCAAGTTTGGGTCAAATTGTGCACCTTTACTTTGTTCGAAATACTCGATGACTTGTTCGAGAGGCCAGGCATCTTTATAGCAACGTTGGCTTTTTAATGCGTCGAATACATCAGCAATCGCCGTAATTCTGGAGTAAATATGGATCTTTTCTCCTGACTTTTTATGTGGATAACCGTTGCCATTCCAATGTTCGTGATGTTCTAGCGCGACAATGGCCGCCAACGCAATGATATCGCCATCGTCATTATGTAGCAGTTGGTAGCCAATTTGGGTATGGGTCTCCATTAATGATCTTTCTTCAGCGCTGAGCCGCCCAGGTTTATTTAAAATCGCTTCTGGAATGCCAATTTTTCCTACATCGTGCATCGGGCTAATAATTTCTAATACTTCGCAATCTCTGGCCGAAAGCCCTATCAGTTTACCGAGGTGAGCCGAAAGTTTGGCCACTCGCTTCACATGGTTGCCTGTTTCCCCCGAGCGGGTTTCAATCGAGTTACCTAGCACATGAATTAATTTCTTTTGGATCTGCAGTGTTTGGCTTTGTAGGTTAACGATCTGCTTATCTTTTTTACTCATTTCTTGGCGACGTTTAAGCAGATAACTGAGTAGCACAATCACTAAAATGAGAGCAAAGATAATGCTACCCGCGATAAAAAACAGCAGGTGATTGCGTTCCCAAAATGAAATCGGTCGACCGATTACCTTTGAGTTTGTTGGCAATAATGATTCGTCGATTTGGTATTTTTTTAAGGCGTGGTATTGAAATACTGGCGCTTGATCGGAGTTTACTTCGATGGGGGTCTTAACTGGTTTTGGCAATTGTCGCCCCAAAATATCCAGCATTTGCACGCCTTGCTTGTAAGAGCCGTTGACGTAGCCACCTAATACATCTCCTTTGAGGTAAAAGTTCCAAAGTACAAATATAGGGGCTTTGCTAGCTGCGGATAGTTCTAGTGCGGTCTTGGTATAGCCATGATAAATGTTGTTGCTCACTTCGGTATTATAGTGAGTTAATAACACTGCATCATCAGGGGATATCTGAGCGAGAATATTGCTAGTTTGTTGCAGCGTTTTATCCCTTATTTCGACTAATTTTAAGTTGGGTAAGTCTTTTAAGGCAGTCATTATGCGCGTTCTTAATAGCTCAGAGGAAACCCCGGAATCAGCCAGATAATAAAGTTGTTTCAACTTAGGCCTGAGTCTAATAATGAGTGCTAAATTTTCTTGAATATTGTCGAGTTCAAAAAGGACGGTACCTTTGTTTGTGGTCGGGCTGAGAGTGGCTTCGAAATCACCAATGCCTGCCGCAACGGTGGGTAGATTTTTCAGATTGGGAATATCTAAACGCTTGAAAAAGCGAAGGGCGTTATCGTCGGTAAGCAGTACTCCGTCAAAATGATAATTTTGGTACTTTATTGCCAGATATTCTTTTAGTTTCTGATAGTAGGCTTGGGAGTATAAACGTTTACTATCGATATACTCGACGGATAGCTTAAGTGGGTGGGTTGCAGCATCGGCTGCGTCTCTAATGCCTCGTTGAAATTCTCGGGTCCATTCATAATCTGAGTCATAAGAATGTAATACCAGAATGTGCTGTTTTCCTTCTGCGGCGTAGCTGGTTGGGCAGGCAAGACAGAGAGTCAGTAGCAAACAATAGCGCAGAAGCTCCTTCACTTAAGTTGTCTCCTTATAACTTAGTGTGGTCAATGAAAGGCACATAGGTGCTGATTCAGCAGTGCATATGACTAATGCCTCACTCAGCGAATCAATATCCCTGAAAATGGGAGCTTTGTCTCTAGTTAACGGTTTACTGATTAAAATCGACAGTTTTCATGTGTGAACAAGACTGACGATTTGTATTATCAATTTAATATCTCAGTATAAATCGACTTGAGCAAGCTATTTTTAACTGAAGACGAAAAGCTATATCAAAGTCTTACAATTTTTGCAGTCATTTGTTATTTATGACTTAAAATGAGTTCTCTTCTCAGCGTGAAGGTTACAATTTTATTCAAATGGATGACACATTAGGGGTAATCGTTTTCCTTCTTGTTGGCTTTACGCCGGATTGAAACGTCTATTTAGACTCATTACTTTTGTTTTTCAAAAAACTATCACGCCAAATAAATTGAAAACCAACGATCACTGATTTACTCACGCACCGCCCTTCGAACCGTTCAAGCAGCAGTGATACTGCCGTTTCTCCCATATCGTGGGGGTAGAGTCGTAAGGTGGATAAACTGGGATGTAGATGTTCTGCACTTGGGATGTCATTAATGCTAATCACTTGAATATCTTCAGGAATCCTTATTCCATGTTGATGAATCGCCTTAATCGCGCCCATTGCGACAATATCGGTTGCAGCAAATAGTATATCGGGCGCCGTACAATTTCTTAACATTTTGTTCATACCATCAAAACCAGAGTCGATACAAAAGCGTTCACTGACGATGCAGCGTGCGGCATCGTAGAGCCCTTGTTGTTGGGTTAAAGCTCTAAAAACTTGGAGTCGCTCATCTTGATTACCAATAAAGGCTGGCCGTTGCGTGCCATTTTTCAGCATGGTGTTGACCACGAATTCAGCAGCTTTGGTTCGATCACATAAGACCGTATCGACATTTAATGCGTTGGGGGAATAATCAACGCAGACCAACTGGGCATTAAGCGACAATATATAGTCGATCTCTGCATCGGTGAAATTACCGACACAAATCACGCCATTTGACTGGCTCAATTCCCGTTCATGCTTCGATAAGTCTTTTTTAAATACTCGTTTAAGCGTGATGTCATGCATTTGGCATTTGTGTTCTAGACCAAGGCGAATATAGGTGAAATAGGGGTCATCTAACTCTTGCTCGGCGGAATGATGATAAACCACGCACAGTTGAATTGGGCTTTGGTGGCCGCGTTGGTAATTGGCCCGAGCAATAATACGTTGCTGCTCGGGTTGGTTTTGTCTACGCTGCCTAGGTGAAAGGTAAGCTAGGCTGGCGGCTACCTCTAATATTTTTTCACGTTTGTCATGACTAATCGATAAGGTTGGATCTTGATTAATGACGCGCGACACCGTTGACGGTGAAACTCCGGTCATTTTCGAGATATCGCTGAGTTTTGCCATATTTTAATCTCTTAGAATACTTCAGATATCTAGCGGATTGCTCTAGAGGTAGCAGTATACGATTAAACTAGTGGTGGGTTCCAAGTTGATTCCCCCTCGCCAAATAAATTATCTTATTTCGAGTGATAGAACAGCATGTTTGTTGGTTATTTGTTGGCATTTTGTTGTATTTCTCAGTTGGAGGTAAAATTTAGTAAATTTTTACCTGTGAATTGCTGTCCTTGTTTTATATTTCGCATAAAAACTACAAAAGATGTGATGCCACGCGCTTTTAGGCCGAAATGAAATTTGCTAGATGTTGTAAGCACTCATCGTAAGCTTAATAATGTAAACGTTACCACCATTGTCATTCAGCATTCAGTATGGAGATTGGAGAGATGAATCGTTTGCAACTATTAAGTATTGCAGCTTTAGCTAGCTGTAGTGTTCAAGCCACTGAAATTACGGCATGGGCTTGGGATCCTAATTTTAACGTTGCAGCATTGAAGGAAGCGGCAAGCGTTTATCAAAAAGATCATCCTGATTTTACCTTAAATGTGATTGCTTCAGGTAAAGAAGATGTGGAGCAAAAATTACACACCATGCTAGCCTCGGGCGTGACGTCTGCCCTACCTGATATTGTATTGATCGAAGATTACAACGCTCAAAAATATTTGAATGCCTACCCCGGTTCGTTTCAAGCTATGCAGTCGGTGGTTGACTATCGTCAATTTGCACCTTACAAAGTCGAAGTGATGACTGTTGGTAAAGACGTGTATGGCTTGCCTTTTGATTCAGGGGTTGCGGGGTTGTTTTATCGCCGTGACTTGTTGAAGCAGGCGGGAATCAGTGCCGATGATTTGCAAAGTATCAGTTGGGATGAGTACATCGATATCGGTAAGAAAGTGAAGCAAACCACAGGCAAATATATGATGGGGTTTGATATTCAAGACACCGTGTTTATCCATATTTTGATGCAGTCGGGTGGCGAGTGGTTCTTTAATCATGATGGTAGTTTGAACATTTTGCATAACAAGGCTTTAAAAGAAGCATTGAAAACAGTGAAAGCGATCCATGATGCAAAAATTGTTCGTCCGGTATCGGGCTGGTCTGATTTTGTGGGTAGCTTCAACAGCGGCAAGGTTGCTTCGGTGACTTCTGGCGTGTGGATGATTGGCTCAGTGAAAAGTGAAGCCAGCCAATCTGGTCAATGGGGGGTCGCACCGATCCCTAAATTGAATCTGGCCAATTCCGTTCATGCTTCTAACCAAGGTGGTTCTAGCTGGTACGTATTGAGTGCGGGTAAACAGCCTCAATTAGCCATCGACTTTTTGGATAAAACCTTTGGTGGCGATGTTGATATGTACCAGAAATTGTTAGTTGAGCGGGGGGCTTTAAGTACTTATCTGCCAGCTAAAACGGGTAAAGCCTACCAAGTCGATGATGCCTTCTTTGGCGGACAAAAAGTCTATGGCGACTTTTCCAAGTGGGTCGCTCAGATCCCGAAAGTACCTTACGGTATGTATACCCAAGAAGTGGACAATGCTTTGTCGGCTCTGATCCCATCATTACTTTCTGGTACGCCAGTAGATGAGATATTGGAAAGCTTAAATAATAATCTTAAGTACCAAATTCAATAAGTAAGGCGGTTAAAAGGTCACTTTCGTGGCCTTCGCATTCAACTTTTAAGTCGCTTTTTTCTGGAAGGTGTTTCGATGTCTAGAACACAAGCCAAGCTCCATCGTATGTACGATATTAATGGCTGGCTATTTGTAAGTATTGCCGTGGGTTTAGTGGCATTGATGACTTTGTACCCCATCGTAAGCTCGTTATGGTTATCTCTCCATTCGGGTAAGGGGGTGGTGACTAAGTTTGTCGGGTTCGGTAATGTTATTCGATTATTTTATGACCCCGTATTTAAGCAAGCTTTATGTAACACCTTAATCTTCTTAGTGGTGCAGGTGCCGATCATGATCCTGTTATCGCTAGCTTTATCATCTTGTTTAAACGCTCCTCAATTGAAATTTCGTAGTTGGTTTCGACTCGCGATATTTTTACCCTGTGTGACATCATTAGTAGCCTATTCGATTTTGTTTAAGAGCATGTTTGGTTTTGATGGTGTACTGAATGTCGCTCTGTTATGGACTGGGATTATTGCCGACCCAATCCCGTGGTTATCGGATCCGTTTTGGGCAAAAGTGACCATTATTATCGCGATTACTTGGCGTTGGACGGGTTACAACATGATCTTCTATTTGGCGGCGATGCAAAATATCGATAAGTCCATTTATGAAGCGGCAAGAATTGACGGGGTTAACCCTATTAAACAGTTTTTCTTTATTACTATCCCCTTATTAAAACCTGTGATTTTGTTTACCAGTATTACCTCGACCATAGGGACTCTGCAACTCTTTGATGAGGTGGTTAACATCACCAGTGGCGGGCCTGCAAATTCGACGATGACCTTGTCGATGTACATCTATAACTTATCGTTTAAGTTTGTGCCTAACTTTGGTTATGCAGCAACCGTATCTTACGTGATTGTTACTTTTGCTGCTGTGCTTGCATTGATCCAATTTAAAGTCGCTAAGGATAAATAATTTGATTAAATTTCGATTTGGTCGTATCGCAATGTATGGCTTTTTAATTGTGATGACCTTTGTTTCTTTGTTTCCTTTCTATTGGATGCTGGTGTCTAGTACTAACAGTAGCTCACAGATCAATAGTGGTAAATTGAGCTTTGGCGACCAGCTGATGGTCAATTTCAACAACTTAACGGATCAGATTGATGTTGCTCGGGTTTTTTGGAACACCAGCAAAATCGCCATTCTTAGCACTATCTTTACTTTACTGATTTGTTCGTTGGCGGGTTATGCCTTCGAAGTTTTTAAAAGTAAGGCTCGAGATCGCGTTTATGTCGCGTTGTTGGCAACCATGATGATCCCTTTTGCCGCATTAATGATCCCCTTGTTCACTATGTTTGCTAAGGCTGGGTTATTGAATACCCATTTTGCGGTAATTTTACCAACGGTATCCGGTGCTTTTATCATCTTCTACTTTCGTCAGTGCACTAAAGTTTTCCCCCGAGAATTGATTGATGCGGCTAGGGTCGATGGTGTGAAGGAATGGAAGATCTTTACCTTTGTGTATATGCCAATCATGAAGTCTAGTTATGCCGCAGCCTTCATTATTGTGTTTATGGCTTCGTGGAATGCCTTTTTGTGGCCGCTGATTGTGTTGCAATCGAGCGAGTTGAAAACAATTAATTTGGTGTTGTCTGGTTTTATTTCTGCTTATACTCCAGATTTCGGTTTGATCATGATAGCAACGGTTATCTCAACCTTACCGAGTTTATTTATTTTCTTTGCCATGCAGAAACAGTTTGTGGCGAGTATGACTGGGGCTGTTAAGTAGGCTGTGTACTCCAAGCATTTAGGATTAAAAGATAGGATTTATTATGGCTGATATACAGTTAAAAAAAGTCATCAAACGTTTTGGTAAGCTTGAAACTATTCATGGCATAGATTTACAGGTTGAGGATGGTGAGTTTGTGGTCTTTGTTGGACCATCGGGCTGTGGTAAGTCGACGCTGCTGCGACTGATTGCCGGCTTGGAATCGATCAGCGATGGAGATATCTATATTGGTCAGGACTTGGTCAACCAAAAGGATCCCTCTGAGCGCGGTGTGGCAATGGTGTTTCAGTCTTATGCTCTTTACCCTCATCTCAGCGTTGAGCAAAACATGGGATTTGGCCTACGGATGAATGGGCATCCTAAAGATAAGGTCAATAAATTGGTTGCTGAGGCTGCTGAAGTTTTGCAAATCAGTCATTTACTGGAACGTAAGCCGAAAGAATTATCTGGAGGGCAGCGTCAGCGAGTCGCGATTGGCCGGGCTATAGTGCGCGACCCTAAGGTATTTTTATTTGATGAGCCGCTTTCTAACCTTGATGCAGAATTGCGAGTGGATATGCGGATCGAAATATCCAAGCTACATAAAAAACTAAAAACCACCATGATCTACGTGACTCATGATCAGGTGGAAGCGATGACATTGGCCGACAAAATTGTGGTTTTAAAAGATGGCAATATCGAACAAGTTGGAACACCAATGGATTTATACCATCGTCCGTCGAATCAATTTGTTGCAGGGTTTATCGGTTCACCTAAGATGAATTTTATTCCGGCTCGTGTTGAACAAGTGAATGGTCATCATGTCACTTTAAGTACTTTGGATAAGCAGCAATTACTTATCGACACAAATGTTGCGAATGTTCATCCGGGTCAAGGTGTTAAATTAGGGATCCGTCCAGAGCATTTAGAAGTCGAAGGAGAAGGGGATGTTCGTTTTCGTTTTCAGTGTGATTTAGTTGAGAGGTTGGGTAATAGTACTTATATGTTTGGTCAAGCTTGTGGTGTTGAACATTTTAAAGTGCACTTACCTCGTGACCGAGAATTATCTGAAGAGAATGATAATTTCAATTTGACATTTAGTAGTAATGAATGTCATTTGTTTGATAAAGATGGTGTTCGAATATAAATAGCCCCTTTGCTAATATGCCTTAAGTCTCGTATTTTATATTCTATTGGCTTAATTATTTTTGTCTTTGGCCCTTCACTTATAATGTAGGGTCTTTTTTTATTTCAAGTTCATGGAGCGTCTAATCCTCTAATATTAAAAAAGACGTTTCGAAAGTCATCTGATTGATTTTAAATGCTAATTTGTAAAGCGTACGCTTCGTTCCTTCTACAGTTTCTTGCTTGTTCTTGAAACAGTGTTTCTTAAAATATGAATTTTAAAGTAGAGCGCTACTTAATAATATCGGTAAATTTTTACCATCTATTTTATATAACTTTGCTAGAGCTTGTGTTTTGAGTTTTTATATTTTTAATGGTGTTATGTTTTGTTTTTATTGAGGTAATATTTAATCGATTATTTAATTGGGTGTACATGACTAATAGTGTCTAATTTTATTCATTAGATGCGATTTTATTTAGATGGTGTACGTGTATTTAAATTTAAATGGACAGCTATAGTTATCTGAATCTTAGATGTTGGATTCAACCGAGACTGTATGCTGATGCTTGGGATGAAGTATGCAAATAGGAAAACAGTTTTATTGGCTTGTCGTAGTGCTAGCCAGCTTATTTTTGGTTGCTTGTGGGTCGAGTTCGACTGAGGAGGCCGCAAGGTGTGAGGTGGACTTTGGGGAACTCTCTATTCCGGTGCCTAGTCTGCACTCCGGATTTATCAAAGGGGCTGATGTTTCTTATGTTCCTTCGGTGGAAGCGCATGGAGGCAAATACTTTGACAATTGTGTGCAAACCGATCCTTTAGCGATTATGCAACAACATGGATTAAACGCGATTCGAATGCGTGTTTGGGTCGATCCTTTCAATCAAGATGGAGAAGCATACGGTGGCGGTACCAGCACTTTGGCCCAGGCTATCGACATGGGAAAAAGAGCCCATGCTTTAGGGATGCAATATCTGTTGGATATTCACTACAGCGACTTTTGGGCGGATCCTGGTCATCAGACGATGCCAAAAGCTTGGAAAGATCTCGATTATTCTCAGCTGGTTGCCAAAGTGGGTTCTTATACGACGGAAGTGATGGCTGCTCACCGTGCTGCTGGCGTGATGCCGGATATGGTGCAGGTCGGTAACGAAACCAATAGCGGTATGTTATGGCCTTATGGTTATATTTGGAAAGCTGGCTGGGATCAAACCTTATCATTATTTGATGCCGGCGCTAACGCTGTGCGGGCCGCTTATCAGCAAGACGAAACTGTGAAGATCATCTTGCATATTGCCAATCCTCAAAATCAGATCGATTGGTGGTTTAAAGAGGCTGTCGCTTATGGCATCGACTTTGACATTATGGGGGTGTCTTATTATCCCTATTGGCATGGTTCGCTCAGTAACTTAAAGTCAGTTTTAGAAGCGGGGATTTCGGAAACGGGTAAGCCAGTGATGGTGGTTGAAACGGCTTACGCATTTACTTTAGATAATGGTGATGACTTAGAGAATACCTTTACTGCAAGTAATTTGGTAGACGGTTATGAGGCTTCCATTGAAGGCCAAGCTAAGTTTTTAGCCGATCTAATGAATATGCTTGACACTTTGGACAAGCAACAAGGTTTGGGTATGTTCTATTGGGAACCTGCGGTGTTGCCAGTGAAGGGCGTAACTTGGGCTACTGCTGCCGGCATGGAATATAATAATGATGTTTGGTATGAAGGAAATAACTGGGACAACCAAAATATGTTCGACTTTGAAGGTAACGTATTGCCTTCCATAGACGTATTTAGTGGTCAATAAAATCTAGTTACGCGAGTTACATGCCTCTGAATATAAAAGGCGGCCCAATGCATAGGGTCGCCTTTGTTATATCTAAAGTTTGAGAGCTACAGGCCGTAGCTGTAGCTTGCTTGTAAGCCCAGTGGTAAACCCAGTCCCCAGTAGATGAGTAAAAATGCTGTCCATACCACCAGCATCACCAGACTGTAAGGCAGCATCAGTGACATCAGCGTTCCGATGCCGGTGCCTTTCACATAACGCTGGCAGTACACGACCACTAGTGGGAAGTAAGGCATTAAGGGAGTAATGATATTGGATGACGAGTCTCCGACCCGGTAAGCCGCCTGGGCTAAGTCGGGCGAGATATTCAGTTGCATTAACATCGGAACCAGAATTGGCCCAATCAGCGCCCATTTCGCCGAAGAAGAACCCACAAACAAGTTCACAAAAGCGACTAAGAGGATCATTCCCACCACGGTCACAGCGCTAGGCAAGGCCAGCTGTTTGAGCGTATCGGCACCCTTCAGAGCCATCAGAGCACCAATGTTAGATTGGCTGAAGGCGGCGATAAAGAGTGCGCAGAAGAAGGCCATTACAATGTAGTAAGACATGCCATTCATCGATTTACTCATGGCCTGGATCACGTCTCGAGAGTCTTTAAAACTCCCCACGATAAAACCAAAGACGGTGCCGGGAATAATGAACAGTAAGAAAATTAGCGGTACGATTGACTGCATTAATGGCGCCGAGAATTCGACCAGTGAGCCGCTGGCTGAGCGTAGTGGAGAGCTTTCAGGGGCCGAGACTGCCCATAAGCCTGCTAGGCCTGCGAACATCACCGCCGAAGAAACTTTAAAGGCAAAGCGTTCTTTTTGGGTGATTTCATCGAAACGAGGAATATCTTCCGGGTCGCCATCCACGGGGGTATCTTTGAGGCGTGGCTCGATAACTTTATCGGTCAAATACCAGCCAATTAAAATGATCAGCAGACTGGAGGCCGAGGAGAAAAACCAGTTGTTGAGCGGGTTGATTTGAATCGCTGGATCCAAAACCTGCGCCGCACTTTGAGTAAAGCTTTGCAGTAACTGGTCGATCGCCGATGGAATAAAGTTTGCGGAGAAGCCACCACTCACGCCTGCAAATGCGGCGGCGATGCCGGCCAGCGGATGCCGTCCAGCGGCATAGAAGATCACCCCGGCCAGCGGGATCACCAGTACATAACCGGCATCGGTTGCGGTATGGCTGATGATTGCGACTAATACGATGGAAGGCGTCAGCAGTTGTTTCGGCGTGACCTTGAGCATCATTTTTAAACCGGCACTAATATAGCCAGAATGCTCGGCAACCCCCACGCCTAACATGGCAACGAGTACCACCCCCAGTGGAGCAAAACTGGTAAAGGTGGTTACCATGCCAGACAAGAAGCCGGCAAGCGCCTCTCCGGTTAATAAGTTATTGACAAAAATGGCTTCGCCAGTGCGTGGATCAATTTCAGCAAATTGGACATTGGCGAGCAGTGCAGACACCACCCACACCAAAAATAGGGCGCCTAAAAATAATACCGCGGGATCCGGTAGTTTATTGCCAACGCGTTCTACAGTGTCAAGCATGCGGGCGACGCCACCCTTGGCAGTGGGTGTGGCGGTTGTTGAACTCATATTTACCTCTAGGTTATATTCTAAACTCTTCGGTTCAGTTGATTTTGTTGTGATTGAACCCTATTGACTGGGCATAAAGAAAACTATCGCCGGTAAATTAGTTTAATTCACTGTATTCTTCTTTGATTTGAGTTAATAAAACCACACGTGGTTTGGTTGGTGGTTTAATATGTTTTGTTTGGTTGTTTTTATAATATGCTAAGGCGGTAATACCAATGCAACATTGGATGTTTGCTCTTTCGACCACCGGTCCGATTATTTTAATGCTGTGTTTGGGGTGGTTTTTGCGCCGTCGTGAAGTGTTGAATGAGAATTTCATCAAACAAGGCAATAGTCTGGTGTTTAACATCAGCTTGCCGAGTTTGCTATTTTTGAGCACCGCCTCTAATCCCCTGAGCCACTCTTTAGATTTCTCTCTGGTGATATTGGGGGTGCTATTTACCCTGACTAGTGTGCTGCTGCTGTTTGTTGTCAGTCGACCCTGGCTGCGCGGTGGACGCCAAGGTGTGTTTATTCAGGGGGCTTTTCGCGGCAATATGGGGATTATTGGCATTGCCATGGTGCTCAATGCCTATGGCATGGATGTATTACCCAAAGCAGCGTTATTCCTGGCTTTCATGACGATGACCTTTAATGTGGTGTCGGTTGCACTATTGGGTGCCAAGCGTAGCCGTATCATCAGTAGCTTGCTTAAGAATCCACTGATCATTGCTATTTTGGCGGGTCTGCTATGCTCGGCGTTGGGGCTGCAACTGCCAGATGTTGTAGCAAAAACGTGTCAGTATCTTGCCAACATGACCTTACCTTTGGCTTTGATCTGCATCGGTGCCAGTCTGCAATGGCAGAGTTTTAAAAGTAATTTGTCGCCAGTGCTCTGGGCCAGTGCCTGTAAGCTGATTATTATTCCATTGTTGGCGGTGACCCTTGCACTGTATATGCAGTTTAGTGGCAGTGATATTGGCCTGCTGTTCTTAATGATGGGCACCCCTACTGCGGCGGCTAGTTATGTGATGGCCAGCAAGATGACTGAACATGGCCAAATGGCCGGCGAAATTGTGGCCTTTACCACGATGTTTAGTGCACTCAGTGTGAGCGTAGGTTTGGTGACTCTGGCCTCTTTACAGTTGATTTAAGCGTTCTCTCGGGTGGGCGGGTTCCACTCACCCGAGATCATGGCATGCGGTTTCTCATGTTGCTGTTTTGCACAGCCAAGGTGTCGCTGCCGGGCTTCAGATCTAGCGCTGTGTTATTGCTCAGTCGCAGCAATAAATTGTTGAATGCTGCCGAGCATTTGCTGGAAATAAGGGTTGTAACTCAGCCGTTGCAATTTGGGGTTACGGCTTAAGTTCTGTTCGCTTATTTCGCCCTTCACCACGTCACTGTCTTGCTTGCACTGCGCGTAGCGCTTTAGGTTTTTGAGGTAGTGGCTACAGTTTCGATAGTCGCCGTTTTCCCCATAATGGGCATTGCTCGGCGCATTAATGGTTGCGGTATGGGCAATCCCTTGAATTGCTTCGCAAGAGGCGGTGGCACAACGCGGCGTGCTGATGCTTAAGTCCTTGGCCAGAGTGGCTGGAATGCTCGCCGGATCGCCATAATAAATCAGCATGTCCTGAGCGGTGGCACTGCGTTTGGCGGGCTGATGCCATTGCTCTAGAATGGCCAGGGTCGCGCGGGTATCGATGGTTTGATCCTGCTCGCTGGCAACCACTAAAAGCGGCACATTGGGTAAGTGTTTACTGTTACGAAACTGCTTGTTTAGATGGTTCATCAAGTCGTTCACCTGCGCCCCGGCGTTATAGGCAAAGGATTCGTATTTGGCGAAGTCTACATCGCCTTCTTTATCCAGCCAGCGACTAAACCAACTCACATATTTTGCCAGCCAGGCAAGGCCGCTGTGTGCTTTGGATGCAGGAGACCATAACATGACCCCCTGAACCTGTGCCGCGTGTTGTGGGTTGGCCAATAGGTGGCTAAGAATTAAGGCTCCACCGGTAGAGAAACCGCCGAGGTAGACCTGGGAGTAGTCTTTGAGACTGCGCTCGATGGCGTAGTCTGCCGCTTGTTGCCACTGTTGATAAGTGACCTTTAGCAAATCGGACGGAGCGGTCGCGTGACCGGGCAATAGCAGCGTTCTTACATCAAAACCCTGCTGGTAAAACTGCCAGGCTAAGTCATGAAAATGAAAGGGCGAGTCGGTTAAGCCGTGGATCAATAACACCAGCTTTTGCTTATTGGGGTGAGTCAGCTGAAATGGTGCCAATAACTGCTGTACGTTGGCTTTACCTTGCCACTGTTGTTGTTTGGCCAACCAACGATAGGTCGTGGTGCTAAGGGGGCATTGCATGTTGGCGCGTGGATTTCTCTCGGCGATAACCTGACGCGCATAATCCAGGTATTGTGGATAGCTTTGTTGCAGCTGGTAGCTAAAGTGAGCGCTGCCACCTTCTCGTGCCTGACGATAGGGTGCCTGCTCAATGTATTGCTCAATCAGCGCTTGCCGTTGATTAATATTAACGCAGTTTTCTGGCTCACTTTGAGCCAGACTAAGGCCTGAGAGCAACAGTGTGCTACTTAAAAAAAGTTTGCCGAGCCAAATTTGAACATGCTTCATGCTGATCCTTCGCGAATGGGAGCGCTGATAGATAGTTAATAGCGCTCTATTGTAATGATAAAAAATTCAGTAGCCTAGTCGCAGTTGATTTTTTTGTAATCGGTGAGTTTGCAACTAAAGTCATTGAATCGCTAAGAGTTATGAAGCGCCCATCCCCCTTAGCTTTTGTCGTCGCAACTTATTGGTGGTGGCAGGACAGGGAGTCGATGACTTGTTGGCTGCTTGCCGCTGGCAGTCCGGCGACCCGGTCTCTAATCAGCGCCATTGTGGAAACAATTTCACTTTGATCCGGCGTACATTGCGCAACCAGCGCGACGATTTTTCGTTCAAGCCGCTGCTGTTCTAATGAATTCAGCTGATATCTTGATTCATTGTGGTTAGCCAGATCAAGCGAGAACCAGAGATTAAGAAAGCTGGCCAGTGCTGCATTATTACTATCAAGGGTATTGTCAGCAGAGCTTAATATTTCTAATTCACTGATAATTTGCTCTGATGTTCGAAGCTCAGATACGCCCTGAACTAAATTGCTCAGCAATGTCTCTGGTAAATCAGTACGGTAAAGTTCGGTCGAAGTGCTCGCCAGATTGCTGACTAAATCCTTATAAACCATTTGCTGAGTATCATTCTTGAGAGAGGAGCTTGCTTTATTAACTTCTATAACAATATAGGTGTTGTCAGTATAAAAACATTCAGCAGGCGATTCTTTGCTTGGGTCATTACAATCGATGCTGATGATTTTATTGTCGGCGTCTTTTTTCTCTATGGTTTTATAGACGATTCGGCCATTTTTGGGGTTGATGCTTAGCTCTGCCCAATTTGTAATATTGTGCCGATCATCTTCTCTTATGAAGGCATAATTTCCGGTTAACAAGATACCGGTTTCTAAGTTTGGATCTCCGCCGACTGGTTTCAGCTCGTAAGTGTAATGAAAAACGCGATCTTCTTGTTGGTCGGTCACCAAACTTCCAGCTAACTGAGATAGTGCTCCAGATAAGGGGGATGCTGGTGGATAGAAAGTCGAACCTAACTCACTTAAGTTTTTAATGAGTTGCTTTAATTGTTCGCCAGGCTTATCAAATTCGACGATGTAAAGATCAATGACAAAATTATTACCGTTATATTTCAGTGGCCCGTAGATGGTGCTTAGGTTTGAAAAGTTAAGCGTTTGCCCCTCTCTTACATCATCGGAAAAGAAAACGACTCGCGCATTCTCCAATCCCTTGGAGCCAAAGTTTAAGCTTTCAGTGCCTTGTTCAAAGGCATTCACTACGATCGCTATCTCGCCATTCGTAGGTTCTCCACGGAGCACACTGAGTGGCGAACGCCATTCGGTAAACTCTTGAATATACATTTGTTTGATTGAAACAACTAAGCCATCCCCGATGGCGAGCTGCGAGTTCTTGACATCTTTGGGTTTGATGTATTTTCCGGCAGTATTGTCGGTGGGGTTATAATACCGGTAGTCGGTGGCACCTTCATTAGATATTGCACAACCAGACATTAGTGCCGCAAGCAAACATAGTTTGATTAGCTTCAGAATACTCATTATTTTCCGTCCTTGTGTATGACTTATTGAGCTCAGCTCAAAACCGTTGGCTAGATGTGTTTCACATCGCTTTGTCAGCTTCGATTGACAAACTTGGCGGCCAAGTTTGTGGTGAAGCTCGACAGCTCTTAAGCGAGCATGCCTTCCTTCCATCCATGGAATTGCTTGCGGATAGCACTCATGGGCTTGACCGCTCAATTGATGAGCCTAGCCAGCATATATAAATAAACCTATCAAATAAAATGAAGGCTTGGCTAGCCATTGTTATATGCTTTGTGAAGCGGCGCTTGCTTGTGTTGCCTGGTTCCCCCTTTGGTTAATATGCCAGCTAAAACTGTTGCTGATAAAGGGCATTTTGGCAGGCATCGCGCGAGCGTCGGTGAGGCCGATTCGACCGGATCTTTGGTTCGGGACCAAATCGCAGCCATGAGGGCACTCGACACAAGCATCGTTGTTGTGGAGCGATTATTTATGACTTCCTCTCCAGTTGATCAAATATCGAGATTTCCCAAGGGCGCATCGCCAGTAGCAGTCCGGTATGGCGTCGTTTATCTAAAGGCAGGCTGGCATCCTGTTGATTGAGCGCCGCCGCTTCCTTGGTGAGTTGATTGAGTTTACGGCGAATGATTTCTATTGAGCTTGGTGAATAGTGACCGCGCAGGTAGAAACGAAAGCTATCATCATCTTCAAACCGAGAATTCATAAATTCGTTCAGCACTTGCTGTTCCATGAAACGCTCCAACGGACCGTTACTGATCCATCTAAAGTCCTGAGCGATTAGCAGTTTATAGGCATTGTTCGGCAGCAGTTGGATCATCTTTAACTTGTCGAGTCGGGCCATCAGGCGAATACATTGGTGTTGGTCGATCTGATAGCGGCTGATGATTTCGTCAAAGCTCCAACCATCGCGGACACACACCGCCACCAGCAATAATTTGTGGTCATCCATCAACTCTTGTTCTTGCTCTCTGGTGAGCTGACTTAGCTTATCTTTTTCTTGATCGGCCAATAGAAACAAATCGATCAGGTTGAGATCAACGATATGACACATTGCTTCCAGGCGCTCCAGAGAAAAACTATTGGTAGAAAACATGCGTTTAATATTGGCTTCGCTCATATGCAAACGCTGGGCGACATCTTTATAGGTGAACCCTTGCTGCTTAAATACTTGCTTGAGGGTATCGCGGATCTGCTGTAATTGGCTCATGGTATATAAATACTATACTAAATGGTCACTCATACTAAACATATTACGCCGAGGTTTACAGTAAATAGACTAATCCCTATTGTTAATTCGAACTTAACCAAGAGGGAAACATCATGAAATTATGGAAATCACTGCTCATCACCGGTATCGCTTTAAGTAGTTTCAATCTTGCCGCTGCCGACTCAGGACAGCACTTCACTCAATCGGCGAAACACTCCGCCCTTGCCGCTTCAAATGGTTTACAGGGCAGCGGGCAAGTGGTTGCCAGCGTAGTGGCAACCCCGATTGTAGTGGTGGGGGCTTCAACAGTGGTGGCTGGTAGCGCGGTACTGGCATCCGGTATGGCTTTAGCCGAGTCGGCGGATAGCTCGGTGCCTTTGGAGATTGGTGACGCCATCGTCGTGGGTTGTAACTAGTCTGCCGCTCTCAATAACAAGGATGCTCAAAATGAAAGTATTAAAACAGTTCGTCATCGTCTCAATGTTGTTCTTTACCGGTTATTGTTTGGCCGGCAGTGCGCCGGCCGATGAAGCGAAGTTTGAACCGGCAGCTATTGCTCAATTCTCCAAGCAGGTCGAGAAATACGCTGCCGCCCATCATGCCAATGTGTTCATCATTGGTCGGGTTGGGCGGCCGCAAAAAGATTTGCCCAAGGGGATCCAGTTTACTCATACCGCTTTGGCCGTTTATTCACAGTTGAAGCTCACTTCGGGAGAAACCACCAAGGGTTATGCTATCTATAATCTCTACCAGAATCAGGGAGACTTGGGTCATAGCAGTTTAGTGACCGACTATCCGGTGGATTTTTTCTGGGGAGTGGATAGTTTAAAAGCTGGCATTGTGATCCCAAAGCCTGAAGTACAAGCGGGCTTGCTGGCCTTAATTGCCAATAATCGCTATCAAACTTTGCATAATCCCAACTACTCGGTACTGGCTAACCCTTATAATGCTCAGTTTCAAAATTGTACTGAATATACTTTGGATATGCTCAACGCGGCAATTTTTGATACCACCAACCGCCAGCAACTGAAAGCACACGCTCAAGCCGAATTTAAACCGCAGGTGCTTAAAATCAATCGCTTTAAGTTGTTGATGGGCGGTTTGTTTCTCGATGAGGTCACGACTAAAGATCATACTGGTAAGTTAAAGACCGCAACCTTTACTTCGATCGCTCGCTACTTACAGCAGAAAGATTTAATTCAGGATGCGGTGGTGCTCTACCCGCACGATGCTTATCAGCCTTTACTTTAGATATATTGATTAAATCTACAATTCGTATAATTTAGGGGACGTTATGACTCAATTCATCAACAGTGAACCGCAAATTCATCAGCCAGAGAGCAACCATGTTCCGGGCCCATTTAATTTCAGGAAGAAAAGCGACATGAAACATCATCACTTGCCAAAACCCAGCGCTGCTTTTATTGCAGCCTCTTGGGCCGCCTTATTACTTGGTGCTGCGGCTTACCTACTTGGCCTATGGAATGCCGAGATGCAGCTCAACGAAAAGGGTTATTACTTTACCCTCTTGTTATTCGGATTATTTTCTTCGGTATCTTTGCAAAAGTCGGTGCGTGATAAGTTAGAGGGTATCAAGGTCACTGCAATTTATTTCTCGCTCAGCTGGTTTTCCTTGGCTGCGGCTATCGCTCTATTGGCCATAGGCTTGTTTAATGCGTCTTTAGCGCTGAGTGAGAAAGGTTTTTATGGCATGGCCTTTTGTTTGAGTTTATTTGCTGCGGTATCGGTGCAAAAAAACACCCGCGACTTAGCTTATTTTAATCAAGAGGATGAGGGCAGCAGCTCAGAGTCGCAGCCTGATGAAGTTGCGTAGTGTGGAGAATTAAACTAGCCAAAGCGGGTGATGTCTGGTTAGCTTAGCAGCTAAGCTCAGATCCGAAGGGGAAGTTTCGGCTTGCCCCTTTGCTTTAAATGAAGGAATGAACATGGCAGTGCAAGTGATCATGGCAGATTTGGCGCAGCTTGAAGCGGTTGCCGAATTGTTTGACCAGTATCGAGTTTTCTATAAACAAAACAGTGATTTAAACTTGGCTCGCGATTTTATCGCCGAACGGATGCGGCTGCAGCAATCGGTGATTTTTGTAGCTTTATCCGCTGAGGGGCGAGCCTTGGGGTTTACTCAGCTCTATCCTAGCTTTTCGTCGACTAACGCGGCGCGGATCTGGATCCTCAATGATTTGTTTGTCACCCCTGCGGCGCGTGGTCAGGGGATTGCGCCACAATTGATGAATGCGGCAAAACAGCATGCTTTAGCCACCCAGGCGGTGGCACTTGAATTAGCCACTGCCACCGATAACCATCGAGCACAGGCGCTGTATCAATCTTTAGCTTATCAGGTCGATCGTGAGTTTATTCACTACCACTTACCTCTGGAGCCAGTTCAGTGAAGGGCGAATTGTGATGCAGCAGGCCTTTGTTTTAATGGCGAACTACAATCGGCAGCTGAATCGGCAGTGTTATGCTTGCGCTGCTCAATTGAGCCAACACGACGTAAAGCAAGAGCGTGGTGCCTACTTTGGTTCGATCTTTGCCACGCTCAATCATATTTTGGTCGGGGACATCCTGTGGTTGCAGCGCTTTGCCCGACATCCTAGTGCTTTTCGTGCCTTGCAGCCAGTGTTGAGTCTGCCTGTGCCGACCGGTTTGCAGCAAATTCTGTATTCGAATTTGGGGGAATTGCAGAAGGCCCGAGAGTTGATGGATGAACTGATTATTGATTTTATCGGGCAAATTCGCCAGTCGAATTTGCAGCATCATCTGCTTTATCACAATAGCAAAGGACTGCCTTACAAAAAGAATTTTGCCAGTTTGCTCCTGCATTTTTTTAATCATCAAACCCATCATCGTGGTCAAATTAGCACCCTCTTGTCGCAATTTGGTATTGATGTGGGAGTGACCGATCTGCTGAGCTTGATTGTCAATGAAGACTAATGTTGGGAGCGCTGCAGCTCGCTTTCATCGAGTCTTAATATATCTTGCTGCCATTGTTCGGCAACAAAATCGATAAATTGTCGAACCAGTGGAGATTGATAGCTGCGCGACAAATACACCGCCCATAAGGCGTGCTGTGGCAGGTGGTACTCATTGAGTATCGGCTGCAACTTTCCAGCCCTGATCAAGGGATTCGCCTGATCGCAGGGCAGTAAAATTATCCCTCGACCTTTTAGCGCTGCATTCAGGAGCAGGCCCATTTCGTTGGCTTGCAGGGTACCGGAAACCTCCACTTTATAGCTTTGCTGGTGGCGAATAAACTCCCATTGCTTATGTCCGAGGTGGAGCAAACAATTATGCTGTTTCAAGGCATTTAAGTCGCTGGGGCGACCAAACTGTTTCAGATAGGCGGGGGCGGCACAAATGACCGAGTCCACTCGCATCAGGCGGCGCGCGATCAACTGTTCATCGGGGGCTTGGGTATAACGAAAAGCTATGTCTACCCGCTCATCCACCAGTTGGGTGAAGCGATCCGAAGCGACGATGTCGATATTGACTTCAGGGTGGCGCTGGCAGAACTGGGTGACTACATCCAGCAATATATTTTGTGAGAAGGCCACTGGGGCGGTGAGCCGAATGCTGCCCATCAAGCGGCCAATTTGTTGCTGAGCTTGTAGTTGCATCGCCACCGTTTGAGCGATGATCTGCTCACAGTGGCGCAGCGCTGTTTCACCAGCCGAGCTCAGGCTGACCTTGCGGGTGGTGCGGTGTAATAGCCGTTGTTTTAACCAGGCCTCTATCTCCTGCACGTGTCGTGAGACTTGTAAGCGGCTTAAGTTAAGCTGCTCTGCGGCCTTAGTGAAGCTTTGGGTATTGGCCACTTCAATGAAGCTGCGCATGGCATCGAGTTTGTCCATTAGCTTATTAGTGCTCTATTTGGATACAATATGCATCATTATTGGCTATTTATCACGAAAAACCTAGATATTAAACTGCAGCAGTTGTTAATCATTTAGAACAAAACAGAATAGGATTGATTGATATGAAAGTAGCAGTATTAGGTGCAAGTGGTTGGATCGGGAGTCATATTGCAGCAGAAGCCAAGCAGCGTGGTCATCAAGTGCTCGCCTTAGTGCGTGAGCCAGGTAAAATTACTGACCCGGCTTATGAAGTGCGTCAGTTTGACATTCAGCAGTCAGCAGATCAATTGAGCGAGCAGCTTGAAGGGGTGGATGTATTGCTGGCCTCAATTAGTGGCCGAGCCGCTGGCAACCATGAAATTGTTGCCGCTACCGCAGAGCAATTGTTGGCACAGTTACTAAACAGCAGCGTTGAGCGCTTGCTGTGGGTTGGCGGTGCTGGCAGTTTAGAAGTGGCTCCCGGCGTCACTCTCGCTTCGGTCCCTGAGTTTCCCGCCGAATATAAAGCAGAATCCACTGCGCAGGCCGAAGCGCTGCAAGTATTTAAACAAACCACCAGCTCCGTTAACTGGACCTACATCAGCCCTGCGGCTGAAATTTTTCCCGGCGATAAACAAGCGGACTATCGTATCGGTGGCGAGCAGCTGCTTAGTGATGAACAGGGCAATAGCCGGATTTCGGTGAGTGATTATGCGGTTGCAGTGATCGACGAGTTAGAAAGTGGCCGTCATCCCAAACAACGGATTGGTGTGGCTTACTAGACTAGAACTAAGTCTGAGCGCCAGCCAATGCTGGGCGCTCAGGATTGGCTTCAAGAATTAGTCAATGGCCAGTTGGTAAACCGTGGTGGTGCCGGAAACTTCGTTCCCTACCGCGATATAGTGCTGGCCGATCCGTGAGAAGTAAGTGATAGACTCCGGCCCTAAATCTCCCGCCTTCGGATTATAAGTGGCGTTGGCACAATCACCATCCTGATCAACTTGGCTACAAACTGGCTGGTTAAAGTCGCGATTATTCACAAAATCCAACAGCACTGGTGCCGCAGGTTTGGAAATGTCGTAAGCGGCGACGCCCCCTTGACGCTCTAGACCGATAAAGGCAATGGTTGCGCCGTTGATCTTGGCAACGGTGATGGCTTCGGGCTCAACGCCCTTGTCATCCGAGCGGTCATCGTTGCTTTGATTGTCATTGCTGGCGTTCCAGTGCTGTGGACTGTTGGCTAAGTCTGATAATTGGTTGCCACTATCGAAGATCCGGTTTGCGGCTAAGTCAAAAATCGAAAAAGAGCGGGCACCAAAGGTATAGATCAAGTCGTTCGGTCCGATGTTTTTATTGTCGGCGACCACCTTGATTCGACCAATGGATTTTTTGTTGGCGATGGTGCCTTTTTTGCCATATCTTGCCTGATCCATTAGCGGGTGCTTGGGATCGACGTTCAGTTTGTAGCCACGAGTTTCGTCGCTATAGGAAATACAATCATCGATATGATGCTGGTATTGCTCGGCATTCTGATGTTTGCCACCCTCTTTATAGTCATCGCCATCCCATTGGTGTCCCGCTTGTTCACATTGTTGCTGGGTGGTGGGGTAAATATACTCTCGGCCATCGCCTTCGTTGGCGGTAATCAGGTAATCCTGACCATCGATGTTAAAGCTGGCAATGGAGTCTGGCATATAATAGCCCACCAACTGCGGGTAGCTGGCTTGGCTAAATTGTTGGTCTTTGTTGCTGAGATCGAGTTTTGCGCCATCGCCCCCCGCTGCAACACTGGCCCAGCTTTTTACCCCTAGCCCCTTAATCGACTCGATCTGCGCACTGGCGATATCGATGATGGCAATGGCATTGTTCTCCTGCAAGGCCACAAGCGCTTTCCCATGTTCTGTTAAAGCGATGTATTCCGGCTCAAGATCTTGCGCGACACTGGCACCAAAGGGACTCGGCAAGCGGACATCTTTGAGTTCGCCATGCCGTGCCTGACCTTGGTTAAATGCGCTAAAGCGTACTTGATGGATTTGCGCTTGTTGGTCGCCAAACCCGTTCGCCAGATCAACGATGGTTACCGAACCTTCAGGATCTTGAGAATAATCTCCATTGGGCTCGCCTTCGTTGGCGCTAAGCAGATAACGGCTATCGGCTGTCATGGTGACCATGTCTGGCAGAGCGCCAGCGGGGTAAGTGTTTATCAGGCTTAAATCATCGGAGCGATAGAGCGCGATAATGCCGTTTTGCTGCTTGTTTTGGTTTTGAATGGCGACCGCCACAATGCCGTTTTTTGCCACCACGCTATTGGCATCGCCGATGGCGATCCCGGCTTTTTGGGCGGCGGCTTGTAAGTTAATTTTACCGTCTTTACTGGGCGCACTTTGTTCCGCAGATAAGCGCAATACATCAATACTCTGATCTTTGGCATTCACTACATAGAGCTTATCGCGACAGCTGTCATAGGAGACGATTTCTGCCGACGAGCTGGCAAACTCACTGCCGGAAAAGTGACTGCCGACGCGCTTCATTTTTAAGCTGTTTAGACCTTGTTTTTGGCTCAGAGCTGCTTCTGTGAGGCAGTTTATGTTTAGGTCTTGGATGCTTTGAATGGCACTTGCCTGAGCGGTTTGAATAGAAAAACTTGCACCGACCAGCAAGGCTAAGCTGCTGTAAATCCGTATCGTGTGGTTTGCTTCCATGTTGATCTCGAGTATTTATGAAAACCCTTAGCATAGGACAGCAATGTGGCAGTTTTGTGTCTCTGGCTCAGTGATGATACGGATACCGCTTTAAGCGGAACTCTGGGATCATCAATTTGACGGGCGTCGTGCGGGCTGGCCAGCCAAGGCAGACTCGTTGGCGATGAACTTAGCCACCGAGCGTCCCAGAGTTTGCGGATAGTAAGGCGATGGCATGGGCGTTAACTGGCCTTGAAGGTCGCTGCTATACCCGCGTTAACTTACTGAGATGGTGTTGTGATGCATCCTTCCTTGCTTGAATTACTTGACGCGGGTAATGCTGATTGAATGCTGTTGACAAAACACTTGCAGTATCGCGCCCGGCCTTAGTTGTTCGATTTGAGATTGATGCACAGCATCAAAACCGCGCTGTTGCCAGCTACGTTGCTTCAGTTCGGCTTCGCCCAGTGGATAAATATCTTGCTGGCTGAGGCTATCATGTCGCGAAATGATCCAGACACGTTGTTGCTCCACCATGACACTGGTGAAGGCTTGTTTGAGTTTCCAGCCAAGGCGTTTGAGCATTTGAGGCTCCTTAAAAATGAACGTCAGTTATACCATAGCCGGATCTTGAAAAACCAATGCCTTCTTTGAGTGCGGGTGCGAGCTCTTAGATCGAACACTCACTCGAGGATTGCCTCCACACCTCCGACCAGATACAATTGTTTTTAACAAAATATTAACAAGGCGTATGGTATGCATATTGATAGACTCTTGGCCGAAATTGCCGAGCGAGTCCCGCAGGGCAAGACACTGACGATATCGAGTTGCTGGACTCAAGGGCGAACCGTATTTGGTGGGCTTTCCGCCGCACTATTGTCTGATGCGATGCAAACTCTCGTGAGTGATTCGCAACGACTATTACGCTCTCTCAGCACCAGTTTTGTTGGCCCCTTATTGGCTGATATGCCTTTTTCGATAGAACTTGAATTACTTCGTACAGGAAACAACGCTAGCCACATCAATGCCAGAATCGTTCAAGCAGGGCAGGTGGCGGTGACTCAACAAGCTAGTTTCGCTCTGCCTCGCAACTCTCGACTGGTGGTAAACTCTCAAATGGGTCACCAGTTGTCGTTGCCTGAGCGTTTAGCGATTTTACCAGATGTAGAGGGGCTGAGCCCTCGTTATATGCAGCATATTGATTTGGCGCTTGCCGCGGGTGGCTTACCTTATAGCGCCAGTCAGGATTCCCATTTACATGGTTGGATGCGCTTTAAACAGCCGCCTCGAGCCTTCAGTGACGCCCATCTGATTTGTTTAGTGGATGCCTGGCCACCAGCCGTGATTCAGATGATGAAACAACGCGCTCCCGCCAGTTCCATGACTTGGAATCTGGAGTTTGTTCATCCACAGCGCACGGTTGCCGCAAGTGATTGGTTAGCTTATCAGGCCCAGACTCGCCAAGCTGCCGATGGGTATGCGCATTGTGAAGCCAATATTTGGGATCGAGATGGCGAACTGCTCGCCATTAGCCGCCAAATGGTGACGGTATTTGATTAGTCGACAGGGGCTGCAGGCTACCTCCGGCTACCCAACTATATTTATGCATGAAGGGCGTAAATGGCATGATCAACGATTCGCCCATTTAGATTTTCTGCATTAGAAATAACCCCTTCTAGTTTCAGACCTAAACGTTCACAGACGGCTCTACTCGCCAAATTCTCTGTAGCGGCGGATATTTCAACTTTATGCATTTGTAATTCATCAAATGCAATGTCTATCAGTTTTTTACAAACACGAGTCATAATTCCATTGCCTTGAGCGGATTCTATAAGCCAATAACCAATGTCGACTTTTTTTAATTCGTGATTAATCGTGTTGAAGGAGACATTACCAACGAGTATTTCATTGTAAAATACGCCACAGACCATTGATTTCCCATCGGCGTAATCATGAAGAGATTTTTGGATAAACGAAGCAAAGTCCTGCTCCGTTTTACAGTGTGGAGGCCACACTAACCACTGCTCAAGATAGGGTAAATTTTCTTGGGCCAATTGAGCGTATATTGGAGCAAAAGACTTTTGAACCAATGACAACTTAATATCATTATCTACTTTTAAACTGAACAAGAGTCACTCCTTAAATATCAGAGACGGCCTTTTTGATGCGCTAGTGTATGTCCCGCAGCGGCATGAATGCAGTGAAAAACCTTTGCAGGAGGCTCACCGTGTAATGATTAAACGCGAAGGACTCGCGAATGGCAAGGGCATTACCGTGAGGGAATGCCTGAAGAAAGCCAAAGGTTTTTTTATCTAAAGAGAGGGCGAGCTAATGAAAAACATCATATGCGGCATAGGCTGGAGGCGAGTTGGCACAAGACAACGAAGCCAAGCTATCTAACGGTCACCGTAAATGATGCAGCAGTGTGCGAGAAAAGAGAAAGTGCATGTTCTACTTCTTATAAACAAAGAGTGGGGAGGTCTGCTTAACCAGCGAACGTTTAACTCACTCGTTCTATATCCGACCGGACTTAGGAACGGTGGCGCCAAAACAGAAGCCATCACTGGGGTACAAAGGGGCTAATCGACCGTTGTATCTTAAACACTTTCAGGAAACGCCCTGTGCGGGGCCGCATACGGGGGCTTGAGGTTACCGGCTACCCGATGAGGCCTTTTTAAAACATTGACCATGCATCTAGGCCAAGACTCTCGATACAGGGAACAAGTACATCAGCTAAGAACTCTTTCTCTTCAGTATCTAAGTCATCCCAAGGTAAATCATCTACCAGATCGTTTACATCCGAAAACCTTTGCTCTGCATCTTCAACTAAAATGCCAACTGATTTCAACTTATCAAGGAAACAGATAGTAGTTTCATTTAATAGCTTAACGACTTCAGGAACTGAAATGTTTAACCCTCGTGATTCCCATGCTTCAAGGGAATAATTGTCAGTCGCTTTAGCTTTAGTAATAATTTGTTCAAAATTGCTCATTAAACACTCCCTTTAGAGCGCCTATACTTGTTAGCACTAAACTCTTTTCAGAGGCAAGTGCGGTGGTTCTGGGAGTTCAACAGTAATTTGGTCTTCAAGTTTGACTATCCCACCTTTTATCACTGTAGCCATAATGCCGGCTTTCCTTATCAAGTTTCCCTCAGCATCTTTATCCAAAACTGCTTTAGTTAATCCTTTTTGATAGTTATCGAGTTGTGCACAAGGGTTTCTTAAACCAGTGACTCGAAGAACAACATTTTCACCTAGCTTGAGTACTGTGTTTGTTGGGAGAGAAAGGAGTTCTAGGCCTTCGGTTAGAACATTTTCACCAATGGTACCAGCTTCAATTTCAAAACCTTTATCTCTTAGTTCTACAAAAAGTTCAGAATGGAGCAAGTGAACTTGACGAAGGTTTGGTTGTGATGGGTCAGCTTTGACACGCGACCTATGTTTAACAGTCTTGCCGCAATGAGCATCCCCTTCTATTCCCATCCCTTTAAGAAAGCATAATGATTCATATGTTTTCTTGGAGAAATTATGTCCTTCATCTTTTGATAGTGATACGACTTTCATAACATCATCCTTTTGCTGGCACGTATTGTTAGAATTTTGATTACACAAATTTGCACATTCCCAAACCAAGTCGGTTACCATTCTTTACTGAATAAGCATATTTTGCATAGAACTCTTCTTTACCTTTTGCTGACAGCAAACCTATTGTTGCCCCGACTCACATGCTAAATTCAAGTATTTTTCTATGAGGCACATTATTTCAGATCCAAGGCCTTGTCTCCGGTATTCTGGTTGTACGGTAACATCCTAAATATAAAAGTACATTTCTCCATCATCAACAACACGACCTGTAGTTATGAGTTCACCTGAACTATAAATGATTGCCCAAAATAATGAGTTATTAATACTATTGAAAATGACTTTTTCTGAAGGAGTCGCCCACCCAATTTATTCCCGTATTTTCAGAAATTCTTGAGCTGTAGGAGCACTTTTTTTCTTCATATAAATTCCAATATGCCACCAAAATAGGTCTGTGAATTTCAATGGATTATTAATTTTTGAGATTTTTTATTGATAAGCTTTATTTTTTCTAGTTTAATGGATTTTATTTTTAATAAGGTGGAATTTATGAGCATAGACTCTCTAATCTCAACCAAACTCAAAAGGTTACGTAAGAGACAAAACTTAACGCTAGACTCCTTAGCGGAGCGAAGTGGCATTAGTCGATCAATGATTTCGTTGATTGAACGTGGTCAATCAAGTCCAACCGCAACGGTACTAAACAAATTGGCTGATGCCTTGGGGATCTCTCTTCCAGAACTGTTTTCTGATGACTCAGAAAAGGCCAGCAATGACTCTCTATCGGTGTCTAATTTGGAGACGCAAAAAACCTGGCGAGATCCAGAGTCTGGTTACATTCGCCGTCAACTTACGCCGAAAAATTCCTCTTCACCAGTTGAATTAACCGAAATTATTTTTCCTCCAAAGCAAAGCGTTACTTTCGAAAACATGCTCAGACATATCGAAATACATCAGCAGGTATGGGTGATCTCGGGCGAGATTGAAATATATGATGATGATTCAACATGGCATCTCAAAGAAGGCGATTGTTTAGCATTTCAACAAAAGGAACACACCACATACTTTAACCCTAATAACACAGAAGCCAGGTATTTAATTACACTTACCAGCCTCCCGCTTTCAAGGAGAACAAATGATGGAATATAAGGTTATAACCTGTACATATGAAAAGCATGCACGAAGCATCCTAGATATATTTAATGATGCTATTGAAACATCTACAGCTTTGTACGAGTACGAAAAACTCTCAATGGAAAGTATGATTGGATGGTTTGAAACCAAAATAAACGGTGCATATCCAGTCTTTGGATTGGAATCTCTAAATGGTGAATTGATGGCATTTGCTAGCTACGGTTCTTTTAGAATGCGGCCTGCTTATAAATACTCGATTGAACATTCTATTTATGTTCATAAGGATTTCCGCGGCAATGGCCTAGGCCGAATTCTACTTGAATTGCTCATCAAATCAGCAAAAGAAAATAATTATCACGCCATCATTGGCGGTATAGATGCTGATAACCTCGGCAGTATCGCTTTACATAAAAAACATGGGTTTCAGCATGTAGGAACTCTACCTGAAGTCGGATTCAAGTTTGGCCGTTGGCTGAATTTAGTTTTTTATCAACTCGTATTAGATACCCCAACATCACCAACTGAAAAATAGAGAGTAACTATTACATAGGAGATGCTCCATGCAATCTTATACCACTTTATTTATCTTGATCGCAGCAGGTATCTCTTTGGTGATTCAAAATATCATTATGGTTAGAATTACTGATAAGGTATCTACAGTAACCATTACGTTATTACTGAATTCAATCAGTGGTCTATTTATATTGCTGATTATTCTGTGTATAAAAAATGGAATGGCAGGTATTTATGAAGCAGTACGGCATATCAGCCCAATGTCTTTACTTCCTGGGGTTTTAGGCTCATTTTTCGTATTTTCAAGCATCTTTGGCTACAAACATGTCGGTGTGGCAACAACAATAGCAGTATTAGTTGGCAGTCAATTAATATTCGGCATCATCGCCGATAGCTTCTATACTTCTTTGCCATCAAAGCACAATATAAGCACTATTGTTGGTGCGCTGTTACTTATAGCTGGCGTAGTTTTGATTGTTCAATCCAAAAAATAATCCGCATATAAATTTAGATATATGCGCAATGAATAAAGCCAGCCACCGTAAAACCTTACTAACGGTTAGGCGGCTATTTTGATGCGCTGTGTACGCCCTGCATGGGCGTCAACGAGCTGAAAGTTACCTATAGGAAGTTTAGCGTTTTGTTATTAAACGCTAAGGGCTCGCGAATGACAGGCGCATTATCGAATGCTTACCTAGCATCTCAATGTGCTTCGAGATGGATGGATTAAGTTTTGCTACTCGAAGTGAAGTGCATACAAACGGACGCGGATTCTGTATTTCAGCTAAGCGGACCTTAAGCTGACTATCAAAATCCAGAAGTTTCATAATTTCTCCTTGCTCCTGAGGCATATCAACGCCCAATTAAGGTGTGACCACGCTATAACATCAAACTAAACCATTGTACTGTAGAAAATTCAAATTGGAGTGAAATCGCCACGCGTTGCGAGTCACTCTCAAATCTTTACAAATATGAATGGCTTCGACATGTGCTGGCTTGTCAGCGAGCACATATTGCGGCGTTTATTAGCCTGAAAGGCAAGCCTTCGAGCTTGCTTGTCTTTATAATGCTGAGCTTGATACATAGATAAGGCCGATTTGCTTGATGCGAGATAACAAGAAAGCTCATCCAAGGGTGAAAAGCCTGCTTCATCCGCGCAATCAACACCGCCAGCGTTATGATTTTGTCGCATTAATTAAAACTTGCCCAGAGCTCAAGGCCTTTGTTGCGCGAAATGCCTACCAAGATCTGTCCATCGATTTCTTTAATCCTCAAGCGGTACGCTGTTTAAACAAGGCCTTGTTAAAGCATTTCTACCATATTGAGGGCTGGCAAATTCCCAAGCACAACCTTTGTCCGCCAATTCCCGGACGCGTTGATTATATCCATTATCTTGCTGATCTGCTCGGGCAGAGTCAGGGGGGAGATATTCCGCGAGGTGCCGGTGTGCGCTGTTTAGATGTTGGCGTGGGGGCGAATTGTGTTTACCCCTTGGTAGGTAGTGCGGAATATGGCTGGTCGTTTGTGGGGAGTGATATCGAAGCCGCCTCATTGCAATCGGCGCGGTTGATTGTGGATGCAAACCCGCATTTAGTGGCGCAAATAGAATTACGTTTGCAGCGCCAACCTGCTGCTATTTTTAAGGGGATGATTCAAGCCGATGAGCGTTTTGCTTTGACCTTATGTAACCCGCCTTTTCATCGTTCGGCGGCAGAGGCTCGCAGTGGTAGCCAGCGTAAGCAAAGCAACCTGAAAGCGCGTGGTAAATATCAACAAAGTTTGAATTTTGGTGGTCAAAGTAACGAGCTTTGGTGTGATGGCGGGGAGCTGAAATTTATCCAAAACATGCTGGTAGAGAGCCAACTTTTTGCAGAGCAATGCTTGTGGTTTACCAGCCTAGTCTCTAAAGAGTCCAACCTAAAAGGCATTTATCAAACGTTAGAACGATTAAAGCCGGCGCAAGTGAAGACCATCAAGATGGGTCAAGGTAATAAAATTAGTCGTTTTGTGGCTTGGAGCTTTATTTCACCCGCACAACACCGTCACTGGTTGAGTAACCCGCGCTGAGTCGATTATTTACTAGCGTAAAATGGTATGGATATTCCATCCTTCGACGAACTAAGGTATAAGGGCGCTATGAAAATACCCAAACGAATACAGCCTTTAGTTGATGATGGTCTGGTCGACGAAGTGCAAAGTCAGTTAATGAGCGGCAAAGAGGCCTCGGTGTACGTAGTACGCTGTGGGAATGAGATCCGCTGTGCCAAAGTTTATAAAGAAGCCAGCCAACGCAGCTTTAAGCAAGCGGTCGCTTATCGTGAAGGGCGTAAGGTGCGCAATAGTCGACGTGCCCGGGCGATGGAAAAAGGCTCAGGATTTGGTCGTGAGCAGCAAGAAAAAGTCTGGCAAAGCGCCGAAGTGGATGCGCTTTACAAGCTTGCTGCGGCGGACGTTCGGGTGCCTGAACCCTATGGCTGCTTTGACGGGGTATTGCTGATGGAGTTGGTGACCGATGACGAGGGCTATGTTGCGCCGCGTTTGAATGATGTGATGATGTCGGCGGAGCAAGCCGTAGAAGATCACGAAATGATGATGCGCTATGTGGTGCGCATGTTATGTGTGGGTTTGATCCATGGTGATTTGTCGGAGTTTAATGTGCTGGTGGATCAGTATGGTCCGGTGATTATCGATCTCCCTCAAGCGGTGGATGCCGCCGCCAATAATAATGCAGAGTGGATGCTGGCGCGGGATATCAACAATATGCGTGATTATTATGGTCAATATGCGCCAGAGCTATTAAAGACCGAGTACGCGAAAGAAATCTGGGCACTTTTTGAAAAAGGTGAATTAGCTGCTGAAACCGAGTTGACTGGTCAGTTTACCCAAGAGGATACGGTGGCCGACCTTGCCGCAATTATGCAAGAAATTGACTCGGCTCGAGAAGAAGAGCTGCGTCGCCGCGAACGGATTAACGAAGCCAAAAATGGTGTAGACGAGAGTAAATATAACTGGGCCGACGACGATTAAAGAAGTGGTAGAGCGTCATTTTTTTAATTGCTTAGGTACTTTTGTGTTAGCTGAGAATGACGCGTCTCGATTCAAGGTTAATCGGTGCGAAGCTAAATGCTCGTAGTGGTGGAGGCCAGAGGCTAAATACCTCAGGTTACCTGATTACACGGCATTAGATATGTGGTTATGATGTTGGCTGGTTTTGTTGTTGCCGTTGCCATTCCAATGCGACTTCACCCATTGTTTTAGGTGCTCCACGCTAAAAGCGTTGCCTTTACTTTCGGTTTATACAGCGAGTAAAGCGGCGATAAATGCCTTTACTGAGTCCTTAGCTATTGAATTAGAGCCCTTTAATATTCGAATGAATTTGGTGATACCGGGCCAGGCTCCCGCTACACGGTTTGGCGCGAATGCAAAAGCTCGCATGGAAAATGCTTTCCCAGAACCCTAGCTGGATTTAGCCAATAAAATGTTTCTGAAGAGGCCAAAACAAGCAAAAGTGACCCATTCACAAGATGTTGCTGAAGCAATCTGGCAAGCTGCCACCGTGTTGCTGGTGACGATGCGAAAGCAATGCTATTTAGCGACTAATACGTATTTTTCTACATGGGTTTGCAAGGCATTTAGCTTAGTCACGTTATTCCTTTTAAATACGAATGGCTGAAGTGAGCATTGGCGCGGCTACTCGGGTGGGTGCTTATATCTTTGATGCTATTGGGCTTGGCTGGCGGTCTAGTTCTCTTAAACGTTTTCGCACATTTATCGATTAGGCGACTTAAGTCAGCTAAAAAGCAGACTTAAGTTTTGTCATCGCGACGTAGCAATGTGAACACTGCGTCTTATTTATATAGCCCCAACTTTGATTATGAATTGGGGATATTTTTTCATCTATAAACTATCGGGTTTATTAATCATAACTTAAACATAAATTTATAAGACTGGTAATTTTTGATGCGTAGTTGATTCTTCAAACGCAGCCGCCATACCTAAAAGTTTCCCATCCTTGAAACGCTTACCAAGGAAGCTTAAGCCAACAGGGAAATTATTTGAAAATCCGGCTGGTACACTTATCACGGGTCTTCCGGTAAAGTTCGCCCAACCACAATGAGTACCTAGCTGATTAGGGTCAATCAAAGTTTCTGGATCTTCAACTTCAGCAGGTGGCAAAGAGACGGTAGGGTAAATAAGTGCATCTAGACCATATTCTTTGTAAATTTTATCAACACCTTTCGAAAACTTCACTCGACTCTCGACAGCTTCATTAAAGGTTTTAGGATCAAGCGGTTTGTTATCACTGTAGCTTAACCAGTCTTTAGTAATCGCATTCATTTTCGGGCTTTTCGCAATAAGGTCACCGTAGTTCAATACGTCAAAAGGTTCTGTTTGCTCTTTAAGTCCTTTTGGTATTTTAGCTTCGGTTCTTACGAAATAATCTTCTTTGCCGGTGGCATCCCAGTAAGAACCGGAACCGTATTCTGTCCACCAATCAGATGAAATATGAATAGCTTGTATAATAGCGCCTTGAGCGCGAAGTTCATCAAGTGCTTTCTGCATTGTCGCAGAGATCTCGGGTGTGATAGCTATCTCTGCTGTCCATCCACCGAAAGGAGCAACAACATAGCCGAGTACTTTCCCTTTCAAAGATTTATTATCGTTTAGACTATGTACCAAAGTCTCTGTCAACGCATGACCGTGAGTTAGGGCATCTTTTTGATCTTCACCAGCCATAACATCAACAACAGTTGCAGCATCAATTACGTTTTTTGCTAGCGGGCCTATGGTATCGCCAAGAGTGTTATAGTCCATTCCTGTGGTAGGAACTATACCGGGAGATGGGCGATATCCAACGAGCGAGGTGAATGATGCTACATCTGTAATCGACCCACACGACTCAGTACCAAGAGCCACTGGTGCATAACCGGCAACAACAGAAGCAGCAGAACCACCGCTTGAACCATTAATATTTTTTGTACGATCTTGAGGATTATATGTTCTTCCGCCCGCACTCGATAAGGTATCCCAAAACATAGCAAATTCAGCCATATTTGTTTTACCCATTATCAATGCACCTGCTTTGATAAGCCTATCAACCGCCACAGCGTTATGGGCAGGCTGATACTCTTTTAATGCTTCATTACCATGACTGGTTGGCATGTTAGATGTATTAATATTGTCTTTAACAAAAATTGGGACTCCAGCAAGTGAAAGACTCGATTTATCGTTTAGTTTATCTAGCGCCTTTGCTTCTTCAATCACATCGGAGTTTTGTGTGAGAATAGCATTAAAGCCTTTCTTGGAGCTTTCAATTTTGTCGATCCGAGCCATGTATGCTTGTACTAATTCAACAGCAGTAACTTTTTTATGTTTGATGTCATTAATGATTTCTGTCACGGTGTAGTTTTCTACATTTTCGACGGCATAAACATTTCCTCCAAATAGAATTGCAGCTATCGCTATGCCAAGTGCTTGCTTCCTCATGTTCATTACTCCTTAAAATGAAATTGACAAGCTTTAAAGGCATCTTCTGTGCCATACAAGACATTAGGATCAAAACAGATTAAATAGCATCCTAAATGATTATGTTTTATGCAATCATTTGATCTTATTGGTGCGTGCGGCCCTTTTTTAGTGCACTGAAATATTTAATTGACCGATTCCTCATTATTTTCAAGGGCGTGAATAATTGGTGTTATTAAATAATTGGATTGCTGGAATACTATTAAAAATAGAGAGAATAAAATATACATCAACCTGATAAAGGCCATGTATACATATTCGATTAATTAAGTATAAGAGTGACTTTGGGAATGATTAAAAGTGAATATTATAAATTACTTCGAGGCATGTCCATATTAGCTCAGCGACGCGAATACGCCATTGTCTAATGCAATACAGATAAACCCTACAAATTTAATGGGCCCAAATAAAAGATCATATTTTAATATGCTTACTATCAGAATATTGCAGAAATAGATTCTTCATTACTGATGTGTCGAATCGCTTCAGCGAGTATTGGCTGGGTCACTCAGGTGGCGCTTAATAATAACGGCAAATAATATTTGGACTAGTGAATCGATTTGGGCGGAAAAGGATTTAGCTCAAATCTAAGCTGCCAAAACACCCTAGAAATTGGGAAACTGTCAGCTCAGCTCAGCTCTGAGCTACTACACCCTATTCTTGCCCCGAATATAGGGCTATTTTAGTGAGCCAATTGCTTGAATTACAGCCCCAATCCCATGGTGATTAATCCCCTCATTTACCACTCGATCAAGAGCTTCAAGGTGGCGAAATGAAAAGTTAGGTAATTCTTTTATTAACGTTTCTTTTGAAATCATCATTGAAGCTACAGGAGGCCCCCCCGTTTTATATACTAGCTGCTCAGGTCTATAACCCTCTAGCAAAAAAACACCAGAAGGTTTAATTGCTAATTCAATTCGACTATATAAATCTTGCCTGAGTGTTGGTGGTAAGTGACAGTATATAGAGACAATACCGTCCCATTTACTTTCTCCAAGATCAAATGTTGCTAAATCGGCACAAATAGTTTCAATCACTACGTTATTTTCTTTAGCTAGCCTTTCTAATTTTTGGATGGCCACATTAGATATGTCTACCGCTGTTACCGAATACCCTAATTTGGTAAGAAAAACTGCATTTCTTCCTTCACCTTCAGCAAGTAATAACACTTTTCCTTTGGGGATTGCATCGTAATGACTTTTAAGAAAGTCATTCGGCAATTTCCCATAAACATATTCTTCTGTATCGTATATTTGATCCCACATATTAAATTCTCTATTTATGAAGCAAGTTTCGTTTACTTATATGCTAACAACTTCTCATAAGGAAAATTAACCTTGTTAGAACAAGATAATCTCACCCCTTTCTCCCATTGATTGTTTAACACCATATCACTCCTTTTTAGCAATTTCAGCACGATAGAACACAACTTGATAATCGAGTCATAAACGAAGGATGCGATGGCTGGTGGCAACAAGGAATGCCATGAACACAGTTTGCAATGACCGCTTTTTAAGCCTTAAGCGATGGAAAAACTAGGGGATGAGTCCTGTTATTCGGCGCACTTTTGGATTTGTTTGATTAACCATTGCAGGCTGTCTTGGCTGTCATACAGTTGGTGAGTGAAGATGCTCAGCGATAAATTGGGTAGGTCGGCGGGCAGTTGCACGATTCGAACTGGCAGCATTGTGGCAAGCTCCTGGGCGATTTGCAACGGCACACACATTAGGTAATGGGTGTTGGCAATCACCTTGGCGCCGGCGGCGTAACTTTGGATGGTGGTGGCAATCTGACGAGCCTGATGTTGTTTGAGTAACCAACGGTCGATGGGATCGGCACCGGAATTGATTAAGGGCAGGTGAACCTGAGGTGTTTGCACAAAAGTCTTTAGACTGAACTGTTCGGGGAAGCGACTCTGCTGCGCCACCAAGCCAACATAGGGGTCGCTCAGCCAGGGATAACGGCGATAATAACGCGGCATATCTTGCAGCTCGTCGACGCCTAAGATGAGATCGATACGGCCCTGCTCAATGCGTTCCATCTGGGTGTTTTCCGAAAGAATATCAATCGCGATCCGGATGTTCGGTGCATTGCTCTCCAGCATTTGAGTGAGTCGTGGTAGCGCAAAAAATTCGAAGTAATCAATGGCGCTGATATAAAAAGTTTTGGCATCCCGTTGCGGATCAAATGGCTTCATTTGATCGAAGGCCGTATCAATCGCCCTCAAGCCTTTTTGGATATTGGGCATCAGTGATAAGGCGAGTGGGGTGGGCTCCATGCCGCTTTGGGTTTTAATAAACAGTGGGTTGTTAAAGCGCTTGCGTAATTTTGCCAGCACATGACTGGCGGCCGATTGGCTCATATACAGTTTCTGGGCGGCTTTGGATAAGTTACGTTCTCGGTGTAGTACCACCAATAGGCGAAGTTGATTAATGTCGATATCCATCGTTATCGAACTCTCTCATATAGAAATGAAAAAAATGCATTTTTATTATAACCAAATCAAGTAGACAATGTGTCTCTGTTTTAAGCACTGAGGTTGGATAGTTGATGAGAAAGGTAAGCGTCGCCGCAACACAAATGTCTTGTTCCTGGCAAGTGAACGATAATATGGATAAAGCCGAGCGTTTAGTTCGCCAGGCCGCCGCGCAGGGCGCACAAATTATCTTGTTACAAGAGCTGTTTGAAACCCCTTATTTTTGTATCGAGATCCAAGAATCACATTTGGGTCTGGCCTCCGAGCTTGAAGATAATCTGGCCTTTCAGCGTTTAACCGCGCTCGCTAAAGAGTTACAGGTGGTATTGCCTTTTAGTTGGTTTGAAAGCGCCGGCAACGTGCGTTTTAACTCGGTGGCCATGATCGATGCCGACGGCAGTTTGCTTGGTATTTATCGCAAAACCCATATTCCAGACAGTGATGGATATTTGGAAAAGTACTATTTTAGCCCGGGAGATACAGGCTTTAAGGTCTGGCACACTCGCTACGCAAAAATCGGGGTGGGGATTTGCTGGGATCAGTGGTTTCCAGAAACCGCGAGAAGTTTAGCGCTGCAAGGGGCTGAACTGCTCTTATTTCCTACCGCAATTGGCAGTGAACCCAGCCAACCAGAGATGGATTCGCAAAGCCATTGGCAACGGGTGATGCAGGGCCACGCTGCGGCCAACCAAGTTCCGGTGATTGCATCGAATCGAATTGGTCGCGAGCAAGCGACATCACGCGATTTAGCACTGACTTTCTATGGCTCTTCGTTTATTGCCGACGAGACTGGCGAAATTGTCGTTAAGGCCGATCGTGAAACTGAAACGGTGTTGGTGCATCAGTTTGATCTGGATGCTATTGCATTTCAGCGCAGCGCCTGGGGCTTGTTTAGAGATCGTCGTCCCGAGCAGTATCCACATCTACTTACCCTTGATGGTCGCTTAAACAAATAATTTTAAATGGTGATGCTCCCTTGATTGGCTGTTGGTCAATCTGTGGGGAGATGGCAAGCCAAGCAATGAGGGAGCTATATATGAGTCAACAGCGAAAAACGCTGCCAGCGGAAGATGGTTTTAGCATGCCCGGTGAACACCAGCCACATAGTGAGGTATGGATGTCATGGCCGATGCGACCAGACAATTGGCGGATGGGCGCAAAGTATGCGCAGCAAGCTTTTGTTGCGGTGGCCAGTGCTATCGCTCGGCGAACGCCGGTGGTGATGTTGGTGAATCACGCCCAATATGCCAATGCGAGAATGCAACTACCAGCGCAGATTAAAGTGGTGGAAATGTCTTATAACGATTGCTGGATGCGTGACATGGGGGCAACCTATTTACTCAATCAAGCGCAGCAGCGTCGTGGAGTGAGTTGGCAATTTAATGCTTGGGGCGGCTTAGTCGATGGGCTGTACTTCCCTTGGGATCTCGACAATGCTGTGGCCGAGAAAATGTTGAACCTCACTGAGGATGATATCTATTGCGCACCTTTTATTTTGGAAGGTGGTTCGATCCACAGTGATGGCGAGGGTACCTTATATACGACCGAAGAGTGCCTACTTCACCCCAGCCGTAATCCGGGATTGTCTAAGCGACAAATTGAAACTCACTTGCAGAATTATCTTGGGATTGACAAGGTGGTTTGGCTGCCACAAGGTTTATATGACGACGAGACGAATGGCCATGTGGATAACATAATGCATGTGGTTAAGCCGGGAGAAGTGGTGCTTACCTGCTGTGATGATCCCAGTGACCCGCAATATGCCATCAGCAAGAAGGCCTATCAGGTTTTAAGCAGTCAAAGCGATGCCAAGGGACGAGCGATTAAGATACATCAGCTGCCGATGCCTGGTCCCCTTTATATGAGTGAGCAAGAAGCCGAAGGGATCGAGCCAAGTGCTGGGATGAAACGTCAGGCGGGAGAGCGCTTGGGGGCCTCTTATGCAAACTTTCTGATTAGTAATGGTCAGGTGATCTTTCCGCTGTTGGATGAACGCACCGATCAGCAGGCTCGGGATGTATTGCAACAGGCCTTCCCTGAACATCAGCTGATTGGCGTCGAGGCCCGCGAAATAGTGTTGGGCGGCGGTAATATTCACTGCATTACTCAACAAATTCCGCGCTCAAAGTCGCTTGCAGGGTGAGCGCTTTGCCAAGCCACTGCGCTAAGGCGGTGGCTCTCTGCTCTAAGCTCTAGTTTTGCGCTAAAAAGAATTGATAGGCGGCATTGCCGGTTTCATCTTTGTAGTCAAAACCGAGTTGTGCCAGATGCTGGGTAAAGGCTGCGGTATCGCTGTCTTGTAATTCGAAGCCGGCCAATACCCGTCCGTAAGCGGAGCCGTGATTACGGTAGTGGAACAGGGTAATGTTCCAATGGTTACCCAGTGTTTGTAAAAACTTGAGCAAGGCACCGGGTTGTTCGGGAAACTCAAAGCTAAATAGCCGCTCGTTTAATACTTTGCCGGGTTTGCCTCCCACCATATAACGCACATGCTGTTTAGCAAGTTCATCGTCGCTGAGATTGGTCACCGCATAGCCGCTGGTACTCAGGCTATCGAGCAAGGCCGGCAATTCTTGTTCGCTATTACTCACCCGAATACCAACAAAAATGCTGGCTTGTTGCTCATTGGCATAGCGGTAGTTAAATTCGGTAATGGCTCGTCCCCCGAGGTGTTCCACAAACTCGAGGTAAGCGCCCTGACGTTCGGGAATATTAACCGCCATTACCGCTTCTTTTTTCTCACCCAGCTCGGTACGCTCCGAGACATAACGCAGGTTATGAAAATTAACGTTTGCCCCAGATAAAATCGCCGCCAAGCGTTGGCCTTGTAAATTGTGTTGCTGGGCATAGGCTTTTAAACCCGCCAGCGCCAGTGCGCCGGAAGGTTCTGAAATGGCCCGGGTATCTTCAAAGATGTCTTTGACTGCCGCACAAATTTCATCGGAATTGACGGTGATCACTTCATCTAGATAGCGCTGGCAGAGCCGGAAGGTTTCTGTGCCAATTAGCTTGACCGCCACCCCATCGGCAAATAGCCCCACGCGTTCCAGCGGGGTTGGTTTGCCTGCGGCCAGTGCGGCGCTTAAACAGGCCGAGTCTTGCGCTTCTACCCCAATAATCTTGATCTGTGGCATCAGCTGTTTGATATATACGGCCACTCCCGCGGCGATGCCTCCGCCGCCTACCGGCACAAATATCGCGTTGAGGTGCATGTCTTGTTCCAGTAGCTCTTTGCCAATGGTGCCTTGTCCGGCGATTACATCCACATCATCGAAGGGCGGGATCAGGGTATAGCCGCGTTCAGCGGCGAGTTGTTTACTGTAGTGGCTGGCTTCATCGAAACTGTCCCCGATCAAACGTACATCGGCACCCATGGCACGCACCGAGTCTATTTTGATTTCTGGAGTGGTGGTGGGCATCACGATGATCGCATTAATATTGAGCCGTTGCGCCGACATTGCTACGCCCTGAGCATGGTTACCGGCCGAGGCGGCAATCACCCCGCGCTGACGCTGAGTCTCGCTTAATTGGGCGATTTTATTGTAGGCGCCGCGTAACTTAAAAGAGTGCACTGATTGGCGGTCTTCGCGCTTCAACAGAATTTGGTTGCCCAGTCGCTTGGATAATTTGGGAAGTTCTTGTAAGGGCGTTACCTGAGCGATTTCATAAACTGGGGAGAGTAAGATCCGGCGAAGGTAATCGTTGGCACTGGGTAAGGTTTGGGACATGGTAGTAACCTACAACTTGCATTAAATTAGCCCGGCGAACCGGGCTGAATATGACATCGAGAAAGGGCTTAGCCGAGTTTACTCTTATCGCGTACTGCACCCTTGTCGGCGCTGGTGGCGAAGTGAGCGTACATCTTCAATGAAGTGCTCACTTCACGCTCCCGTCCCACTGGGCGCCAGGCATCACTGCCTTTGGCTTGCATTGCGGCGTGGCGTGTGGCCAGTTGCTCTTCGCTTACTTCCAGTACAATGCTGCGCTCAGGGATGTTGATATCGATGATATCACCCTGTTCAACTAAACCAACCACGCCACCACTGGCTGCTTCTGGCGAAATGTGACCAATTGACAGACCCGAGGTACCGCCAGAGAAGCGACCGTCGGTTAGCAAGGCACATTTTTTACCTAAGCCCATAGATTTAAGGTAAGAGGTTGGGTAAAGCATTTCTTGCATGCCGGGGCCACCTTTTGGGCCTTCGTAGCGAATTAACACCACGTCACCCGCTTTGACCGTACCATCTAAGATCCCGGCAACTGCATCATCCTGGCTTTCAAAAATACAAGCCGGGCCGCGGAATACCAAGTTGTCGTCATCGACGCCAGCCGTTTTCACAATACAGCCGTCCAGGGCAACGTTTCCTTTTAAGACCGCCAGGCCACCTTCTAGGCTGAAGGCATTCTCCAAGCTACGAATACAGCCTTCGGCACGGTCGGTATCGAGTTCATCCCAGCGGCAATCCTGACTGAAGGCTTGGGTGGTGCGAATACCTGCAGGACCTGCGCGATAAAAATCTTTCACGGCCTGATCCTGAGTTTGCATTACATCCCATTTAGCCAGCGTTTCGGCGAGGGTTTCGCCCATGATGTTGGGCACCTCACGGTGAATGTGACCGGCGCGATCCAGTTCACCTAGGATGCCCATAATGCCACCGGCGCGGTGTACATCTTCCATATGGTATTTATTGGTTGAGGGGGCAACTTTACACAGTTGAGGCACTTTACGGGACAATTCGTCCATATGCTGCATGGTGTAATCTACGCCGGCTTCTTGAGCAATCGCGAGCAGGTGCAACACGGTATTGGTGGAGCCACCCATGGCGACGTCAAGAGTCATGGCATTTTCGAAGGACTCGAAGGTCGCGATAGAACGGGGTAATACGCTGGCATCATCTTGTTGGTAGTAGCGAGTGCACAAATCGACGATGCGTTTACCAGCATTTAAGAACAGTTGCTTGCGATCGGCGTGGGTGGCAAGCATTGAGCCGTTGCCCGGTTGGGCTAAACCGAGTGCTTCCGCTAGGCAGTTCATCGAGTTTGCGGTGAACATGCCAGAACAAGAACCACAGGTAGGGCAGGCGCTGCGTTCCACTGCTTCGCTGTCACTATCGGAAACATTCTTGTCGGCGCCCATCACCATGGCGTCCACCAAATCGAGTTTAATGATTTGGTCGCTCAGTTTGGTTTTACCAGCTTCCATTGGTCCGCCCGAGACAAAGATCACCGGAATGTTGATCCGCATTGCGGCCATTAACATCCCCGGCGTAATTTTGTCACAGTTAGAAATACAGACCATGGCATCGGCGCAATGCGCATTCACCATGTATTCAACCGAGTCAGCAATCAGATCGCGAGAGGGTAAGCTGTATAACATGCCACCGTGGCCCATGGCGATGCCATCATCCACTGCAATCGTATTAAACTCTTTGGCAACGCCGCCAGCGTCTTCAATTGCGCCTGCCACCATTTGACCAAGATCTTTTAGGTGAACGTGACCCGGGACAAACTGGGTGAATGAATTCACCACTGCGATAATCGGTTTACCGAAGTCTTCTTCTTTGGTTCCCGTTGCACGCCATAGGGCACGGGCTCCGGCCATGTTACGGCCTTCGGTTGTGGTGGCACTTCGCAGTTTAGGCATTGCTGTTTACTCCGTTAATCTGGTTTGCGTTTGCATATTTGGGTTTAGGCCATGACCACTTTGGCAGCGGGCATCACCTGTAATTGTTGTATGGTGACTTGCTCAACGTCGAATAATTTAATCAATTGATTATACAGCTGAGCGACCGGACGCTCACTGCTTACTGTGAGTTCAATTGAGTAAATTTTCGCGTTGAGTTCAATATTCATCGATTGTACTAAAAAACCGCGGTGACGTGTCACCCGTAATACACGTTCCAGTACATCGGCTTGGTTACGGGTTTCGATTGTGAGTGCATGTTCCATTAGCATTCCTCCATCATTTTGTCGTTGGCGACCCCAGGTGGTACTAGCGGCCATACATTCTCTTCGGCATCGATTAAAACGTGCAGTAGGTAGGGCCCTTGACTGTTGAGCATTCTATCTAAGGCAGCTGGGATCTCTATTTTATTGCAAATGGTTTCACCGGGAATATCGAAGGCGGAAGCCAATTTTACAAAATCAGGGTTGTCATCGAGGATGGTTTCACTGAAGCGACCATTAAAAAACAAGTTTTGCCACTGGCGTACCATACCCAAACGATTGTTGTCGATAAGCAGCATCTTGACCGGTAACTGAGCACGTTTAATGGTTGTCAGCTCTTGTACGTTCATCATGAACGAACCATCACCGGAGACATTAATTACGGTATCGTTGGGGCGGGCAAACTGAGCGCCAATGGCTGCTGGCAGGCCAAAGCCCATGGTCCCCAAACCGGCGCTAGACAGGTGGTTTTCGGGGCCGTTAAATTGCATGTGCTGGGCGACCCACATCTGGTGCTGACCCACATCGCAGGCAACCACGGTGTCTTGGTCGATCATTTGGCTGAGTTGATGCAGCATGCTGGGCGCGAAGATATGCTCGCCCGGATGGTCATAGCGCCAGGCAAAATCATGTTTACGTTGGGTGACCAGCTCGCGCCATGGCTGAATATCACACAAGCAGTACAGTGCCGGCAAGGTGAGTTTTAAGTCGCTGCTTAAGGCTACATCGGGTTCTCGGCGTTTACCAAACTCACTAGCATCAATATCGAGGTGGATCACTTTGGCGTGAGGGGCAAATTCATCGAGTTTACCAGTGACCCGATCGTCGAAGCGAGCCCCAATGACTAATAAGACATCGCATTCCTGAACGCTGAGGTTGGCGGCTTTGGTGCCGTGCATGCCTAACATGCCGAGGTAACAAGCTTGCTGCTCGGTGATGGCTCCAATGCCTTTGAGGGTGCTGACACTCGGGATCTGAGTGTAATCTAAAAACGCGCGTAATTCGCTAACCGCGTTCGCCATGCCGACGCCGCCGCCGACATAGACGATGGGCTGTTTGGCTTGACTGAGCAGGCGTTTCGCCTGCTTGAGTGCATCCGTTTCTGGAGGATTGGTCTGCAGGGCTGGGGCGAGGTAGGGCTGGCTCTCTTCAATTTCGGCTAACTGAATGTCTTTAGGCACATCGATTAACACCGGACCCGGGCGACCACTGGTGGCGATGACAAAAGCTTGTTCAATGGTGCGTTTGAGCTCGCTGATGTCGGTAACCATGAAGCTATGTTTGGTCACGGCCAGGGACATGCCTAAAACGTCGACCTCTTGAAAGGCGTCGGTGCCGATCACTGGCTGGGCAACCTGTCCAGTAATGGCCACCAGCGGAATTGAATCGAGCTGAGCTTCGGCAAGGCCGGTGACCAGGTTGGTTGCGCCGGGGCCAGAAGTGGCTATACATACCCCGACTTTGATGCCGCGGTTAGCGCCCGCTCTGGCGTAGCCCACCGCCGCCATTGCTGCGCCCTGCTCATGGCGGGTCAGCATATGTTTAATGCCTCCGTCGTAGAGCGCATCGTAGAGCGGCATAATTGCGCCCCCCGGATAACCAAAGACTTGTTCTACGCCCTGTTCTTTTAGAGCCGCTACAATTTGTTGAGCACCATTCATTCCCATTTCCTTTCCGCCGTTAACAAAAAACCCCCGAGCTTTGCAGCGCGGGGGTTTGGTGTTGTTTGCTTATTTCAGTTACAACAGCGCATCCCCGCGCGGTGATAAAATAATCACCACAAGGACGACGCTAATGACTAGAGCAACTGAAAAAGACATATTTAATAATTTTCCTCGAACAATAGGCTACAAGTATCACAGGATAAAATATGATTCAAGCTTGCTTTTCTTCCGCAAAGTTCCGCTAGCTGTTGGATAAATAAACGAATTGTAGTTTGATTTGCTAATTAAGTGTGATTCATTAGTTCTATATTCCAATTTGTTGTTTTTTACTGGTTATTTATATTGCATTTACAGCATAAAATTAAGTCGATTTTTCTTGGTATTAATTCATTTTTTAGTGGGAGGGGTGGCTGCTGGGGCAATCAGTGAGGGTTTTGGGCATCGCTGATAAACATGCTAATGTGAGACATATCTGTATTGTATTTAAGGATATGCCATGACCGAAAAAGAAAAGATGTTAGCTGGTAAGCTGTATTTGGCCTTTGATGGCGAATTGGTTGAGGAGCGACACGAGGCGAAGTCTTTATGTTACGAGTTAAATCTACTGCATCCAGAAGAAGACCTGCGGTCGGAAGTGCTGGCAGAACTGCTGCCAAACAGCCTTGACCCATGGATTGAGCCCACATTTTTTTGTGATTATGGTTATAACATTACTACCGGAAAGAATTTCTACGCGAATCATGGTTGTGTGATCCTCGATGGCGCTCCGGTAACCATCGGTGATGACGTGATGTTTGCCCCAGCAGTACATATCTCTACGGCGACACATCCTTTAAATAGCCAACAACGCTTAGCGGGATTAGAGCGTGCTTTGCCAGTCATCATTGGAGACCGGGTATGGGTAGGCATGGGAGCGAATATTTTACCGGGGGTGAACATTGGCGACGATGCCGTGATCGCCGCCGGGGCGCTGGTAAATAAAGATGTTGTAGCCAGAACGGTGGTGGCTGGCGTACCTGCCCGGTACGTACGAGACGTTCCCGAGCAAGCAGAAGATTAGCTCGGTGTAGGTAGAGCCTTAGGATTCGCTTTGTTTCACCACATTAAAGTTGTTCCAGGCCTGCGAGCAGGGCATCACTTCTAAGCTGTTAATGTTGATGTGGGCGGGTTGGTTGACGATCCAATAAATAATATTGGCAATATCTTGCGGTTGCAGTGCATTGCTGTTGCCATACAGCTGGTCATATTTTTGTTGGTCGCCGGCAAACCGTACCAAGCTGAATTCACTTTCCGACAGACCCGGCTCGAGGCTGGTGACTCGCACGCCAGTTCCCACTAAATCGCAGCGCAAATTCCGCGAAAACTGCGCTACAAAAGCCTTCGACGCGCCGTAAACATGGCTGCCGGGATAGGGCCAGTTAGCAGCAATCGAGGCCAAGTTAATCACTGAGGCGACTGGTTGCTGGCTTAAGCTTGGCAGTAAGGCGTGAGTCACATTCACCAGCCCGGTGACGTTGGTATCGATCATGGTGTGCCAGTCGCTTAATTTGGCCTGTTGGCTTGGGTCGGTGCCCAGAGCTAAACCTGCATTGTTGATTAGCACACTTACTTGCTTGAAATTTTCTGGTAAGTCGGCGACTAAATCGGCCACTTGCTGGCTGTCGCGTACATCCAGGCTGGCGTAGTGAACCGGGCATTGCGAGCCCAACTCATCGGCTAGCTGGGCTAAGCGCTCCAGGCGTCGTCCGGTGAGGATCAGCGGCCAGCCATGCTGAGCAAATAACTTGGCGCAGGCCAGACCAAAGCCCGAAGTTGCACCGGTAATGAAGACGCAGTTGTTCATAGTTAATTCCTTGTTTTCATGCTGAGCTGCAGAGGGTCGCCCTCGTCACGCTAAAGGGCTTATTTGATGAAGCTCAGCTTAACGAAGTTAGTTCTGCTCGTTATAGAGCCAAAAGGTTGAACCGAAGGGACCAAGGCACCGACCGTATCGTGAGTGAGAAAAAGCTTGAAGATGTCGTACTTTCGCACTGCTAAGGGCGCTTCGCGTTACACATTTACATCCCAGGATTCGGTGGGGCAATGGTGCGACGTTAAGCCCAGGGCTATGGCGTTTTGAATCCAGATTGGCAGAGGGGGCGATTCCCTTAGGTTAAACATTACCGAAGTAGACTATTTGGCTGCAGGGGCTCGCGTGCATTTTTACTTTATGCTTCGGATATCTTGGGCTTATCAAAATGCTGCAACACAAAATCTACGAGTAGTCTCACCCGGAGTGGTAAGTTATTTCGGTCACGATATAACATTGATAGGGTACGGGCTTGGCTGCGCCATTCTGGGAGCACTTGCTTTATTTCTCCTCGCTCAATCATCGGCAAAGCAAAATAATCTGGAATATAACCAATACCTAATCCAGCTTTCACGGCATTTGTCATTAGCAATATTTCATTCACCTCTAGGCGCACTGATTGAATCGGATGGTGATTAAACTCTTCCCCACTGGCCTTGTGAACGAGTTGCCAAGGAATCATAGGACGGCAGATCACCGTTGAATGGGCGCATAGTTGCTGGGGCTGGGTGATGTTGTAGCTTGGGTGCTCTGGATGACAGCATAAGATAAAGTGTATCTGTTTTAGGGGGCGGATGATCCAATGTTCAAGGGCCGGATTACCGACCCGAAAAGCCACGTCTACCGCTGCTGCTTCAATATCCGTTAAGGCATTTGAAAAACTTAAATCTAATTTGATATCAGGGTATTGCAATAAGAAATCATAGAAGATTGTTTGTAAAAACTGTGCGCCAGCATTGACGGGTGCGGTGATTCTAATTTTGCCTTTAGGTTGATGCTTTTCTTGATGTAGATCTTCATCGATATCATTCAGTTCCTCAAATAAAGAACTTGAACGTTGAAAATACTGCTCGCCAGTATGAGTTAAGGAGACACGATGTGCATCTCTATTCAATAGTCTTAATTGGAGATTTTGTTCCAATTGGCTAATTCTTCGGCTTAAGGTCGATAGGGGCATCCCTAAGTGGTTTGCGGCTTGTTTGAAGCTGCCAAGTTGAGCTACGGCACAAAAACAACGTAAATCGTCAAGAGAATAAGTAGGTTTCATAAATGGAATTTACCGTCTTAGTTTTGCTTCTTTATCCAGATAATAAAATCAATACACTATGCTTCATGTTTTGACAAGTCGCTAGGAGTGACCATGACTTTTTCTTCCACTACCAAAGCAGTTGTGTTGCTTGTTTTCTGTACCTTTTTTTGGGGGAGTTGCTTTCCTATTGGTAAACATGCATTAAATGAAGTGCATGCTTTAACCTTGGTTTTTTGGCGATTTGTAATTGCAGCAGGGTGTTTACTTATTTATTTGCTGTGGGCTGACATGCAGAAACTGAGTCTATCTTTAAACCAGTGGCTATGGGTGGTTACGGTCAGTGTAATCGGTGTGGGTGGGCTTAACTTAGGTTTATTTACTGGACTAACTTATACCAATGCAGCCAATGGCTCACTGATTATGGCTTTAAGCCCATTAATGACCTCGCTGATTGCTTGTATTGTGTTACGTAAATTACCATCTTTTGCGCAATGCCTTAGCTTGTTGGTTAGCTTATCGGGAGTCTTGTTGGTGGTCACCAATGGGCATCTTGAAACGCTCGTATCAATGAAAATTAACCATGGCGATAAACTGATATTTTTGGGGATGCTGGCTTGGAGCCTGTATACCTACTGTAGCCAAGGGATCAGCCGTTGGATGCCGGTTATTCCATATACCTTGCTTGGGATGCTGAGTGGTGCTTCTGTGATTGGTCTGATGTGCTTGCTTACTCCCAATGTTCATCCGCTCACTGAAGTGCTTGAAGGCTCTTTGCTGAGTGTTCTGGATCTAGTATATATTGGTGTTTTTGGCACCGTTGCCGGGTACTTGCTGTGGCTGAATGGGGTTCGTCATCTCGGTGCATCGAATGCCTCGCTGTTTTTCAACCTGGTTCCGATATTTGCTGTTTTCACTTCGTTCCTGATGGGGCAGGCGGTCACTCAGCTTCAATTACTAGGTATTTTAATTGTGATTGCGGGACTGTTGCTCCCACGCCTGATGTTGTTAAAACGAGCACCTGTCCAGCTATAATGCCGAATCACAAAAGGTGCTTTAAAGATAGTTGGAGGGTGCTCAGCAAAGAGACGTGAATTTTGGATAATCTTTGCAAGCACCCTTGCTTGGCTAGGCGTGCTTGGCGAGCTTGCTGTGCTGTAATTGCTTGAGCACATTGCCGAGTTGCGCCAGGCCAGTTTCAATTTTGCTGTTTTCAATTGCTGAAAATCCTAAACGAATATAATTTTTGGGCGCATGCTCTTCGGCAAATAGGCTATCGCCAGATTCCACTAAAATCCCCTGTTTTGCTGCTTCGATGACCAGTTCTGTACTTGCGACATTGCTTGGTAATGCCAACCAAAAGCAGAAACTTCCTGGGGTGGCGTGCAGTTCGCATTGACCCAGGTGCTGTTGTAAGCCCTGATACATAAATTGCCATTTCTGTTCATAAACATGGCGCATTCGGCGCACATGACTATCGTAATAGCCTTGACCAATAAATAGCGCGGCGGTGCGCTGGTTATTGGCGGGCGGGTGACGGTACATCAGCCGGCGCAGTGCACGCAATTCTGCGACCAGTTGTTTATTGGCAACAAGGTAGCCAAGCCGTAAGCCCGGAGAGAGTGATTTAGATAGGCTACCGATGTAGATGACTCGACCATGTTGGTCGATACTTTTGAGCGCTGGTAGAGGTTGTGCCTTAAAGTTTACTTCACTCTCATAATCATCTTCAATTAGTACAAAATCGTCCGCATTGGCCTGTGCTAAAAGCGCCTTGCGTCGTTCAATGGGCATGGTGACTGTTGTTGGGTATTGATGGCTGGGTGTAATACAGACATAGTCACACTGACTTAGTTGTGGACCTAATTGCAGGCCTTGTTCATCGAGAGTTAATGGGATGGGGCGCGAACCACACTGATTAAAAATATGTCGTTGATCGGCATACCCAGGATTCTCGACCCCCACCTTAACGTCCTCTGTGACTAATAATGAGGCGAGCAGGTACAGTGAGTTTTGAGTGCCAAGGGTGATCAGAACTTCTTCGTTGCTGGCGGTAATGCCACGCTTGGATAAGATCTGTTGGCGTATTTGGGTGACTAATTCTTTATCGTCGACGTCGATGTAATCTTCGACCCAGTCTTGTACGCAATTACGGTTTTGCGCGATCCGCGAACATTCACGCCATTGATAGATTGGAAAGTGGCTTGGTTCTATTTGTCCATAAATGAAGGGATAGGGGTAGCGTAGCCAATTTTTATCTTTATTTAAGGTGCTAAAAGATGCTGGGGTGCTGCGTAGCCTTTGTTGCCAATTTACCTGAGTCTGGTCCAATGCTGGGCGAGATTGCACCAATTTGAGAGCGGGTTGTTGCGCTAATTCGGGGTTGACATAAAAGCCGCTCCGCTCATGTGCGATTAAGTAACCTTCATCCACCATGCTCTCGTACACCAAGACTACGGTGTTGCGCGATACCTTGAGTAGCTGAGCGAGCTTACGGCTTGAAGGAAGCGCCTTGGCGCCAAAGTAGTCATGTTGAATTAGCTCGACTAATCGCTCTCTGATTTGCTGTTGTAAACTTCTACCTGGGCGAAGTTCAATGTTCATCATCAAGTCATTCATGCCATACATCCTATGAAACTCGCTAGAGATATTATCGTTCTCTGCGCTTTACAGGTGATTGTCTGCAATTTATTGGCCAAATTGACGGATTATCGTTTGTGATTTCTTGGACCTGCAATTGAAAAAAATTGGCCCTATAGCTGGTTTTTTACAGGCAGTAACTTAAAACAACACGCATCGTGTCAGGTTCAACAAGGAGTTAACAATGAAACAGCTAAAGATAAAAACGGCGATAGCGGCTTTGGCCACTTTGATGCTGGCATCGACGGCAAGCGCTAAAGACGTCACCATTGGTTATCAGGGGATGTTTAATCCATGGAAACACGCGATTAACGAAAAATTGGTGGAAAAAGAGACTGGCTATACCATCAAATGGCGTCGCTTTGACTCGGGCGCGAAAGCAATGACGGCAATGGCTTCGGGTGCTTTGGATATTGCATCCGCGGGCTCCAGCCCCATCGCCAGTGCCGTGAGCCGAGGCGTTGATATAGAACTGATTTGGATTTTAGAAAATATCGCAGATGCGGAAGCCTTAGTGGTTCGCGATGGATCGGGAATTAATGCACCTTCAGATCTAAAAGGTAAACGGATTGCAGTGCCATTTGTATCTACGACTCACTTCCATGCCTTGTTTGCTCTAGAGCAATTTGGCTTAAGCGAAAAAGATGTTCGGCTGATTAATATGCAACCCAACTCGATTGCCGCAGCTTGGCAGCGAGGTGATATTGATGGTGCCTTTATTTGGGATCCAGCTCTGGGAAAAATTAAACAAAGCGGTAAGGTGTTGATTACTTCTGCAACTTTAAGCGCTTGGGGAAAACCGACCTTCGACGGCCTCGTGGCAAATAAAGAGTTCGCCGCGGCAAACCCTGATTTTGTCAGCAAAATGATTAAGGTTGTTGCAGATTTAGATGCCGATTATCGAGAGCATAAAACCAGCTTTGATGCCTCCAACCCAATCGCACAATCGATCGCTAAAATCAGTGGTGGCGATGTGAACACGGTGGCCGAAGTATTAGACCTATACGAGTTTCCAGACATGAAAACCCAGCTTTCTTGCAGTTGGTTAGGTTGTGGTGCCGAGGGTGGTGCCAGTAAGTCGCTCAAATCAACTTCTGAGTTTTTGAAAGAGCAAAAGAAAATTAATGACCTCATGCCAGACTATAGCAAGTTTGTGAATCCCTCATTTGCCGCTGCTGCCGCAAAAATGTAAGCCGAACAGGTGAGTGATACAGGAGACTTAAAATGAATACGCTGGAAATTCACGATGTATCGGTAGTCTATCCTGCAGCCCAAGGCGGTGATCCGGTTACCGCCTTATCTGAGGTGAACTTAAACATTGAGCAAGGTGATTTTGTGGTTGCGCTGGGTGCATCGGGGTGCGGCAAAACCACCTTACTCAATTTGATCGCTGGTTTTATTTCGCCGACAAAGGGCTACTTAACGCTGGGAGACAGTGTGATAGAGGGCTATCCCAGGGTGGCCTGTGGTTTGGATATTGGGGATGAAATTGTCGGGCCTGGGGCTGACCGCGGTGTGGTTTTTCAAAAACACGCACTGTTGCCGTGGTTGAATGTGATTGAAAACACCGAGTTTGGCTTAAAACTGCAAGGTGTAGACAAACAACAGCGCCGCGAGCGCGCTGCCAGCTATTTAAAATTGGTGGGCCTGGAAGATTTTCATCAGCACAAGGTTTATCAGCTTTCCGGCGGGATGCAGCAACGGGTGGGGATCGCCCGAGCGCTGACCAATAACCCAGAAATGCTGTTACTCGATGAGCCCTTAGGTGCCTTGGACGCCTTAACGCGAGAGTCTTTGCAAGAACTGTTGTTAGACGTATGGCGCGAAACCAACAAAATGATGTTTTTTATTACCCATAGCGTAGATGAGGCCTTGCTGTTGGCGACGCGTTTAATTGTGATGTCGCCTCGTCCCGGGCGAATTACCCATGAGTTTAAAATCGATTTCAATCAACAATTTTTAGCTTGTCGGGATGCCCGCAAGGTGAAATCGAGCGCCGCCTTTATTGCCATGCGAGAACAGGTACTAGCGATTATTCATGGCGATGAAGCAGCCGTTGCCTAAGGAGCAGATTATGACCACAAATACCATTGACGCCAGCCATCTGAACCAAGCTGAGTCGGAACGCCCGTCGGCGGACTATATTGCGGTGCCTGCTCACCAGAAGCAGCTTACCCCGCTGGCCCAAAAAGTACTACATACCACACAGCAAATCGGAGCCAGCAAAGCGGTCCCGAGTGGTGAGTACTTTGGCACCCCTGGTGCTGGAGACAGTAAGCTCATCGCGCTGTGTTCTACTTTATTCTGTCTTGGCTTGTGGGCCTTGGTCACCGAAGCTGGCATGATCAAACCGATGTTTTTACCTTCCCCTTTCGACGTATTAGCGCGCTTATGGGATGTGTTAATTGACGGCTTTGCAGGGGCTACGCTGGCAGAGCATTTAGGGGCGAGCTTAAGTCGGATCTTCGGCGCGTTTTTGTTAGCCAGTTTGATTGGGATCCCACTTGGGGTGGCCATTGGCTGTAGTCGAGTGATTCGTGGCATGTTTGATCCCTTGATTGAGTTTTATCGACCGCTGCCTCCTTTAGCTTACTTACCACTGGTGATCATTTGGTTGGGGATTGATGAAGCGAGTAAAGTCACGCTGATCTTTCTGGCGATGTTGGCACCAATCGTTCTGAGTGCTCGTTCAGGGGTGAGTTCGGTGCGAATCGAACAAATTCAAGTGGCTTATTCAATGGGGGCAAGCCGCTGGCAGGTGGTGACGCAAGTGATCGCCAAAGGCGCACTGCCAGATATTATGACCGGTATGCGGATCGCGATTGGTTTTGGTTGGACGACGCTGGTGGCTGCAGAAATGGTTGCCGCCGAGCGAGGTATCGGCTTTATGGTGCTGAACGCATCTGAGTTTTTAGTGACCGACGTGGTGATTGCTGGCATCGTGGTGATTGGGATCATTGCCTATTGTTTTGATCTGATGATGCGCTTCCTCGAAAGTAAATTGATCCCATGGAAGGGTTATAACTAAATACTGATGTAGCGTAAAGATTTAGCTTTGACATGTTGTTTGCCCGGTTCGCCGGGCTTTTTTATATCTGGGGCCTGTACTGAGGGCCAATATAAGGGCAAATATTATCAGCCCCAACCAGAGGCTTTTTAGGCGTGATATATCGATTGAGCTGTGAGCGAAAGGCGGTTGCTTGATTAAATGTTCTTGAGTGGGTATTTGAAGTTTGACCATGGGCGTTGGGCGTTGCATCGTAATAAAGTTATATCCGGTTTGTGCTGCGGTGTTTATTCTGAACTCAAGTTAATTTTACAGTTTCATATTAACGACACATTTGTGAGTTAGTACTTTGTTTTTCAAAGAAAAGGTGCATACTGTGCAGCTTGAAAATAAATTGAAGAGGTTAAAAATCGTCATGTCTATCGACTCGACAATTCTAGGCTATTTCGCTGCATTTTGTACTACCTGTGCTTTCATTCCACAGGTGATCCATACTTGGAAGACCAGAGATACCAGTTCGATATCGCTCGGTATGTATGCGCTGTTCGTATTAGGCGTTTTCTTATGGTTGGTTTATGGCATTTTACTCGAAGATTTACCGATTATTATTGCTAATATCATCACTTTCACCCTCGCATCGGCAATTTTGTTGTTGAAAGTGAAAGATTCTTTCGGCAAATAAATCGCAAGTATTGCAGGAAGAGCTTGGTTGTCGATTATTTCCAGTTAAATTCACCATTAAGTGTATTGCATTCCAGCAACGAGTTCTCGGCATCGTCGATATATATTTGTTGCTCAGAGGAAACTGGGTAGCTTAAATAGGCCGAGCATTCGGCACTTTGGCCGTTACCGACCACCACTTTTGTCTGCGGCTTTAAAGTGCAGCGAACCAATTTGTCGAGCGGGGACCATTGGTAACAGATCTCATAGTCGGCGCGGTATTTTGCGATTTCCCCAGAGGGTTGCTGAAACGCCCACCATTGGCCAAATTGACTATTGGGGTTGGTGCTGTTCCATGCTCGATAAACGGTGACTTGAGTGGCAAGCTTACTTCGATAAACTTGTCCCTGACACAGTTTCCCTTGGTTTGGCTTGCCTAAAGCTTGATTTAACAGTTGCTGATCATCAATCACTTCGAATTGGTCTTGCATATCTGCGGGTAGCGCTACACTACCGAGGCATTTGGGCTCTGCTTTGGCGAGGCTTGGTGATTTAATGGTTGTGCTGCTGCAGGCCATTAGCAAGCTGATTAGCAGACTGAAGAATAGGTTTTTCATAGGCGCTTCTGATAGAAAACATAACTTACAATGATTGTAGACCTTTAGTGAATATATTCTAAATATCTAAGTTGAATGCTTGAGACAGGCCACACAAGCTTTGCTTTGTCCGCGCACTAAGCGAAATATAGAGGCGAAGGCTTAGATTTTTGAGGGCGGATTAACCGCCATTTTAAGTTATATATTTCAATTAATTACTAAACCAATCAAAAACGGCTGGAAAAATGAAGTGAGAAGGTTTTAACTGGCGATAATGATCCTAGACAATAAACTAGAAGGAAGCACGATGGCAGAGCAGTATACCCCTCCAACAGTTTGGACGATGGACAATGAAAATGGTGGTAAGTGGGCGAGTGTGAATCGACCGGATTCGGGAGCCCGGCATCAACAGGACCTACCGGTAGGGGAGCATCCCTTGCAGTTGTATTCGATGGGAACGCCAAATGGGCAAAAAGTGACCATTATGCTCGAAGAACTATTGGCGCTGGGCGTGACGGAAGCTGAGTATGACGCTTACTTGATTAACATTGGTGAGGGCGATCAGTTCTCATCAGGTTTTGTCGAGGTGAATCCTAATTCGAAGATCCCGGCCTTGGTGGATCGCTCCGGTGAGACCCCCATTTCAGTATTTGAATCGGGCGCCATCTTACTTTATTTAGCCGAAAAATTTGGCTGCTTGCTGCCCAAACAGCCAGCGGCTAAAGCGGAAGTTTTAAACTGGCTATTCTGGCTGCAAGGTAGCGCACCGTATCTAGGTGGTGGATTTGGACACTTTTATGCATATGCGCCAGAGAAGTTTGAATACCCGATCAATCGCTTCTCGATGGAAGCGAAACGTCAGTTAGATGTGCTGGATAAGCGTTTGGCTCACAATAAATTTATAGCGGGTGAAGAATACACTATCGCAGATATCGCGATTTGGACTTGGTACGGCAACTTGGCACTGGGCAAACTTTATGATGCTGCTGAATTTTTAGATGTAGGCTCTTATCCCCATGTTGTTGCTTGGGCGCAAACCATCGCCGCTCGTGAAGCCGTTCAACGTGGACGTATTGTGAATCGTTCGTCTGGTGAAGCTGGTGAATTCCTTGCCGAGCGCCATAGTGCGGCAGACATCGATCAAGCCTTAAGCAAGCGCTAAATAGACGTTGCTGCTCCCTATTGAGGGGGCAGCCGTTGCCGTTTGTTTCGCGACACTTAAGCGACGGCGCGTTCCGGCCTTAATATATCTTCTCTACTGAAGCACCCATGCCGAGTAAGGCGACTAGCACCATCACCGGTAGGGCGATATGTTTAAAGCTGCGTGGCGGCCAACGATTAAACGCCGTTTGGCCGATCTTTACGGCCAGCATGGTCGGTAATAGCAATATGCCTATGTGGCTAAGTACCTGCCAATTAAACACTCCGCTCACGATTAAGCCCAGCACCGATAACAGCTCGCTCACGATAAAAAACAAAATCATGGTGGCGCGTTGTGTTTGTGGTTTGAGTGGACTCGACAGCATATAACACACCACCATTGGTCCCCCGACCGAAGCGCTGGCGGTGCCTGCACCGGATAGAAAACCAAATAGGACTGCAGTTAAGGGTTTATCCATGTGGGGGAAGCGAATGTTGCAGGCAAGGAATAACGAAAATAGCAAAATGAATACACAAATTGACAGTTTGAGCAATTCTGCTGGCAGTAAAATCAGTAGACCTAAGCCCAGCGGGATCCCCAGTAAAGAGCCGAACATTAGTTTTTTTAAACTCGAATAATCCGCCTGTCGTCGCGCCTGAGACCACAGGCTCAAACTGCACAATAAATCCAGCGACAAAATCACAGGTACACTCTGCTGAGGGGTAAAAAACAGATTCATACCAATGATGGCGATCGCAGCAAAACCAAACCCAGTGAAGCCTCGAACGAAGGCTGCCAGCATGACCACCGGTACCATTAAGCCAATACTGTCCATGCTCACTCCCTAGAGCAAAAGCTTGAGTTTGCCTGCTTTGAAGTTCTTACTATAGGGCCAATGAAACTAAGTGTTAGGCCAGTGTGCTCCCAATAATTTGTTCTTTTTGTCTGGCTCCATGGATTCGAATTGCTGGTCCTAAGCATTGCTGTGTTGCCGAGTTAAGGTCTGTTCATGTTTTATGTCAGTCATTCGTCTCAGGGAGTAGCGATATGTCATTAGTTAATGCCGCGGCCATCGAGCAAGATCGTCAACATGTTTGGCATCACCTTAGCCAGCACAGCGTGTTAGCAACTCAAGATCCAATGGTCATGGTGAAGGGGCAAGGTTCGCGCGTATGGGACGCCAAAGGAAATAGCTACTTAGATGCTTCTGCGGGGGGCGTATGGTGCGTGAACGTAGGTTATGGACGTAGTTCCATCGCTGAGGCGATTAGTCAACAGCTCACCCAACTTAATTTTTTTGCCAGCACCGCAGGCACGATCCCAGCAGCTGAATTTGCCGAAAAACTGTTAGCTAAAATGCCCGGTATGAGCCGCGTTTATTACGCCAGTTCAGGTTCTGAGGCTAACGAAAAAGCCTTTAAGATCGTGCGCCAGATAGCCCATCGAAAATATGGCGGTAAGAAGCATAAGATCCTTTATCGTGAACGCGATTACCATGGGTCAACCATTGCAACCTTAAGTGCCACCGGTCAGGAAGAGCGGCGCATGCAATATGGCCCCTTTGTACCTGGTTTTGTCGAATTTCCGCATTGCTGTGAATATCGGAGTCAGTTTGGCGAGGTGAAAGACTACGGGGTGTTGGCCGCCAAAGAGCTTGAAAAAGTTATACTGCGGGAGGGACCGGATACCGTGGGCGCGGTGATTTTAGAGCCGATTACTGCTGGTGGTGGGGTGATTACTCCGCCTGAAGGTTATTGGCCAAGCATCATGGAAATTTGTAAAAAATATGATGTATTACTGCACATTGATGAAGTGGTTTGCGGTTTAGGTCGTACTGGCGAGTGGTTTGGTTATCAGCATTATGGCATCAAACCTGACATCGTTACTCTGGCGAAGGGGGTTGCCTCGAGTTATGCCGCAATTTCCTGCACCGTGACTACCGAACAAGTTTTCAATGAGTTTATTGCCGACAGCAGCGATCGTGATGCTTATTTTCGCGATATTAGTACCTTTGCCGGTTGTACCGCAGGCCCTGCCGCGGCATTAGAAAATATGCGCATTCTTGAGCAAGAAGAATTGGTGCATAACAGTAAGGTTATGGGCGACTATTTGCTGGCTCAACTCAAGCACTTGCAGAGCAAACATGGGATCATTGGCGATGTGCGGGGTAAGGGTTTATTACTGGGTATTGAACTGGTCAGTGATCGCGATTCGAAAACTCCGGTCGACGAGAGCGTGGCGGTAAAAATTGCGGCGATGTGCATGGCAAAAGGTCTGATCATTGGTCGCACCAACCGTAGCTTCACAAGTTTTAATAATACCCTGTGTTTGTGTCCGGTGCTCACTTTGAGCCAACAAGAAGCAGACTTCATCGTGTCGACTCTCGATCAAGTGTTCGCTGAAATTGCCCGATAATTTGGTCGCAAGAACATTTTTGGCCAGAAACCTGTGACTTGATGGAGCCAAAGCACGCTGCTGTTTTATCAGCAGGGTGCTAGTTTGCTTTGTTTATCGCAGTGTGACTGCTCTTTACGCGAAAAACTTGTTTCGATCGCGGCTCTCATATCCTTGAACGATAAACGTTTAATTGCCTCGCACCTATCAATCTAATAGGTATTAGCCATTTCACAGCCTCCTCCCTGCCAACTATAGTTAGAACTAATCGGTCATTTAAATGGCCAAACAAGGAGGTCTTATGCAAAACCTAACTATTAAAAATTATATGAAAACTCAATTCTTGAGTTTAAAGCTGAAACAAAGCATTAGTGACGTGAGTGAAAAACTGATTGTGTCACAACAAATCGGTGCCCCAGTGGTAGATGAACAAAATCATTTATTGGGTTGGGTTTCCGAGCAGGATTGTGTGGCGCAAATGCTGCAAGCAGGCTACTACTGTGAGCAGAGTGCGTTGGTCGAAGACATCATGAATCGAGATGTGTTGAGCGTGAGCCCTGCTGAAAGTGTTTTAGATCTGGCCAAGCAAATGCTGGAGAACAAACCCAAAAATTATCCGGTGGTGGAAGCTGGCAAGTTAATTGGTTTAATCGATCGCAAAGCAGTGTTAGTGGCGCTGCAGCATCACCAACAGCAATGTTTTGTTGATCGGAAATAGTAGACGTGAATGTTATGTGGACATTGGTAAACTCGTTTTTAGCGCTGATTTGAATTGTCTAAACGAATGATTGAATGGCGATGATTGTTATCTATCTGCATGATAAATAGGTATAAAAATCATATAACAGCGAACTGAATAATCACCTTTATGTGGTATTTAGAGGATTGAATTTTACGGTTTGAACCGTGATTTTTGTGAACTTTTTCCGAAATAAAATTTGGATACACGGAGGTTTGAGTTCACTGAAAATTTTAGTTTCAGTGAATAAACAAGTTCAATAAATTGCACTCAAATACAAATGATAATTGATCTCATTTGTATTTGGGTGCAGAATACGGCCACTATTTATGGTTTGCCGTGATTTTGTTGTATGAAATGGATGTCTGTATTTTTGCTTTTGCTCGGTGTCGTAGTGGAGCACTCTAGTTATGCTGCTGATGATTTTTCCTGGTTAAAAGCTGAACCTCATAATGAAGCTTCGGTTAGAGCCTACCTTGAACAACAAAATCGCTCCGCTCAACTAACGCTAAACCCCTTAAAACCTTTGCAGCAATCCTTGATCGCGCAGTGGCAGAATGCTGCATCAGCTAAAGCTGAAAGTCCTTGGTTAATTCGAGGTGATGACGAACTCAATCAAATTTGGTTGAATGGTGAGCGGGTGATTGCTCGGCGTAAGCGAAACAGCCAGTCTCAAAGCATATTATTGAATATCGAACAGCGGGCTGCAAAACATGATTATTATCGCTTAGCCAATTGGTCACTCAGCCCCGATGGAAAACACCTTGCCTTGGCTGAAGACGTCGTGGGCGATGAAAACTACCGTATCGTTGTGATTAATCTAGCTCAATCGACGGCTCTGCAAGTGGCAATCAAGAGTGAAACCGCTTTGTTATGGGGACGCGATAGTCGTCGCTTATATACGATTGAACACCTGAGTACAGAGCCTGCTGGAGTGGCTCTCTACGAGCACTTTCTTGATACTGGACGGTCTCAACTAAAGTTGATGGAGTCCGATCCTCAGTGGATCTTGTCAGCCTATGTGGCAAGTGATCCGGAATATGCGGTCATCCAGCTAAATAATGAGGTGATGTCGGAGCAGCGACTACTCAACCTCGTTACAGGAGCGCTGTTAGAGCCTATTCGGCCACGCCAAAATGGTATTGAGTATTACGCTAATGTGGTGCATGGCAAGCTCTATATTAACAGCAACCATACCGGCAATTTTGGTTTATACCAAAGTGCCTTAGGTGCATCACAATGGCAAGTCGTATATATCCCCAAATCGTCAGCAGAACTGAAGCATTTCTATCTCTTTGCCGCAGGCATCCTGATCCACGAACACGAGCAGGGGCGGGATCAGTTAGTCATTATTGGCTATGACAAAGCGGAGCCTCTGCACTTAGCGATGGCTCCGGAGGGGGCCGTTGGTTGGATTAGTCGCGTCGGTGATTTTAACAGCAATATTGTCCATATTCGAAGTATGTCAATGATTCAGCCCGCGAAGTGGGAGCGTCTTCATATTGGTAATGCTCAACGTTCGTTGATTAGTGAAGATGCCTATCCGGGGTTTCAGCAATCAGCCTACCGAACGGAGCAAATTAGTATTCAGTCGGGCTCGGTGCGCGTCCCAGTTACGCTGGCTTACAAAAGCAGCATGCTACATCGGCAATCACCGGTTTTGTTATATGGCTATGGTGCTTATGGTTTTACGATGCGGCCGTATTTTATGTCGCAAATCATCTCGTTATTGGATAAAGGCTTTATTTACGCGATTGCTCACGTACGGGGCGGTGGCTATTACGGAGAGGCATGGCATTCCGCAGGTAAAGGGGTCAATAAACCTGCTGGTATCGCCGACTTTGTTGCGGCGGCTAAGACTTTGCAGAGTTTTAAACAAGGACAACGGAAAATAGCAGCAATGGGATCCAGTGCCGGCGGAACGCTGATCGCGGCGGCAGTTAATCAACATCCTGAGTACTTTTCAGCGGTAAGCCTCAATGTGCCTTTTGTGGATGTGGTGGCGAGTATGTCTGACGCTTCACAGCCTTTGACGGCACAGCAATATCATGAATGGGGTAATCCCAGGCAGGCTAATGAACTGGCGGTTATGGCTGATTATGATCCGGTGAATAACGTTGGGGCGTTGGATTATCCTGCCACGATGGTGCGAGTGGGCTGGCATGACAGCCGAGTACCGTATTGGGAGGGGGCTAAATACCTTTCTTTGTTAGCTGCGCGCAGCCAAGGCCGCGGCCCCTATTTATTATTAACCGACTTTCAAAGCGGACATGCTATGGACCGGCGCCAGGCGTTGGCCCAGCAGGCCATGGACTACGCATTTTTGATCCACTACTTACTACCATCTGAGCAAACGGAGTTGTAAATGAAACCGTCTCGACTAAGCATGATTGTGTTAAGCGCAATTGTTGCTGGCTTTGTGCACGCCGAATCTGACATCGCCCCCTTAGAAACCATCGTTGTGGTTGCCAACAAGTACGAAGAAGATCTTTCAAAAACGGCTGGCAGCGTGGCGGTGATTAACAATGATGATATGCGTAAGGCGGGGGCGACAGAATTATATGATGTGCTAAATCAGGAGCCGGGGATTAGCGTCACGGGAGGCGCTGGTCGGCCCCAGAACATTGCTATCCGAGGCATGGTGGGGAATCGAGTTGCGATTGTGAAAGATGGTATTGCTACATCAGATGGATTTGGGGCAGATGACTTAAATGACAGCGCTGGACGAAATTCTTTCGATGTCGCCACGCTAAAACAAATTCAAGTGGTAAAAGGGGCGAGCTCAACCAGCTATGGTTCCGGTGCAATCGGAGGGGTGGTTATTCTCAAATCTTACAGTCCGGAAGACTATTTAGGAGATGAGGACTTTTATACTGATATAGCAACAACTTATAGCGGGATTAGTCATAAATATCGAGTGGCTTCTAATTTGGCTTTTCGGGTCGGTGATACCAGTAGTCTGATTTCGGGCGCTTATTGGACCGGTGAAGAAACACGAAACTATCAACAAGACTTATATCAGCGAGATCTTGAAGGCGTTAGTTTTGAATATAGCGTGCATCATGATGTAAGCGACCAGTTGTTGTTGAAAGCGAAAGCTGAGATTTACCGTGAGCAAATGAATACCCGCGAGGGCACTGCATCGGTGCAGGCCGATGGGGCTTGGGACATTGTTGATTATACCGAGCAAGATACTACGACCACTTATCTCGCATGGCTAGGTGCTGAGTACCAAGCCTCCAAGGCGTGGATGGATGACCTAGAGACCAAGCTATATTATCGGGTCAGCGAATTTGATGAAGATACAAATCGCCTGATGGACCGCAACAATAACGGGATTAGAGAACTACGTCGTGAGTTGGATCAACGTGAGTTTAACGACCAATTGTTGGGATGGTCCATTGATCTGAATAAAGAACTGTACAGCGGTAGTCTCAGCCATGTGCTTGTCTACGGTGCCGTCGCAGAAACGGCGTATCATGATCGTCCTACTCATGATGCCCGTTCTGATTGGAATGGTTCGACTTCCACTGCATCGACTCCTTTTGCTCCTGCTCGTAGTTATTCTCTTGGTATGTACCTACAAGACTCTATCTCCTTGAATGCATGGACCAGCATGATTGGACTGCGTTTTGATGCGCATCAGTTGACGGCTGACGATAGTTCAGCGATCCAATTTGATGGCCTTCGAGATAATCGCAGTAGTGAGCTGTCGCCGAGTTTTTCGCTCGCCTATCAATTTACCCCTGAGTTAAATAGTTATATCAGTTATAAGCACGGTTATCGGGCGCCAGAATACGACAAAACCTACGGCTATATCAGTCATGAGTTCGTGCCGATTACACCTTTTGTTGTATTGCCTAACTTTGAGTTGAAAGCGGAAACCAGCGATAGCTTTGAACTTGGAAGTAAGTTCGACAATGGCGTATTACGCGTGTACGCGGCGGTGTTCTATAACCAATTCGAAAATTTCATCAGTGTTGTCGACGCAGGCTTTAATGCGTCTAGCGGATTGTTTGAGAAACGCTATGAAAACCTCAGTGGCGTGAATACATATGGTGCCGAGCTCTCTACTTTATATGCCTTGAATCAAGCTTGGAGCTTGTCAGGCGCAGTTGGATGGGTCAACGGGAAAAACGACGAGGGTGAATATGTTCGTGCCATTACCCCCCTGGAAGGAAATTTATCGCTGAGTTTTGAGCAGGGCATATTTGACGCTTACAGCCGGATTAACTGGGCTGACGCGATGGATCGGACTCCGAGCTGTTCCAATGCGTTCGGCCTCGTAAGCCAGTGTGCAGAAACAACGGCTTGGTATTCTTTGGATCTCGGGCTTGGGATCGCATTGAGTCAAGATCTTTCGCTGAATCTAAATGTGATTAATTTACTCGATCGAGAATATACCCGTTATCAGGATGTTGCTGGTGTAGGCGTTTCGCAGACCAAATATTCCACTCAGCCTGGGCGCTATTTTACCGTCAATGCGCGCTATGTATTTTAAGGAGAGAGCATGAAACGGTTAATATTTCTGGTGTTATTTGGAACGCCTCTTGGTGTTTTGGGCGGCCAGTGGGATTATCCAGCAAGCAATAACGTGGTGCTTGATCAGCAAGAAGCGAAACGTTATGTAGAGTCCCATTATCCAACGATTGGTAAGCTTAGCCTCCGTTATCAGAGCGAAAGTCGCTTGGGCCATCAGTATAATTTTAACATCACGCTGGATGGGGAATATAAACCCCAGCGAACTATCGTGGTGCATAGTGATCATTCAGGCTTAGTCCAGAGAGTTTTTAAAAGTTTAGATGATACGATTTTGCGTGATGGCGTTGCCTCAGTGGCGGGCGAACTGGAGCACGCTCGGCGTTTGAAAGCCGATGCGCCACCGGCTCTGGATTCTGGCGTTATTGTTGAGGCTAATATTGAGGTTGTCGATCCGGATCTACGAACCATGGATCGCTTGCCTGCCCCAGAGCAGGTTTGGCAGCAGGTCTCTGATTACCCTCTGGCACCACATTTGGTCACTCGACAAGTTGAGCTATTAAATAGTGGTGGCAAATATTACTTGTCTAATAGTCGAGTCTCAGAGGTTGATGCCGAGTACTTAGAAGTGCAGGATCCACAAACTTTAGAGTGGTCTCAAAGCGATAGCGCTTCGTTTTTCGCAAAAGAAGAGATCAGCCAATTTTCACAACTCGCTGATATACAGACGCTGCAGTTTGCTAGCCCTCAATTCACCCAGTTGATGGCTTTTTATCAACTTGATCAATCCATACAGTATCTCGAATCCTTGGGTTATCACCTTTTCTCTGGGCCCATTCGTTTTGATGCCAGAGGCTTAGGTGATAACAACTCTAGTTATTTTATGGGGCCCAAAGCGGTGATGTTTGGACTGGGGGGCGGCTCACCAGATGCACTCGATGCTGATGTCGTGGTGCATGAATTGGGTCATGCAATCCATTATCACATTGTTCCAGATTGGGGTTATGGGCACAGTGGTGCGATGGCGGAAGGCTTTGCGGACTATTGGGCGGGTTCTAATAGTTATCGCAAGCTTTACCAGCAAGGAAGTGATTTTGAAATAGATACACTGTTTAACTGGGATGGCTACTTTGGAAATAAAATTTCAACCCGTAGTTTGTGGAATCAACGCGCGCGTTATTTTGAGCAAAGCGAGTACCGTGCTCACGAAAGTGTAGCTGGCGAATTGGGGGATGAACTTTGGTCAAGCCCTTTGTTTCAAACCTTAAAACAAGGGGTGGAACTTTATGGTGAGGTGGCCTTTGAAGAAGTCGACCGTTTAGTTCTGGAATCCATGTATGGCATGGGCCGTGGCATGAAGATGCATGATCTTGTGGAAAGCATGTTGTATGTGGCCAAGCAACTTTATCCAGAACGTGTTTACCACACGCTGCTACAAGATAACTTTGTAGCGCATGGTTTAGTCAAAGAGCCATTTCGCATAGAAATGGATAGTCGCTACGTCACGCCTGCTGCTCCTTTGGCGATACGTCTTTTTAGTCAGGGAAGAGAAGCAAGTGTCGCGGGTAGAATTGAAACGTCTACTGGGGTTTCTCAGCGGCTTCAATCAGATAAATTTACCCAACTTTCAACCGAGCTAAGTCTTACTGACTCCGCTACTTGTGGCGAGTCATTCAAACTTAACACTCAATTATCTTATCAGTATGACACGACGCTAAAATCACTTGATTGGTCTCACTCATCTGCTCTGGTTTTTGGGCTCCCCGAACTCAATCAGCCAACGAGGCTGCAACAATCATTGATTCCTGATGCAACGCTTTCTGACTCGGGTGCCTTGAATTACGGTTTTAAGAGTTTCAATTTCATCATTACCGATGACGACGCCTTGGCGGCTGATGAGCTGGGTATTTACCTTAAGTTGCAACACAGTCAGTTCTCTGACTTAGAAATTACACTGGTTGCACCTTCGGGGAAACGTCAAATTCTTATGCAGCCGACTCGTTACTCATCACCATCGCGAACTTTTTATTGGGTTGCGAAACACGATCCGATTATTCAGGCTTTTTCTGCAGAGCGCATGGCTGGCACTTGGCGCTTAGAGTTAACGGACTATGTGCCTGAAAATACAGGGTACTTGCTTGAGTGGGCCGTTGGACGTGTCAAACAATATAACTGTACCACCGAGACCGATTCAACAGGGGCTGGCGATAACGCGACGAATACTTCAAGTGCTGGGGGGGCCGTTTCATGGAGTTCTCTAGTGATTGGATTGGTTTTGCTGTGGCGTCGTCATTTTTTTCAATCTAAATCAAATAAAAGAACTTAAGTCTATGCAAACAAAATTATCTATAGCTGCTGCTGTTCTGCTCATAAGCGGATGTGGTGGCTCGGACGGAGGCTCCGATATCAGTGCTCCCACTTATCAGGTCTCAGGAACGATCACTGCGCTGGCTGCGCAGGGGGACGAAAAGGTCTGTGCCGATCTGAATGGCGATTTTCTTTGTGCCGCGAATGAACCCAGCGCAATCAGCAGTAATGGTAGCTTTTCCATTAGCAGTACTAATAAGGCCATTCTAGACGCGCCTTTGGTTGTTGAATTGGATACAGGGGTGACAGCAACATCACATACGCTCAAGGTCAATGCACAAAGTGTTGGGGCAAATGCGCTGCTGGTCGCGCCTGGACAAAGAAAAGCGAGTGGTAATCAGATTAATGCAATCACCACTCTCGTTGCTGCAAAGGTAGCGAGCGGAGCAGTCTTGTCTGATGCGATCGAGCATGTCAAGCAACAGCTTCATGCGATGGGACTCTCAGCAACGGATGAGTTGCTTAATGAAGGAAGTGATAGCGAGTATGCACAATTAGAGCAAAACTTATTGCTGGTGATTTCTGCCATGGATAAGTCGCAACCTGACACGCAGCTTGGGGTATTGAGTTCCAATTTGTCGGATTATCAAGCCCTGCTATTGGCGGGTGCTCCGTCAGATAATGCGGTATCTCAATTACTTGCAGAGTTGAGTTACGGCACCCGTCAGCAAGATCTTAATGATACCGGGCTGCAGACCTATTTCAGCGATGGTGGTGATACCACAAATGCTCCAGTTGATTATCCCGGTCAAGATGCTGATTTTGGTCATGATAGTCTCAATGACGGATTTCATTTTACTAAGTTAGATGAGAATGGTGCGGCTTTACCATCGACTGCAGCGCAGTGGTCTTGTGTGAGAGACGAACGCAGCGGCTTGATATGGGAGAACAAAACGGATGAGCCATCCTCACCTCAATTTAAGGATCGACTATTTGTTTACCAAGTGAGAGGTACCTTTGAACCTTACAGTGAAGATTTAGCGGCCATCAGCTGTGAGGATGGCATTTGCTCAACTGAAGATTATGTTGAGTATTTAAATGAGCAGAAGGTTTGTGGCTTAGAGCATTGGCGTTTACCCAAATTTGCTGAATTTTATGACTTAATTGATTTTGGCGAATCAGAGCAGGATGAATTGGGTGATGTTTATGGGCTGACGCGTGCTTACTTTCCGCGACAAAGTATTGCCAGTGACCTCGCAGCGGGGGAAGTTTGGACTTCTGATGAATTCTTTACCGAGTATGAAGATATCAAAATTCCGGGCAGTCGCTATATTTTAGCCGCAATGACTCGCGGTATCTATCGAGGAACGACCTATCCAGTTGCTATTTACAGTGATCAGACCGAACCCGATCTTTGGACGTCTTATCAATTACCTATTCGATTAGTATCAAAAGTGGAGTCAAACTAATGAGATGCTTGCAACTTGGTGTATTACTGCTGTTGGTGCCTATGCTTGGAATGGCGGCTCAAGAATGTTCTTCAACGATGTCGAAAACAGCGCCCAATGTCCGCTATCAATTTAATGCGAATGGAACTGTGAGTGATCGAAGTACCGGTTTAACTTGGATGCGCTGCCCGCTGGGAAAAACCTGGAGCAGCACCGAACAGCGCTGTGAGGGAGAAGGACAAGCAATGTTTTGGCAGGCTGCCTTGAATGATGTACAGGCGATTAATAACAGCCCAAATCATGCCCTGTATCATTTCGCTGATAAAGCGAATTGGCGCATGCCCAATATTAAAGAATTGGTTACTTTGGCTGAACGTTCATGCCGGAACCCTGCTTTAAATGGAAAAGCCTTCGCCAACGCTTTTCCTTATTCAACCAATCAGGAAAGCTATGGTGCTGGTGATATTAGAGCCTATGTTTGGAGTAACACTCATGTTCAGCTTTCGAGTGAAATTTTCACATTTGATGTCCGTAATGCCGAGATTATTTCATTCGGCCCGACTGTGATTCAAGGCAGTGTATTGTTGGTGAGCGATAACTGATTTGATCAAGTGCGATGAATCAATCCTCGGCTTTGGCTGGGGATTTTTTATGTGGGAAAGCATATGGTAGCGGCTTTTATCCGCGGCGTATCGCTCCTTCTACGCCTTGTGACAATATCTTTCGAGGCTTAATCATTCAAAGTGGCTATGCCTGTTTTGAGGGCGCACTTTTATCAGGCCGACAACGTACCAAGATCCCCTTCGTTTTTTTAATTATGAGATGCCTCAGGATAGTCTTATCAGGCCGACAACGTACCAAGATCTCCTTCGTTTTTTTTAATTATGAGATGCTTCAAGGACAGTCACCGATAAATACGTCTACTATGTAACTAGTTAATAGTGTCGGGATGTTTATGGGATTAGCGATTGTACGTACTTGTGCCTTATTGGGGATGGAGGCTCTAGATGTCACGGTAGAAGTGCATTTAGCCAACGGCTTACCGGCGTTTAATATTGTTGGTTTACCGGAAACTTCGGTCAAAGAAGCTAAAGATCGAGTGCGTAGTGCGATATTAAATAGCGGCTTTTCATTTCCTGCTAAGAGAATTACCGTTAACTTAGCGCCAGCCGATGTGCCGAAAAGTGGCGGTCGTTTCGACTTGCCGATTGCCATTGGTATTTTAGCCGCCGCGGCCGAAGTTCCTTTAGCCTGCCTCGAGGAAATGGCCTTTTGTGGTGAGTTGGCGTTATCGGGGGCGATCCGCCCTGTGAGCGGAGCGATTGCCACCGCGCTATCGATGAGTGAGCAAGGGTTCACGTTGGTGACCGGAGAACAAGACGCGCAAGCGGCAGCGCGAGTGCCGGATTCCAAGGTACATGCCAGTGCCAGTTTGCAAGCCTTGAGTGCCACGCTGAATGGCCAACAGGCCTTTGTGCTGCAAATGGCCAGTCCTGAAGAACCGAGTCAAGCCAATAATTTATTAGACATGAGCGAGGTACAGGGTCAGCATCTGGCCAAGCGCGCACTCGAATTGGCCGCCGCGGGAGCACACAATTTGTTGATGCTGGGTCCCCCAGGGACCGGAAAAACCATGTTAGCCAGTCGCTTGCCGGGTATTTTGCCTCGCTTAACTGAGCAGCAGGCGATTGAAGTGGCGGCGATTGCTTCGGTAAGCTCTCAGCAGCGCGAATTGGGGCAATGGTATGTTCCGCCGTTTCGCAGCCCTCATCATAGTGCCTCGATGGTCGCCTTGGTGGGTGGCGGTTCCAATCCTCGGCCCGGTGAGATAACCCTGGCGCACCAAGGCGTTTTATTTTTAGATGAACTACCGGAGTTTTCTCGGGCCACCCTCGATGCTCTGCGCCAGCCGCTGGAGTCCGGTGAAGTGCACATTTCACGCGCTGCTTTGCAGGTGCGTTTTCCTGCTCAGTTTCAATTGATCGCAGCGATGAATCCCTCGCCCTGTGGTTATTATCAGGGACAGCAGTTGCGCAGTAACCCCGATCAGATCTTGAAATACCTTGGTAAGTTGTCGGGGCCATTTTTAGATCGTTTTGATTTGAGTGTGGAAGTCACGGCACTGCCGCAGGGCACCCTTTCCAAACATGCAACTGGCGAGTCTAGTGAGCAGATCAAACAGCGGGTGAGTAGGGCAAGGCAGCTGCAAATGTGTCGAGCGGGTAAACTCAACAGCCAACTAAGCGGTAAAGAGCTGCATCGTGATGCTGAGTTAAATCCAGCCAATAGCGAGTTTTTGGAACAGAGCATTAGCCAACTAGGCTTGTCGGCACGGGCCTTCCATCGAGTATGGCGCTTAGCCAGAACCATTGCTGATCTGAAACAGCAAGCAGATATTCAGCGTCAAGATTTAGTAGAGGCCTTGAGTTATCGGGCCATGGATCGTTTGCTGCATCGTTTGTCTAACTAAGCGGATTTTGCTTTGAGCCAAGTGCGGCCTAGCTCTCATTTTTACTGACGGACTGATGATTTACTGTTGGTCGAGATAAGATAGCAATGATTTGGCTGGTAATTGTATTGTAACTCGCGTTCAATTTGTTGATGTTCAAGGAAATTAGCTGCATGTGTAATCGTAGCTGTGATTGTTTTTATGTGACGATTGCTTGAGCTTACTTGTTCATCGGTGCGGGTCAATAAGCGAATATCAAAATGCTGCTAATTAAGAATTTCTGCGGTTCAGTATGACCTCTAGTATTGATGGCGCTTTCAATGAGGAAGATGAGTAGATGATGAAATGGATGCTGATAGGCATTTCTCTATTATTTGGCAGTGCTAATGCAGAAGGCCTTCGGGTGTGGTTGCAAACCGGCAATGACTCTCAGTGGATGGAAATGAGTGATTTACAAGTTCAAAGCTCCGACGGCAGCCTCAAGCAGCGCATGCTGGCACTTGATGTTGACGGTAAACCCATCTACTTATCGTTGAGTGAACTGGCTTTTATTCAAGCTGCCAATCGCTACTACTATGTGTCAAATCAATATGTTGCCATTACGCATAGCGGCCTGAGCTTTAAGCTGCCAGCTCCTGAGCAAGCCAAGGGATTATTTGTCGCCAGAAATAGCTACGGTGGTTATACCAGCTTCGATTATTCGGCGCTGCGCAGAATTATTTTTTCCAAGTAGTTTTCTTTCAAGAGGGACCGAGCGGTTTGGCTAACAATTGCCAAAGCCATTCTTCTCTCGTCGTGTTTTTCTGGCACAATACAGGCTGCCTAGCTCAAGGGAGTCGCCTTCTTGTTATATCTATATCAAAGTAATCATTTAGACACACTGCAAATACTGCTAAGCAAAGTGATGGCCTTACAAGCTCCCGCTAACCCATTTACTCAGCAACAAATATTGGTGCAAAGCCCGGGCATGGCACAGTGGTTGAAATTGCAACTGGCTGAGCAGCAAGGCATTGTGGCAAACGTGGCTTTTCCGCTACCCGCGAGCTTTATTTGGCAAATGTTCCATTTGGTACTGCAAGATGTGCCCGAACAAAGCCCTTTTAACAAAGAAGCCATGAGTTGGCGCTTAATGCGTTTACTGCCACAACGACTTCGTGAAGCTGAATTTACGCCGCTGCGCCATTATTTACTCGGTGACGATGAAAGTGCCGCCATTGAAGGCCGTAAGCTATGGCAATTGGCGCAAAAGGTGGCCGATATTTATGACCAATACTTGGTCTATCGTAGCGAGTGGATCAGTGCTTGGGAAGATGGCGATGATTTAAGCGAAGTGAGCCAAAGTCAACCCTGGCAACCGATTTTATGGCGTGATTTGGTGGACGACACCGTAGGCTCGATGGACGCCCCCTATCACCGTGGCAATATGTATATCGATTTTGTTGAGCAGCTGCGTTTCAGTCGTGCAGCACCTGAAGGCCTGCCCGAGCAGGTGTTTATTTTTGGTATCTCGGCGCTGCCACCCGCCTATATCGAGGCCCTAGATGCTCTGGCGCGACACACCAATATCCACCTATTTTTAACTAACCCTTCGGAGCACTATTGGGGCGATGTGCGTGATGTGATGACGCTGCTGAAGCAACAAGCAGAGATTGAGCGAGTGGGGAATCCCTTACTGGCGTCAATGGGCAAACTGGGGCGTGACTACATCGAGCTGCTGCACCCACTCAATAAACAAGAAACCGACATTTTTGCCAGTAATGTCGCTGAGCAAGCAAGCCCTCGTTTATTGTCTTTGTTGCAAGACGATATCCTCAAGTTGCACGATCCGATTGATTATCAGCAAGTTGACAGCAGTCAACATAAACGGCTGATTCAGCCCGGTGATCATAGTATTCAGCTACATCTTTGTCATAGCCCACGTCGTGAGCTCGAAGTCTTACATGATCAGTTGCTGGCGATGTTTGAGCAAGATCCCGAGTTAAGCCCGCGAGATGTGATTGTGATGGTGCCAGATGTAAACCGTTATGGGCCGATGATTCAGGCGGTATTTGGCAGCGCCAGCGCCGAAACCCGTTTGCCTTTCGCCATTTCTGATCGCAGTGCCACCCAAGAAAATCCGGTGTTATTAAGCTTTTTAGAGCTGCTGGCCCTACCGCAAAAGCGTAAATCGGCCGCCGAGCTGTTAGCGCTATTAGAAGTGCCGGCGATTATGCGCCGTTTTGAGCTGACTCAGGATGAGTTAAAACCCTTGCGTCAATGGGTCAAAGAAGCCGGAGTGCGTTGGGGTTTAGATGGCAGTGATCGCAGTCGCTGGCAAGCCCCGGAAGATGAAACCCATTCTTGGTTATTTGGTCTAAAACGGATGTTACTCGGTTATGCCATGCCCAGCGAGGTGGGTTTGTATCAGGGCATATTGGCTTATGATGAGGTGCAGGGGCAGCGTGCCTTAGCCGTGGGCAAGTTGGCCGATTTTATTGATCAGCTGATGCAACTGGAACAGCAACTATTAGCCGCAGTTCCGGCCGAGCAGTGGCGAGTGCGCTTGCAAGTTTTGCTGCAACATATCTATCGTTTTGATAGTGATGATGAAGCTGAGCAGCTGCGTTTATTGAAGCTGTTTGAAACGCTGGCGGAGCAATGCACGGCAAGTGATTATAAAGACGATATCAGCCCAGAGCTGATCCTTGATTATTGCCGTAATCAACTCAATTCACAGCGAGGCAGTCAGCGTTTTCTGGCGGGTCAAATCAATTTTTGCACGCTGCTGCCAATGCGCGCCATTCCCTTTAAAGTCGTGTGTTTGCTGGGTATGAACGACAGCGAGTACCCACGCAGTGTACCGAGTTTGGGGTTTGACTTAATGGCGGATAATCCGCCAAAGCGTGGCGACCGGAGCCGCCGAGACGATGACCGTTATTTATTCCTGGAAGCGCTGTTAGCGGCGCAGCAGCGTTTATATATCTCTTATATCGCACATAGCGCCAAAGATAATAGCGAACAAACGCCCTCGGTACTGGTGGCAGAGCTGTGTGACTACCTTAGCCAAAGTTGTGCGCTGGTGGGAGATGAAAAGCTGAATGTGGATCAGTCAGGCGAGAAACTGTTGGCACAGCTGCGTTGCAAACATCCTTTGCAGCCTTTTTCAGCGGAGTATTATCAAGCTGCCTTCGCGAGCGGTTCGCCCGGTGAAGATTCACCTAAAATTTTTAGTTATGCGCAGCGCTGGCTACCGGCGGTGGCGGCACAGCAGCAGGTTAAAATATCCTCCGTGGAAGCCGCGCCGTTGATTTCGGAGGGGGGGGGAGCCGATCTGGAAATGGATGAGCTACTGGCTTTTAGTCGCTCGCCAATTGCTTATTTTTATCAGCGGCGTTTAAAAGTAAGTTTTCCACGAATATCGGAACAGTTAGAAGAAACCGAACCCTTTGTGGTGGAAGGCTTATCCGCTTACAGCATGAAGTTACACCTACTCGAGCAACAATTGGAGAATGCCGATAAACAGCAACAGTTTGACTATTTACATGCCGCAGGCGCGCTACCCCACGGCGGTTTTGCAGAGGTCTCATTTGAGCAACAATGGCAAGAGATGCAGCCCTTGGCCGACACGCTGTTTCCCTTATTAGCGGGCGGTGTCTTAGAGCCTCAGCAGCTGTTCATCGATATCGACTACGTCGCTGAAGATAGTATTTTGCAAACCCGCTTATCGGCCTGGCTGAAACATCGCTACGGGCAAGGCCTGGTGACTTATCGGCCCGGAAGTATTCGCGGAAAAGATTTAGTGGCAGCCTGGTTATGGCATCTGGTGTTTCATGCGGCGCAACCCGAGCAAGCCATCAGCAGCTATATCATGGGTCGCAAAAATGGCTGGCAATTTGCTCCGATAGAGGCCGGGCTGGCTGTGCAATGTTTGGGTGACTGGTTGACTTGTTTGCATGCTGGCTTGCAGCAACCGCTGTTATTACCGATAGAAAGCGCCTGGCAGTGGATCAGCCAATGCAAAGATAAAAAAACCGGCAGCATCGAATTCAGTGACGTCAATCTAGAGAAAGCCCGCCGCGCCGCGCGCACTCAGTTTACGGGAGGGGCTTTTGCTCAAGCCGAAGGCGATGATCCGTATATTCAGGCCCAGCTTAGTGACTTAGAAGATATCTGGCCACAGTTCGAAGCCAATACTCAGCGTTTACTCGAACCCTTAATGGCACATCTGGAGGCGTTTGCTAATGTCTGATTCAAATACCCAAGCTCACACTGAGTCACCTTTAGCTAGCCAGAATTTAGATGCCTTTAGCTTTCCGCTGAATGGTGCGCGGCTGATCGAGGCCAGTGCCGGCACCGGTAAAACTTATACCATTGGCGCTTTAGTGCTACGTTTGTTGCTAGGGCATGCACGAGATGTTGCACAGGGGTTTAGTCAGCACGGCCAGTTGACCCCACTGAATATAGAACAAATTTTGGTGGTGACCTTTACCGAAGCGGCCACTCAAGAATTACGTGGGCGAATTCGTGAAAAAATTCATGAGGCTCGCCTCGCTTTTTTACGAGGGGAAAGTAGCGACTTCTTTATCACGCAATTATTAGATGAGGTGAGCGATCACTCTCTTGCGGCGCAACGTCTGTTGTTGGCTGAGCAAAATATGGATCAGGCGGCGGTATTCACCATTCATGGTTTTTGCCAGCGAATGCTGAAACAACACGCCTTTGAGAGCGGCTTGCCCTTTGAAATGGAGTTTTTAACTAACGAAATTCATTTGCGTTTGCAGGCGGTGCAAGATTGCTGGCGGTTGCGATTTTACCCGCTACCGGTGCCACTGATTAGCCGAATTGTTCAATGTTGGGCCAGCCCACAGCAGCTGCATCAGGAAATTGGCAGCTTGCTCAATCAAAGTCACTTTGAGTTGCAAGGGGTGCCAGATGAACAAGACTTGACCGCCTTTTTTGCCCAGCAAATTGCCCGTATCGAGGCCTTTAAACAGTTGTGGAAACCAGCGGCTCAGGATATTGCCGAGTTGCTTGCCAGTGCGCCACTGAATGGGAATAAGTTTCGCAAAGCCTCGCTGGAAAAATGGTTAAACTTGATTAATCAATTTGTCGATGCGCCAACCGACAGCGACTTTCTTGGCAAGCCTCTGCGTGAGGCTTTGCAAAAATTCACACCCGAGAATTTAGCCAATGGAGTGAAAGCCAAGGGGCAGCCGCCGGAGCATCCGGCCTTTGTGGCTATCGAGCGTTTATTTAGCCAGGAGCAGAGCATCAAAAGCTTGTTGTTGGCCCAGTTATTACCGCAAATTCGCCAGCGCTTTAGCGAGCTAAAACAGCAGCAACAGCTGCAGAGTTTTGATGATTTGCTGGCAGGCTTAGCCACTGCACTGAATGCGCCGCAGGGCGAGGTGCTGGCCAGGCAGATTGCCGAGTTATATCCGGTGGCGATGATTGATGAGTTTCAGGATACCGATCCCCAGCAATATCAAATCTTCAGCAAGCTATACATGGACCGAGCCGACTGCGCCTTAATGCTAATTGGTGACCCCAAGCAGGCGATTTATGGTTTTCGTGGTGCCGATATTTTCACCTACATGCAGGCGCGCAACAATGTGGTCGCGCGTTACAACTTGCCCACCAATTGGCGCTCTACGGGGGCCATGGTGAATGCCTGTAATCAACTGTTTGAATGGCATCAGCGGCCTTTTATTTATGATGATGCGATTCAGTTTATGGCGGTTGATGCCGCCAAAAAGCAGTTGAGTGGCTTGCAGATCAACGGTGAAAGCCAGGCCGCGATGCAGTTCTTGTATCAGCAAAACCCGGCCTTTGTGCGTAGTGAAGATTATATTAATGGCCAAGCATTGGTCTGCGCTCAACAGATCCAAGCTTTGCTGGAAGCTGGCCAAACTGGCGCGGCCACCTTAGGTGATAGCGGCAAAACCGTTTCCGCGGGTGATATCGCCGTGTTGGTGAGAACTCGCCGCGAAGGTGACAAAGTGGCCGCCGCTTTAGCCAAACAAAATATTGCCAGCGTGAGTTTATCCAATCGCGATAGCGTGTTTGAAAGCCCCGAGGCCTACCAGTTTTATTTGCAGCTCTTAGCCTGTCAGGAGCCTCATAACGACCGTAAGTTGCGCGCCGCCTTAGCCTGTAAAATGCTCGGTTTGAGTTTGCAAGAACTGGATGATTTAAATACTGACGAGCGCTGTTGGCAGCGTTATTCCCAAGAGTTTTCAGATTATCAGCAGCTGTGGCAACAGCGTGGCGTACTGGCAATGTTTTATGCGTGGATGAGCCAGCGAGGCATTAGTGAACGTTGGGTAAGCCAGAATGACAATTATGGTGAGCGCTTACTCACTAATCTAATGCATTTAGCTGAATTACTGCAAAATCAAAGTGCTGAGCTCGATGGTGATGCTGCCTTAATGCGCTGGTTTGCCGAGCAAGTGCTTGAGCCCGATGGCAATGCCGATGAGCAACAGCTGCGCTTAGAGAGTGATGCCAACTTGGTACAGATTGTTACCATTCATAAGAGTAAGGGTTTGGAATATCCGATTGTGATGTTGCCATTTATTCTCGGCTTTCGCGAAGCCAGTGAAGCCTTGTATCACCAAGGGGAGCGCTTTATTTACGACTTAGATGCGAGTGAACCGGCCATGGAAGCGGCTTGTCAGGAGCGCTTAGCCGAAGACTTACGCTTGTTGTATGTGGCGGTTACGCGCGCCGTATATTGCTGTTATTTAGGTGTGGCCGATCTGAAAAAAGGCAATGCTCAGAAGGGCGATAGCGATGTACACCAAAGTGCCTTGGGTTATTTACTGCAAAAAAATCAGCCGCTGCCAGCGGGCGCCTTAGTCGCCATTTTGGATGAGCTCGGCCAGCATCCAGATATTGGCTGGCAAATGGTCAGTGAGCAAACACTCACGCCCTACCAAGGACTCAGCGATGCGCAGCCCAGTTATGCCGCACGAGCATTCACCAGCCAAATTAACCGTAATTGGTGGCTCACCAGTTATTCCGCCTTAAGCCGTCAGCAAGGGCATCATGCCGGTTTTGATGCCAGTAGCGATATGGCGTGGTTAGACGTTGGCGAAGAACTGAGTATGGTCGAGGTGGATAATCAGGCCGAGCAACAGCTCAGCATTTTTGACTTCCCGCGCGGCGCCGAGGCGGGTACTTTCTTGCACTTGCTGTTTGAAGAACTGGATTTTCAGGCCAACATCGTACAAATTCGCCAGCGTTTGCCGGCCTTACTGCAAGCCTCCAGCTACAACGAGTTAAACTCGCAAGGCGAACTGAAATGGTTAGCGCCCTTGGCGCAGATGTTTATACAGGTGTGCGCTACCCCTCTGGATGATGGCGGCAGGCTTAGCCCCTATCGGCTGAATCAACTTGCTTTGGAACAGCGTTTGGTGGAAATGGAGTTTTTGCTGCCGATTGCCAATCTTCAGGCCAGCCAAGTCAATCGTTTGATCCGCCATTTTGATCCTTTGAGCCGCGGAGCCAGTGGGTTGGATTTTGCTACGGTGCAGGGCATGTTAAAAGGTTTTATCGATTTGGTGTATCAGCACGATGGCCGCTACTACGTGCTGGATTATAAGTCGAATTATTTAGGCGACAAGGTGGAAGATTATAGTCAAACGGCGATGGTGACGGCGATGGTCGAGCATCGTTATGATTTTCAATATCAACTTTACAGCTTGGCTTTGCATCGCTGGTTGGGCCAGCGTTTACCTGATTACGACTATCAGCAACATTTTGGTGGGGTGTATTACTTGTTTTTACGTGGCATGAGTGGCGAGCAAGTCTCTGACCCTATGGCTGAGCCGTTACAGGCTGTAACTGCAAGCCGCAACGGGGTTTATTTTAGCCGACCGGAGGCGCGTTTTATTCATTATCTCGACCAGCTCTTTGCCGGGCAGACTCTGCCCACCGAGTTGCCCCTTTCAGAACCTGCCGAGGGCCTGGCTGATGAGTGATTTAGCGGCAATCCAATCATCGCCGGCAAGCGCATGGTTACAACAACTGAAACAAACGGGGGCCATCAGCGCCCTAGATTTTCACTTTGCTCAATCCTTTGCCCACAGCGAGCATCGAGAGGCCTTAATGATTGCGGCGGCCATTGTTAGCAACGAACTCAGTGCGGGCCACGTTTGTGTTGATATGGCGAGTTTGGCCAGGCGCTGTGAGTTGCTGGGGGCTTGTCCGATAGAGCACCATCAAGAGAGTCGTTTTTGGCTGGCCTTGTTGAGCCAGTCGGAGGCAGTGCAGCAAGCCGACTGTGTCGTGGAAGCCAATGACCCTCAGCAGCAAGCTAAACCTCTGGTCTTACAGTATCAGCGTTTGTATTTGCATCGTTACTGGCACTACGAACAGCAGGTAGCCGAGTATTTTTCCGACATCGGGGCGGCTTGCGCCTTTTCCCCTGTGGACATTAGCACTCGGATCCAAGCCTTGTTTGGCAGTGACTGGGCGATGTTGCTTCAAGCAAAATCGAGTTATCCGGCCGAGCAAATGGCGGTGTACGCGGAGCAGTTTTTAGATGTGAATGACCCGGTTTTACTGAGTAATCGCGGCTGGCTTAATCGGCTGGCAGCTATCACTGAAGCGCAAGATTTACATGCGTTCGTCAATGGCATTGCTGCCAGCAGTCAAATCAACTGGCAGCAGCTGGCTGCGCTACAGGCCTGTTATCAGACTCGATTAGTGATCAGTGGAGGGCCGGGTACCGGCAAAACCACCACCGTGACACGGCTGCTGGCATTACTGCAAGACTTACAGCTGAGCGCTGGTAAGCCGCCCCTGAGTATTCAGCTGGTGGCGCCAACCGGTAAAGCGGCGGCACGCTTAAGTGAATCGATTATTGGCGCGAAGCATCAGTTGAATGCCAGTGAGCAAACCATTGCCACCATTCCGGAGCAAGCATCGACCATTCATCGTTTGTTAGGGGTGATCCCGGGCAGGGCCGAGTTTCGTCATCATGCCAATAATCCTTTGGCTTTAGACATGCTGGTGGTGGACGAAGCCTCGATGATCGATCTGCCATTGATGGTGAAGTTATTGGCGGCGATGCCAAAACAGGCGCGGCTGATCTTACTGGGTGATAAGGATCAGCTCGCCTCGGTAGAAGCCGGTGCGGTACTTGGCGATCTATGTGCCTTTATCAGCCACGGTTATAGCGCAAAGTTAGTGGCATTTTTGCAAGCCTGTAGTGGTTTTAATTTAGCGCAACAGCAAGCTTCTAGTCCGTTAGCTATTGCCGATAAGCTCTGTTTGTTGCGCAAAAGCTACCGCTTTGATGCCCGCTCGGGGATTGGCTTATTAGCTGGTGCAGTCAATCAGGGCCGTGCCGCTCAGGCGCTGGAACTGTTAATGTCACAGCGCCCCGATTTACCCTATCAAGCACTCAATCAAGCGACTTATCAGGATTTGCTGGGGCGAGTGGTGCAGGGTTATCAGCCGTATTTGAGCGCGCTGCAACAGGGCGAGGCGATGCAGCAGGTATTTACTCTGTTTCATCGCTTCCAGCTATTGGTGGCTTTACGCAAGGGTGAACTCGGAGTCAGCGGGCTGAATCAGCGGCTGGAAAGCTTGTTGCAGAGACAGGGTTTGATCGCGCTACCGGCAAGCTCCGACAGCGTCTGGTATGTGGGCCGTCCGGTGATGATTGAGCAAAACGATCACGAGCAGCAACTGTATAACGGGGATATCGGTATTTGTGCCGCCGATGATTCAGGCCAGCTGATGGTGGCATTTGAGTCGGCCAATGGTTTGCGTTGGTTATTACCTAGCCGCTTGCCTGCCCACCAGAGTGTTTACGCGATGACGGTGCACAAGAGCCAAGGCAGTGAATTTGACCAAGTGGTGATGTTACTGCCGCCTGCTAAACAAGCGCTGGTGAATAGAGAACTGTTGTATACCGCGATTACCCGCGCCAAAAGTGAATTCAGTTTGTATGCCGAACCCGACAGCATTCGCGCCGCTTGTCGCAATAAAACCCAACGCCGCTCTGGTTTAGTCGAGCGTCTGACGGCTGAGTCATCATGAGTTTTTGAAGCTTTGCTAGATAATGAATGAGCAGCGTTGCTCATTCGGGCTTCGCTTGAACCTTAAAAAAGTTCAGGCGCTTAATTTTGTCAGCGAAGCCTGACTCAGATTGCAATGATTGGTACTTATTCGGGCTTAGGATGAAATATAGGTAATTTAGTCGCTAATTCCTGTAGCACTTTCAATTATTTAGCGATGGTCCCTTACTCAAAACCTCAAAACCTCAAAACCTCAATCTCTCAATCTCTTGATATTGATAGGGGCGTCGGTGAAGTGGACTGCTTTTTACTTTAACTGTTTTTGTTGAGATGTTTGTGAAGGTTGCGACCGCCCTAAGCCGTCAATGGCCTGCACTTAAAATGAGTTGACCGCTACTTACTCGCGAGGCCGGGCCATAGCGATAAAACCCAGTAGCAACGTGTCGTATATGTTTCAGGCTTTGAATTCGGTTAGCCTTCCGATAATCGCCTGGTGGCTGGGCGTGAGTTTACTCAGCGCTTTGCTGATGGACGCAGCAATGGTTGTTTACGATTTGTTTTTTGCCTATTTCTATAATTTGGCTTACGACAAGTTGTTTCCTCTGGCCAGTCAAAACAAGCGGAACAAAAAGGCTGCGCTTCCTTAAATTAATAAACCGCTGAGCTTGGCTCGCGTGTAGCAGGCAATGCTTTTGGCATCGTTAATGGTGCCATCGACGATGGCTTGTTCAAACTCGGCGCAGCTCATGCTAAAAATTTCGATAAATTCATCTTCATCACATTGGCCTGCCTGGGCACTCAGTTGTTTGGCCACAAACAGATATTGGATTTCATCGCAGAAGCCGGGTACTGGGTAGAGCTTACCCAAAGCCTGCCATTCGGCGGCCTGTAAATTGGTTTCTTCCTGTAATTCGCGCTGAGCGCAGGCGAGGATCCCTTGTGGGCCTTGTTCATGTTTTTCCAGAGTGCCAGCGGGTAATTCAATTAACCACTGCTGAATTGCACTACGATACTGGCGTTCCATGATGATCTGTCCTTGCGAATCTAGCGCCAGAATAACCACCGCGCCGGGGTGATGTAAGGTGGTGATGTTACGTTCTCGTTGATCGGGCAGTCGCTGGGTTTGACTGGCCAATTCGAAACAATGCCATTGGGCTAAAATTTGCTTATCCATGTTTTCTTCCTTGTATTAGGTTTTTTTATTTAACGCTATTACGAAGCGTTTGTATTTAATAAGAGTGATACTTTTGTATATAAATTTAATTGTTAATTAGCGTTATTGCTGAGTCTGCCCCATAGTTTTATTGAGCTAAGGAGGACAAATTATGTCGCGTTTAACACTCTACCTAGCTATTAGTACCTTATGTGTCGCCGCAGTGATGAGCTTAAGTAGTCTTTTTTTGCTGAATCAACATAAGCAAACGGTGATGCAGCTGTCTAGTGATATCAGCAAACAGGCCAGTGTGATGGCCGCCACCCTTGAGTATTATGAAGCCGAAAATCGTCGAGAGCTTGAATATTTTGCGAGTTTGGATGTGGTGCAGCGAGCCTTGAATGATGCAGATTATTCGTTGTTGCAAGAATTGCTGATGAAGTTAATGAATTCTAAAGCCAGTATCGTTCAGGCCCGCTTGTTGGATCCTCAGGGTAAAGAAGTATTTAAAATTATTAATCGCGGTGGTCAGGCGGTACGCCTCAGTGAGTTGGAGTTACAGGATAAGTCGAAGCGTTATTATGTGCGCGAGTTGCTGCAATTACCGGTGAATCGAACCTATCTTTCGGCTGTGGATCTAAATGTCGATTACGGGGTGCTTGAACTTCCTTATCGTCCAGTATTGCGGATCGCCAAGCAGGTAAGTGCCGACTCTTACCCACTGCTTGGAGCACTGATGTTTAATTACGACATGAAAACTGTATATCAGCAGTTAAGCCGTATACTGCCTCGCGGGGTGTCTCTGTTTGTGGTCGCTCAAAACCATCAATTTCTTGTCCACCCATTAGCTAAAGCACTGTATTGTGCCGAGCTATCTTGTCAGCAGCTGTTTAATGATTCCGATTTGGTTCAATCGCAGCAAGGCTTGAGCTATTTTAGTGATTCGCTAGCCGCAGTGGCTCCTTTAGGGCTTGGCTCTGAGCCGCTGATGAGTGGTACGAATTTGATCATGGCTTATAAACCGAGTTATCTGCCTCAATTTACTCAACGATTGAGCCCGATGAAGGTGCTGATTCGCAGTTATCAATGGTGGCTGACACTGTGGTTGTCGTTAGCGCTGGTGAGTTGTGGGGTTTATGTTTATTGGCGATTTCAAAAGCAAATTGATGAACGGATCCAACGGGCGAAGATGCATAAGGTATTGCAAGGTGTTACTGAAATGCTTGAACGCCTCCATGAAAGTGACGATCCGGTGACTGGCAGCCATGTGCAACGGGTCGCTGATTATTCGCGATTGATGGCCGAAAGGCTGGGCTTGGCGAAACCTTTAGTAGAAGATATTCATCTGTTCGCTTCTTTGCATGATATTGGCAAGATATCGATCCCCGATGCCATTTTAGGTAAGCCTGGTAAATTGGATCCGCTTGAGTGGGAGATCATGCAACAGCATGTGGTGAACGGCTACCAATTATTATGTGATTTTAGATTAAGCCCAGTGGCGGAAAATATAGTGCATTGCCATCATGAACGCTGGGACGGTACCGGTTATCCACTGCAAATTGTAGGGGAAGATATCCCTATCGAAGCACGTATTGTGAGTTTAGTGGATTGTTTTGATGCGTTGATGTCGGCGCGCCCTTATAAACCTGCTTATAGTTTTGAAAAATCACAGGCGATCATTAATCAGCTGAGTGGTAAAGCTTTTGATCCTAGTTTGGTTCAATTATTTAATACTTTAGAAACGGAATTTCGTTGCAGCCGTAGCTCTACCCAAGATGCGCTTTACGCCAAGGGGGAGCCGCACTTGTCTACATGAACGGGCTCAATACCGCGTTTTAGCTTGGTTTAGACAAGCGCATTTAATGGTATACTCAATAGCCAATTTGGGACCATCGAGCTCTGCAGTGGACGATTTGGCGTTCAGTTTATTTAATTTGGTAGCCAAATGGGTCGTTTAGGCTTGGGCTAGGTTGGGTAAACCAAACAGGCCCATTGGCGCTCATGTAAAAGTGATCTTCCAGCCTCACCCCAAACTGCTCAGGAATGACCAGCATCGGTTCATTACTAAACACCATGCCCTCGGCGAGGGGAGTATTATCGCCAGCCACTAAATAGGGGCTTTCGTGAATGTCTAAACCGCAGCCATGACCTGTGCGATGTGGCAGGCCGGGAAGCGCATAGTTTGGCCCATAGCCATCGGCTTCGAGTGAGCGTCGTGCGGCCGCATCAACCGCGGCGCAGGGCGCACCGATTTTAGCCGCGTTGAAGGCGGCTAATTGGGCTTTTTGCTCGCTTAACCAAGCTTGCTGTTGTTGTTGGCTAGCTTCACCAAATGCATAGCTGCGGGTGATGTCAGAGTTGTAGCCTTCTAATAAGCAGCCAGTATCGATGAGTACCCAATCATTATCTTGTAAAATTTGCGGCTGTTTCACTCCATGGGGATAGGAGCTGGCGATACCAAATAGCACAATGCAGAAGGAAGAGCCGCTGGCTCCGACCCTTTGATGTGCTTGATTGATGAAATCCATCACCTCACTGCTGCAGATCCCTGGACGCAGGATTTTAGCCGCCGCTTTTTGCACTGCCATGGTCATGTCTTTGGCGCGTTGCATTAGGACTATCTCATTTGCTGATTTCTGAGATCGGCAAGCTTGGGTAATCGTGTCGCCATTCACAAAGTGAATGTTGTTATTGGCTTTAGTTAAGCCATCTACCAGAAAAAATGGGGCACTTGGGTCAATGCCAATCGCACCGTTTAATTGCTGCTGTTGGACAAGTTTAGCAAACAATTGATAGGGACTTTGGTGTTCATGCCAGCTATGCAAGGGCGCTTCGATGAGCCAAAAATCTTTCAAGGAGTTTTGTTCAAAATGAGGAGCAATATAGTGTAATTCTCCGTTTGCGCATAGTAGTGCGCCAACCATACGCTCGCTGGCACTCCATTTTAAACCCGTAAAATAATATAGGTTGGTACCCGCATTGAGATATAAGGCACTGATCGCTTGTTGTTTCATTAATTCACAGGCTTTTGCTTGACGCTGCAGGTATTCACTTTTTGGAATACTTGGCATATCACCACACATGGAATGAAGTAAGGCGAGTTGTTCGCTGGCATGACTGCCGCCGATACCGATGGTCATGGAGACTCCTAAAACATGATTGATTGGGATAGTGTGACTATCCAATTAAGGCTAAAGATTAAGAGCAGAGAGTAAGGAGGTAAAGTAGAATTTAATTAAAAATCAGATGATTATGCGATGCGCGCTAAACGACTTCTAGATTGTCATATAGATTGACTCGATTTCCCCCCTGATTTTTTGCGTGATACATCGCTTGGTCTGCGTGGTTGATTAAATCGCTAAGCTCGCTGCTGGATTTGCTTGTGGCAATCCCGAAGCTAGCACTCATGAATATTTTCCCTTTATTGCTTGCGAGGGCTTGTTGATGAAGCTGGCAGCGGATCCGATTGGCGAGAGCATAAGCTTGTTCGCTAGTGGTGTGATTGAGTGCGATGATAAATTCTTCGCCACCGAAGCGACCAAACAAATCTCCAGCCCTTAGGTTACGACTTGCTATTTGGGAAAAGTGCATCAAAGCTTGGTCGCCGTAGTCATGTCCATAGTCATCATTTATGGATTTAAACCGGTCTAAATCGATAAAAATGACGCAGACTTGATCACCGGAAAATTCGGCGCGTTGGGTGAGTTTTGTGAGTTGTTGAATGAAGTAACTACGGCGCATTGCGCCAGTAATATCATAGTTGGCGAATTGCTCTAGTTGGACAACTTGGCGCCAGTGCAATAAAAAGTAAAATACATAGGTTTGTAGGGCATTTCCAACAAATAGCGCCAGTGATAGTAATCCAGGAACCCCTAGTAGTAGGTGCTGATTGTAGGCTTCAGCCTGTAATGTAATCCACCCCCGTATGGCAAAGCAGCTCCCAAAAAATAGATATAACACGATCACTATCCAAAGAGCATTGCTGGGTTTTTGCCGCCAGTGGTTCAGGTATAAGTAAGCATTATAGAAACAACACAAGGCGGCGCTGCTTGAAAAAACAATGGCACGGTTTTGTAGTGATGGTTCAATTGAAGAAAAGTACCAAATAATTGAGCAGTAAAGCACCAATGTTGTAGCGAGTCGGCCTACTTTTAACGGAAGGCGTAAATAAAAGTGATGACCAGCGGTTACAAATAGGAAGGCTCCAGCAAATAAGGCGTTTTGAAACAATAAGCTGAGCGCAGAGGGGGCGCTGACAGCAATATGTATCGCCAAACTTAAGACTTGAGCATAGGAGGCTATGATCCAACAGTCGAGAGCCGCTTGTTTTCCGTGAAAATAGCGGATAAGTGTCAGTACAGTGGCCGATACCACGGTGACGAGGGTGGTTAATATGAAAAACGTTAAAACATCTACAATCATCTATTCAGTGTAGCTTTTTGTTATTTGAAAACATTAATAATGTGTTTGATATAGATCGCTATTTTGTATTAATTCATTAAATGTTGATGTTTATGTTCGTTATCCTAAAACAAACCCCACCTTTCACTCAATGTCTATAGCTTGGAACATGAGTGACTTTTAAGCGAGGACTGTGGCATTAAATTTACAAATTCAGCTCGATTGCCAGCAGTAGAGGTATCTCCTTTTTGATATCGGTGACTAATCCGCTTGAAGCTATGTTAAAAGTGCTTATATTAAAGTAAATTAAGGCTCTTTGACTTGACGGTGAAATTCTGTCTAGGGTAATTCATGTTTAACTTATCACGTTTACTTAGTCCCAAAACTGAACAACTCGCGGCACTTGATTTAGGCAGTAATAGTTTTCACTTAATCATTGCTGATTGGCAAGATGGTGAATTAAAGGTTCGCGATAAGGTTAAAGAAATGGTTCGTTTAGGCTGGGGTTTGCAAGATGATGGTAGCCTTGATGCAGCCGCTTGGAGTCGCGCATTGGCCTGTTTAGAACGTTTTGGTGAGCGTTTACGAGAGTTTAAACCGGGTAGTGTACGGGTTGTTGGCACCAAAACTTTGCGTAGTATCATTGACGCCGATGTTTTTCTACAAGCTGCCGAACAGCGTCTAGGTCATCCGGTCGAAGTGATTTCGGGAGAAGAAGAGGCTCGCCTCATTTATTTGGGAGTCGCGCATTATAAAGCCCCGACGAATGGCCCTCGAATGGTTATTGATATTGGTGGAGGAAGTACCGAAGTGACCGTCGGTGAGGGCATGGAATTGAAGCTCAAAGACAGCTTAGATATGGGTTGTGTGTCAATTACCAAACGCTTTTTTAAGAGTGGCCGAGTGACCAAAAATCGCCTGCTTAAAGCCAGTGTTTATTGCTCTCAGGAGCTACTTGCAGTGGCCGATGACTATTTAGATCATACCTGGAATGAGTGTTTAGGTGCTTCTGGTTCGATTAAGGCTGTGGCCAAGGTTTGTGCAGAGAATAAATTCTGTGATGGAGATATTACCCTCAGCGGCTTAGAGGCCATTCTTGAGTGTTACTTGGAAGCGGGTCAATCAGACTTGGCGTTTAAAGGTTTATCGGAAGAGCGTCAGCCGGTATTTTTAGGCGGGGTGATTGTATTGCAAGCGCTATTTCAAGCGCTTCATATCTCTAGAATGCACGCCGCCGAGTGGGCTTTACGTGAAGGTCTCTTATATGAACTCAAAGGGCGTTTAGAGCACACTGATATTCGTCCGACGAGTGTGCAACGTTTGGCCGAACGTTATCATGTAGATATGACCTACAGCAGCCGTGTTGATGAGACCAGTCAGTTATTGCTGAATCAGGTTGCAGAAATGTGGGCGCTTGATGAAATTGAAACAGCTAAGCTATTGAAGTGGGCATCAATGCTATTTTTAGTTGGACTTGATGTTGCTCATAGCGACTACCATAAACATGGCGCATATATTGTTGAGCATGTTGATTTAGCTGGTTTTTCCCGAATAGAGCAGCAGCAGTTGGCGGCCTTAGTCTTAGCCCATAGACGTAGTTTCCCAGTGAAACAGTTTCCGCTACGTAACAGCGATCTGCTTAAAGCGTGCTTGATCTTGCGTTTATCCGTTATCTTTAGTCGTGGTAAGCGTGCTCAGAGCTTACCAGATATTCAGTTTAGGGCTGCTGAACAACAAATGAGTTTGCTTATCGAACAGCAGTGGTTACAGAATAACCCCCTGACCCGAGCCGATTTAGAAAATGAACAGCAATACTTAAGCGTGATCAACTATAAGTTGGATGTGATTGAGTTGTAGCTTTATTAACCGCCTCCGCATCGAGTGAGGCGGTTAATCTGAGTTGTGTTTAGCGGTCTTTATTGGTCGCGCTAATCTTGTGTATGGCCAAGTCGGCACCGTGGTACTCGTCTTCCTCCGACAGTCGTAATCCGGCAATTTTGTCAACTAAACTATAAACGATGAACCCACCCACCAGAGCCACAACGATCCCCGTTAGGCTACCAATGATTTGACTACTCAAGGAGATACCGCCTAATCCGCCCAGTGCTTTACTACCAAAGATCCCTGCGGCAACGCCTCCCCAAACACCACATAAACCATGTAATGGCCATACACCGAGAACGTCATCTAAGCGAGAATGTTGTTGCAGCCAAGTGAATACCCAAACAAACAGTGCCCCTGCAATACCACCTGTTATTAATGCGCCAACCGGATGCATTAAATCAGAGCCTGCACAAACGGCAACCAAACCAGCCAAAGGACCGTTGTGCACGAAGCCAGGGTCATTTTTGCCAAGTAATAAAGCGACGATTGTACCGCCTACCATCGCCATCAGTGTATTTACCGCCACTAAGCCGCTAATGCCATCCATGGTTTGGGCAGACATTACGTTAAAGCCAAACCAACCGACGGTGAGCACCCAAGCGCCAAGTGCTAAAAAAGGAATGTTGGAAGGCGCAAAGGCGACACCTGGTTTTCGGCCCTTACGTGCGCCGAGGATCTTAATTGCGACCAGAGCTATCCAGCCGCCCATCGCATGTACCACGACCGAGCCAGCAAAATCATGGAAGGCGGCGCCAAATTGTGCTTCTAACCAGCCTTGAAAACCAAAGTTGCCATTCCAAATAATGCCTTCGAAGAAGGGGTAGACAAAGCCAACAATTAACGAAGAAGAAATGAGGAAAGGATAAAATTTACCACGTTCGGCGATCCCACCGGAGACAATTGCCGGAATGGCTGCGGCAAAGGTGAGTAAGAAGAAGAATTTGACTAATTCATAACCGTTTCCTTGCACGAGCATTTCTGCGCTATTAAAGAAGTGGTTACCATAGGCAATGTAGTAACCCACAATAAAGTAGGCTACGCCAGAAAATGCAAAATCGGTGATGATTTTCACTAAGGCATTGACCTGATTTTTATGACGAACGGTACCGACTTCTAAAAAGGCAAATCCTGCATGCATGGCGAGCACCATGATGGCGCCTAACAAAATGAATAAAGTGTTTGCGCTCTGCGACAGAGTGTCGATGGCTGCACTAATATTATCCACTTAAAATACTCCTAATCTTTTTAATATATTCAATTGCGCCAAAAAGAAGCAATAATTAGGCCTGAGTGTGTGGTTTTTCGAATATTTAGCACTAAGTTGATGCAATTAAAGCGATTTAACTGCTTGATAACAAATGTTTCGTAAGATTAAGCGCCTGTTTGGTGCATAATTTATATTAAATATTGATAGGGTTGACCTTTTTTGGTGCATTCTTGGTTTAACTTGGTGCTTCAAGTCCATGCTTGCGAGCGGCTCACTGGATTTTTGCTTGCTTAGGTGCTTATTCGTCGTTCTGGTTTAATTAGGTCTAGACTTAAAAATGCAATCCAATGAAATGGTTAACTCCATTTTTAAGCCACTGAAGCGAGCAATGGAGATAGCATGGAGCAATGGCATGTGTTTTATTCTGCAGCAAATCTATTAGAAGCGAAGCTGTTGCAAGGCATGTTGATCAAGCAAGGAATTGATACACGCTTAGATGGGGAATTCGCGATGGCGGCAGCTGGAGAGCTGCCAGTTGATGTATTTCAGGTGACTATTCGAGTGGCGCTAACTAATTGGGATAGGGCAAAACAGGCGGTTTTCGATTATGAACAACAGAATGGATATGATTGGGCTTGTGACCAGTGTGGCGAGCGTAACCCCAGTAGCTTCGATTTTTGTTGGTCTTGCCAGTGTGACAAGCAATAAAATATAGATAATTTCGCAATGCATTTTTGACTAAACGGTGATAAGCTTAAAATATATACAGCTAGGATGGCTATCGTACAAGTCGTTTGTTGAGGTTATGCTATGTCTATTAATCAAGTATCCAGTTCAAATCCATCGAGCTTTTATCTCGATCAGGTTAAGAAGCGTCAAGAAGAGCAAGATGAAAAGCTGGCCTCTGGTAAGCGGATTAACTCGGCCGCCGACGATCCTGCAGGTCTGCAGATTTCAAATCGTTTAACCAGCGGTATTAATGAGCAAGAAGCGTACGCGAATATTTATCAAAACAAGGTTAGCTTAAATAATATTGCGTCTGCGCAGTTGCAGTCGACAACCGATTTGTTACAGCAAAATCAGGCTTTAACGGTGCAAAGTGGTAATGGCATTTATAATGCTGATGATATTGCGGCGTTACAGGCTCAGGTGGATGCCAATACCGCGGCGATCCCTAATGCCAATGAGCTAGGCGTTGATAGTGTTGATTTATCTGATCCAGCCAGTGCTCAGGCTACTTTGCAAGCTGCGCAACAGACCACCGATGCTAGTCAAGCCCAATTGGGAGCACAAAGTAATGCTGCTGAATCTTCTTATCGTTCGACGCAAGCGGCACTTGAAGCGCAAACCGCGGCACGCTCTCGCATCCTCGATACCAATTATGCGCAGTCGACATCTCAGCAAGCGCAAAATGAATCTCTATTGCAAAGTAATATTCAGTCGTATCAGCAACAGTTATCTTCAAGGAATATAGAGAAACTTCTATAAGTTGTTTTTCCTCAAACATATGACGACGCGACACTGCTACAGTGAGCGTCGTTTTTTGTGGGGGTCAAAATGAGTCAGTCAATTCATGGGCATCAAGTGATGCAATTAATGTTAGAAACGGGCGGTAGCTTTAGTTCGGAGTCTCTAGAGGTTCTATTGCATCAAACATTTGGTGAAAACAGCGTTTATCACACTTGTAGCAAACAAGGGATGAATGCTCAGCAATTAATCGTGTTGCTGGCAGAAAGGGGTAAATTTGTAGAATCTAAGCAAGGTTTTACCACTAGCCAATCGAAGATCTGTTCACATCATTGAGTCTGCTTGAAATATCAAGGCTTATATTAAAACGTGTTATTTCACCAACATGGCTTTTTAGCTGAGTTCTGCGAGTTTAACTTGGCTGATTGTTGTTGCTGATTGAATCACTGCTCGCTTTGATTTCTAGCTTGTTCGCTCCGCCGTAATATACGCAACGTTTGGGCTCTTTAGTTATTCGGATAAGTATAAAAATTCGTTCATCCGGTATTTCTATAGTTTTTTAGGCAACTAACAAACCAAAGAACAATTAGAGTCAGGGTGTTATGCTTTGGCTCTTTTTCTATGCGTAGACAATATTGTCGTTAATAAGAGAGTGATGAATGGATATGTTATCAGCAGCGGTGATGCTGTTTTTGATTATGGATCCTCTGGGTAATCTTCCGGTATTTCTTAGTATGATTAAGCATCTTGATCCCAAGCGTCGGCGCATTGTGTTGATGCGTGAATTGATGTTTGCATTGACGGTGATGTTTGCTTTCTTATTTGCTGGAGAACAGATCCTCGGTTTTCTCAACCTTCGTCAAGAGGCGGTGAGTATTGCTGGTGGAATTATCCTATTTTTGATCGCTCTAAAGATGATTTTTCCTCAACCTGGCGGAGTGGCGGGACTTGCCGCGGGAGAAGAGCCATTTTTAGTGCCGATGGCGATCCCGATGATTGCTGGCCCCTCAATTTTGGCGTCGTTGATGCTTCTGGCCAATCAAGATGGCAGTAGGATGCTTGATTGGTCTCTGGCTTTGCTGATGGCGTGGGGAATGAGCGTGATTATCTTCATGTTTAGCGGGTTTTTATTACGTTTATTAGGTGAAAAAGGTCTAACAGCGATGGAGCGTTTGATGGGGATGTTATTGGTCATGTTGTCCGTTCAGATGTTTCTTGATGGTATTGCTGATTATTGGCAATCGCTATAATTGGGCTCCCAATAATCATAAATCTTGGGCGTATTACTCCTTCGGCGAGTTAATCCGCCCATCGCTTTATATCGCCTATATTCGTCTAGGAGTAAGGCCTATAACTAATAGGGATGGTTGATCCCTAAACGAAACACCTTATCCTCTCCACTGCTGGCAAAATCGGCGCGCAATACCACTCCTTCTAGCATGATCCGAAGACTACCGCCAATACTGTATTTCATATCCTGGTGTAAGGTGGTTAAGCTATATTCATCGGCAACTCGCCCCAGCTCCGCAAACGCCACCCAATACCAAGCTGGAACGTTGAACCAGTTCACCACTGGGATTTTAGGCAGGGGATTCCAATGGGGGGTAAAGCGATATTCTGCAGAGTAGTAAAGCATCGAGCGACTATGATAACGTGCTGTTTCATAACCTTTTAAGCGGTTCATCCCACCAAGGGTAGCGCCGGCAAACCATGCCGGTCGATGAAAGCGAGATTCGCCCTTGATATCGGAGCTTTTATTCCAGCTTGGGGTATCCGCAGTTGCAACATTCAGGGCCAATACATGGTTTTGCAACCAAGGCATCTTCGGTAGGCTGATGTATTTAGCGGCAGAAAACTCCCACATGCTCCATGACGTTTGAGCGCTGCTGCCCCAATCGTGAGTGATACTAATCCGTTGATGACTACCTGCGGTGGGGTTTTGGTTATAGTTGCGATTGTCGTATTCTAATTCGAACTTTAACCCCATAGAGCGGGTGGATGCTTGCAATTGATTATATTCACCAACATCTTGCTGCCAGTAATAGGGCTCTAGTTGGATGATCGTTCGGCCGCTGGTGAGTGGATCCCACCGTTTCGCACCAGCTTCATAGCCTGATAAAACTTGACCTTGGCGGATCTTAAAGGTGTGTATGGGAGAGTTTTTGCCATCACCGATTGGCAGCAAATAGCGAAAGCGAGCGCGGTATTCTTGACCTTGGGTATGTGTATAGATGCGATTGCTTTTGTTAGAGTCGTTACTGCCAGCAGTTTCGCCATTAAACTCGCTGTTTCCATCGATATATTGTGGGTCTCGGGTGTAGTTTGTTTGATAAATGCTGGTATCAAAAAACACTCGGTCAGCGAAGGGTAATTGGTAATCGCCGCTATATAGATATCCCATCCAACTATCGTTGCTGGTCACCATTGCCGTTGCAATGAGGCTTGCATTTGCTTGGATTTGGCCAGCGGAGCCGACTCCGACCCCGACTCCCCATTCTAGGTTTTCAGTATAAAAGCCATAGGGGATCACTTGTGTCCAAGGGCCAGAGCGCTGATGTTGGGCATCATCAATGAGAGTGACGTTCATGGCGAGACAGGGGAAGCTTAGCCAACCGAAAAGGGGTAAAGCGGGTCTCCCATGGTTCAAGCGCTTTTACTCGAAGTACGTTTATGAATTTGCCACATCGCAAATACCCCAAATAATAATAGTTGTAGACTGTCGCCTTTTTGTAGTGCGCCGCTTTGCTGCAAGCTATCGCGTATGGCAAATAATTGCAGGGCGTGCAGCAGCAATAGTAGCGCACCAACGATTGGTAATAGCCAATTAAAAGGCGCGCTGAACATGAAGATGCCGATTAAAATGGTTAACCACATCAAGGCCATTAAGGTTTTACCCAAGGTAATAAACATAGTTTTAAGCTCTTAGCTGAGTTGATAGAGACGAAAATTAACTTGACCGGCTTGTTTGCTTTTAATGCAGTTCCAATTTGCGGGAAGCTTGGGTTCTACGGCTTCGTTCTCATACTCGAGATACATTAAAGCATTGGTGTTTAACCAGCCATTTTCATTGAGTAGTTGACAGCTGACTTCCAGTAGGTCACAGCGAAAAGGGGGATCGATAAATACAATATCGTAGCCCTCTGCGGGTGTTTGTTTTAACCATTGCAAGGCATCTTGATTGATTAATTTTGCTTGCTGGCTAGAAACATCTAATAGCTGCAAGTTGGCTTTCAGTTGATGAGCCGCTTGAGGGTCTTTTTCTACAAAGCTTGTAAAAGCAGCGAAGCGTGATAGAGCTTCAAAACCGAGACTACCGCTGCCAGAAAAAAGGTCTAAACAATGGCTATTGGGCAAATAGGGGCTTAACCAATTAAATACGGTTTCTTTGACCCTATCAGTGGTAGGGCGTAAGCCTTGGCTATTGAGAACTTTTAGTTTTCTACCGCGCCACTGGCCAGCAATGATGCGTACTTGTCCGCTGCCCTTGCTAGCTGGTTTCGTTTGATTTGAATGTTTTCTTGAGGAAAGCCGTGTCATTTACTTAGACCATTGAGAAACTGTGATAAAATCCGAACAATATTGACTGGACGTTGGCATTGTAACAGCCAACTTCGTTTACTGGTAAAAAGGTTTTGCAGTAATGGCAAAAAAGAAGGGCCTATTTTCTTGGTTTGGCCGAAAAAAAGATGATCAGCAACAAATTTCAACAGATTCGTCGACAGAATCACAGCTAACAGAACAAACTGCCGAACGGGAAGCCCAAGCCGAACGGGAAGCCCAAGCCGAACGCGAAGCACAAGCCGAACGCGAAGCCCAAGCCGAACGCGAAGCCCAAGCCGAACGCGAAGCCCAAGCCGAACGCGAAGCCCAAGCCGAACGCGAAGCCCAAGCCGAACGGGAAGCCCAAGCCGAACGAGAAGCCCAAGCCGAACGCGAAGCTCAAGCCGAACGCGAAGCCCAAGCTGAACGAGAAGCCCAAGCCGAACGAGAAGCCCAAGCCGAACGAGAAGCCCAGGCTGAACGAGAAGCCCAAGCCGAACGGGAAGCGCAAGCCGAACGGGAAGCACAAGATGAAGCAACTCAACCGGGAAAAAAAATAGGCTTGTTTGCGCGCTTAAAAGCGGGCTTAAAGCGGACTCGACAGAACTTAGGCTGGGGTTTCTTCTCTTTATTTAAGGGGAGAAAAATTGATGATGAGCTATTCGAGGAGTTAGAAGAACAGCTGTTGGTTGCAGATATCGGGGTTGATACTACCTTGAAGATCATCAATCAATTGACCGCACATGCTAAGCGTAGTGCGCTGCAAGATGGCGAAGCCCTTTATGAGCAGTTGAAGTTAGACATGGCTGAGATGCTTAATCAAGTTGAGGCGCCACTGGATTTCAATCAAAGCGAAGGCCCGTTTGTTATTTTAATGGTTGGAGTCAACGGTGTGGGGAAAACCACCACCATTGGTAAATTAGCCAAACAATATCAGAGTCAGGGTAAGTCGGTGATGTTGGCTGCTGGAGATACTTTCCGCGCTGCCGCAGTGGAGCAACTACAAGTTTGGGGTGAGCGAAATAAGATCCAGGTGATTGCCCAGCATACTGGTGCAGATAGCGCCTCGGTTATTTTTGATGCCTTTCAAGCTGCGAAGTCACGAAAAGTTGACGTATTGATTGCTGATACGGCGGGTCGCTTGCAAAATAAAGCACATTTAATGGAAGAGCTGAAAAAGATCGTCCGTGTCATGCGTAAACTCGACGATGCAGCCCCTCACGAAGTTATGTTAACTATTGACGCAAGTACTGGTCAAAATGCCATTAGCCAGACCAATTTGTTTAATCAGGCGGTTGGTTTGACGGGATTGACTTTGACTAAGTTAGATGGCACAGCCAAGGGTGGCGTTATCTTTGCCTTAGCAGACAAATTTGCCTTGCCGATCCGTTACATTGGGGTTGGTGAAGGGATTGATGATCTTCGAGAGTTCTCTGCGCAACCCTTTGTGGATGCCTTGTTTAGTCGCGAAGAAAGCGAGTAGCCTTAGCGACAGATGATTAAGGAAAGGTTTGACTATTTATGATCCGTTTTGAGCAAGTGAGTAAGGTATATCCCGGCAGTCAACGAGCCTTGCAAAAAGTGTCGTTTCATTTAGAGCAAGGACAAATGGCCTTTTTAACGGGTCACTCGGGCGCGGGTAAAAGTACTTTGCTCAAGCTCATTACGGCAATGGAGCGACCCAGTGATGGTAAAGTATGGGTCAACGGTGATGATATTAGCCGTTTAGCTCATCGCAAGATCCCTTATCTACGTCGCCAAATGGGAGTTATCTTTCAGGATCATAAATTACTGATGGATCGAAGCGTATTTGATAATGTCGCGCTGCCTTTGGTGATTGAAGGTTATAGTATGAATGATATTAAGCGTCGTGTTGCCGCGGCCTTAGATAAGGTGGGGTTACTGGATAAAGCTCATTGCGTACCGGTCGCACTATCGGGTGGAGAACAACAGCGGGTCGGGATTGCCCGTGCAGTGGTCAATAAGCCGATGATTTTAATTGCCGATGAACCGACAGGTAATCTAGATCCCGCTTTATCCTTAGAAATCTTCCGCTTATTTGAAGAGTTTAATCGAGTCGGCGTGGCGGTGTTAATTGCCAGCCACGATTTAAGCTTGATTGCAAAATTGCATTACCAACGGCTGGTGTTGCAACATGGTCAATTACTGACCTCGTCGAGTGCTGGTGCGGAGCAAACCTTATGAGAGGCGCGAAACCAACAGTAAAAGTGGCATTGCCGCAGCGTATACTTATGTTTGTGGTTCGTCATTTACAGCAGTGCGTTGCAAGCTTAGGTGAACTATGGCGAACCCCCGCCAGTTCCATGCTAACCCTTGCGGTGATCGGTGTATGTTTGGCCTTGCCAGCAAGTTTTTACCTGGCAACAAAGAACATCCAGCAACTCACAGGTTATTGGCAAAGTGATACGCAAATTAGTTTGTTTTTACAACAGAATATCACTGAACAACAGCGTGATGAGCTGCAGCAAAATATTGCTGATATGCCACAGGTCGCGCGGGTCGATTTAGTCAGTAAGCAACAAGGCCTAGCTGAATTTCAGCAGACCAGCGGATTTGACGATGTATTGGCTTTACTTCCCGAAAACCCCCTACCTGATGTATTGCTGGTGCAACCTAGCCTAGATTTTAGTCATGCAAGTGCAGCTCAAGCTCTGCTTGACAGTCTGCAACAACATAGCTTGGTTCAACAAGCCAGCTTAGATGTGCAGTGGTTGCAGCGTCTGGATACGATTATTAGTATGTTACAGCAGTCGGCATGGTTGCTAATTCTGCTGTTAGTGAGTGCCGTCGCCCTGATTGTGATTAATACCCTACGTTTGAATATTCTAAACCGTCGTAGCGAAATTGAAGTGATGAAGCTAGTGGGGGCCACTGATGCCTTTATTCGTCGTCCATTTCTTTATACTGGCTTTTGGTTCGGCTTAATTGGTGGCTTATTAACTTGGGTATTATGCAATATTTTACTGATTTGGACCGAGTATGCACTACAACAGATCGGTCTGCTCTACCAGCAAGAGATTTATTTAGCGGGTTTGTCCTTTCGAGAATTTAGCAGTTTAATTGGTTTTTCTATGCTGCTTGCTTTAGCCGCTTCTTGGTTGTCTGTGAGTCGACATATTCGAGAAATAGAACCGAGTTAGTGCTTGTGATTTTTGCGGACAGTCCTGATTTCCTACCCAGCTTTTAGTGAGTGGTGATGTTTATTTTTGACGTAAGCAGAATCTCTATCCAATGAATCATTTATGGCCGCTGTGGTACTCAAGCCCATTTTGCTTTCCAAGAAGCAAGCAATCAAATTGAAGGTGGCGAGGGTTGTGCCTTGTCCCCTTGTGGTAAAACAGCCATATTTATCTTTAATTATTAAATCTTTTGCTATTCATCATGTTAGCGGTTTTATTGTTATAGCTTAACCAGCATAAGATGTGCTTGATTAGATGAATCCATTTAAACAGTGGCTTAACGTACTTTAAATAAATTATAAATTGTGAACTATATTCAATGTGTGGCATCTTATTTATCATGCTGAGATACTTGAATAGGCAGGTTCCAGTGGAAGTTTTAGGGGTTAGATCTTGCTGAATGGCTATGATAGACTCATTGACCGAGTAAATTATTGAGGTTGATATGGATCAAAAGATTGCATCTATGGCGTTAGTCCCGCAAGGGAGTATCGAGGCCTATATCCAATCAGTAAATCGGATTGAGATGCTGAGTGCTGAGCGAGAGAAAGAACTCGCGACTCGTTTGTTTGAAGATGGTGATTTAAGCGCCGCTCGTGAATTAGTCATGTCGCATCTGCGATTTGTTGCTCATGTCGCGAAAAACTATGGGGGTTATGGCCTCCCTCAAGCAGATTTGATTCAAGAGGGCAACGTAGGCTTAATGAAAGCCGTAAAACGATTTGACCCGAGTGTTGGTGTTCGTTTGGTATCTTTTGCAGTGCACTGGATTAAAGCGGAAATCCACGAATACGTATTACGTAATTGGCGAATGGTAAAAATTGCGACCACTAAAGCGCAGCGTAAATTGTTTTTCAATCTACGCAAGTCAAAAAAACGCTTGGGTTGGTTTAGTCGCGACGAAGTGAATATGGTGGCCGAAAATCTCGGTGTGACGACCAAAGATGTGTTGGAAATGGAATCTCGGATGAGTGCTCAAGATCAGGCTTTTGATCTGGCCTCTGATGATGACGAGCGTGAAGGCAGTTTTGCGCCGATCCAGTATTTAGAAGATAAATCTTCTGATGTTGCGCAGTTTGTCGAAAAAGAAAATTGGGAAATTGCCGCCGCAAATCGCTTGCGTGCCGCGTTGGCCACTTTAGATGAACGGAATGCTTTTATCGTACAACGTCGTTGGTTGGATGATAATAAAGCTACTTTGCAAGAGTTGGCCGACCACTATCAAGTATCGGCAGAACGGATCCGCCAGCTAGAAAAAAATGCCATGAAAAAGTTGAAAGCTGCGATGGAATAACAACTTTATAAAAAACCTCGCTTAGCGAGGTTTTTTATATTCAAATCTGCCCCTCCGCTGTGTTAAATTTGCACAAACTTCTCAATATGGCCCTGACATGGACAGTCCTTTCGAATTATCAAAAGTAAACTTTGTGATTGATGGGGATGGCCGGAAAACTGCGGCGATCATACCGATAGAGCTCTATCAGCAACTTCTTTCTTTACGCGAGTTAGTGGCACAGAGCAATACCAAAGAACTGAGTGCCGATTATTCCTTTAGTGTAAAGCAGGCGGTTGCCTATGGTTATCCGGTTGGTGCTAAGAATAAACCTGGTTTTATGGTGATCAAAGGTTCTACCGCTAACGGCGGGGGGGCTGAGTCGCTGCGCCCTGCAGTGTTGGCCTTGCGTGAGCAGCTCCTGGAAGAACACGTATTATGCCGTCAGGGCGAGGGTTATGAGTTTATGCGTGATCATCAGTTTTCTAGTCCGAGTTCGGCGGCTTGTTTAATTGCCGGGAACGCCCGTAGCGGGCTGGATGCTTGGCTAGATAAGTGGGGACGTAGCCTGAAAGATCGCGGCTATGGCAAGAAACGCTAAACGAGAAAGAAAAAGAGCGCTTAATCGCGCTCTTGGTATTTGCTAAGAGTATTCACTTAACACTTAAGCTAATAAACTTAAGGGGTCGATGCTTTCTAGTTGAAGCGCTTCTCCAACCTCTGCGCAGGTTAGTTTTCCATGCATCACATTTAAGCCGTTTCGTAGATGCTCGTCATCTAATAAGGCTTGCTTGTAACCTTTGTTGGCTAAAGTAATGATGTAGGGCAGGGTGGCATTATTGAGTGCCATGGTTGAGGTTCTGGCTACGCCACCTGGCATATTGGCAACACAGTAGTGTACGACTTCATCAACAATGTAAATCGGATCTTGGTGAGTCGTTGCTTTAGAGGTTTCAGCACAGCCGCCTTGGTCAATTGCAACATCAACAATCGCACTGCCCGCTTTCATGCGTTTAACCAAGTCTTTGGTGATTAATTTGGGCGCTGCAGCACCTGGTAGAAGAACACCGCCAATCACTAAATCTGCTTCTAGTACATGTTGTTCAATACTGCTGGTGGTTGAATAAACGGTTTTCACTTTACCGTGATATTCGGCGTCAATCGCTCGTAGTACATCGATGTTGCGGTCTAAAATTGCAACATCAGCCCCCATTCCAACGGCCATTTGTGCCGCATTGCGTCCCACCATGCCACCACCAATAATCGCGACTTTAGCGGGTTCTACCCCTGGGACGCCACCCAATAGTAGACCACGACCACCTTTTGACTTTTCTAGCGCAAGAGCACCGGCTTGAATGGCCATCCGTCCCGCGACTTCAGACATTGGGGCAAGTAGTGGTAGACCGCCTTTCGCACTGGTGACGGTTTCATAGGCAATACATACGGCACCAGATTTCACGAGGTCTTTGGTTTGTTCTGGGTCGGGTGCTAAATGTAGGTAGGTGAAGAGTAATTGATCTTCGCGTAGCATTGCCCGCTCGCTTGCTTGTGGTTCTTTAACTTTGACAATCATGTCAGCAGCGGCAAAAACTTCGGCAGCATCATTCGCGATGTTTGCACCCACCGCTTGATAATCTTTATCGGCAAAACCAATACCAGCTCCTGCGTTAGTTTCAACAAGCACTTGGTGGCCATGTTGAATCAGTTCGTTTACGCTGGCTGGGGTCATTCCAACACGATATTCGTGATTTTTTATTTCTTTAGGTACGCCAATAAGCATAGTTTTTAACTCCTTTTAAATATAATATATTGGTCATATATGCCGCTCTTTTTTTTAAAATATAGTGAATAACACCAGTAATGCAACACATTTTTAGTCTAAGGTTCTGCCTTGAGTTCTGCCTTTCGGTAGGATATGTTGAGAGTATGTTAAAGACTAAAACAAAGTCATGAGAATGGGGCAAAGTATGCAGCAAAATATTCTAAATAAGGTCTTAGACGATATTGATCTATTTAACCTCAATGATCCAAACCTGCAGTTAGATGAACTAGGTTATGAACATCCTAAAGAACTTTTATATGGGCAAAGAATGTCAAAAGTTTTGTTTGAGTTTATGCCATCCCCTTCTCCTGAATTACAGATCGCTGCTCGAGCCCAGCATATCGGTCGTTGGTTGTCGCCACGAGGTGATTATCCTGAGGGTAGAACAGGTTATTTAAAATGGCGAACCGATTTGTCTAAAAAACATGCACAGTTATGTAGTGATATTATGCGCCGACATCAGTTTGACGAAGCCAGCATCGAGCAGGTCTGTGGCCTATTACGTAAAGAAAAGCTAAAACGCAACCCACTAACGCAAGCTTTGGAAGATGTGATTTGTTTGGTCTTTCTAGAGTATTACTTTATCGATTTTGCGGCTAAACATGAACAAGATAAGGTACTCAGTATCGTTAAAAAAACTTGGGGGAAAATGTCGGAGCAAGGGCACGAGGCGGCCTTAGCGTTAAAGCTGTCAAGTGAGGCGAGTGACCTGATTAAGCTGGCGTTGGCTTCGTGAAGTCAGCTGATTAAATACTAATCTTATGCTAGTATTCGCCCGTTTTTAGTTGATTAGGCATTTCTGATGAGAAGAGATCTGGCATTTCGTTTTTCCCGTGTTACTGAGTCTGCAGCATTGGCTGGTTATAAATGGTTGGGGCGAGGCGATAAAAACCTTGCCGATAATGCAGCGGTAGAGGCGATGCGTATCATGCTTAATGATATGGACATTGAAGGCGAAGTCGTTATTGGTGAAGGCGAAATCGATGAAGCGCCAATGTTATACATTGGTGAGAAGGTGGGAACTGGCGGTGAAGCGGTCGATATTGCGGTTGACCCGATTGAAGGGACTCGCATGACCGCGATGGGTCAAAATAATGCAGTGGCCGTATTAGCTGTGGGTGAAAAGGGAGCATTTTTACGTGCGCCTGACATGTACATGGAAAAGCTGGTGGTAGGACCAAATGCCAAGGGCACCATCGATCTTGAACAATCTATTGAACACAATATTAAAATGGTTGCCTCGGTGTTGGGCAAAAATATTAGTGATATGACGGTGATTACTTTGGCGAAGCCCCGTCATGATCAAGTGATTGCAGAGATGCAAAAGCTTGGTGTGAGAGTGTTTGCTATTCCCGATGGGGATGTGGCGGCTTCGGTATTGGCCTGTATGCCGCTGAGTGAAGTTGACATGATGTATTGTGTTGGTGGTGCTCCTGAAGGCGTGATTTCTGCCGCTGTGATCCGGGCCTTGGGCGGTGATATGCAGGGCCGTTTAATTCCTCGTAATCAAGTAAAAGAAGACAATGCTGAAAATAGAGTCATTGCGGCTGAAGAAATTCGTCGTTGTGAAGAGCAAGGTATTCAAGTGAATCGTGTATTGCAGCTGAACGATTTGGTGAAAAACGATAATGTTATCTTTTCAGCAACGGGCATTACTAAAGGTGATTTACTGGAAGGGATCAACCGTCAAGGGAATATTGCGGTCACCGAAACGCTATTGGTTCGTGGTAAAACACGGACCATTCGCAAGATCCAATCAACGCATTACCTTGACCGTAAAAATGAAGACCTTAAAGCCGTTATCTTATAGGCGATGATTGTTTGAGTGAATAGCAAAAACCAGAGTAGTGCTCTGGTTTTTTTATAATTGAAACTCTAACTGGTTATTAAGTCCGAGATGCTGATAGAAAGCGAGAGCTGGTGAATCATTACTGTTTGGAAATATCAGCTTATTTAATTGTTTATGCTGAGCCAGTTGGAGTAATTGCTGAAACATAAATAAGCCGATGCCGCGTCGTCGGGTGATATCTCGCACGATAAAACGATTCACTTGAAGTCCGCTGCCCGCAGTGCTTAGTAGGCAATAAGCAACTATTTTTTGATTAAATACGCAGTAATAGAGTCGCTCCGCTTGTTGCCAATGGCTCCATTGCTGTTCGCTCACATGGGGTGAAATTTTAGTTAAATCCTTGGAAAAGCTTGGCAAGATTGTAGCTGTCTGAAAAGATAAACGCATGATTTCGGTAACGATTGCTTAGGAAACTTTGGAAAGCGGTGATTTAGACATTTGTTCGATATCTAAATTGTGCCAGTCTTTAAGAAAATACTGTGATTCCTGGCAAATCATCAATAGCGATTTCTTTAAATTATCGTCTAAATACTCAAGATCGAGCTTCGCCAACTGGTCAATGGTGTGGCTCAGATCGAAAACCAAAGGACTCAAATCAAACAAATTGTTTGGTTCGATATTACGTTTATGGTTCGGTTGAGTTTGTCGTTTTCGCCAAGTACTAAAAGTGACGAGTAAAAGATTGATGAGTTGCTTTGATTCTCGGCAATTCAAACTCGACTGCTGAATCCACCAGGGGGCGGTACCTTTCATAAAACTGATACAATCGCTCACAACATTATTGACATAAGCTTCATCAACGTAGGAGGGGAGGGGCATTAGTTTCATAAATATGGTGCTGAGAAAATGATGGAATTAGATTACACATTCTCTGCCCACAAACCAATAGCTTGAACTCGATTAGCTATATTTAATATCGATTTTGTGTTTGCCAGCGCTTAATTAAGCTTTTTAAAGCTTGTATCTGGTGATGTAAAGCAAGCAGGGCAGGATCCGCTAGTTGGAACTATGACTGCTGTCTATTATTATTTGTTTGCTTATTGTACAAAGTTTTGATGTTTGTCAGAATACCGTTTCTAATATGTTGTTTTTTTGGAATATTACCGACTTTAATCAACATTCTTGATTAAATAGGATGTTCTCTCCAAGGTTGTGGCTAGAAGAGAACGCTGTTACGGATGATAAGCAATGCCCAGTATAAGCAAACGAACCTTGAGGCATAGAGGATTTACCCTGATTGAATTGTTGATCGCCGTCGCTATCTTAGTGATTATTATGGTGGTCGCCGTTCCCTCGATGCAAAGTTTTATTGAAGATAGTAAGCAGCGTGTCACTCGGGATCTATTGGCCAGTAGTCTCAATGTTGCACAGCAAGAAGCGATTCGTAATAATTTGTCTACCTATGTTTGTCCCACATCGAGTGGCACCAGTTGTGCTTCGGCTTGGGGAGGTAATACTGGTTGGCTGGTTTATTTAGATGAACATCGCGATGGCAGCTTAAGTGACGCTAATCAAATCATCGTTAGCTATCCCAGCCCAAAGTCGGCAAAACTTCAATATACCCCCACTTCTTCAAATAGCGTATTACTGCGTTTTTTCCCTTCCGGCCACGCGTTAGCTGGGATATTTACAATTTGTAGCCCATCGGCTGCGTTTGAAGATCAAAGGATCGAGCTGACACGCATGGGGAGGATCGAGTATGCGTCGCCATCAACCAGTTATTGCCCCTAAGGTTCAGGGCTTCACTCTAATCGAATTGCTGATTGCTTTGGTAGTGGTTTCGATTGGTTTACTGGGTCACGCGGCTTTGCAAATTCAGTCGGTGAATACCGCGCAACAAGCGCGTTTTGCGCAAACTGCAAATACCGCTATGTTGGATATGATACAGCGTGTCTTGGCTTTGCCTGAGGCGGCGCGCAATAATGAGTTTAATGCCGAAAACTTGACTAGTGGTGTCGCGCCTAGTTTTGTTAACTGTGATTCTGGGAGTGTGAGCTGTACTCGCGCACAATTTGCTGCGTTTGAGGTTGGTAACTGGTATGACAGAGTGAGCCCTTCCATTCCCCAGCTTCGATTCTCTTTACAACATGTCAATAATTTGGTGACTCTGAGAATGACTTGGGATGCTCACTTGACCGGTTCTGGGGTGGCCAATTGCGATGCGGACCGATCGGGAAATGCGCATCAATGCAGCGAGGTTGCCGTGTGGGTAAGGTGATGGGCCAACAGCGAGGCTTTAGTTTAGTTGAAATGATGATTGCTTTAATGCTGTCCTTATTGGTGGTGGGAGGGCTGTACGCCGCATTGATTGGTGATAAAAAAAGTTACCAGGCGACTCGGGCAAATCATTTATTAGTTAGTAAAAATAGAATGAGTATGCAAACACTGCAGATTTATTTACAACAAGCGGGTTTTCGTGATTTTCAGCAGCTCTACCAGAATACCCTTTTACCTCAGGTGAATAGCGAAGATAGCGCGGGTTTTACTTGGGATGAAGGCCAGTTTATTCAAGGACTCGAGAATCAAAATAGTTATCTTGGCGCCAAACCCAATACCGATGTCGTGAGTTTGCGTTTTTATGGTGCCGCACTACCTAACAGTAGTATTTTTAGCTGCAACGGCGACGAATTGGCCGCCAATAGTAGTACCAGCCTGAGCTTTTTCGTATCCACGACCAATCAACTGATATGTCGTGATAGCGGCGGTGACACCGTGTTCGATCAGGATATCGATAGTTTACAGTTACTCTATGGTAGTCGGGACGAACATGAGTATAAGTATTATAAAGCCAGTGAAGTGAGTGACTGGCGGCAAATAAATCGAGTTAAAGTTGCATTGTTGGTCGCTCAAGAAGTCCCGATGGGCAACCTCAGCAATCAGAATCGTTATTCTGTGCTTGATGAAGATATCGCGATCTCAGATAAAAAACTTCGGCAAGTGGTCAACGAAACCATTTTGCTAATAAACGTAGGATCTTAGCGATGCCACAATTCCAACGACAATACGGTATGGCGTTAATTATGTCGCTGATTATGGTGCTTATTATCGCGATGATAGGGGTCTCTATTGCCCAGCAGGTGAGTAGTGGTCGTAAAAACTCGGCAATCTATCAGGACCATACTGTCAGTTATGCTCGAGCCAATTCAGGCATTTGGGAAGCGGAGCAGGTGGTGAAAGAGCAGGCTTACTCGGTGGATGCCTTACTCAAACCGACAACTGCAAATTCGTTGGTAGCTGCAAAATTTGGCTCAGCAGATTGGTGGCAAACCAACAGTAATTGGGATACCGCGCATAAGATGGTTGTGGTTAAAGATGCCAATGGCCAAGCGTTAGCGGGTGAGCCCCGTTATATTATCGAAGATGCGGGGGTTGATTCAGGTTTGGTATTGGGGGTGAATATCCCGAAACGACGCTTTTTAAGAATTACTGCTCGTGCTCAAGGAGAGGGTGGTGCCGTTACTTATTTACAATCCTATGTTGCATTTATGGAGTAGTCGCAGTGAAGCAGATTAAAGGTTTTACCCTGATAGAGGTGATGATTACTGTGGCGATAGTAGCGATCTTGGCGGCTGTCGCATATCCCAGTTATTTAAGTCATGTGCAAACCACTCGACGTGAGGAAGCAAAACGAACGCTGGTAGAGGCTGCGCAACATATGGAAAGTTATTACTCGATGAATTTGACTTATAGTGGTGCCGCGAGCTCTGGTAGCCTCACTATTTATACACCCACTCATAATTTTAGTGATTATTACACGCTTAGTACGAGCGGTATGAGTGCTTCAGCCTACACCTTATCAGCGACGCCAAAATCAACGGCCGCTCAGGCCAGCGATCATTGTGGCACCATGAGCATTAATAGTACTGGTTTAACGACACCCTCTAGTGGCGGGTGTTGGTAATGAGTACCTTTCACAAGCTATCAAAGCTGGTTTTAGGCCTATTACTATTGCCTTTTAGTGTGGCTTCACTTTCGCTGAATGCGGCGAATTTAAACCTTGCTGATGTCCCTTTATATGTCGCAACTGTACCTGCACCAATGGTGATGTTAGTGATGGGGCGTGATCATACTTTGTACTATGAGGCCTATAACGATGCTTCTGATTTAGATGGCGATGGGGTATTAGATACGACTTATCAGCCAACGCAAATTGACTATTACGGCTATTTCGATAGCCAGCGTTGTTATGCTTATAACGAGCAGCAACAACAATTTGAGCCCGGCGAAGCGGCTACTTCAGGTTCAAAAACCTGTGGCGGTGCAGCGCAGTGGAGTGGCGATTTTCTAAATTACCTAACCATGTCTCGTATGGATGTACTGCGCTCGGTATTGTATGGTGGTCTTCGAGACGTCGATAGTTCTAGTCAAACGGTCTTAGAGCGAGCTTATATTCCACAGGATGCCCATTCTTGGGGGAAAAGCTATACCTCTGAGGCGGTCAATCATTATGACCTGAGTGCTTACACTCCTTTCGATAATCCGCTATCGGGCAATAAGCATTTTTTTGGTACCGCTACTTTTTCCAGTAATGACAACGCTCAGCCAAAGTTGGTAATGCTTAAAAATATTAATAAGAACAATGCACAGTGGAATAACTTTGGAATTGATGTGACCGCTGTTGAAGATGAATTCGATATTTGGTACTGGGCGAGTAAGGAAGCTCCGGTCCTGACTGGCAGTGTTGATGAATCTTATGTGGTGCGAGTTCAAGTTTGTGTGAGTGGTAAGCTTGAGAGTAATTGTAAGCATTATCCCAATGGCAATGATAAGCCGACCGGGTTATTACATCAGTACGGTGAGGATGGCAGTATTGATTTTGGCTTAATCACTGGCAGTTACCAAAAAAACTTATCCGGAGGAGTATTACGTAAACGGGTAGGCCCTTTTAGCGACGAACTTAATACTAATAATGGGATCTTTAATAGTGGCGTGAACGGTATCGTTCGCAGCATCGACAAGTTGAAAATATATGGTTATAACGGGAGCTCTTACGATCATTGTGGTTGGGTGTCGACCCGGGCGATCGTTGATGGAGAATGTTCATCGTGGGGGAACCCGCTGGGCGAAATGCTCTATGAGAGCTTAAGGTATTTTCATGGTGAAAAACTGGCGAGCCCGTCATATAGCATTGCTAATGGGAGCATCGACAACGGCCTCGGTTTGCCAATTGCTAGCTGGGATGACCCCTTTGAAGGTCGTGAGTACTGTGCGGCCCCATATAATCTGGTGATTAGTGACATTAACCCTTCCTATGACTCCGATGAACTTCCTGGCGGCCAATTCACCAATGCCTACCAAGGCTCTACCTTGGATGGTTTTTCTCTTTCGACCTTACTGAATACAATTTCTACCACAGAGGGCATTACCGGTAATTATTTTATTGGTGAGTCGATTGATGATAGCACCGATACTAGGGGGGCTCCTACGGCTAAAGCGGTGACTTCACTCGCTAAAATTCGAGGTTTATCACCTCAAGAGCCGACTAAAGAGGGGAGTTATTCCGCTGCTGGAGTGGCTTATTACGGACATAAAACAGATTTGTTCCCAGCAAAATCAGGTAAGCAGAATATTCAAACCAGCGTGGTAGCGATTTCTTCTCCCTTGCCAGAGGTGAGGGTGAAAGTTGATGACAAGGTGGTTACGGTTGTGCCTTTTGCCAAGTCAGTGGGTGGAAATAGCATCAATAAGAATAAAGGGGCGTTTCAACCGACTAATACCATCGTTGATTATTATGTTGAATCCTTTAGTGATACTTCTGGGGTTTTTCGAATTGCCTTCGAAGACGTTGAGCAAGGGGCCGATCATGATATGGATATGGTGGTTAAATATAGCTATGAGGTCAAAGATTTATGTCCTCATGTTGGCGATAACGAAGCCACTTGTAATAAGACCAAGGGAGTCGCGCTGACCCTTGATTCGACCTACGCTAGAGGCGATATTCACCAACATGCCGGGTATGTGATTTCGGGCACAACCAAAGACGGTATTTATTTGGATGTTAAAGATCAAGATGGTGGTCATGTGAACTACTATCTTGATACGCCTAGTGAGAGAGAAGCGCCCTTCCCCAATAATACTCGAAAGCTTGAAGCGAGTACTGCCGATTTACCTTGGACTCGCACGCGCTACTTTTTTCCAAATGGGAATACAGCAGGCCAGTTAAAGTCACCACTTTGGTATGCGGCAAAGTGGGGGGGGTTTAACGATGAGAATGGCAGCGAATTCCCCGATACGAATGAATGGGATGCAGAAACGAGCGGTCAACCCGATGGCTATTTCCCTGTGACTAATGCAGGACAATTGGGGGCTCAAATCACCAAAGCCTTAGATAAAACCTTAGCAGGAGATCGCTCCGCGAGCTCGCCTGTGTTTAATTCCAATTTTCTACAAAGTGATACGCTGCTCTATCAGTCATCTTTTAATAGTGAACATTGGAATGGAGATGTGAAAGCCTATTCGGTTGATGTTGACGGCGAGTTAAGCTCCTCAGCTATCTGGAGTGTGGCTGCGCAAATTGACTCGATGGCATTCTCTTCACGCAGTATTTATACCCGTAATCCAGAGAGTGATGAAATTGTTAAGTTTTCTCCCCCTAGTAGTTTGCTTGGTGATAGTCATGGTTTAAGCGAAGCGCAGATTGATGACTTACTGGCTGGGCAACAGGGTAGCGATGAAAGCAAGCTCGCTTATCTCGCAGCGGTGGTTAATTATTTACGGGGAGAGCGAACTTATGAAGCTTCTGATTTGAGCTACAGTATGCGAGCTCGGGAGGCGGTGCTAGGAGATGTGATTCATTCGATCCCCTATTATGTCGCGCCTGTGAATGGTCATCGAGTGACTACCCCTGTGTTGGTATTTGGTGCTAATGATGGCATGGTGCATGTGATAAATGCTTCCAACGGCGAAGAGGCGATGGCCTATGTCCCGAGTCAAGTATATGGCAAGCTAAATAGCCTCACGCGCAGTACTTACAGTCATCAGTATTTTGTTGATGGTGGAGTGACGGCTTATACCGATGGCGTTGGCTCCTCGGCACGGACAACGGCGGTCGGTCGTTTAGGTACTGGCGCGAAGGGCTTCTATGCCATCGATGTTAGCGACATGAGTCGCGTGAATAAAGATAAGATAAAATGGGAAATTAGTGCCACTGGCGATTTTTCGGGCTTGGGTTTGAGCGCGGCAGCGCCAACTATCGCGAAATTGGCCAATGGTAAAGTTGGGGTTATTTTTGCCAATGGTTATAACGCCGATGACTCGGAAGCTAAGCTTTATATTGCGGATCTGGATGACGGTAGTCTGATCGCGACGCTGCATACACATGTCGATAGTGCCGATGATCCCACGGGTGAACAGCGACCGAATGCTTTAGCCAGCCCTGCGGTAGTCGATATCAATAGCGATGGGGTTGCGGATCGTATTTATGCGGGCGATTTGTTTGGAAATATGTGGGCTTTTGATGTGTCAGCGACCAGTTCCAGTCGTTGGGGGATCGCGATTGCGGGTGATAAACCCTTATTTAAGGCCGTTAGTCCAGACAAGCCAGATGTAAATTACACTGCGCAGGCGATTACCTCTAGACCTTCGGTGGGCGCTCATCCTAAAGGCATTACCGCTGGAGTTTTGGTGGCCTTTGGTACCGGTAAATATATCGAGACCACCGACAATAATGCGATTGGCGAAGCGACTCAGAGTGTTTATGCAATTTGGGATAAATTAGATGACGTTGCTTTTAGTTCGAGCCGCTCTAAGGTTGATGGCTTAGATGTTTATAACAACTTATTACGGCAAACCATCGAGAAAGAAGATTTTAATTCTGCCACGCGGATCGGCAATCGACTGTTGAGCGAAAATGTTATCGATTGGAGTCAACATCGGGGGTGGTATTTAGACCTGATAAATACCGCAGATGGTAATACCAATAATTATGGTGAGCGCCAAGTGAGTAATACTTTATTGTTGGCCAATAAATTGAGTTTTACTAGTTTATTGCCCAGCGCGGATGCTTGTGCGGGTGGGGGGAGTGGTTGGTACATGGAAATGAACCTACATTCTGGTTTAACTTGGAACACTGGTACCGAGGGGAACACCGACGCAGATGATCAAGGCGACACCATTAATAATGATAGCTCTCATCAGCTTGTGGAAGGCGGGATCCCATCCTCTCCAACGGTGATTATTAATCCCAATCTCGATCAAGATAATGCTGTTAAAGAAGAAGGCATTATTGAGAAAAATTGTATTACTTTGAGTGATGGAACGGTGAAGTGCTTTGATGATTACCAATCCCCAACTGGCCGCTTAAGTTTGCGCACTTTATATTAGCGTCTACTAGAAGAAGTCAAGGGCCATCATGTTAGGTATTTAATTTATTCAAGGCCTATTGTTTACCGATTTGCGCTAGCTAGTGGCTCCAATTACAAGAGACATAACGCAGTTAGTGGTGATTTGCGCTAGCAAGAATGTACAGATAATTAGTTCGATAATTATTAGTTGCGAGTCTAATATGCGGTTCTGCTACACTAGCCTCTTTTGGCTACCGAGAACCATAGTATGCAATGCCGGATGGGTTGTGGTGCTTGTTGTATCGCACCTTCAATTAGCTCTTTAAATAAAGCCGCTGGTGAGCGTTGTATCCACTTGAACATCGACAATTTGTGTCAAATATTTGAGCAACCAGAGCGGCCGCAAGTGTGTCGTGATTTTAAAGCGGCACATTGGTTGTGTGGTGATACCCGCCAGCAAGCCTTAGACAATCTCATTCATTTAGAAATACAAACACAGAGCTAGCGCTTCACAGCTTATTTATCCCCGTCTTGGATTGATGGGCGCTGTTGATTGATGTTTGTGTTGGCGATGCGTAAGTTGGGATCGCTGGATGATTGCTGCTTTTGCCATGCTAAACGTTGCGCTAAACCTACCAATTGAATATCTGTAGGCAACGTAAGTTGGCGCAATAGGGCTAGCGAATTAGGCCGCGGGTGGGCGATTAATATCGCATGACCATATTTACGACTCAGCTTGAGTGCCAGTTGCCATTGTTGGTAAATACTCACCGGGTTATCGATATGATCTAAAAAGACATGTCGACGTAAAACGGGGACTTGATACATTAAAGCGGTTTTTTCTGCGACGCTGCCCAAGTGGGTTCGACTATCAACAAAAAACAGCTGTTGCTCGTTCAATACTTGCATCAACCAGCCCATTTCTTGAGGCTGTTGGGTGAGCTGACTCCCCATATGGTTATTGAGACCAGTGGCTTCAGGGTAATCTTGAATGGCAGCATATACCCGTCGTTTGAATTCATATTCATCGAGTTGTGTACTCAGCCCGTAGGGGCCTAAATTCAGATCGCGACTTCCCTGCATGGGCAGGTGTAGCATCACCTCTCGCGGCTGTTGTTGAGCTTGTACTGCGATGTTTTTGGCGTAGGGACTTGCCGGTAGGACCGATAGGGTGATTGCTGGGTTTAACTGGAGTAGTTGATAGTCTTGATAGCCGTTACCCACGTCATCAACAATGATACTGAGCAGACCCGCGCTCGCGGTATTGCAGCCACATAGGCTAAGCCAAATAAGGATTACTCTAACCATTTTTGTGGATCTTGGGTTTGACCCTGGTAGCGGATTTGGAAAAATAAGGCGTTAGTGCTCTGGCCCCCACTATTCCCTGCATAGGCGATGGTTTCTCCGGTATTGACCCGTTGGCCAATGGTCGCGTTGAGGCTTTGGTTATACCCGTATAAGCTTAAATATTGTTTGCCATGGTCGATGGCAACAACTAATCCGTAACCGCGTAGCCAATCGGCAAAAACCACATTTCCCGGCGCAATGGCTTTGATTTCGGTGCCAGGATGAGAGTCGATGACCATACCTTGCCAACGAGTTTGCCCTTGGTTTTGGCTATTATAGCGATGTAATACTTTACCCTTCAGTGGCCATGGTAGCTTGCCCTTGGTCTTACTTAGGCCTAGCAATGGTGCTTTGTCGAGATGCTGTTTGAGGGCTAGCTGTTGTTGCTGTTCGATTTGTTGACTGATCAGCTGTTGTAAATGTTGCTCGTTAATTTGCAACTGTTCTAAGCGACTTTTTTCGCTGCTTTGAAGTTGGTTGAGTTGTTGTAATTGTTGTTTGCGTTGGCGCTGTTGTTTTTGATATTGCTGTTGCTGTTGTTGTTGTTGGGCAAGTAATTGAGCTAACTGCTGTCGATTTTCATTGAGCTGCAGTTGCGCTTGACTCAGTTCAAGCTGTTTATCCGCGACAGCTACTAACGCTTCACGGCGAGCTTTGGCTAAATAATGATAGTACTGCAACATTCGTTCTAATCGCGCAGGATCTTGTTGGTTGAGTAGCATCTTCAGATAGTCACTGTGGCCTGCTTGATAGGCACTCTTGAGCTGTGCTTTTAGGGCTTGCTGTTGCTGCTGAAGTTGTTGTTCCAAACCCTGCATATTGGCTTGGATGTGTTGTTGTTGGGCTTTGGATTCTGCTAACTGTAGATTGAGGCTGCGTAGCTGTTGATTGGAATCAGCTAAAGCAAGTTCTTGTTGTCGCAGTTGCTGTTGTGCTTTGGTTATCTGAGTTTTACGCTGCGTCAGTTGTTGCTGTTGCTGCTTGAGTTGCTGCTGTACATCGATTAATTGCTGCTGTTGATTCGCGGCAAGTTGAGGGCTTAGCAATAGCAAAGCGCCAGCAATAAGGCTGGCGCGATTCAAGCTAACAAAGTGCCTTACGACACGCTGAAACAAGTGTGAAATAGGCTCATTCATTAAACCATTATTTCAAATTCATCAATACCTTGCCAGTCATTTCTGCAGGGGTCTCTAAACCCATTAAACTAAGCATGGTTGGTGCGATATCGCTTAGGCGACCTCCTTCAACGGGGGTGGCTGCACGACCATGGTAGATCAGCGGTACAGGTAAGTTAGTGTGTGCAGTGTGGATCCCGCCAGTTTTTGGGTCTACCATTTGTTCTGCGTTACCATGGTCTGCGGTAATCAGGCATTCACCGCCGACTTTGTCTAGTGCTTCAACTAAACGGCCAATACATTTATCGACGGCTTCACAGGCTTTTACTGCGGCTTCGTAAACACCTGTATGGCCAACCATATCGCCATTCGGGTAGTTACAGATGATCACGTCGTATTTACCACTTTCGATGGCAGCCACAAACTTATCCGTTAATATTTCAGAATTCATTTCTGGTTGCAGGTCGTAAGTTGCAACTTTAGGCGATGGGATCAGCTCTCGATCTTCACCAACAAACGCATCTTCTTTGCCGCCATTAAAGAAGAAAGTCACGTGCGCGTATTTTTCAGTTTCTGAAATACGTAGCTGTGTTTTGTCATTTTTTTCTAGCCATTCGCCCAAGGTGTTTACCAAGTCACTAGGGCCGAAGGCGCAAGGCGCTTTAATATCAGCTGCGTACTGAGTTAAAGTTACAAACTCACAAGCTGGTACTTTAGCGCGTTCAAAACCGTTGAAGTCCTGCTCTACAAAACAACGCGCAATTTCGCGCGCGCGGTCGGCACGGAAGTTCATAAATAAAACCGCATCGCCGTCATTCATGCTGGCGGCAGTTTCTCCGACCACCGAAGCTTTCACAAATTCGTCGTTTTCTTCACGCGCGTAAGCAGCCGCTAAAGCTTCAGTTGCGTTAGCGTAGCTGTAGTCAGCCTTGCCTTCGCTCAGCAATTGGTAGGCTTCTTCTACACGTTCCCAGCGGTTATCACGATCCATGGCGTAGTAGCGACCAACCAATGAAGCAATTCGGCCAGTGCCAATTTCGGCAAATTTAGCATCGAACTTTTCAATTGAACCTTGCGCGCTGCGAGGTGGTGTATCACGGCCATCAAGGAAAGCGTGTAAGTAGATGTTTTTTGCACCTTGTTTGGCGGCCAATTCGATGGCAGCAAGCATGTGGTCTTCATGACTATGAACACCACCTGGAGACAATAGACCCATAATATGAACGGCTTTACCAGCGGCAACCGCTTTATTGACTGCACCAAGTAATACTTCGTTGCTAAAGAAGTCACCGTCTGTAATTGCTTTACCGACACGGGTCAGTTCTTGATAAACCACGCGACCGGCGCCAATGTTGGTGTGTCCTACTTCGGAGTTACCCATCTGTCCATCCGGCAGGCCTACATCCAGACCAGAGCCTGAAATTAAGGTGCTGGCATTGGTGTTCCAAAGGTTGTCTAGTACTGGAGTGTTGGCGTTTGCCACAGCGTTATTGGCGCTGTCTTGGCGGTGGCCCCAGCCATCCATAATGATTAATGCTAAAGGCTTTTTGCTTGCAGACATTGCAATTTCCTCAATCGGTAAATGTAAAAATAGAAACGAATTCCTGAAATATTACTACATTTTTTGGCTGAGTCACCTGATTGAACGCAATTCAGCCGAGATTAGTTGTTTTATCTCTGATTTTTAGTTGCTTACTCTTTTGTTGGTGAATTTACACGCTTCTGCGTTGCGGATAGCTGCTATTTTTTACGCTCGGGTGTATACTCTCGCCCCAATATCACTAACTATTTGCTTAACTGGGAATACGCTTACTATGCAGCAAGTTGTCGAATTTTTTGGAAATAACCCCATCCTTTCATTGGCTTGGGTGGGTTTATTTGGGGCCGTTATCTACAGTTTTATTCAACCACTATTGTCAAAAGTGACTTCGGTGGGTAATCATGAAGCGACTTTGCTGATCAATAAAGAAGATGCGGTTGTGGTAGATGTCAGAACCAATGATGAGTATAAAAAAGGCTTTATTGCGGGCGCTCGTCACATTCCTTTGACTCAAATCCAGGCTAATAACTTCAAGCCCATTGAAAACTTAAAGACTAGCCCCATTATCGTGGTATGTGAAACAGGGATGCGTTCTGGCTCAGCGGCTAACGCACTGATTAAAGGCGGCTTTACCAAAGTGTATAACTTACGTGGCGGTATGACCGAGTGGAAATCAGCAAATCTACCGATCACTAAGAAGTAAGATCGCGTTTTAAATCGCAATTTGAGTTGCGATGAAACAATTTTAAATACATATTTCTAAGGTAATTATTATGGCTGAAGCAGCAACCACCGAAGCGCCACAAGTAGAATTTGCAATTCAACGCATCTACACCAAAGACATTTCTTTTGAAACTCCAAATTCACCAGAAGTATTTCAGAAAGAATGGAAACCAGAAATTAAAGTTGACCTCGACACCTCTAGCAATAAGTTAGCGGATAACGTATTCGAGGTTGTATTAACGCTGACTGTGACTGCGAACGTTGAAGATAAAACTGCGTTTTTATGCGAAGTTCATCAGGGGGGGATCTTTACTCTTGGTAATATGCCTGAGCCTCAATTGGCGCACGCGATTAATGCCTACTGTCCAAACATTTTGTTCCCTTATGCACGTGAAACCGTATCGAACCTAGTGAACCGCGGTTCATTCCCACAAATCAACCTAGCACCAGTTAACTTTGATGCGTTGTTTGCTAACTATGTGCAACAGCAAGCAGAACAACAACAAGCGGCGACAGCAGACGCTTAATGAGCACTATGAAAGCCACCATGACCGTATTGGGTGCAGGTTCCTATGGGACTGCATTAGCTATCGCCATTGCGCGCAATGGACAACGTACGGTGTTATGGGGTCATGAGCCTGAGCACGTAGCGGCCTTAAGTGCCGATCGAGAGAATCGAGACTTTCTACCCGGTGTCCGTTTTCCCGATAGCTTGGAGTTAGAGGCCGATTTGGCTACAGCTGTCGCTCAAAGCGATAACTTGTTAGTGGTGGTACCAAGCTTTGCGTTTGCCGATGTGATGCGGCAAATTAAACCGATGCTGAACCAAGATTCGCGGGTTGCTTGGGCGACTAAGGGGCTCGAGGCAAATACTGGTCATTTGCTCTCTGAAGTTGCAATGGAAGTTCTGGGAGAACAGCGTTCAATTGCTGTAATTTCGGGACCTACTTTTGCCAAAGAGTTAGCTGCCGGTTTACCGACCGCCATTTCAGCATCTTCTTCAGATGCTGATTTTGTTCGTTACTTAGCGAAGGTCATGCATTGTGAGCGTAGCTTTAGGGTATATACCAATAACGATATTGTTGGGGTACAGCTTGGCGGCGCAGTGAAGAATGTGATTGCCATTGGTGCGGGTCTGGCAGATGGATTGGGTTTTGGTGCAAATGCGCGTACAGCACTGATTACTCGGGGTTTACGTGAAATGGCTCGCTTGGGGAAAGCCTTAGGCGCGGATCCGGAAACCTTTAAGGGAATGGCTGGGCTTGGTGATTTAGTTCTGACCTGTACCGACAATCAAAGTCGTAATCGTCGCTTTGGTTTAGCCTTAGGTCAGGGGAAATCATTTGCGCAAGCCGAAACTGAAATTGGTCAAGTGGTTGAGGGTTATCGCAATACTAAAGAAGTCTATATGCTGGCACAACGTATGGGCGTAGAAATGCCGATTGTTGAGCAAGTTTATCAGGTCTTGTATCAAGCGAAATCAGCCCAACAAGCGGCCATTGATTTACTGGCTCGCGATCAGCGAGAAGAATAGTGAGTGCTACCAGAGTTAAAAAAGCCTACGCTAGCGTAGGCTTTTTTGTTCGCGCACTAATAATAAGAATGCTCACCCGCTTGGTGCTCGGTGACATCTTTCACTCCCGTGAGTTCGCCGGGGAAGGCTTCAAGTAACTGTTTTTCGATCCCTTCTTTGAGCGTAACATCAACCATGCTACAACCATTACAGCCCCCACCAAATTGTAAGATCACCACGCCTTCTTCGGTGAGTTCAATAATGCTTACTTTTCCGCCATGTGAGGCAAGATTTGGATTCACTTGCGTTTCAATGACGTATTCAACACGCTCAATCAATGATGCGTCATCATCCACTTTACGCATTTTTGCATTCGGTGCTTTTAGTGTGAGCTGAGAGCCTACTTTGTCTGTCACAAAATCAATTTCGGCATCTTCCAAAAAGGGTGCACTGGCGGTGTCTACCATTGCGTTAAAGCCGTTAAAGGGGAGTTGCACATCATCATCTTCAACTGACTCTGGTGGGCAGTAAGATACACCACATTCGGCGCTAGGCGTGCCGGGGTTGACGACGAATACACGGATGTTAGTGCCTTCAGGCTGTTGTTCTAGCAGCTTAACAAAATGTTGTTGTGCTGTTTCTGAGATCGATACCATCTGCTTCCTCGATACCTGAGTAAATTGCTAGGTTATATTGTACGGCTTTTTTATTCGCACGACTAGGGTCTATTGATGGCTAGCGATGGTTTTTCAATTCTGACGATAGTAACTAGGGTAAATTTTATCATGAAGGTTAGCAAGAATAGTCTGTGACTTAGCTTATGCTTGGCTGGATGAGTTGGGCTTCGGGGTGCGCGCCAGTGCCCAAATATCTACTTGTTGAGCGCCAGCTTGTTTAAGTAACTTAGCCAGTACATTAGCGGTACTCCCTGTCGTGACAACATCATCAATCAACGCCCAGTGGGGCTGTATATTTCTGATTTTGCAGCTAAAACTACTTGTCAATGAACGCTGGCGTTGGGTGCGATTCAGGGTGGCTTGATTGCTTCCTGCGTGTGGGCGGCTTAGCACGGTTTGATAGGGGAGGCCCGATAGCGCTGCGACTTGCTGACAGAGTAATTCACTTTGGTTAAAGCCGCGTCGCCAGCGTTTCAGCCAATGCATGGGGACCGAACATAGTGCATCGGGTCGGGCCATGGGCTGGCGTTCGATTTGCTGCCAAAGTAGCTGACTTAAGGGTTTGGCTAGATGAGCTTGTTTGGCATATTTATAAGTTTTTATCACTGGGCTTAAGGGCCACTGGTAATCGCCGAGACAAAATATATGATCAAAATAGAGTTCTTGTTGTTGGCACTCACCGCATATTCCGGGTTCTGCGAGGGCCAAGAAACAGCGTTCACAACGGGGATGCGCTTGGCCGAGTAATAAGCGGGCACAATGCTCACAGCATGCCAAGTTGACTGCTTTGCTTTGTAAGCAAAAGTCACATTGGCTGGATTGCTTGAGAGTTCGGTTTAAAGTGGCTGCGAAACTCGATAACATTCATTCTTTCCTAATGATCAATAAGTAAGTGTAGATGAGTCAGTTGTATTGTGAGAGTCAAGGAGCAGGGCCTGCTTTAGTATTACTTCACGGGTGGGGCTTGAATAGTGCGGTTTGGCAGCCGCTAAGCGAACTGCTCAGTCCCCATTTTTGTTTATATATGGTGGATTTACCTGGTTTTGGTTATTCGACCGCTTTGCCACAGTTAAGCTTACAAAACATAGCTGAGGCTGTTGCTGAGCAGGTGCCGGAGCAGTCTATTTGGTTGGGGTGGTCTTTGGGCGGCTTAGTGGCGATGCAAGCTGCCTTAAGTTTTCCAGAGCGTTTATCGTCATTAGTGAGTGTGGCTAGCTCCGCACATTTTGTCGCACAGGATGATTGGCCCGGGATCCCAAGTAAAGTGCTACAAGGGTTTGCTCAGGGCTTAGAACTCGATTTTGTCAAAACCCTGCAGCAATTTCTGGCAATTCAAGCAATGGGAAGTCCTCATGCGAAGCAGGATATTAAACAACTGCGTCATTTGTTAGCAGAGCGACCTTTGCCTTGCTTAGACGCTTTGAGGCAGGGCTTGAGTTTGTTACAAAGTGAAGATTTGCGTCCCCAAGTGAGTCAAATCGATTTGCCGTGGTTACAACTGTATGGTCGTAATGACTCGCTGGTGCCAAAGGCTGCTATCGCCGAGCATGCGCAGCTGAATCTCGACGCACAGCAATATTGCTTTGCGAGCTCTTCACACGCTCCTTTTATTTCAGAGAAGCAGTTATTTGCTGAGCGCCTGATCGACTTTTCCCGGTCATTAGTGGTTTAAAAGTGAGCAGTTTGCTACAATTTGTTTAGTGATCGCTTAAGTTTTGGCAAATATTGGGAGGGGGAAATGCAGATTGGTGCTGCGAGCAATGGCTTTCAAATTATTGCCAATGCTAATCAACAAGTTAGCCAAAGTGCTCAATCCCTCGCTGAGGTCGCCGCGGGGCGTGAGCCACGACAGAATGAAGTTGTAGATGCTGTGGTGAGTTTGAATCAGGCTGAGTTATACGTTAAGGCGGGTGCCAAAGTGATTGATACCGAATCAAAAATGCTCGGCTCAATCTTGGATATTGAGGCTTAACATGAACATTAGCGTGAGCCTTCCCAATGTTTTTCCTAATACGCTGAGTCCGCCGACCGATTCAGCCAAACGGGATAATATGCGGCGTGAAGTGATTGCTCAGCCTAAAGAGGTTGGCAGCTTTGCGAAAGAGCCAGAGGTAGGGGCCGAGAAGGACCGCGGCAAACCTTCGCTTCCGGTGCAGTACCCCAGTGTTCAAGAGCAGCAATTCACTAAAGTGACAGAGCGTGATGCGCAAGGTCGTGAACAGCAGCAACAGCAAGAACAACAAGACTCACAGCAGCAGTCAGAGCAAAAATCTGGTGGAGATCAAGCCAGCAGCAAGCAAACCAACCAAAATCAATTTAGTGAAAGTGAACAGAAGGCGCTGGATGAGCTCGTCGCGCGTGATCGTGAAGTTCGTTTACATGAATCTCAGCATCAAGCGGTTGGTGGACAATACACCAGTGGTGCTAATTTTGAGCTTGAACGCGGTGCCGACGGTAAGCAGTATGCGGTTGGCGGAGAGGTATCTATTGATACCAGTGAAGTCGCTGGCGATCCTCAGGCGACTATCGCAAAGATGGATCAAGTGCAACGTGCTGCGTTAGCGCCAGCCGAGCCCTCAGCACAAGATCGTCAGGTTGCTGCGCAGGCACAACAAAAAGCGGCAGCGGCTCAAGCACAGCTTAGCCAAACTCAGATGCCAGGCTTGTTGGCTTCCGATGAGCAAGAATCTGCTTTTGAATCGGCAGTCAATGATGTAGCTGCACCGAGCGATTATCAGCAACTTCAGCAGCAACAAGCGAAAGATTTACAACAACGTTATCCTGATATTGCCGCACAAATGGCTCAGAGAAATCAGCAGATTCAGCAGCGCTATGCCAGTGTCAGTCATTTTAGGCAGAGCGCACAACTCAGTTTAATGGCTTAACTATTTCAAAGCTCTTCTGTCAGTGGTAGACGCTGTCGTTACCAGTTCATCAAATTACACTCCAATTAAGCGAAACAAGTCTCTGCTCATTGCTGTAGGTTTTATCGAGTCGATTATTTGATGGTCTACTTATTCAGTCTTAACTGAGGCACTAGCCTTGTGGGTCGAATAGCTATCAAGGACTATTCGACAGCTAAGTTGTGAATCTCTTAAAGCAACTTTCAACTCAGGCATCGGCTGCGATTGGAGGCCCATTTAAGCGGGGATAAAACTGGTATTGGTTGATGTTGCTGATTTGGACTCAGCCTAATTTGCTGGGTTCTATATTCGAGGAAGGGGCCGAGTCTTTGAGTGAAGATGCAGCCCCATTTGTTACCCGTTATTTTTTAGCTTTAGCAAAAGCATCGGCAAAGGCACTATTCACTGGCGTCGTGCTTGGCTTGGTATTTTTCGCTGGGCGAGCCTTGTAGGCTGGTTTTTTATCAGAGCGGTCTGCAGATTTAGGGCCGCTGTGCACCTCATCATCTAAGCGCATGCTTAAAGCGATTCGTTTGCGTTGAACCTCGACTTCTAGCACTTTAACTTTCACGATATCGCCCGCCTTCACCACTTGATGAGGATCTTTGACAAAGTGATCGGCCAAGCAAGAAATGTGGACCAAGCCATCTTGGTGAACTCCGATATCAACAAAGGCACCAAAATTGGTGACATTGGTCACAACCCCTTCGAGTTGCATCGCTGGTTTCAGATCGCTAATGTTATCGATGCCTTCTTTAAAATTGGCGGTCGCAAACTCTGGACGAGGGTCTCGACCTGGTTTGTTCAATTCAGCGATGATATCGGTTACCGTGGGTAAACCAAATTGTTGATTGGTAAATTGCTTGGGGTCGAGTTTAGCCAAGCGCTCGGAATTGGCAATCAGCTGACTCACTTGGCATTGACTATGATTCGCGATGGCCTCGACTAGAGGGTAAGCCTCGGGATGCACTGCTGAGCTATCCAGAGCGTTGGCAGCTTGAGGGATCCTTAAGAAACCAGCGGCTTGTTCAAAGGCTTTAGGACCTAAGCGGGCGACCTTTTTAATTTGTTTACGTGACTGAAAGGCACCATGTTCATCGCGATAACTAACAATGTTGTGTGCAATCGTCGGGTTAAGCCCGGCGACAAAACTCAGTAGTGGAGCCGAAGCCATATTGATGTCGACTCCGACCGCATTCACACAATCTTCCACCACGGTTTCGAGCTGGTGTGACAGTTTACTTTGGCTCACGTCATGTTGGTATTGGCCTACCCCGATGGCCTTCGGTTCGATTTTTACCAGCTCGGCTAATGGATCTTGTAGACGGCGAGCAATGGACACCGCTCCACGGATTGATACATCTAAGTCGGGGAATTCGTGAGCAGCCAATTCTGAGGCCGAATACACCGAGGCACCAGCTTCGCTCACCATGACTTTTTGCAAATTCTGTTTAGGAAGCATCTTGAGCAAATCGGCGGCAAGTTTATCGGTTTCTCGGGAGGCGGTACCGTTGCCGATGCTCAGTAATTTAACTTGATGTTGTTGGACTAGCTTGGCGAGAGTATTTAAAGATTGCTGCCATTGATTGCGTGGCGCATGGGGATAGATGGTGTCGTAAGCGAGTAATTTGCCAGTGGCATCCACAACTGCAACCTTTACACCAGTGCGCAACCCTGGGTCGAGACCGAGGGTTGCTTTGGGGCCTGCTGGCGCCGCCATTAATAAATCATTGAGATTACGGGAAAAGACACTAATGGCTTCTTCTTCGGCGCGTTCTCGAAGCTGGTTGAGTAATTCAGTTTCTAACTGGAGCTTAAGCTTGACTCGCCAAGTCCATTGCACCACTGTATTCAGCCAAGTGTCACTGGCGTAGCCTTTAGGCGCAAGCTGAAAGTAATCTCGGATGAGCTGCTCTGCTGGGTGACTCTGCTGCTGATCTTGCTGAGCTATAACCAGATTAAGCATCAAGATGCCTTCGTTGCGGCCGCGTAAAATCGCTAAGGCGCGGTGGGAAGGAACTTTACTGAGCGCTTCTTGGTAATCGAAGTAGTCTTGGAATTTTTGGCCTGTTTGCTGCTGTCCTTCAATGACCGTTGTACTCACTAAGCCTTGTGCTTGTAATAATTGGCGGAGTGATGCAAGCAGTGGTGCTTGAACGGCAAAACGTTCCATGAGAATAAACTTGGCACCATCGAGGACGGTTTTACTGTCGTGGAAGCCTGCTTGTGGATTGAAGTAGGCCGTGGCAAGTTGCTCGGGGGCGGTATCGGGTTGAGCTAATAGTTGCTCTGCCAGTGGCTCTAAACCCGCTTCAATGGCAATTTGTCCTTTGGTTCGGCGCTTTGGCTTGTAAGGCAGATAAAGATCTTCGAGCTCAGTTTTGGTGTTGGCTCTCATAATTAGCTGTTCGAGTTGCGGGGTCAGTTTTTCTTGTTCATGAATCGATTTTAGAATGCTGCTGCGTCGTTGTTGCAAGTCGCGCAGGTAAGTTAAACGCTGTTCCAATAATCGCAGTTGACCATCGTCTAAACCTCCGGTGGCTTCTTTTCGGTAGCGGGCAATGAAAGGAACGGTGGAGCCTTCGTCTAGTAATTGAATCGCAGCACTGACCTGCGCTGGCTTCGCCTGAATATCGGCGGCAATTTGTTGTTCTAGTGTTGACATATGCTTGCTTACATTGAGAGAGCCGCAAGGCGGCAGATAATGGCCACTATCATATGGCGTTCTGTTTTTGCTTCAAGTATAAATTGGTCTCGGCTAGTAATTGGCATAAGCTCTGCTCGCAAGGTCGAACCGCCTAGCAAGTTCGGTGCTTGATTTATAGGGCGCGCATTCGATCGGCTTTCAGTCTAAATCAATAACCAACAGCTATAAATTTAATCACCAAAGACAAACTGCGCTTAGAGGCCTGGATGTTATGAAAAGTAATTTAATAACTCGTGCCGGTTGGCATAAACTCGACCAAGAGTTGAAATACTTGTGGAAGATAAAACGTCCGGAGGTGACTCAAGCCGTCTCTGAGGCCGCCGCCTTGGGTGACCGCTCGGAGAATGCTGAATATAAAGAAGGGAAGCGAGAGTTACGCCGTATCGACTCTCGTTTGCGTTTCCTAAATAAACGTTTAGATGTACTGCAAATTATTGATCATTCTCCGCAACAAAACGGCAAGGTCTATTTTGGGGCTTGGGTCGCCTTAGAAAATGAGGATGGGGATAAGGTACGTTATCGAATTGTTGGCACTGACGAGATTGATCCAAAGCTGGGTTATATCACCATCGATTCACCGATGGCGCGTGCTTTAATTGGCAAACAAGTGGATGACGATGTATTTGTGAATACTCCTGCAGGCATCAAGGAATGGTGGGTGACGGCGATTCAATATCAAGCATTTGAAGAGTACGAGGATGGATCTTGAGCACTGAGCCTAATTTGCTGATGTTGAATTATTTTCATTTAAAGCAAGTAATAACATGAGCTGATTGACTATATAGAAACTTTTCTTCATATTTAGCGGTATAGACGTCTAAATGTCTTTTATGGAGAAGGTTAATGGGATTTCATCACGCACAACAAATTGAATCACTCAATCAAAGCTTAAGCGAACTTAATCGTGATATTAACGTGTCTTTTGAGTTTTTCCCGCCAACCACCGAAACCATGGAGCAAACGCTTTGGGCTTCTATCGAGCGTTTGCACACTCTAAAACCGAAGTTTGTCTCGGTCACTTATGGCGCGAATTCAGGGACTCGTGATCGCACCCATAAGGTGATTAAGGCGATTAAAGACAGAACTGGTTTAGCTGCCGCGCCTCATCTTACCTGTGTTGATTCTACCCCTGAAGAATTACGGCAAATTGCTCGCGATTATTGGCAAAGTGGGATCCGGGATATTGTTGCGCTGCGCGGTGATTTACCGGTCGGAGCGGCCAAACCCGAGATGTATGCGAGTGACCTGGTCAGTTTATTGAGGGAAGAGGCTGAGTTTGATATTTCGGTAGCGGCTTATCCTGAAATGCATCCTGAGGCAAAGAGTGCGCAGGCAGACTTGTTAGCTTTAAAGCGAAAAATGGATGCGGGTGCTAATCGGGCTATTACGCAATTTTTCTTTGATGTTGAAAGTTATTTGCGCTTTCGTGACCGTTGTGCAGCGATAGGTATTGAGGGCGAAATTGTCCCGGGAATTTTACCTGTCTCTAATTATAATACTTTGAAGAAGTTTGCTTCTTTTGCCAACGTGAAGGTGCCACAGTGGTTACATAAACAGTTTGCAGGTTTAGAGCATGATCAGATGACTCGTAATCTGGTGGGGGCGAGCGTGGCTATCGAAATGGTGAAAGTCTTGTCGCGTGAAGGGGTCAAGGATTTCCACTTTTATACCCTCAATCGCTCCGAACTTTCTTATGCGATTTGTCATACTTTGGGGGTCAGGCCCGAGCTTCAGACGGTGGCTTGTTAGTCTAGCGGCTACCAACAGCAGTCCCCAGCGGCGCGAGCAGACTACTTGAGCTTGACCAAACTTTCCGTATGGGTGGTTGTTAAATGGGCTGAGGGGCATGGAGAATCATCAGACCTTTATCATCCCGCTCGGAGAAATAATGCTGACTGTATTTATAATAGGGTGCTCATCGCCACGCTGAGTAACCACATCACCAATGCATAGTACCAATTATTTTGCAAAATTCGCCGGCTCGAACAATGATAACGGCCGGTCATGGTGAGGCCCACTCCCGATAGAGGGCTGCTACCAGTTGAAATGGCCCAAGAGCTTAGGAACAAAAAACCCAGTTGGCTGGGGCTTGGCTCCAACGGCAGTAATAAGGGACTGGCCAGCGAAATGCTAATCACCGGATGAATACCGAGGATGCCAGCAATAATCATCAGCGCCAATACTGTCGCAAATACGGGGGTTGTAAAGCTAAAATTTGCGAGGTTGATTGTGTCTGGATAGGCTAACAGGATCCCTTTGATGCCTGCCGAAAATACCCCTGCAGCAAGAAACAGCAGAAACTGACCGCCGACATTGGGCAGTTTGTGATTAATGAACTGACGAACGCTAGTGCGCGATGTACCTTGATTAAAGGCGAGTGCTGCTAAAGGAGCAAGACAGGTGATGATTAAAATAATGCTTAAGTCTGGTAAACCAAAGTGCAAGCCAATTACCAATAGCGCTAAGCAGAGCGGGATCATTAAGCTATCCGGTTTGATTGGGTAGCCTTCGAAGTTATCTCGGTGTTTTAAATATACTTCTGTACTCGTGAAGCCGAGAGCAATCAATGACATCACCAGACCGGGTAACAAGGTATCACTCCACTGCAGACCCGGCACATAAGTGATCGAGACCGCGGTTGCGATGAAGAAGGGAGACCACCATGCGGCAGCGCAAAAACTGCGGGTGAGCACTTTTTGCTGCGCATCACTTAAGGGGCTCTTTTCTGAGAGACGATCTCCGGCGATAAACACGATCGAAAGATTGATGATCGCACCTAAAAGGTTAATGCCAAGCGCGCTAGATAAAATACTCGCGGTTCCTTTGGGTAATGGTGTTTGATTGTCGGTTTTATTGGTGAGCGCTAAAAAAGACACCGCACTAAACATGGCTAACAGCGGGAGATTGGCCGACAACACATCCTTTAGGCTTAACAGAGTACCTTGACTCGCAGCAACCGCCAATAACCCCAGACCTAAGGCAAATAACGTGGCGGCTTGCAATTGGATCGGGCGATTCAGTTGCGGCCAATACACTGCGACGGCGAACCAGGCAAGTAGCGTGGGGAAGAACAGGCCAATTTGACCAAAGGCTGAAAGTAAATAAAGCAGTAAGAATCCGAGGAATAACCAGCCGGAGAACTTTTGCATTGATGACATCCTAACTATCAATTGCCATGGTGCGGATAAACATCGTCCGCTCGGTGACGCTAAGTGGTTGAAATTGGGCATTGAGTGACAAATGCCAAAGAGAACCCGAGAGTTTTCCTATTCCCCACCATGATTACCGCTTCACTCTCAATTATCTCGGTTCCGAACGACGATGTTAGCGGTGTATCACTCGTTCATCAAACCAAGCGCTGAGCTGGTGGCTCATCAGCTTCGTCAATAAAACAAACCCCGCAGCAAGTGCGAGGTTTGTTTTGTGAAGTGACTTAACCAGTATTACGCATACCTGCGGCAATACCAGCAATGCTGACCATGAGTGCTTGATCGACCACCGGACAGAGCTGCTCGCTAGCTCGCGAGCGGTTTAAGAGCTCGACCTGCAGCACATGTAAGGGATCGATATAGGGGTTACGTAAGTTAATTGACTCCACTACCCAGGCTTGGTTGGCTAATAAGCGATGTTCAGGTGATAGCGATAAGATAGCCGCTTTTGCTGAATCCAACTGAGCGCGTAGTTTTACTCCTAGACCTTTGAGTTCTGGTTCTACTAAACGGTCATCGTAAACCTGTGATAGCCAAGTATCCGCTTTCATGAATACCATCTCTAACATTGCTAAACGATTTTCGAAGAAGGGCCATTCACGCATTTCTTGTAGTAGCTCGGCTTTACCTTGCTCAATCAGCTGATTAAATGCGGCGCCACTGCCTAGCCAAGCGGGTAACAATAGTCGATTCTGACTCCAAGAGAAAATCCATGGAATCGCCCGTAAGCTTTCTACGCCGCCATCTTGACGACGTTTCGCTGGACGGCTCCCTAAGGGAAGCTTGGCTAACTCTTGTTCAGGAGTCGCTGAACGGAAATAAGCAACAAAATCTTCTTCTCCCCAGACCACGCCACGATAATTGTCACAAGAGGTTTCGGCAATTTGATCCATCACTAATCGCCATTCGTCTTTCGGCTCCATTGGTGGGACTAAGTTTGCCTCTAGAACAGCACTGGCATAGAGGTTCAAGCTATCTAAAGCGACTTTAGGTAAACCAAACTTAAAGCGGATCATTTCGCCTTGTTCGGTCACTCTAAGCCCACCTTTTAAAGATCCTGGTGGTTGGGATAGCAGTGCTGCATGGGCTGGAGCACCACCACGACCAATAGTACCACCACGACCATGGAATAAGGTCAGATTGACACCGTGACCTTCGCAAATGGAGACTAATGCTTCTTGAGCGCGATATTGAGCCCAAGAGGCTGCCAGCACCCCAGCATCTTTCGCTGAGTCGGAATAACCAATCATCACATGTTGTTGGCCCGAGATATAACCGCGATACCAATCGACGGACAACAGTTTGCTCATGGTTGCTGGCGCATTATTTAAATCATCCAATGTTTCAAATAATGGAGCGACAGGTAGGCGGAATGGGCAACCAGCTTCTTGTAATAGCAGCTGTACGGCTAATACATCGGAGGGCTCACTAGCCATAGAAATAATGTATATACCTAAGGCTTCACGCTCTTGTTTGGCGATGATGGCACAGGTATCCAGCACTTCTTGCACCGACTCACTGGGTTCCCAATTTCGTGGGAACAATGGCCGCTTGGAGTTTAACTCTTGTAATAAAAAGTGTTGTTTGTCGGTTTCATTCCAATGCGCATAATCGCCCAAGCCCAAATAACGACTCAGTTCTGAAAAAACTTCTTCGTGACGACCACTGTCTTGGCGAATATCCAAGCGCAATAAGTTGATGCCAAAGCAGGCGATACGACGTAATAGGTCGAGTAGAGTCCCATCGGCGATGATGCTCATGCCACAATCTTGTAGTGAGTAGTAACATAGCTCGAGCGGTTCCCGCAGCTGTTCGGTATTCACCACGATGTCGCGGGCTTCTGTATACTGACCTTTCAACTTCGCGGTAAGGTAGTCGTGGGTTTCTTGTAGTTCACTGCGCAATACTTTAAGTAGCGCACGATAAGGTTCGCTCTGAGTGCCAGTTTGCTCAAGCAAGGCTTGATTTGCATCGCTCATCGACAATTCACTGACTAGCTTCTGAATTTCCTTCAGGTATAAATCTACAGCGACCCAACGGCTTGAAAGTAATACTTCTTCAGTCACTTTTGCGGTGACAAAGGGGTTACCATCTCGGTCTCCGCCCATCCATGATGAAAACACCACAGGAGCGCTATCTAAAGCAAGACGCATGTCGAAGTGATTACTGAGTTTCTTATCTAATTGTCGAACAAATTCAGGAACAGCATGCCACAATGAGTTTTCAATTACGGCAAAGCCCCATTTGGCTTCGTCAACTGGGGTTGGGCGTAGCTTACGGATTTCGTCGGTGTGCCAAGCTTGATTAATCAGTTGCTCTAGGCGACCCATCAAATTATCCCGCTCTCGTTGCGGTAAGTCTAATTCTAACCAGTCGAGACAATCATTAATACTCACGTATTTATTGATTAGTGTTCGGCGAGTCACTTCGGTGGGGTGGGCCGTTAAGACTAATTCGATATTGAGTTGGGCAACTGCGTGATGAATTTCTGCTTCGCTAAGTTGCTCTTGTTTTAATTTTTGAAATACCAAATCGATGGGATCGGTGGTGCAGGTACTGCCTTCACAATTGCGAGAAATGGTATGGAATTGTTCAGCGATATTAGCCAGATTTAAAAATTGGCTAAAGGCGCGAGTTACAGGTAATAACTCATCGTCGCTTAAATTTCGTAATAGTTCTAATAGCTGCTCACGCGCTTGTTCATCATTGCTGCGTGACGCTTTTGCTAGCTGACGGATCGTTTCTACTTTCTCGAGGAAAGCCTCGCCCATATGGCTTTTGATCGTATTACCAAGTAGCTGTCCGAGTAAATTTACATTTCCTCGTAATGACGCATTGGTTTCCTGAGGCAAATTCTGGCTCATTCTTTTTCCTTTACTGTTGGCGTATGCTAGCGATTATTGAAATTAATTTACTAAATTACCCTATTCCTAGCCCAAAAACATACCTAAGACTGCGCTTATAGTCAAAGCACCTGTAATAAAATTACAGGTAACCTGAGTTCCTTTGAGGTGGATCAAGCGCTCAGGCCTATTGTGTATCTCATGGTCATCGGTAAATTTAGAGGATTAGCCACGATTTTAGTATTTTTTACAAACATTACAATAAATAAAAATGCATTATTATTGCATAACGAATTACTTGTGGTATGCTCCGCAATAATTGAAGCATAGCTTGGTTTAGCTTGTTTAAAATAATGATTTTTTATTAAACTTGTCAGCGGCGCTAAGCTTTGTCACAAATGAAAATATTACCAATGTGAAGGGAACGAAGACACGATGTTACAGGCTGCGATTATTGGAGCGAGTGGTTATACCGGAGCGGAGTTGGCAGGCTATGTGAGTCGCCATCCGCAGTTACAACTTGCAGGCTTATTTGTCTCCGAGCGAAGTCTCGATGCGGGTAAGTCTTTATCCAGTTTACATGGTCGATTACGCGGTATTGTTGATGCACCAGTTCAGCCTCTAATTGTGGCTGATATCGCCAGTACTTTTGCCAATGTTGACATTGTGTTGTTGGCAACCGCACATGAAGTTAGTCATGATTTGGCGCCGGCCTTTTTAGCTGCTGGTTGTCAGGTATTTGATCTCTCGGGTGCTTTTCGGGTGCAAGATGCCGAGTTTTATGAAACCTACTATGGTTTTACTCACCAATATCCCGAATTACTGGATAAAGCGGTCTATGGTTTAGCTGAATGGAATGCCGAGCAGATTAAACAAACTGATTTAGTCGCGGTGGCGGGGTGTTATCCTACGGCTTCTTTAACGGCCTTAAAACCTTTGGCGGCGGCGGGTTTGATTGCTGATAATAGTAAAGCGGTAATTAACGCAACCAGTGGTGTGAGTGGCGCTGGGCGCAAAGCGTCTTTAAATAGTAGCTTCTGCGAGGTGAGCCTAAGTCCTTATGGTGTATTTAAGCATCGTCACCAACCGGAAATCGCCACGCATCTCGGTCATCCGGTGATCTTCACGCCACATCTTGGCAATTTTAAGCGCGGTATCTTAGCGACGATTAATGTCATTTTAAAACCGGGAACTACACCAGAGCAGGTGAATGAAGCTTATCAACAAGCTTATGCGGGGCAACAAATTGTGCGTTTATTAGCAGACGAATGGCCATCGATTACTAAAGTAGAATATACGCCATTTATCGATTTGGCTTGGCAACAGCAGGGCGATGATCTGATTGTGGTTTCTGCGGAAGATAACTTGTTGAAGGGGGCCGCTAGTCAGGCTATTCAGTGCCTCAATATTCGCAATGGCTTTGCCGCCACAACGGCATTAGTTTAAGGTTCTGTATGAAAACTTTAGTGATTAAATTAGGTGGTGCGGTATTGAATAATTCCCACGCCTTAGATAATTTATTTGCCGCTTTAGAGGCAGTTTCTCAGCCTATTGTTTTAGTACACGGTGGTGGCGTAGTTGTCGAAGACGTATTGGCGAAAACCGGCTTTGTCTCAGAAAAACTTGATGGTTTGCGGATTACGCCTAAAGAGCAAATCCCCTATGTGGTGGGTGCTTTAGCGGGTACTAGTAATAAATTGCTATTAGCGCGAGCACTGAAGTCTGGACTGTCAGCGGTTGGTTTGTGTTTAAGTGATGCAGGCTCTTGTCGGGTGACAGCAATGGATCCGCGTTTAGGGCATGTAGGCGAAGCCTCAGCTGCGAACCCGGCGTTACTGAACAGTTTAATTGAGCTGGGCCATGTCCCTGTGATTAGTTCGATAGGGATTGGAAGTGATGGTGAATTATATAATGTCAATGCAGATCAAGCGGCCTTAGCGGTGTGTCAATTACTTCAAGGGCAGTTGGTGTTATTGTCTGATGTTGCAGGTGTATTAGACCAAAATAAGCAGTTAATTGCTAAGCTTGACGGTCAATTGGCGCAACAGTTGATTGACGATGGGGTGATTACCGACGGCATGACGGTCAAGGTTAAAGCGGCGCTTGATGCGGCAGCCTTTTTACAAGCACCAGTTGCTTTGGCTTCTTGGAAAGATGCTGAGCAATTAGCAAGTTTGCTCGCGGGTCAATTATATAACGGTGAGTCAGTCGGGACTCAGGTACAAATTTAAGGATAGATGATGAGCGATATGAAACACCTACTGAGCTTGCAGGAGCTAAGTCAAGAGCAGATTTTAGGTCTACTCGAGTTGGCCGCAAAAATTAAAAAAACGCCGACCGATTATGCGCAAAGCCTTGCTGGAAAAAGTGTGGTCACCCTGTTTGAAAAACCTTCTTTGCGTACTCGTGTGACCTTCGATATTGGGATTAATCGCCTTGGTGGACATGCGGTTTACCTCGACCAGCAAAATGGCGCCATGGGTGAGCGTGAAAGTGTTAAAGACTTCGCTTCAAATATTACCCGTTGGGCCGATGCCATCGTAGCACGAGTATTCTCACACCAAACCTTGCAAACCTTGCGAGCTCATTCCTCGGTACCCATCGTTAACTCTTTGTGTGACCTGTACCATCCCTGCCAAGGGCTCGCCGATTTTTTAACGATTAGTGAACACTATACGGACTTGAGTAAAGTGAAGTTAGCTTACTTGGGCGATGGCAATAATGTCACTCACTCGTTGTTACTGGGTGGTGCTATTTTGGGGATGGAAGTGGCCGCGGTTTGTCCCTTGGGTTCTAGTCCCGACGCTCAAATTGTACAAACGGCACGCCAATTAGCCAAGGCTCATGGTGGTAAAATCGTGGTGACCGATAAGCTTGATGATATCAAGGGCTATGATGTGGTTTATGGCGATACTTGGGTGTCGATGGGGGATGATACGCCGTTACAGTCAGTCAAAGATCGTTTTATGGCTTATCAAATTAATCGCCAGTTAATGCAAAATTGTGGTATTAAGCATGTATTGCATTGCCAACCAGCACATCGTGAATTGGAAATCACCTCCGAGATTATGGATGGTCCTCAGTCGCTGATTTTCGATCAGGCTGAAAACCGGATGCACGCGCAAAACGCAGTCTTAGTTTCTTTATTAAATTAGTGGATTTTCAGCAATAATTGCTGGACAGAACAAGGAATACCTCAACATGACCGATATTAAAAAAGTTGTTTTAGCCTACTCTGGCGGTTTGGATACTTCAGCCATTATTCCTTGGTTGAAAGAAACCTATAATAATTGTGAGATCGTCGCTTTTTGTGCTGATGTAGGCCAAGGTGAGGAAGAACTCATCGGCTTAGAAGAAAAAGCCTTAGCCTCTGGTGCTTCTGAGTGTCACATCATTGATCTTAAAGAAGAGTTTGTTGCTGACTATATTTATCCAACGATTGCCACGGGGGCCGTGTACGAAGGAACTTATTTACTTGGTACTTCTATGGCTCGGCCAATTATTGCCAAAGCACAAGTAGAAGTCGCTCGTAAAGTTGGTGCCGATGCGGTCTGTCATGGCTGTACGGGTAAAGGCAACGACCAAATTCGTTTCGAAAGCTGTTTTGCTGCTTTAGCGCCTGATTTAACGGTGATTGCACCGTGGCGCGAATGGAGCATGGAAAGTCGTGAAGATTTGCTTGAATATCTTGCCGAAAGAAATATCGCAACCACTGCTTCAGCGACAAAAATTTATAGCCGTGATGCCAATGCCTGGCATATTTCTCACGAGGGTGGTGAGCTGGAAGACCCATGGAACGAGCCAAGCAAAGGCGTTTGGACCTTAACGGTTGATCCGATTGATGCGCCTAACCAGCCAGAGTATGTGAGTCTAAAAGTTGAACAAGGCCGAGTCGTTGCGGTCAACGATGAAGCACTTAGTCCTTACCAAGTGGTCTCGAAACTGAATGAGATTGCTGCTGCTCATGGCGTTGGTCGTATCGACATTACTGAGAACCGTACCGTGGGCATGAAGTCGCGTGGTTGTTATGAAACACCGGGTGGTACGGTGATTGTTGCTGCGCTTCGAGGTATTGAAGAGTTAGTACACGATAAAACCTCGCGCATCTGGCGTGAAACCGTCGGCCAACAAATGGCTCACTTAGTATACGATGGTCGTTGGTTCACACCTTTATGCCAGTCTGTATTGGCGGCGTCGGAGTCTTTAGCGGCAGACGTGAATGGCGAAGTGGTTGTGAAGTTGTACAAAGGGCAAGCACAAGTTGTACAAAAACGCTCGCCAAATAGTTTGTACTCGGAAGCATTTGCAACCTTTGGAGAAGATCAAGTCTACGATCAGAAGCACGCTGAAGGCTTTATTCGTTTATACTCTCTAGCTAGCCGGATCCGCGCTTTAAATAGCAAATAAGTTTGGCCGAAGTATAAGCAAGAAATACCTAGACCTCAGAGGCTAATGGCACTGAGGTCTTTGCAATAATAAATGGAGAGTAAAATGGCATTGTGGGGTGGGCGTTTTAGCCAAGCTGCAGATTCCAGATTTAAGCAGTTTAATGACTCGTTGCGTTTCGATTATCGATTGGCCGAGCAAGATATAACCGGTTCAATTGCATGGTCGAAGGCCTTGCTCAGTGTTGGTGTTCTGAATGCCGATGAGCAAGCGCGTTTGGAAGAGGCTTTACTGGAGTTAGGTAAGCAAGTCGCCGAAAACCCACAACAGATTTTGGGGAGTGATGCCGAAGATATTCACTCTTGGGTTGAAACCCAACTAATTCAACGAGTGGGTGATCTTGGTAAGAAATTGCACACTGGACGTAGCCGTAACGACCAAGTGGCCACCGATTTAAAACTTTGGTGTAAAAGCCAAGGTATTGAATTGTTGGAGCATCTCGATAAGCTGCAACAAAAGCTGGTTAAATTTGCTCGTCAACAACAGCATACTGTTTTACCTGGTTATACTCATCTGCAGCGTGCCCAACCGGTTACTTTCTCTCACTGGGCGATGGCCTATGTTGAGATGTTTGAGCGTGATTATTCGCGTCTGCAAGATGCCTTAAGTCGTTTGGATGTTTGTCCTCTGGGCTGTGGCGCTCTAGCGGGCACCGCCTATCCGATGGACCGCCAGCAAATTGCTAAAGACCTTGGTTTTCGCCGGGCAACCCGTAATAGCTTGGATTCGGTCTCAGATCGTGACCATGTGGTGGAACTGATTTCAACCGCCTCGATTAGTATGATCCACCTATCGCGGATGGCAGAAGATCTCATTTTCTATAACTCTGGCGAATCGGCTTTCTTAGATTTATCCGATCAAGTGACTTCTGGCTCATCGCTGATGCCACAGAAGAAAAATCCAGATGCCTTGGAGCTGATCCGTGGTAAAGCGGGCCGAGTATACGGTTCGCTGTCGGGCATCATGATGACCTTAAAAGCCTTGCCTTTAGCTTATAACAAAGACATGCAAGAAGATAAAGAAGGTTTATTTGATGCTTTAGACACTTGGGGTGACTGTTTAGCGATGGCTGAATTGGTGCTCGATGATATGGATGTGCACGAAGAAACCACCATTGAAGCGGCCAAAGGTGGTTACTCTAATGCCACCGAACTGGCAGATTATCTGGTTGCCAAAGGGATCCCGTTCCGTGAAGCCCACCATATTGTGGGCATTGCTGTGGTGACCGCGATTGAGAAAGGCGTGCCTTTAGAAGAGCTGAGCTTAGCCGAATTTAAAGAGCTCGCACCGGAAATTGAAAACGATGTTTATCCAAACTTGTCTCTTGAGTCCACTTTAGGCAAGCGTCAAGCTTTAGGTGGCGTGGCTCCGGAGCAGGTCGAGCATGCGCTAACTGAAGCTGAAACTCGTTTATCGAAACGCAATGTGAAAGGTCTATACGTTCGCTCTGCACGCATGACCGATTTAGATACCATCGAAGAGATGGTGAATTACTGGTCGCAAGCGGGTGAAAACCTGCCGCGCCCTCGCCCCGAGTTAGTGCAGGCAATCGGTGATTTTACGGTGAGTGAGCAAGCGGGTAAGGTGACCGGTTGTGCTTCACTTTATTTATACGACACTGGCTTAGCGGAAGTCCGCTCTTTAGGGGTGAACCCTAGTGCACAGCGCACGGGGCAGGGGCGAGCAATGGTTCAGCATCTGATGAAAAAAGCCAAGAAAATGGAAATCGAGAAGGTATTTGTATTAACTCGAGTGCCAGAATTTTTCATGAAGCTTGGCTTTAGCCCCACTTCGAAGAGCATGTTGCCAGAGAAGGTGATGAAAGATTGCGATATTTGTCCCCGTCAGCATGCTTGTGATGAAGTGGCTTTAGAGTTTATCCTTGATAACAAGACGCTGATCCATAAGCAAAATGTTGCTTAGATTGAGTCTATATTGAGTACTGCATAGAAGCCTCATCAGTTGATGGGGCTTTTTTTGGGGAAATGATTGGTGAGGTTAGCTAGCAAATTAGAGATTTTTATGGCCAAGTTGGTCAAGCGATTTGCTTGGGGGATTCACGGAAATCTACTCGTCAGCTAAACCAATGAGCAGGGTTTGAACATTCCTACTCATCCCTCTGACAACTAACTCATAGGAGTTATCAATAAGCCTGAATACCTCATGTTCTGCGTCACCACCATCAAAGTACAAACTAATCCAATGGCGCTTATTCATGTGATAACCTCGAGTAATCGAAGGATAAATATCCAATAATGCGTCAATTTGCTCGGGTTGGCACTTTAGGTTGATGCTCATCAATTCATTTTTCCATCCGACCAAGGCAAACATTTTCTTCCTTACCTTGAAGACAGGAACATCAGGTGCAAATGGCAAATCGAGCTCGGCTTCAGGCTTAGATAGCAGGTACTCTCTTAGTTCTTTGTAATCCAAGGTATCCCCCTTATATTGATAAACCAGCAAAATAACCCAAATACTGAGCGCTACATGTTATATCTAGCAGTGTATCTCAACTTGCTTCTCAAGTACTAAGAGATAAGTCTTCTTCCAAAACTACCAAATCTATAGCCGCCTGCCTAATTCAGACGCTTTAAGTAAACAAATGCAAACCAAAGTTTCTAAGATCTTACAGAGTGTAAAATACAAGGTCAGCGCTCAGGTGAGCGTTGTAATTAAATAAGTCTCGCGAGTACTTGATCGAGCAGATATGCATCACAGATGGAGATGTTTAAAGAACCATCGCGGTAAATGTTGTTGCGATAGAAGTGATATTGCTTAGGGCTTGGTTTCGACGGTTCTGAGTATGAGCCCGAGGTCTGATCGATAAGACTTAGCATCTGATGATTTGCGGGTGAATGAACGCCAGTTAGCCACCTGTTGGCAAATTAAGCCAGACCCTTGGTTTGCATTGCGCATGTTGTCAGTTGCTTCACCCTGACAATCGGTGTGTCTCGGTAAGCGCTTAAGCTTCGTCAATGCCAGCGCTATCCATTACTGCTTTAGTACCACTCTAATTTTTTATATCCATCCGGTGTTGCCCAACATGACTAAAAATTCTGGCGCCATCGAGTACCTGAGCATAGGGCATCGGATTATCACAATGTTCTAAGACGTAGTCGGTGAGTTTTTCAATGACGATGTTGAGTAGTAACTCCTGAGTCCATGGCTTGGCTAGGTAGTAGTTCAACCCTCCACGATTAATTGCTTCAATGGTATCGTGAAGTCCCGCTTGACCGGTTAATAGTATTTTTTTTGCTGCCTCGGTATTGGCTGTGTGGTTGAGATCAATGAGAAAGTCGATGCCAAGTTCGTCGGGCATGATATGGTCGGCTAAGATCAGCGCAAGCTTGCCCCCCTGTTGTTCAAAGTCGGTAATTGCCTCGCGTGCTTCGGCGACACTTTGAGCACCATCAATCACGAAAGGTGGACTTAAAGACATGATGTCGTGTAGTACACTGTCAAGTACTTCACGTTCATCATCAACACATAAAATCAGTAGTTGCTGCATGGTGAGACTCCTTAAGTCTTAATTCGGTTTTAGTGGTAAGCTAACAATGAATCGAGTGAATTGTCCGGGTTCAGATTCAACCTCTATCCTGCCATCATGTTGTCCGACAATTTGCTGGCAAACGGTAAGGCCGATCCCTAAACCAAAATTTCCTTCACGCTTGGTGGTAAAGTTCAACTCGAAAATTCTGTCGATAAGTTCTTGCTGCACTCCATCCCCATTGTCTTCAACGGTTACTTTGATAAGGGGCGGTGAGCCTTCAATATATTGGCTTGTTATTAATAGTTTGCCATTGGTGCCCATAGCATCGAGTGCGTTGGCAATCAAATTTGTCCATACCTGTTGTAAAGCGATTGGGTAACAACGATAGATAGGCAACAGGCCATAGTTACATTCCACCTCGAAATGACGTAGCCGATTTTCCAAAATAACTAAGGTTTCAGCTAAGCCTTCATTTAAGTCGGCTAAGACGGGTTGTTCTGGATCTTGACCTGCATAGTGCTTGAGACCTTTCACTAGGCCGGAAATTCGAGACGCGCAAACTTGAATATTACGCAGAAAATTACCGATCTGATGATAGCGTTCGAGCGCACCGATTAGCTCGTTATGGCTGCAGTTGGCTCGACATTCTAAATATTGCTGGCGCGTTTCTGGGTGGTCTAAGCCAATACTCACTGCTTTACGAGCATTGATGGCATCGCCAAACAGCTTGATACAATTTTTACTCCGCTGGCGGATATCGCTGGTGGACATTGGCGTCAGTGTTAAAGCCATTTTCAATAGCCGCTGCCCAAGCATTGTTTGTGAGTGGCTTAAGTTGCCTTCCAATATTTGCGGGAGTTGAGTCGCAATCGTGTCACTCCCTCTAATGATTGCCGCGACCGGGTTGTTAAGTTCGTGGGCGACACCGGAAATTAGTTGGCCTAGTACCGCCATCTTTTCTTTTTCGATCAGCTGTTCATGGGCAGAATCTAGTGAGTCCAAGGTGTTTTGCAAGGTTAGTTTGGTTTGAATACTTTTTTGTAAGCGCCGATTAAAATGCCGCAATAATAAATTGGTGAATAGGGGGAGTAATTGATTACTAGAATCTAGCACTTTGGCAAAGGTGGGTCGGTCGAGTTTGATGACATCGGTCTGCATTGAGGTGATACCACTGGTAAAACCAGGTTCACCAGTAACGAATGACATTCCGCCGACTAAGGAACCCGCTCTCATGCGAGCAACTTCTAATACTTTTCCTTCTTGCTGCTTATTAAGTACGACTTCTCCTTTGGCAATAAACCAAAGAAATTGATTGGCTTTCCCTTCTTGGGTAAGAATATGATTGGCACTATAAGTTCGACATAGGTGATCTTCGTCATTATCTTGAAAGAAAGTATATAGGGCGCTAATTACTTTATCGGATAACTGCTCATCACTCAGCTCAGTGTAATCAAAAAACGTGGCCCGAAATTGAGCCACTTTGGCGGCTAATTGCTTGGCGAGCCATTGTTGCTGAGGGGTGATTAGCGCTGCGACAGGCCAATGTTGCTCGATAGCTTGCAGCAATGTTGTCGAATTAACTTCGGGACCTAAGATTCCGCGTGGCTGAAAACTATTGACCCATTGACATAGTTGTTTTGCATCCGGGAGCTGATTGGCATACAGCAAAATTTGAAAAGTCGATTTATGCTGAGTGATTAAGACTTCTAATTGAGCAATATGGCTGGTTTGCTCGGTCAATAAGGCTAAGTCAATGACGACTAGCCGAAGTCGCTGATCGTTGAATAAAGTTTGTAAAGCTTTAGGGTCACTTATCGTATCTAATTGAGAAAACAGCCAAGGTCTTGTCGGCGCAGCAAATACAGCGGACCAATCTTGTTTGCTTAGTACCAATAAGCGGTATTTTTCGGTCATGGTGATCCACAACTATGTTAGTAGTTAATGATTATAGCCCTGTAAAAACTATGGTTTTGCGAGCTGCTTAATGGTTCGTCATCGTGATTTGGAATAATTGTTCAGCATTTACACAAAATTTGTGGTTTCGCTTGTTTTTTTACTTTGCCTGAGTATAATGGCGCGGCTCACTAAGTTAGTGGCTGAGTTGTTCTCGAACGGCTCATGCAGATAACTCAATTAAGTTGTCTGATAACAGTGCTTCCGATTTGGAAGCAAACGTTACTCGTCGCGCGCACTACCATCCCCAAATATTGGAATTGGATGTTGTTGGTGTGTGTTAGGTTCTTTAATTTTTAATTTGGAGCTCTGTAATGCAGAACCAAAGAATTCGAATCCGCTTGAAAGCATTTGATCACCGTCTGATCGATCAATCTACTGCGGAAATCGTAGAAACTGCCAAACGCACTGGCGCTCAGGTTCGTGGTCCTATTCCACTACCTACTCGTAAAGAGCGTTACACCATTCTTGTATCACCGCACGTGAATAAAGACGCGCGTGATCAGTATGAAATTCGCACCCACAAACGTCTTGTAGACATCGTTGAGCCAACTGATAAAACAGTTGACGCTTTGATGCGCCTTGACCTTGCTGCTGGTGTAGATGTGCAAATCAGCTTGGGCTAAACCTAAGTCTGACTAATAAGAGGTTTTTACAATGATTGGTCTAATCGGTCGTAAAGTTGGAATGACTCGCATCTTCACTGAAGAAGGCGTTTCAATTCCAGTTACCGTAATCGAATGTGAGCCAAACCGCGTTACTCGTGTTATCACTGAGGAAAGCGACGGTTATCGTGCTCTGCAAGTGACCACCGGCGCTAAAAAAGCAAGTCGCGTGAACAAACCAGAAGCAGGTCAATTTGCTAAAGCTGGTGTTGATGCGGGTCGTGGCCTGTGGGAATTCCGTCTAGCTGACGGTGAAGGTGAAGAAGTTGCTGTAGGCGGTGAGCTGAAAGTTGACTTGTTCAATGAAGTTAAAAAAGTAGACGTTACTGGTACATCTAAAGGTAAAGGGTTCCAAGGCGGTGTTAAACGCTGGAACTTTGCAACTCAAGATTTTACTCACGGTAACTCTTTGAGCCACCGTGCTCCTGGTTCTATTGGTCAAAACCAAAGCCCAGGTAAAGTATTTAAGGGCAAGAAGATGGCCGGTCATATGGGTGCAGAGCGTGTTACTACGCAAAACCTAGATGTCGTACGTGTTGATGTTGAACGTAACCTAATTTTGGTAAAAGGTGCTGTACCCGGCGCTACCAATGGTGACGTGATCGTTAAACCTGCTGTTAAAGCGTAACGTTAGGAGATAGTAATGGAATTGGTATTGAAAGACGCCCAAAGCGCTCTTGAAGTTTCCGAAACTACCTTCGGACGTGACTTTAACGAAGCGTTGATTCACCAGGTAGTGACTGCATATGCTGCAGGCTCACGCCAGGGGTCTCGTGCTCAGAAAACACGTTCTGAAGTATCAGGTGGTGGTAAGAAACCATGGCGTCAGAAAGGTACAGGCCGCGCGCGTGCCGGTACAATTCGTAGCCCAATTTGGCGTAGTGGCGGAGTAACCTTCGCAGCTAAGCCTCAAGATCACAGCCAAAAAGTTAACAAGAAAATGTACCGCGGCGCAATCCGCAGCATCTTGTCTGAACTTGTTCGTCAAGAACGTTTGATTGTGGTTGAAAAATTCAGCGTTGAAGCGCCTAAAACTAAAGAATTAGTTGCTAAGTTGAAAGAATTTGACTTGAACGATGTATTAATCGTGACTGGTGAAATTGATGAAAACTTATTCTTGGCCGCACGTAACCTCTACAAAGTAGACGTTCGTGATGTAGCTGGTATTGATCCAGTTAGCTTGATTGCTTTTGATAAAGTGTTGGTAACTGCTGATGCAGTGAAACAAATTGAGGAGTGGTTAGCATGATCAGCGAAGAACGTTTGTTGAAAGTACTAGTAGCTCCACATATCTCTGAAAAGAGCACTATGTCTGCTGAAGCCGATAATACTATCGTATTCAAAGTTGTGAACACCGCAACTAAAGCAGAAATCAAAGCTGCAGTTGAAAAATTATTCGAAGTTGAAGTGACAGGCGTTACTACCTTGAACCTTAAAGGTAAAACTAAACGTCACGGAGCACGTTTCGGCCGCCGTAACGACGTGAAGAAAGCGTATGTCACCTTAGCTGAAGGTTCTGACATCGACTTCACCGGTGCCGCAGAGTAAGAGGAGTTATCTTAAATGGCTATTGTAAAATGTAAGCCTACATCTGCTGGTCGTCGCCACGTTGTTAAAGTGGTAAACACTGACCTGCACAAAGGCAAGCCTTACGCTCCTTTGTTGGAGAGTAAGTCGAAGTCTGGTGGTCGTAACAACCGCGGTGTAATTACCGTTCGTCACATCGGTGGTGGTCATAAACAACACTACCGTTTGATTGACTTCAAACGAAATGATAAAGATGGCATTCCTGCGAAAGTAGAACGTCTTGAATATGATCCAAACCGCAGTGCTCACATTGCTTTGGTATTGTACGCAGATGGTGAACGCCGTTACATTTTGGCACCTAAGGGTGTAAAAGCAGAAGCTAAACTGATGTCTGGTGTTGACGCACCGATTGAAGCTGGTAACTGTTTACCAATGCGCAACATCCCAGTAGGTTCTACTGTTCATGCAGTTGAATTGAAGCCTGGTAAAGGTGCTCAATTAGCACGTTCTGCTGGTGCTTACGCTCAAATTATTGCGCGTGATGGTGCGTATGTAACTCTACGTTTGCGTAGCGGTGAAATGCGAAAAGTATTATCTGATTGTCGTGCTACTTTAGGCGAAGTGGGTAATGGTGAGCATATGTTACGTAAACTTGGTAAAGCTGGTGCAACGCGCTGGCGTGGTGTTCGTCCTACCGTTCGCGGTGTGGTCATGAACCCAGTTGATCACCCACACGGTGGTGGTGAAGGTCGTACATCTGGTGGCCGTCATCCAGTTACTCCATGGGGTGTACCTACCAAAGGTTACAAAACTCGTAAAAATAAGAGTACGGATCAATATATCGTACGCCGTCGTTCTAAGAAATAAGGGGAATCGCCATGCCACGTTCTCTCAAGAAGGGTCCATTCATTGACCTACACTTGTTGAAGAAGGTAGAGAAAGCGGTGGAAAGCGGGGACAAGAAACCATTGAAAACTTGGTCTCGTCGCTCAATGATCATTCCACAAATGATCGGTTTGACCATCGCTGTCCATAATGGTCGTCAGCACGTTCCAGTATTTGTTACCGATGAAATGATCGGTCATAAACTGGGTGAATTCGCGCCAACTCGCACTTATCGCGGCCATGCTGCTGATAAGAAAGCGAAGAAGAAGTAGGAGTTAGATGATGGAAGCTTTAGCTAAACACCGTTTTGCTCGTGGTTCTGCGCAGAAAGCACGCCTGGTTGCAGATCAAGTACGTGGTCTACCAGTTGAAAAAGCACTTGTTACGTTGCAATTCAGCAGCAAGAAAGCAGCAGGACTTGTTAAAAAAGTTCTTGAATCTGCGATTGCTAATGCTGAGCACAACGAAGGTGCAGATATCGACGAGTTAAGAGTTGCCAAAATCTTTGTTGATGATGGTCCAACTTTAAAGCGTATTCGTCCTCGTGCTAAAGGCCGAGCCGACCGTATTATCAAGCGTACCAGCCACATCACTGTGGTTGTATCTGATAACTAGGAGATAAGCAATGGGTCAGAAAGTACATCCTAATGGTATTCGCCTAGGTATCGTAAAGCCATGGAATTCAACCTGGTATGCCGATAAAGGTGAATACGCAGACAATCTTTTTAGCGACCACAAAGTACGTCAATTCTTAACTAAAGAATTGAAAAGTGCTTCTGTTTCTCGCATTACTATTGAACGCCCTGCCAAGAGCATCCGTGTGACTATTCACACTGCTCGTCCAGGTGTTGTGATTGGTAAAAAAGGTGAAGACGTTGAAAAACTTCGCAAGAACGTCGCTAAATTAGCGGGCGTACCTGCGCAAATCAACATCTCAGAAGTTCGTAAGCCTGAGTTAGATGCGAAATTAGTAGCAGATTCTATCTCTAGTCAACTAGAACGTCGTGTTATGTTCCGTCGCGCTATGAAGCGTGCCGTGCAAAATGCAATGCGTCTAGGCGCTAAAGGTATCAAGGTTCAAGTTAGTGGTCGTTTAGGCGGAGCAGAAATTGCTCGTGCTGAATGGTATCGTGAAGGTCGTGTGCCATTGCATACACTTCGTGCTGATATTGATTACTCAACTTCAGAAGCGTTGACTACCTACGGTATCATCGGCGTTAAAGTTTGGATCTTTAAAGGTGAAGTTCTTGGCGGTATGCCAGTGGCTGCAGCTCCTGAAGCTCCTTCTAAGCCGAAGCGCGGTAACAAGCGCAACGCTAAATAGGAGAACCGGGAATGTTACAACCAAAACGAACTAAATTCCGTAAGCAATTTACAGGTCGTAACCGTGGTCTAGGCAAAGGACAAGACGTGTCTTTTGGCGACTTCGGTTTAAAAGCGACTGGTCGTGGCCGTCTTACTGCTCGTCAAATCGAAGCAGCACGTCGTGCAATGACTCGTCACATTAAACGTCAAGGTAAAATCTGGATCCGTGTATTCCCAGACAAACCGATTACCAAAAAGCCACTCGAAGTTCGGATGGGTAAAGGTAAAGGTAACGTAGAATACTGGGTAGCCCAAATTCAGCCAGGCAAAGTCCTGTATGAAATGGACGGCGTAGCAGAAACACTTGCTCGTGAAGCTTTCGAGCTTGCCGCGCGTAAGTTACCTATTAGCACTACATTTGTAACGCGGACGGTGATGTGATGTTAGCTAACGAACTTAAAGATAAAAGTGTTGAAGAGCTTAAAGCTGAGCTACTTAACCTGCTTCGTGAGCAATTTAACTTGCGTATGCAAGCAAGTACTGGCCAATTAGCTCAAACACATTTGCTTAAAAACGTACGTCGCGATATCGCGCGTGTGAAAACTATTCTGAATCAGAAGGCAGGTGCGTAATGAGCGATATCCGTACATTGCAAGGTAAAGTAGTTAGCAACAAAATGGAGAAATCTATTATTGTTGCTATTGAACGCCAGGTTAAACACCCTATCTATGGGAAATATACCAAGCGTACTACTAAGCTACACGTTCATGATGAAGCCAATGTTGCCGCAGAAGGCGATGTAGTGAGCATCAAAGAATGTGCGCCAATCTCTAAGACTAAGTCTTGGACTTTGGTAGACGTAATAGTTAAAGCCTAAATTTAGGTCTTAAACTATAAAAAAGGCTCCTATTTGGGAGCCTTTTTACATTTAACTATATGATTAAAGCGGTAATTATTGTCTTTGCTGCATCAATAACTCATCCCTCCTCAATTTCTGGTGTTGGTTAACTGCAAGTTGTCATCCTCACCGGCACTATCTGTCACAATCTGATTTGTTGTTTAGGGTTATTCGGTTCGATTCATGGGTAAACAAAAGCTAGCCAATCTTCGGAAAGCTAAAACCGGGAGTGTGCGACCGCTGCTGGTAAGTTTATGTTGCATAAACTGCGCATTGCCGCGGTTGTAGGGGTCACGCTACTACTAACGATACTGTATTTGAAAGCAAAGCCCGAACTATACCAGGCGACTTCTACCGTGAAACTGGGCTACTGGCCCGAGGAAATGCTGCTGGTTAAGCATGACCTTGCGTCGCAAGCTACGGGCTCTTTTAATACAGAGCTCGAAATTCTTCGTTCTAAGTTAATCGCTTCTCGGGTCATTGAACAATTGGATTTATTGCATTATTCAGCATTTTTACATCAAGCGATTCAACCCTGGTTTTATTGATGGGAACGACTAAGCCAAGGTCATAGTAATCAGTTGGTTAACACTGGCTTATTGACAAAAGCACAGCTATTGAAGCAATTTACACAGGGTTTAACGATCACTCCTATCGTGACCACTCAAATGGTTAAAATCAGCTTTAGCAGCTGGGATCCTCAACTAGCTCAACAAGTATCTGTGGCAGTGGCAAAAGCCTACATTGATTATCGCCATGCGGTGAGTGAAACAGCTAGCAAGCGTTCTATGGTATGGCTTATAGAGGAATGGAGCCGTGTACCAACGGCAGGGCAGGTTTTGGATCCGCCGTTGCTATTCTCTGGACGGGATCACATGGTATTGATGCGGTGTCTGGGATATATATTAGATCGCTTGAAATACGCAGAGAGCTTGAAGCGCTCGCGGCCACGCATACGGAGAAGCCCAACTTATCGATTGCGCTGTATTATCCGAACCGGTGAGTGGCAGCTAGCAAATTCTTAGCCTGCTTATTGCGGTTTTTACGGCTTTTATTATCAGTTCCCTTGTGGTTTTGTTTAAGCAAACCTTGGCCCAGGGTTTTGCGTGTCGCGAGCCATTGGAGGGAGTGCTGGATGTTGAGGTTATTGCCGAAGTACCTAAACTGAAAGGACGCAATCAGCAGTGGTTTGTGCAAGGTATTAATCCTTGGTTGAATGAGCCCTTAAGGGCATTGCCTGGGAGCTTACAGATGCGTCCCAATGGTGGACAACTGGTATTGTTTTATTCTGCTTTAGAGGGGGAAGGCAAGACGAGTTTAGTGATACAAACTGCTACTGCATGTAGTGAAGTTGAAAAAGTATTGCTGATTGATGCTGATCTACATCGAGCTTCGGCTTCTGTTTGTTTAAACTATTCTTTCGCTTAGCCCAGCTTAACTTATTTATTGGCCAGAACCCATTCAGTTGCACAATCTATTCATCGGGATCCACAACTTGGATTTGATGTATTAAACGCTGGTTTGATTGGGCCAGATTCCGCATCTTTACTAGCATCGAAAAAATTTAGATTACTGCTCACTGGCCTGCGTCAACATTATGATCGCGTTTTGCTTGACACCGGAGCCGTTGCAGGTGTCCGATGCGATGCTCATAGGGGGTCGGTTGATGCGATTTCTTTGGTAATTGAAGCAGAGCGAACCGATATTCAGTCGCTGAAACGAACGCTAAATAAATTTACTCAGGCTGGACTCGAACCTGCAGGAGTGACTTTAAATAAGGTTGCTACTCGGCATCGGACTGACAGTGTTTCACCCTCGCCATACCGTTGATTAAATGTAGTTTAGTTGCATCTATTGACGCTAAAACCTGATCACCAGAGAGGCTAATTTGGTCAGTTGAGGTGGAGTGTTTATAGCTTTTGTTATATGGTTGTGCCGCATTATATAGGAAGGGCCCATGCCAGCTATCCACAACACTACGCAGCCTGCTTTCAGTTACCTCGATTTTGAACGTGAAGCTTGGGCAACACTCCGCCAATCGGTTCCGCTTACCCTTAATGAAACCGATTTAGAAAACATTCGCGGGATTAATGAAGCTTTATCATTACAACAGGTATGTGATATTTATTTGCCCTTATCGCGTTTGCTCAATCTCTACGTGAAGGCCCGACAAAATCGCCGTGAAGTTCTTGCAGACTTTTTAGGCAGTGCTAAACATGTACCATACATTATTGGTGTTTCCGGCAGTGTAGCTGGAGGTAAAAGCACCACTTCAAGGATTTTGCAGGCGCTATTGCAACGTTGGCCGGAACATCCAAAGGTCGATATTGTCACGACTGATGGATTTCTTTACCCCAATGAAGAGCTAGAAGCCAAGGGCTTAATGCAACGCAAAGGATTTCCTGAAAGCTATGATAAAAAAGCACTTTTGGCTTTTGTCGCGGCCTTGAAAGCGGGACAGCCGAAGGTGAGCGCCCCGATCTATTCCCATTCATCATATAACATTGTGAAAGGTCGGCGGGTTGAGGTAGAGCAGCCTGATATCGTCATTTTGGAAGGCTTGAATGTGCTGCAATCGGCAGAAGGGCAGCCAGGACAACAGCGGCCACTATACGTATCCGATTACCTCGACTTCTCCATTTTTGTAGACGCAGAGCCTAGCCTATTGGAAGTGTGGTATGTGGACCGCTTTAAAAAATTACGCGGTAGTGCTTTCACCAACCCCGATAACTACTTTCATCATTATGCAAAATTAGATGAAACGCATGCCGCTAAGATTGCGGCACAAATTTGGACCAGTATCAACTACGTTAATTTAGTTGAAAATATTTTGCCGACTCGTGAGCGCGCCGATCTGATTTTGGAAAAGGGGCCAAATCACGAGGTAAGTCGAGTACGGTTGAGAAAATGAGTGTTCAGCAATCTTTTATTCGTAACGCTAGCCTTAAGCATTTAAATAGTTTTGGGCTTGAGCTAAAAGCAGATTACCTGTTTGAATTAGAACAGGTACAACAGTTACCAGCCTTGTTTGAATGGGTGAAGGCCAAGCAATTAAGTTGGCTGATTATTGGGAGCGGCTCAAATCTATTATTAACAGAAGACTTTAAGGGTTTAGTTATCCTTAATCGGCTGCGTGGGGTCCAAGTCGAGGATAACGCACAAGCGATTCAGTTAACTGTAGCGGCTGGGGAAGACTGGCAGCACCTTGTGCAGTGGACGATTTCGCAAGGCCTACCCGGTTTAGAAAATTTGGCCTTGATCCCAGGAACTGCTGGTGCGGCACCGGTGCAAAACATTGGTGCCTATGGTTTAGAGTTTGCCGATTGTTGTCATGCCGTGAGCTATTTTTCGTTTGACGATTTTAGTGTTCAACGGTTAACTGCTGCGGAGTGCGAGTTTGGCTATCGGGATAGTATTTTCAAACGGCGCCTAAAAAATCAGGGCTTAATTACCGAGGTAGAGTTATCGCTTGCAAAAGCATGGCGAGCCTCAATTCATTACGCTGGACTCGATCGATTAGCCCCAAGTGCCAGTGCACAGCAGGTATTTGATACCGTTTGTCAGCTTAGAAAGGCTAAGCTCCCTAATCCGACTTTACTGGGTAACGCGGGGAGTTTTTTCAAGAACCCAGTCATTGCTCAGGAGCAAGTCGATAGTTTAGTGAACCAGTACCCTAAATTAGTACATTATCCAGCCGCCGGCGGGCAGAGAAAGTTGGCAGCTGGTTGGTTAATCGACCATTTAGGCTTGAAAGGCTATCGTATTGGAGACGCAGCGGTGCATCAAGAGCAAGCATTAGTATTAGTCAATCACGGGCATGCTAGTGCTGCGCAATTATTGAGCTTATGCCAATACATTCGAAACCAAGTTTGGCAGGCATTTGGCATTGTGCTTGAGCCGGAAGTGCGGTTTATTGGGGCCGATGGTGAAGTGGCACCGGATTCGGTGTTGGGGCGACCCAATGAATGAAGATAAGGCCTATCGCCTCATTCAATACTTAGCAAATGGTGAGTTTTGCTCAGGTGAGCGCTTAGCGCAACTGTTGGCCGTATCAAGAACCACCGTAGCGACTTATGTTAAACAATTTGGTCAGCTGGGTTTGGATATCTTTAGCGTGAAAGGTAAAGGCTATCGTTTAGTTCAGCCCTTATCTTTACTTGATATCGACCGTCTGCAAGCCGAGCTTTCCGTTCATTCACCTAAATTACTACATCAAGTGGATTCAACCAATGCCTGGTTGAATCGCCATCAGGCTGAGCTGAGCCATGGTCAGTTAGTGATGACCGAATATCAAAGTGCAGGACGCGGGCGTCGCGGCCGGGCCTGGCAAACCCCTTATGCGGGACAGCTTTGTATGTCTTTATTGTGGTGCTTGCAAGATGGTATTGAAGCCGCAATGGGGCTGAGCCTTGCCGTTGGTTTAGCTATCGTCGAGGCGTTAGAAGCAGAGGGTTATCGAGATCTCGGCTTAAAATGGCCGAATGACATCTATCTTGGTTCGGCAAAATTGGGTGGCGTGCTTATTGAAATGCAAGGGCAGGCGAATAGCACGGTGAATCTAGTGATTGGTTTGGGGGTCAATGTCCGCGTTACGGAGTCGAAGGGGCAGTTGATAGACCAAGCTTTTGCGCAACTCGAAGTCGCGGGCGAACCGACGGTTGATCGAACTGCATTAACAATTGCTATCGTCCACTCGCTCAATCAGATGTTTGACATATTTAAAGAGCAGGGTTTTGTTGCCTTGCAACAACGTTGGAATCGCTACGATATTTTTCGTGATAAAAATGTAACGTTGCACTTTTCCGAACACAAACAAGTCTCTGGGATAGCAAAAGGCGTTGACCGACAAGGTCAATTATTAGTTGAACAAGAGAGTGGTTTACAAGCCTATATGGCCGGAGAAGTGTCACTTCGTGGCCAATAAATGAGCCTAATGGCTGATTTTTGCGCGTTTGCACCTTTCCTGCAGTTTTTTTTGTATTTGCTTGTTGCATTTAATAAAGGCATTACATAGAATGCGCAGCACTTAAGCGATGCCGATTTAGCTCAGTTGGTAGAGCAACTGACTTGTAATCAGTAGGTCGCCAGTTCGACTCCGGCAATCGGCACCATCTCTTAAGTAGGCTTCACCTTGTATTTATAGGTGATTGTGTGGGGGGGTTCCCGAGTGGCCAAAGGGAGCAGATTGTAAATCTGCCGCGAAAGCTTCGATGGTTCGAATCCGTCCCCCCCCACCATTATTTTTGGTAGTAGGTCGTCTTCCAAAAGGTTTGATGCGGGCATCGTATAATGGCTATTACCTCAGCCTTCCAAGCTGATGATGCGGGTTCGATTCCCGCTGCCCGCTCCAATGCTGATATAGCTCAGTTGGTAGAGCGCACCCTTGGTAAGGGTGAGGTCGGCAGTTCGAATCTGCCTATCAGCACCACTCCTTTTCAAGTCTCCCTATTACTTTTTACCGTTCGGTAAACGCAAACCAATGGTGCTTTGGTGCCAATGACCTTTATCCAGAGGGACTATTATGTCTAAAGAAAAATTTGAACGTAATAAACCGCATGTAAACGTTGGTACTATTGGCCACGTTGACCACGGTAAAACAACTTTAACAGCGGCTATTACTAACGTATTGGCAAAAGTATACGGCGGTGAAGCAAAAGATTTCGCAGCAATCGATAACGCTCCAGAAGAGCGCGAGCGTGGTATTACAATCTCAACTTCACACGTTGAGTACGATACACCGACTCGTCACTATGCACACGTTGACTGTCCTGGACACGCCGACTATGTGAAAAACATGATTACCGGTGCTGCACAAATGGACGGCGCTATCTTAGTAGTTGCTTCTACCGATGGCCCAATGCCACAAACGCGTGAGCACATTCTGCTTTCTCGTCAGGTAGGTGTACCTTACATCATCGTATTCATGAACAAATGTGACATGGTAGATGATGAAGAGCTTCTAGAATTAGTAGAAATGGAAGTACGTGAACTTCTATCAGAATACGAATTCCCTGGTGATGACTTACCAGTGATTCAAGGTTCAGCTTTGAAAGCCCTAGAAGGCGAAGAAGCATGGGAAGCAAAAATCATTGAGCTTGCAGAAGCTTTAGATTCTTACATTCCAGAGCCAGAGCGTGACATCGACAAGCCATTCCTACTACCAATTGAAGATGTATTCTCAATTTCAGGTCGTGGTACCGTGGTAACCGGTCGTGTTGAGCGTGGTATCATCAAAGTTTCAGAAGAAATTGAAATTGTTGGTATCAAAGAAACCACCAAAACAACTTGTACTGGTGTTGAAATGTTCCGCAAATTGCTTGACGAAGGTCGTGCAGGTGAGAACTGTGGTATTTTGTTACGTGGTACCAAGCGTGATGACGTCCAACGTGGTCAAGTATTGGCGAAACCAGGTTCAATTACTCCACACACCAAGTTCGAAGCTGAAGTATACGTACTAAGCAAAGATGAAGGTGGTCGTCACACACCATTCTTCAAAGGTTACCGTCCACAGTTTTACTTCCGTACAACTGACGTAACTGGTGCGGTAGAGCTTCCAGAAGGCGTAGAAATGGTTATGCCTGGCGACAACTTGAAATTTGTTGTTGAGCTAATCTGCCCAATCGCGATGGACGAAGGTTTACGCTTCGCAATCCGTGAAGGTGGCCGTACAGTAGGTGCGGGTGTTGTAGCTAAAATCTTCGAATAAGAAGTTAGCACAAGCAAGAAAGGTCGCTTAGGCGGCCTTTTTTATTGCCTCAAGAAAAGTAAGCGTGATTATTCTGCTTGTTAGAATAGCTCCAAGTTGATTGTGCGCACGCCAAGGCGTTTCAGCATACCTCGCTTAGGGTGTCGTCCTGAGACAGCGGAGCAGCTGCAGGTCACTAATACCAAGCTAACTCATCATCGGTTGATTTTTGCTCGCTAAATCACCACTAACAGCTTGATTTATCTCGTATTAGAGCCACGAGTGACTGTGCTCCATGGCTGCTTATCGGCAGATTTATTCTGCGCAATAAGTTGATCCCAGATTGGTAGAAGTCGGTTCGGTAAATGCCGCTAAGCAGGCGCGGAAGAGTTTATCCGGAAAAATTGGCTGAAGCGGGTGTTGACTATTCTTTTCTGACAATGAAAATGCTAGATTGATGCTTAATCTGCGCCGCAACTTAGAGCTTTAAGCTAAGCCACTAAGGTAAGAGATCCTAGTAAAGTTTAAGAGGTAAGCCTAGTTTTTATATGACCCTATTGCTGATTTATCTTGTTATTGCTATCGGTGTTTCATTTGTATGTTCGATTCTTGAGGCGGTGCTGTTATCGATCACACCAAGTTATGTTGCCACCCTGCATAAACAAGACCCTGTAAAAGGACAAGCTCTGACAAAGGTAAAAGATAATCTAGAGCATTCCATTGCCTGTATTTTGATCCTGAATACCTTTGCCCATACCATGGGAGCCGCTGGCGTGGGTTCTCAGGCCCTGCAAGTATTTGGCCCCAAGTGGGAAAGCCTGATTGCAGTGTTACTGACTCTGGCCATCTTGTATTTTTCTGAAATCATCCCAAAAACATTAGGCGCGAATTACTGGCGGGTGTTAGCGTATCCTCGGCAAAACTGATTTCCTTGTTAACAAAACTGGTGTACCCACTGGTATGGCTGTCGGGTTATATCACCTGCATATTCCGACGCGATGAAACGGATAGTATCAGCCGAGAAGAGATCCAGGCCTTTACCACATTGGGTTATGAAGGCGGTGCGCTGGCAAAACAAGAGAGTATGCTATTAGCTAATATTCTTGGCTTGAGGGAGCGCATTACTCAGCAAATTCTGACCCCGCGCACCGTTGTGCATGCCTTTGAGCAAGACGACTCGGTGAATCAGGCGCTGGATAATGAAATGACTCCGCGCTTTAGTCGCTTTCCGGTTTACAAAGATAACATCGACAGTATTGTTGGTGTGATCAGTCACCGCAGTCTTGCCGAGCTGGCTCGCCGTGGGAAGGGGGACCAAACGCTGCGAAGTATACTGCAACCGATCCATCGTGTGTCTGAGAAGCTACCCTGTTTGCAATTATTGGATTTGTTTATTTCACGTAAAGAACACCTTTTTGTTGTGGAAGATCAATATGGTCAGACCGCTGGGATAGTGAGTTTGGAAGATGTGATCGAGACTTTACTGGGCCGAGAAATTGTTGACGAGACCGATGTGGTGGAAGATATGCAGCAGTTTGCCAAGGCTCAGTTCCGCGATCGTTTAAGGCGGAACGGTAAGCGAGTTAAATGAAACCCCAAGAAACCCGCTCCGTCCCACAATCTTGGCACTATTTTGCCAATTTAAGGGTTACAATCTTTAAACAAAGTGCCTATAATGTCGGGCTTCGTACTATAGGGGTGTAGTTCCAATGGCAGAACGTCGGATTCCAAATCCGAATGTTGGGAGTTCGAATCTCTCCACCCCTGCCACTATCCCTTTATAGAAGGGATTTTTGATTTTGTGGGATTATTTGCAGGTTGTTTGATGAGTACCAGTACTGAAAACCAAAGTGGGTCGTTAGATGGCCTAAAATGGGCCTTAGCGGCTCTAATTTTAATCGCCGCTGTGGTAGGTAACTACCTATACACAGATATCTCGGTATTAGTTCGTGTGCTTGGCGTAGTCATCGCAGCCGTTGCTGCACTCGCTATTGCTTCACAAACTAATAAAGGCAAGCAAGCTTTTGTCTTTGCTAAAGAATCGCGTATGGAAGTGCGTAAGGTTATCTGGCCAACTCGTCAAGAAGCCATTCAAACTACCATGATTGTATTAGCTGCTACTGCATTCATGTCGCTAATTTTATGGGGATTAGACGCCATCTTAGTTCGTCTGGTTGCCTTTGTTACAGGGGTGAGTATCTAATGACTGAAGAGCGCAAATTACGTTGGTACGTGGTCCAAGCATTCTCTGGCTATGAAGGGCGCGTATCTAAGTCGTTAAAAGAATATATTCAAATCCATGCGATGGAAGATTCTTTTGGTGAAATCTTGGTCCCGACTGAAGAAGTCGTAGAGATGCGCGCGGGTCAAAAACGTAAGAGCGAGCGTAAATTCTTTCCCGGTTATGTTCTGGTGCAAATGGAGCTTAACGATGAAAGTTGGCACCTTGTGAAAAGTGTGCCGCGGGTATTAGGTTTCATTGGTGGTACTGCTGAGCGTCCGGCACCCATTTCTGATAAAGAAGCTCAGGCCATTCTTGATCGTTTGGATGAAACCAGCGATAAGCCAAGACCTAAGACATTATTCGAACCAGGCGAAGTGGTTCGGGTTACCGACGGTCCTTTTGCCGACTTCAATGGTACCATCGAAGAAGTGGATTACGAAAAGAGCCGGGTGAAAGTATCAGTATTGATCTTTGGTCGGGCAACTCCTGTCGAGTTGGAATTTGGCCAGATCGAGAAAGGTTGATAAAAACTAAACAATTGGTTGTTTTTAGGGCAGAGGATCGCTTATAATCCGCTGCCCTTTGTTCCATCGGGAAGCCAACTGCACTTGCAGGAGGCGTTTGAACCCAAAATAAGGTAAATCTAAAATGGCTAAAAAAGTCCAAGCTTATATTAAGCTTCAAGTTGCTGCGGGTGCCGCAAACCCGTCACCACCAGTTGGTCCTGCTCTAGGTCAACACGGTGTAAACATCATGGAATTCTGTAAAGCGTTTAACGCAAAAACAGATTCAATTGAGAAAGGCGCGCCAGTACCAGTTGTTATTACTGTGTATGCTGATCGCTCTTTCACTTTTGAAACTAAAACTCCACCTGCTTCGTACTTGCTGAAAAAAGCTGCAGGTATTAAGTCTGGTTCTAGTGTTCCAAATAAAACTAAAGTTGGTACTGTAACGCGTGCTCAACTTGAAGAGATTGCTAACACTAAAGCTGTCGACATGACCGGTGCTGATTTAGACGCAATGGTTCGTTCAATTGAAGGATCTGCCCGCGCGATGGGCTTGGTTGTAGAGGGCTAATACGATGGCGAAAATTTCTAAGCGCATGCGTGCGATCAACGAAAAAGTTGATTCAACAAAAGAATACTCAATCAACGAAGCGGTAGCGCTTCTTCAAGAACTGGCTTCTGCTAAATTTCTTGAAAGTGTTGATGCCTCAGTAAACTTGGGTGTAGATCCTCGTAAATCAGACCAAAACGTACGTGGTGCAACTGTACTACCTCACGGTACTGGTCGTAACGTTCGCGTTGCAGTATTTACTCAAGGTGCAAACGCTGAAGCAGCTACAGAAGCCGGTGCCGATATCGTTGGTATGGATGACTTAGCTGCAAAAGTTAAAGCCGGTGAAATGGACTTCGACGTTGTGATTGCATCTCCAGATGCAATGCGCGTTGTCGGTCAACTAGGTCAAATCCTAGGTCCACGCGGTTTGATGCCTAACCCTAAAGTGGGTACGGTTACACCAAATGTTGCTGATGCGGTTAAATTAGCGAAAGCGGGTCAAATTCGTTACCGCAACGACAAAAACGGCATTATCCATACTACTATTGGTAAAGTTGATTTTGAAGCTGACAAGTTAAAAGAAAACTTGGAAGCGTTGGTTGTTGCTCTTCGCAAAGCGAAACCAGCTCAGTCTAAAGGTCAGTTCATCAAGAAAGTTAGCTTGTCTACCACCATGGGTGCTGGTTTAGCTATTGATGTTGCGACTTTAGATATTCAAGCTTAATATTTACAGAACGTGATATTTATACTATAATTTCGCGCTTTGTAATTATGGGTCAGGGCTTCGGCCCTCATCCAAGACCGTAGGTGCTTATTATGAGCTTAATTTCCTACGTAGATGGTGAGGAAACCCAAGAATAATTATTTATTCTGGAACACCAAGCCGTAAAGGTCTCTAATTCTTAGGATTAGAGGAAAGTAAACACCAGATTTATCTGGTATTGGAATCCAGGAGTAAAGCCAATGGCATTAAGACTCGAAGACAAGAAGCAAATTGTCGCTGACGTCAACGAAGCTGCCAAAGGTGCACTTTCTGCAGTAGTTGCTGATTCACGTGGCGTAACTGTAGGTGCGATGACTTCATTGCGTGCTAAAGCGCGTGAAGCTGGCGTATCTATGCAAGTGGTACGTAATACCCTTGCCCGCCGTGCAGTAGCTGGCACAGACCTAGAATGTCTCTCTGAGTCATTCATCGGTCCTACTTTGATTGCCTTCTCTAACGAGCACCCCGGTGCCGCAGCGCGTCTGTTAACAGACTTCGCTAAAGAGCAAGAAAAATTCGAAGTGCGTGCAGCAGCATTTGAAGGTGCATTAGCAGACGTAAACGTTCTTGCAAAACTACCAACTTACGACGAAGCAATTGCCAAGTTAATGGCAACTATGAAAGAAGCTTCAGCTGGCAAGTTGGTTCGCACTCTGGCCGCATTACGCGACCAAAAAGAGGCAGAAGCAGCATAATTTGCTTGTTGCTACATTATCTTATAAATTTAATTGAATTTAGGAATTTGAGTCATGTCTATCACTAAAGACCAAATTATCGAAGCTGTTGCTGAAATGTCAGTAATGGACGTTGTTGAACTAATCGAAGCTATGGAAGAGAAGTTCGGCGTATCTGCTGCTGCAGCTGTTGCTGTTGCTGGTGACGCTGGTGCGGCTGCTGAAGAGCAAACCGAATTTGACGTAATCTTAACTGCTGCTGGCGCAAACAAAGTATCTGCTATTAAAGCGGTACGTGCTGCTACCGGTCTTGGCTTGAAAGAAGCGAAAGGTTTAGTTGATTCAGCTCCTGCTGCTGTTAAAGAAGCAGTATCTAAAGAAGAAGCTGAAGCGCTTAAAGCTGCTCTTGAAGAAGCTGGTGCTTCTGTTGAAGTTAAGTAATCTGCTTATAAGTAGATTGCAGCCTTTATAGGCTATGGCTGGTGGTTATTTAACCACCGGCCTTTTTGCGCTGTAGGACGTCGTCTTTTTTATCACCGTTTTAGATGGTGCGTCTAGCAAAAAATTTAGGTGGGAAACATCTAAATACAAGACAAACGGTACGTAAGAACTGTCCCAGATTTTTTGCGGACAGAGTGGGTCACTTATCAGCGAGCTGAGGAACCATATGGTTTACTCTTATACAGAGAAAAAACGCATTCGTAAGGACTTTGGAAAACGTCCTCAAGTAGTGGACACGCCTTACCTGCTTTCAATACAGCTTGACTCTTTTGAGAAATTCATAGAGATCGATCCTGAAGGCGAGTATGGGCTGGAAGCTGCATTCCGCAGTGTATTCCCGATTGCCAGTTATTCAGGATATTCAGAGCTACAGTACGTTAGCTATCGTCTTGGCGAGCCGGTGTTTGACGTTAAAGAATGTCAAATTCGTGGAGTCACCTACTCTGCTCCCTTGCGCGTTAAATTGCGTTTAGTGTTGTTTGACCGTGAAGCTCCGGCTGGCACGGTGAAAGACATCAAAGAGCAAGAAGTTTACATGGGTGAAATTCCCTTGATGACAGGTAACGGTACTTTTGTAATTAACGGTACCGAGCGTGTTATCGTATCCCAACTACACCGTAGCCCGGGTGTGTTTTACGACCACGATCGTGGTAAAACGCATTCATCAGGTAAGGTCTTATATAACGCTCGCGTTATTCCTTACCGCGGTTCGTGGTTAGATTTCGAATTCGATCCGAAAGATAATTTATTTGTTCGTATTGACCGTCGTCGCAAACTACCGGCCTCGATCATTTTGCGTGCTTTAGAAATGACCACCCAAGAAATCTTGGCAACTTTCTTCGATACCACCACCTTTGAATTGAAGGATGGCAAGGTGTTGATGGAGTTAGTGCCATCTCGCTTACGCGGTGATACGGTTTCTTTTGATGTGATCTTGAATGGCGAAGTTTTAATTGAAACTGGTCGCCGGGTGACAGCTCGTCACATTCGTCAATTGGAAAAATCTGGTATTGAGCAGATTGAAGTCCCAGTCGAGTACCTTGCCGATAAAGTGCTTGCGGAAGACTACGTTGATGAAGCCACTGGTGAAATCATTGCAGAAGCAAACAGCGAATTAAACTTAGAGTTGATCGCAGCTTTAGCGCAAGCGGGTTATTCGATGTTGAAAACCATCTATACCAATGACTTGGATAATGGTTCATTCATCTCGGATACTTTACGTGTAGATTCATCGACTAATCGTCTTGAGGCCTTAGTTGAAATTTACCGCATGATGCGCCCAGGTGAGCCACCAACAAAAGATGCTGCCGAAGCACTATTCGAGAACTTGTTCTTTAATGGTGACCGTTATGACTTATCTACTGTTGGCCGTATGAAGTTCAACAGTCGTGTTGGTCGTGACGACGGACGAGTTGCTGGTGTGCTCGACAAAGACGACATCATTAAAGTGATGCAAATGCTGATCGAGATCCGCAATGGTCGTGGTGAAGTCGATGATATCGATCACCTCGGTAATCGTCGTATCCGTAGCGTTGGTGAAATGGCCGAAAACCAATTCCGTGTTGGTTTAGTTCGTGTAGAGCGTGCAGTTAAAGAGCGTTTGAGTCTCGGTGATCTTGACGCCTTGATGCCACAAGACTTAATTAACGCCAAGCCGATTTCGGCTGCGGTAAAAGAGTTCTTTGGTTCCAGCCAATTGTCGCAATTTATGGACCAAAACAACCCGCTTTCTGAAGTAACACACAAACGTCGTGTTTCTGCCTTAGGCCCGGGTGGTTTGACTCGCGAACGTGCTGGCTTTGAAGTACGTGACGTACACCCAACGCACTATGGTCGTTTATGTCCGATTGAAACGCCAGAAGGTCCAAACATTGGTTTGATTAACTCATTAGCAGTTTATTCACGCACCAATGAGTTTGGCTTCTTGGAGACGCCATACCGTAAAGTGATCAACAGTGTTATTACTGATGAAGTTGATTACTTGTCGGCCATTGATGAAGGCACCTACGTGATCGCTCAGGCGAACGCAGAGGTAGATGCCGATGGTAAGTTACTAGAAACCGATTTAGTGCCTTGTCGCCATAAAGGCGAATCGACTTACATGCCGACTGATCAAATTCAGTATATGGATGTGAGCCCGCAGCAAATTATTTCTGTTGCTGCTTCGTTGATTCCGTTCTTAGAACACGATGATGCGAACCGGGCATTGATGGGTTCAAACATGCAACGTCAGGCAGTTCCAACGCTGCGTGCTGATAAACCATTGGTTGGTACTGGTATTGAACGTGCGGTTGCCGTTGATTCCGGTGTGACCGTGGTATCTAAGCGTGGTGGTACTGTTGATTATGCTGACGCAAGTCGTATTGTTGTTAAAGTAAATGAAGACGAAATGAGTCCTGGTGAAGCAGGTATCGACATTTACAGTTTAACCAAATACACCCGTTCTAACCAAAATACCTGTATTAACCAACGTCCAGTGGTAAAAGCTGGTGAGTTTGTTTCTAAAGGCGATGTACTCGCAGATGGCCCTTCAACTGACTTAGGTGAGTTGGCGTTAGGTCAAAATATGCGCGTCGCGTTTATGCCTTGGAATGGTTATAACTTCGAAGATTCGATCGGTATTTCTGAAAACGTGGTGAAAGAAGATCGCTTCACTACGATTCACATTCAAGAATTAAGCTGTATTGCTCGTGATACCAAATTGGGAAGCGAAGAGATTTCAGCAGATATTCCTAACGTGGGTGAATCCGCACTGAGCAAACTTGATGAGTCAGGTATTGTGTATGTGGGGGCAGAAGTTAAGCCTGGTGATATTCTGGTCGGTAAGGTTACGCCGAAGGGTGAAACTCAGTTGACACCTGAGGAGAAACTTTTACGAGCTATCTTCGGTGAGAAAGCGTCGGATGTGAAAGATACATCCCTACGAGTACCTAATTCAGTATTTGGTACCGTAATTGACGTTCAGGTGTTCACTCGTGATGGCGTAGAAAAAGACAAGCGAGCTCAAGAAATTGAGTCAATGCAGCTGAAAGAAGCGAAGAAAGATCTTACCGAGGAATTCAAAATCCTTGAAGAGGGTATCTTTGCTCGTGCTAAATCAGTATTGATGAACGCTGGTAAGTCAGAATCAGACCTAAATCGCCAAGCGCCTACAGAATGGTTGCAAGCGGCATTAAGTGATGAAGCAGCACAAACCCAGTTAGAACAAATTGCTGAGCAATACGACGAAATCAAAGCCGAGTTTGACAAGCAATTCGACATTAAGCGCCGTAAGATCACTCAAGGTGATGATTTAGCGCCTGGTGTATTGAAAATTGTGAAAGTTTACTTAGCTGTTAAACGTCGTATTCAGCCTGGTGACAAGATGGCGGGTCGTCACGGTAACAAAGGTGTAATTTCTACCATTGTTCCTCGTGAAGATATGCCTTATGACGAAACTGGCCGTCCAGTAGACATCTGCTTGAACCCGCTAGGTGTACCATCGCGGATGAACATTGGTCAGATCCTAGAAACCCACTTAGGCCTCGCGGCTAAAGGTGTGGGTGAGAAAATCGACGAAATGCTGAAAGTTCAGCGTGAAATCGAAATGGATAAACTGCGTGATTTCATTCAGAAAGTGTACAACGTCGGTGATGATACACTGAAAGTTGACATTGCTAGCTTCACCGATGAAGAAGTAATGACACTGGCGAAGAACCTACGTGGTGGTGTGCCAATGGCAACCCCAGCATTTGATGGTGCTAAAGAAGCTGAAATCAAAGAGCTATTGCGCTTAGCCGATTTGCCTGATTCAGGCCAAATTGTGTTATGTGATGGTCGTACCGGTCAAGAATTTGAGCGCCCTGTAACCGTGGGTTACATGTACATGTTGAAATTGAACCACTTGGTTGATGACAAGATGCATGCTCGTTCTACTGGTTCTTACAGCTTAGTTACACAGCAACCGCTTGGTGGTAAAGCCCAGTTTGGTGGTCAGCGTTTCGGTGAGATGGAAGTATGGGCACTTGAAGCTTATGGTGCCGCTTACACCTTACAGGAAATGCTCACGGTTAAATCCGATGATGTGAACGGTCGTACTAAAATGTACAAAAATATCGTTGACGGTAATCATCAGATGGAACCCGGCATGCCAGAGTCGTTCAATGTACTACTTAAAGAAATTCGCTCTTTGGGTATTAATATTGAGTTAGACGAGCTGTAAGCACAGGACTTCACCTGATTTAAAAGCAAGGCGGGCGTTTCATGAGAAACGCCCCAGGTTTAACTCCGACTGGAGAGAAACGTGAAAGATTTACTTAAGTTTCTTAAGCAACAAAGCAAGACCGAAGAGTTTGAAGGCATTAAAATTGGCCTAGCTTCACCCGATCAGATCCGTAGTTGGTCTTTTGGTGAAGTTAAAAAACCAGAAACGATTAACTATCGTACCTTTAAGCCTGAGCGCGACGGTCTATTCTGTGCCCGTATTTTCGGTCCAGTAAAAGATTACGAATGTTTGTGTGGAAAATACAAGCGTTTGAAACACCGTGGCGTAATTTGTGAGAAGTGTGGCGTTGAAGTTACACAATCTAAAGTGCGTCGTGATCGGATGGGCCACATCGAGCTTGCGTCTCCTGTAGCGCACATCTGGTTCCTTAAATCGTTACCATCACGTATCGGTTTGTTACTTGATATGACGCTACGTGATATTGAACGAGTACTTTACTTCGAATCATTTGTTGTGACTGAGCCTGGTATGACTAGCTTAGAGCGCGGCCAAATGTTAACCGAAGAAACTTACTTAGATTCTCTTGAAGAATACGGTGACGAGTTCGAAGCCAAAATGGGTGCCGAAGCTGTATTAGCTCTGCTACGTCATTTAGAGCTTGATCGAGAAATCGAAGTGATGCGCGAAGAGTTGCAAACTACCAACTCAGAAACCAAGCGTAAGAAGACTACCAAGCGTCTGAAACTGATGGAAGCGTTCCGCGATTCAGGGAATAAACCTGAGTGGATGATTATGACCGTATTACCGGTTCTTCCACCTGATTTACGCCCATTAGTACCACTTGATGGCGGCCGTTTTGCGACTTCTGATTTGAACGACTTATATCGTCGTGTGATCAACCGTAATAACCGCTTGAAGCGTCTATTAGACTTGGCTGCCCCAGACATTATTGTGCGTAACGAGAAGCGGATGCTGCAAGAAGCGGTTGATGCCTTGTTGGATAATGGTCGTCGTGGTCGTGCGATTACTGGTTCTAATAAACGTCCGCTTAAATCTTTGGCTGATATGATCAAAGGTAAGCAAGGTCGTTTCCGCCAGAACTTGCTGGGTAAACGTGTTGATTACTCTGGTCGTTCAGTAATTACCGTGGGTCCAACACTGCGTTTACACCAGTGTGGTCTACCGAAGAAAATGGCTCTTGAGCTGTTTAAACCGTTCATCTATGGCAAGCTTGAATTGCGTGGTTTAGCGACCACCATTAAAGCAGCCAAGAAGATGGTTGAACGCGAAGGTGGTGAGGTTTGGGATATTCTTGAAGAAGTTATCCGCGAACACCCGGTATTACTTAACCGTGCACCAACCTTGCACCGTTTGGGTATTCAAGCCTTTGAACCAGTGTTAATTGAAGGTAAAGCGATTCAGTTACACCCATTGGTATGTGCGGCATATAACGCCGATTTCGATGGTGACCAAATGGCGGTACACGTACCGTTAACTATTGAAGCGCAGTTAGAAGCACGTTCGTTGATGATGTCCACCAACAACGTACTATCGCCAGCTAACGGTGAACCGATTATCGTGCCTTCGCAAGACGTTGTCTTGGGTTTGTATTACATGACTCGGGAACGAGTGAATGCGCAAGCCGAAGGTATGTATCTGTCAGGACCGAAAGAAGCTGAGAAGCTTTATCGTTCTAAACAGGCCAGCATACACGCACGAGTTAATGTGCGAATCACCGAAGTGATTGTTGCTGAAGACGGCTCTAAGATCGAAAAGACCGAAATCAAAAAAACCACGATTGGTCGTGCTATCTTGTGGTTAATCGTACCGAAAGGTTTACCTTTTGAATTGGTTAACCGAGCAATGGGTAAGAAGCAGATCTCTGGTTTACTGAACACCTGTTACCGTAAACTAGGTTTGAAGTATTCAGTTATTTTCGCTGACCAATTGATGTACACCGGCTTCCATTACGCAACTTTGTCTGGTGCCTCTGTAGGTATTAATGACATGGTTATTCCTGCCGCGAAGAAAGATATCGTGGATGAAGCCAGTGAAGAAGTGAGTGAAATTCAAGAGCAATTCCTAGCGGGTCTGGTAACTGCCGGTGAACGCTACAACAAAGTTATTGATATTTGGGCGTCAGCTAACGAAAAAGTTTCCAAAGCGATGATGGACAACTTGTCGACTGAGGTCGTGATCAATAGAGATGGTGAAGAAGAAGCGCAAGCGTCTTTCAACAGTATCTTTATGATGGCTGACTCCGGTGCGCGTGGTAGTGCTGCTCAGATCCGTCAGTTGGCGGGGATGCGTGGTTTGATGGCAAAACCGGATGGTTCGATTATCGAAACGCCGATTGTGGCTAACTTCCGCGAAGGCCTTAACGTACTTCAGTACTTCATCTCAACGCACGGTGCACGTAAAGGTTTGGCCGATACCGCACTGAAAACAGCAAACTCGGGTTATCTAACGCGCCGTTTGGTTGACGTTGCTCAAGATTTAGTGGTAACCGACACCGATTGTGGTACCGAAGAAGGTATCTTGATGACGCCTCATATCGAAGGCGGTGACGTTGTTGAGCCATTGCGTGAGCGTGTTCTTGGTCGGGTATTGGTTGGCGACGTCATCAAGCCAGGTACCGAAAATGAAGTGTTAATTAAATCTAAGACCTTGCTTGATGAAAAACTGTGTGACCTTCTTGAAGAGAATTCAGTTGATACCGTTAAGGTTCGCTCTGTAATTAGCTGTGAAAATGACTTTGGTGTTTGTGCACTTTGTTATGGTCGTGATCTTGCTCGAGGCCATTTGGTCGGTCGCGGTGAAGCGGTCGGTGTCGTTGCAGCACAATCGATTGGTGAGCCGGGAACCCAGCTTACCATGCGTACTTTCCACATTGGTGGTGCAGCGTCACGAGCGGCAGCAGAAAACAGTATCCAAGTGAAGAACGTGGGTACTATTAAGTTACATAACGCCAAGGTTGTGACGAATAACGAAGGTAAATTGGTTGTAACTTCGCGCTCTACCGAATTAACGATTATTGATGATTTGGGTCAGACCAAAGAAAGTCATAAATTGCAATATGGTAGTGTTTTGGAAGTTGCTGACGGTGGTGCGGTTAACTCTGGCGATACTATCGCTAATTGGGACCCACACACTCACCCGATTATCACTGAAGTACCTGGTCGCGTTAAATTCGTTGATATGGTTGAAGGTGTCACCATTAGTCGTCAAACCGATGAGCTAACCGGTCTTTCAAGCATTAACGTATTAGATCCGAACGAGCGCCCTAGTGCTGGTAAAGAAATGCGCCCAATGGTGAAATTGGTTGACGGTTCAGGCAATGATGTATTGATTGCTGGTACCGACATTCCTGCTCAGTACTTCCTACCAAGTAAATCAATCGTAAACTTGGAAGATAATGCTGAAGTAGGTGTGGGGGATGCGATTGCACGTATTCCGCAAGAATCAAGCGGTACTAAAGATATTACCGGTGGTCTACCTCGGGTTGCAGATCTATTCGAAGCTCGTCAACCGAAAGAACCTGCTATTCTTGCTGAGATCAGCGGTACCATTAGTTACGGTAAAGAAACTAAAGGTAAGCGTCGTTTAGTGATTACTCCAACGGATGCTGCTCCTTACGAGGAAATGATACCGAAGTGGCGTAACCTGAACGTGTTCGAAGGTGAGAAGGTTCAAAAAGGTGAGGTTATCGCCGATGGACCAGAGTCTCCACACGATATTTTACGCTTACGTGGTATCAGCCCTGTTGCGAACTACATTGTGAACGAAGTTCAAGATGTATATCGTTTACAAGGGGTGAAAATTAACGATAAGCATATCGAAACCATCGTGCGTCAAATGCTACGTAAGTGTTTGATTCTTGATGCGGGTGATTCTAGCTTCTTGCTCGGTGAACAGGCAGAAGTGGCACGGGTGAATATCGAAAACCGTGTGTTGGTTGCTGAAGGTAAGCGGCCAGCGGTTTACCGCCGTGAGCTACTGGGTATCACCAAGGCTTCACTATCTACGGAATCGTTTATTTCAGCGGCATCTTTCCAAGAAACCACACGCGTGCTTACCGAAGCGGCTGTGGGTGGAAAACAGGATGAGTTACGCGGTCTGAAAGAAAACGTGATTGTAGGTCGTTTGATCCCTGCGGGTACTGGTTATGCGTATCATGAAAAACGTCGTAATCAATCGGTTGCTCCAGCACCGATAACGGCGGATGAAGCTGCTGATAATTTGGCTGCTTTATTGAATGCTGCACCAAGTAGTGATGCTGAATAAGCTTTAGAGCTGGATAAAAAGGCGGCCATTGGCCGCCTTTTTTTATGCAAATAAATCGATGGTTAGCGCAAAATATTTGACAAGCGTATCCCCAAGTCACAGACTCCGGTTTTTAATATTAGTATTGAAGAGCATATTATGAGCAAACAAATTGTATCAAGCGATGCAGCACCTGCTGCGATAGGTCCATATTCTCAGGCAACAAAAATCGATGAATTGGTGTTTACTTCAGGACAGATCCCTTTAGTTCCAAGTAGCATGGAAATTGTCGATGGCGGTATTTCTGAGCAAACTCGTCAAGTGATGGAAAACTTAATGGCGGTATTAGCGGCTGCTGGTGCAGACCGGACCACGGTATTTAAGACTACTTGTTTTTTGAGCGATATGGCTAACTTTACTGCATTCAATACGGTGTATGCTGAATATTTTCCGGAAAATGCGCCGGCGCGTTCTTGTGTTGAAGTTGCGCGTTTACCCAAAGATGTTCTGGTTGAAGTTGAAGCTATCGCTCACATTAAGTAAACATGCTAAAAAATCTAAATTATGCCTTGGTTGTTACCAGTCCCTTATATGGTCGACAGGGCAGTGCGACTGCTCTAAATCTGGCAAATGCGATTGTTCAACAGGGGCATGCATTGAATACCGTATTCTTCTATTTAGAAGGGGTTTCCAATGCCATCGTGAGTGCTCTTCCTGCGAGTGATGAAGTTGACTTTCATCAAGCTTGGCTGGATCTGAAGGTCCGTGCCAATTGTGAGTTGTTAGTATGCAGTGCTGCAGCGTATCGACGTGGGGTTGTGACCCAGCAGGATGCGCAAAACCATGGTCTTGAGAGTTGGTCGATGAGTGAGCATTTTAGTATGTCCGGATTAGCCGAGATGTCGATGGCCATGCTTGCTGCCGACCGGGTGGTTCAACTGTGAATAAGGCATTAGTGTTCATTTTTGCGACTCCGCCTCATGGAACTTCTCTCGCCCGTGAGTCGCTCGATGCTTGTTTAGCGGCTTCAGCCGTGACCGAGGATGTGGTGGCTTACTTTGACGGTGAGGGTGTATGGCAGTTGTTGGTGAACCAACAGCCAGCAGGCATTTTGCAGCGGAATATTTTACCGACCTATGGTTTACTTGAGTTATACGATGTAGAGCAAGTTTTTGTTAATCCTTTGGCGTTAGCCGAGCGAGGACTGACACTGGAGCAATTGGCTATCCCTACAAAGGCATTGGCAAGTCAGGATTTTTGGACGCGTTATGGGCATGCCCATGCGATATTAAGGTTTTAAAATGCTTCATATTATGCGTCACAGTTATGCAAGTTCAGAGTTTCAAGCCTGTATCCAACAAATGGACGTTGACAGCCATTTGGTGTTGATTGAAGATGCTGTGTATGCCTTAGTCAAAGCTGATGCAAAGTTAGTGGCGTTAAGCGCACAGGGCCGTTTATCGGTGTTGTTGGATGATATGCAGGCTCGCGGACTTAAGATTAGCTCCTTTAATGCTATCGATTATCAACAATTTGTTCAGCTCACGGTAAGCCATACCCCCTGTCTCACTTGGTAAGCTATCCCTCAAGACTAAAAAATATTAGATTTAGGTGATTCGCAAGTCTTGACTCTTATCCGCGCAACGCATAAAATTTCGCCTCCCCAAAATAGGGGATAGATTTTTTCACATGTTTAAATGTAATTTCAGGAGCTATTTCGAATGGCAACGATTAACCAGTTGGTTCGTAAGCCACGTGCAAGCAAAGCTGTAAAAAGCAATGTACCTGCACTTGCTGCGTGTCCACAACGTCGTGGTGTATGTACTCGTGTATATACCACTACTCCAAAAAAACCTAACTCAGCATTACGTAAGGTCGCTCGTGTTCGTTTAACTAACGGATTCGAAGTAACTTCTTACATCGGTGGTGAGGGTCATAACTTACAAGAGCACTCAGTGATCTTGATCCGTGGTGGTCGTGTTAAAGACTTACCAGGTGTTCGCTACCACACCGTACGCGGCGCATTAGACTGTGCTGGCGTAAGTGATCGTCGTCAAGGACGTTCAAAATACGGCGCTAAACGTCCTAAGTCATAACGGCTCTCCGTTAAGTAAGGCCAAACATTTAGTTATAGCGAAATTTTTTTAAAATTCGTTTTGGGGAAACCTGAAGCATACCGGAGATATTCAAATGCCTAGACGTCGAGTGATCGGTCAACGCAAAATCTTGCCAGATCCTAAGTTCGGATCAGAACTTCTGGCTAAGTTCATCAACGTAGTAATGGTTGATGGTAAGAAATCTATTTCAGAAAAAATTGTTTATGGTGCATTAGACGGTGCAGCTGAGAAATCAGGCAAGTCTCACCAAGAAATTTTTGAAATTGCTCTTGAAAACGTGCGCCCATCGGTAGAGGTTAAATCTCGCCGTGTTGGTGGTTCTACTTACCAAGTACCTGTAGAAGTACGCCCTGTGCGTCGTAACACTCTAGGTATGCGTTGGATGGTAGATGCAGCACGTAAACGTGGTGAAAAATCTATGGCTTTACGTCTAGCGGGTGAAATCCTAGACGCGAGCGAAAACAAAGGTTCTGCGGTTAAGAAACGTGAAGACGTTCACCGTATGGCCGATGCAAACAAAGCGTTTGCTCATTACCGCTGGTAATTGCTTGCACAGCTGCTTAAAACAGCTGTGCTGCTTTCTATGTGAGACTAAGGATATTTCCTTAGCAAGAGGATAACAATGGCTCGTACAACTCCAATTGAGCGCTACCGCAATATCGGTATCTGTGCTCATGTTGACGCTGGCAAAACAACAACTACAGAGCGAGTCCTTTTCTATACCGGTCTATCTCATAAAATTGGTGAGGTACATGATGGCGCAGCTACCATGGACTGGATGGAACAAGAACAAGAACGCGGGATTACGATTACTTCTGCGGCGACGACCACTTTTTGGCGTGGTATGAATGCCCAATTTGAAGAACATCGTGTCAATATCATCGATACTCCTGGGCACGTTGACTTCACCATTGAAGTTGAACGTTCGTTGCGGGTATTAGATGGTGCTGTAGTTGTATTTTGTGGTTCATCAGGTGTTGAACCTCAATCTGAAACAGTGTGGCGTCAAGCCGATAAATATTCAGTGCCACGATTAGTATTCGTGAACAAAATGGATAGGGCTGGTGCAGATTTTGAACGGGTAATTGAGCAAATCCGTGATCGTTTAGGTGCTAATTGTGTACCTATTCAACTTAACATTGGTGCTGAAGAAGGATTCGTTGGAGTTATCGACCTAATTAAAATGAAGGCGATTAACTGGAGCGAAGCGGACCAAGGGACCACCTTTAACTATGAAGACATTCCAGCTGAATTAGTCGCCCGAGCTGAACAGCTTCACGAAGAACTCGTGGAAGCTGCTGCAGAGGCTAGCGATGAGCTTATGGATAAGTACTTGGAAGAAGGCGAGTTAAGTGAAAGCGAAATCAAGTTTGGCTTGCGTAAACGCACGCTAAACAACGAGATCGTGCTAGCGACATGTGGCTCGGCATTTAAGAACAAAGGTGTACAAGCTGTGCTTGACGCTGTTGTTGAATATTTGCCGGCGCCAAATCACGTTGCCGCTATTAAAGGTTTGGACGAGAAAGACAACGAAGTTGACTGTCCAGCAGATGACGATGCACCTTTTGCTGCGTTGGCGTTTAAAATTGCGACCGACCCATTTGTGGGAACGTTAACCTTTATGCGTGTTTATTCGGGAACGGTTGAAACCGGCACTGCGGTGTATAACTCGGTTAAACAAAAACGTGAGCGTCTTGGTCGTATGGTGCAGATGCATTCAAACGACCGGAAAGAGATCAAAGAAGTTCGTGCTGGTGATATTGCCGCTGCGATTGGTCTCAAAGACGTCACCACGGGTGACACTTTATGTGATATGAACAATAAAGTGGTTCTTGAGCGAATGGAATTCCCGGAGCCGGTGATTCAAATTGCGGTTGAGCCTAGAACTAAAGCAGACCAAGAAAGAATGGGTGTTGCTTTGGGGAAATTGGCCGCTGAGGATCCGTCGTTCCGCGTAGAAACTAATGAAGAATCTGGACAAACCCTTATCTCAGGTATGGGTGAGTTGCACTTAGATATCATCGTAGATCGCATGAAGCGTGAATTCAACGTGGATTGTAATGTAGGTAAACCTCAAGTTGCTTATCGCGAAGCGATTCGCAAGCAAGTTGAAGTGGAAGGAAAGTTTGTGCGTCAATCAGGTGGTCGTGGTCAATATGGTCATGTTTGGTTGCGTATGGAACCTCTAGAGCCAGGTGCTGGTTACGAATTTGTCAATGAGATTGTTGGTGGTACTGTTCCTAAGGAATACATCCCAGCGGTAGACAAAGGCTGTAAAGAGCAAATGGATCAGGGTGTGCTGGCGGGTTACCCAATGCTTGACGTTAAAGTCACTTTATTCGATGGTTCGTACCACGATGTTGACTCTAACGAAATGGCGTTTAAAATTGCCGGTGCAATGGGCTTCAGAAAAGGCGCATTGGATGCTGATCCAGTATTGCTTGAGCCGATGATGAAAGTAGAAGTTACAACTCCTGAAGATTGGATGGGAGATGTAGTGGGTGACTTGAATCGTCGTCGTGGCATAATTGAAGGCATGGACGATGGACCTGCGGGCTTAAAGATTATTAAGTCTAAAGTGCCGCTGTCTGCAATGTTCGGCTATGCTACAGATCTACGTTCGGCAACTCAAGGGCGTGCGTCGTACTCGATGGAGTTCACCGAGTACAGTGAAGCGCCCAAGAATGTTGCTGATGCTATTATTGAAGCAAAATAAACTAATTCAACTATGATTGATTTGTCTCTGGTTGAGGCAGGTCGGAATGGAAAAGAAGGTACATATCGTGTCTAAAGAAAAATTTGAACGTAATAAACCGCATGTAAACGTTGGTACTATTGGCCACGTTGACCACGGTAAAACAACTTTAACAGCGGCTATTACTAACGTATTGGCAAAAGTATACGGCGGTGAAGCAAAAGATTTCGCAGCAATCGATAACGCTCCAGAAGAGCGCGAGCGTGGTATTACAATCTCAACTTCACACGTTGAGTACGATACACCGACTCGTCACTATGCACACGTTGACTGTCCTGGACACGCCGACTATGTGAAAAACATGATTACCGGTGCTGCACAAATGGACGGCGCTATCTTAGTAGTTGCTTCTACCGATGGCCCAATGCCACAAACGCGTGAGCACATTCTGCTTTCTCGTCAGGTAGGTGTACCTTACATCATCGTATTCATGAACAAATGTGACATGGTAGATGATGAAGAGCTTCTAGAATTAGTAGAAATGGAAGTACGTGAACTTCTATCAGAATACGAATTCCCTGGTGATGACTTACCAGTGATTCAAGGTTCAGCTTTGAAAGCCCTAGAAGGCGAAGAAGCATGGGAAGCAAAAATCATTGAGCTTGCAGAAGCTTTAGATTCTTACATTCCAGAGCCAGAGCGTGACATCGACAAGCCATTCCTACTACCAATTGAAGATGTATTCTCAATTTCAGGTCGTGGTACCGTGGTAACCGGTCGTGTTGAGCGTGGTATCATCAAAGTTTCAGAAGAAATTGAAATTGTTGGTATCAAAGAAACCACCAAAACAACTTGTACTGGTGTTGAAATGTTCCGCAAATTGCTTGACGAAGGTCGTGCAGGTGAGAACTGTGGTATTTTGTTACGTGGTACCAAGCGTGATGACGTCCAACGTGGTCAAGTATTGGCGAAACCAGGTTCAATTACTCCACACACCAAGTTCGAAGCTGAAGTATACGTACTAAGCAAAGATGAAGGTGGTCGTCACACACCATTCTTCAAAGGTTACCGTCCACAGTTTTACTTCCGTACAACTGACGTAACTGGTGCGGTAGAGCTTCCAGAAGGCGTAGAAATGGTTATGCCTGGCGACAACTTGAAATTTGTTGTTGAGCTAATCTGCCCAATCGCGATGGACGAAGGTTTACGCTTCGCAATCCGTGAAGGTGGCCGTACAGTAGGTGCGGGTGTTGTAGCTAAAATCTTCGAATAAGAAGTTAGCACAAGCAAGAAAGGTCGCTTAGGCGGCCTTTTTTATTGCCTCAAGAAAAGTAAATAGCATCATCCTGCTTAGCAGGTCTTAGCAGGTCTTAGCAGGTCTTAGCAGGTCTTAGCAGGTCTTAGCAGGTCTTAGCAGGTCTTAGCAGGTCTTAGCAGGTCTTAGCAGGTCTTAGCAGGTCTTAGCAGGTCTTAGCAGGTCTTAGCAGTAGTCCATAAAAAAGCCAGTCATTGACTGGCTTTTTATTACGAGAGGTGGCTAGCCGGCATCAATAATGGCGATGGAACGAGAGCTCTCTACTCCCCCAGGGCTAGTTACAGTGACCGTCATCGTGCCTTCAGTGCGGTTGTTCGGACTACTTTCCTGTATCACGCTAAGGCCAATTAAATCACATAGCCGCACACCGTCAGGCACTGTGAAGGAGGTTTGTCCGGATAGTTCACCATTATTAGAGCCGATAGATACGGTGGTACCAGCTGGCATTTGGTTACCATTAAGATCTTGAACTGTAATCACTAAACCCTGAGATGAAACTGCGGTTAAATCAACACTGCTGACTGGACTGGTGTTAGTGGTATCAGAAATCAGAATGTTAGCGCCAGAGGTGGCCATAATGAGTACCACAGAATCGCGCACTTCGACCAAGTCACGGGTACATAAACCGTTAGTGTCCGAATCTACAATACAAGATAAGCCATTAAACAGTTCTACGATGGAACTAGCTGGTACCGTAGAGTCCTTGATACCAGTCGCGCTGTCGTACTCATTGTTTTCGTTGTAATCTCGGAATCGCTCCTCAACATTGACACTATCATGGTTAATGATGCCAGCTACATCGTAGCTACCATTTTCATTACTATCCACAAAGGCTTCACCAAGAGCGGTGAATGTTTCGCCAGTATCATATATGCGATTACCATTGACGTCAGAGTAGTACTCTTGGCCGACGGTTACCGCTAATACTGAGGCTCGCCCCACGCCATAGCGGTTGTTGCCTTGAGTGTTTACTAGGTCTCCAGGAATGTAACCAGGTGCATTACAGCTGCCTGCCGGAAGATCGTAGAGGTGACCTTTCGGGCGGGGGTTTTGGCTTGCCCAGCTAACCGAGCAGCTACTGTTGGTATCTTCGCCACTAGTTTTACAATTGCCTGAAATTTGGCCGCCATCGCTTTCAAATACGATGGTCGTATCATTAGGGATGGGATTGTTGTTTTCATCACTGACCCTCAGAGTTAGGGTGCTATTTACGCCATCGATCCCCCAAGCCTCTAAGGCTAAAGTGCTCGCCGATAACGACATACTTTGCTGTGAAGGCACGCCAGTATGAATCGCAAGCGCGTTGGAAGTGCTGGAGATGATGCTGCCAGTGTCGGGGTCACTAAAGCTTGCATTGACCACGACCGTTCCTGACATGTTTCCGCTCGTGACACGGGTCAGTACTTCACCAGATGCATTGGATTGAGCTATTAGCGGGCTGATTTTTACGCCGTGTAGTTTTGAATCGAGTGCAAAAGTGACCTCTTGACCAGATTTGGGCTTGCCTGTTGGATCGGTGACAACATAAACCAGCTCGGCGATGGTTTCACCCACCGATTCTTTCAAATAAATGGTTTGTGGCGTTGCTGACTGGAAGGTAATTCCGCTGGCTTTGGTTGTGGCAATATCGATAACATAGTTTTCAGGGTCAATCACGCTGATACTCGGCGTCACAGTAATCGTATCACTGCCGCTACAACCATCAGCCTGATAAATGGCAGTTGCAACGCCGTTTACAGTGGTCACTGAATCTGAAATCTTGGCAAGATCTTGGGCGCTGCAACTAGAAGCAAAGCCTATCGCCACAGGGGGTGTATATAGGTCACCTTGACTATCGGTAATTGTGGCACTAATACTAGCCGTTGCGTCAGAGCCCAAAGTTGCGCCATCAGTGAGGCTGGAACTTAGGGTCATCATTAGGTTGGCTTGACCTACTTGATAGTTGGCGCTAGTAGTGACGCCTAGTTCGCTATTGCTTGCGACTAAGCTATCTGCACCAGTTGTTTCCAATTGAGCGAACAAAGTAGCAATCCCCAAGCCACTCTGGTCCGTCAAGATCGTTTCTGCGCTCAGGTCTGCGTTGGTCGTTGATAATGAAATCAGTTCGTTACTTGCGGGAGCTCCGCCTGTATAGCTTAAGCGAGCGACTGCTGTAATGGGCGATTCGATAGAAAGGCTATTGGTTACGTTACATCCGGTGGGGATTTGATCTCGTGCTACACCATTGCAGTCGTACAGAGCAAGTTGAAGCTCATTTAAGCCGCCGGAACCACCAGAGTTGATTTGCACTTGGTAGTTCTCTGTGGCCGTAACAGTGGCGGTTTCTCCATTGCTCTGATAGCTATAAGTAGCGATAACTGAGTCTGCATTGGTGGCATCGGTACGTGCGCTCATTGTTGTATGACCGATGCCATTATCACCAATCAGAATGGTGGTTGCTTTAAGTTCAGCACTACTGGTACTCAGACTGACCAGTTCATTCGCGATAGCGCTCGCATTTGAGAGTGTGACTACAACGTAGGTATCAGTATCACTGGGAACGGTATTAGTTTTCACACACCCCTGCGGAATTAATGCAGTATTAATCCCATCCGCACAGGTATAAAGGGCAATACCGATTGAAGCGGTGGTGCTTGAGCTGGTCCCACCATCGCCACCACTGCTGCCCCCACCGCTGAGGTCGACACTGCCGTCTCCCCCACACGCGAATAGTATTGAACTAACGAAAATTAATAAGCTGTGTTTGAACCACACCATGGTTATTCCTCCGTGAACCGATACGACCTGTATTCGGAAATCCTGATAGTTTACTTATATATCATATCTAAGCGTTTCTTGGCATTACCGTGTTTGTGAATGCGAGCTTTATAGCAAAGTTTCTTAGATCGCGACTTAGCCTACACGAGTTACTCGCTTACAGTATGGTTGATTGAGACGAAGCAGCGTATTATTAGCTGTAATTAAAGGAGAATGCATGAACCTTCGTGATTTAGAGTATTTAGTGGCTTTACAAGAGCTGAAGCATTTTCGCAAAGCTGCGGAAAAATGTTTTGTCAGTCAGCCGACTTTGAGTGGTCAGGTTGCCAAGTTAGAAGAAGAGTTGGGCTTGTTGTTGATCGAGCGAACTTCTCGCAAGGTGATTTTTACGCATGCTGGCGATGAGTTGGCTGCTAAGGCCCGACAGATCCTGCTCGAGGTAAAGGGCCTTAAAGATATGGCGAAGAGCTTTCAGGCACCAATGGCTGGCCCCTTACATATGGGCTTAATTCCTACTTTGGCGCCGTATTTATTGCCGCAAATAGTGCCACATATTCGTTCTGAATTTACCGATATGGCCCTGTTTCTTTATGAGGAACAAACACATATCTTGTTGCAACGCTTAGAGGATGGTGATTTAGATTGCCTGTTGTTGGCTTATCTTCCTGAAATGGAACGTTTTGGTTCGATCGATTTATTTGATGAAGCGTTAGTGCTCGCCATGCCTTCTCAGCATAAGTGGCAGCATCAGGCTCACATTGAATTGACTGAATTAAGAGGCGAGCAATTGTTGATGCTGGAGGATGGCCATTGTTTGCGTGATCAGGCCATGGGTTACTGTTTTGCGGCTGGGGCGAAAGAAGATAACAGTTTTAAGGCGACCAGTCTTGAGACTCTAAGACATATGGTGGCTGCGGGCATGGGGATCACTTTATTGCCACAGCTGGCTATCCCTCTGGAAACTGAGCAAAATGGCATTTGTTATCGCCATTTTAGCGCTCCTGAGCCGAGCCGACGGATTAGCCTGTTATATCGTAATAACTCGGTACGTCGACCCTGCTTTAATCAATTAGCCGCCCTGATTAAGCGGCATACTCACTTTGATTAAAATAGTTCGTCTTCAGCATCAAAGACTGAACCACTGCTCGGTTTAACATACTCGCTAGGTTCAGTTCCTTTTTCAAAGTATTCGAATCGAGTCGTGTAATCGCTGGCGGTAGTTAACAAGCCGCTGGCGCGGTCTATCCGCACCGTACTTATATTTTTAGGGATTGACCAAGGTTGTTCAGGGATCCCTTCTAAGCCTACTTTCATGAAGTCAATCCAAGCGGGTTGCGCAGTTCTGGCTCCAAACTCTTTCCCTGTGACTTGATCTTTGCCTAAATTAGCATTGTATGAGGCTTCACCTAATTCGCGATTGAAATCGTCAAATCCTATCCAAGATGTGACCACTAAGCCGGGGCCGAAGCCCGAAAACCAAGCGTCTTTGGCATCATTGGTGGTACCTGTTTTACCGGCAATATCGTGTCGTTTTAGCTCTCTTGCTGCACGCCAACCTGTGCCATTCCAACCTGTTTTATGTGCCCAACTTCCTCCGCCCCAAATGACGCTATTCATCGCTTGTGAAACCAAAAAAGCATTTTGTGAACTAATAATTCGTGGCGCCAAGTCTTCTGTTTCAGCAAATGAAATCGCACATTGTTTTAGTGGATCGCCAGTTTGTTCAAGTAGCTCATCTAAGTCTGGCGCATGATTAATAATCTCATGGCAATCATCACAGGCGACTTTCGGTAACTGCTGGAAGATCACATGGCCTTCGCCATCTTCTATTCGGTCAATAAAATAAGGACTGACTAAATAGCCGCCATTGGCAAAAGAGCCGTAAGCACTCGCCACTTGCATCGGAGTTAATGACGCTGAGCCTAGAGAAAGTGATTCGTTGCGGGGGAGCTCATTCGCAGGAAAGCCAAATTTGGCTAAGTGCGAAATCATCGTATTGATGCCTAAGTCGCGCATTAAACGCACCGAAATAACATTTTTAGATTTTGCCAATCCCACTCTCAAACGGATCGGACCATCGTAAACTGGCGGTGAATTTTTGGGACGCCATGCGACGCCCATCGCCTGATCCCAGCGATTAATTGGGGCATCATTTTCTAAGCTCGCTAAGGTCATACCATGTTCAAATGCGGCGGAGTAGAGGAAAGGTTTAATATTGGAACCCACTTGCCGGCTGGCTTGAGTCACGCGGTTAAATTTACTCTGATTAAAGCTAAAACCGCCAACCAGTGCTTCTATTGCACCATCCAGCGGAGAAATCGCAATCAGTGCTGCGCCAGCATCTGGAAGTTGTGATAGTTGATAATGAGTCAACTCTGATTTTTGGGCTTCGCTGTTGTTTGGCGCAGTTGAATCACTACTTGAGTCTGGACCCGTTTCAGCGCTTACTTGGTTGAGGGCGACAACCCAAATAATATCTCCAGCAGTGAGCACTTCAGTGGCTGTTTTAGGCGCCGGCCCTTGCCGGGTATCACTAATAAAACGGCGAGCCCACTGCATATTATCCCAGTCGATCACCCCCACTTCCCCTTGTTTGGTCACGATGGTCGCTTGCTGTTCGGTGACCGATATCACCGCTGCAGCGACAAGTTCTCCATAGTTAGGAAAGTTGGCTAATTGTTCACTGATTTGTTGAGGCTCCAAGGCGGGCTGTCCGGGTTTCCATAGCTGGTCTATTGCTCCGCGATACCCATGTCGTTGGTCATAATTTAATAGGTTTTTGCGCAATGCTGAGGTGGCCGCATTTTGCCGTTTAGCTGTAATGGTGGTGTATACATCCATGCCGGATATGTAGGCGTCTTCACCAAATTGTTCAAGGATCTGCTGGCGGACCATTTCTGCAAGATAGGGAGCCGGTAACGTAATTTCTGCACCATGGTAGGATGCAGTAATTGGGGCTTGATTGGCTTCATCGAAGCGAGCCTGGTCAATATAACCGGTCTCTAGCATTCTTCCTAAGACGACTCTTCGGCGATCACGAGCGCGTTCTGGTGAACGAATTGGATTGAGTGCAGAAGGGGCTTTCGGCAGCCCTGCAATGATCGCGATTTGGGCGAGAGTTAATTGGTCTACCGTTTTGCCGTAATAGACTTGCGCAGCGGCTCCAACGCCGAAGGAACGGTAGCCTAAAGAAATCTTATTAAGATATAGCGATAAAATTTCATCTTTTGATAGCTGTTGCTCAATCTTAAGGGCTAAGAAAATTTCTTTAATTTTTCGAATATAGGTTTTTTCACGACTTAAAAAGAAATTTCGGGCAACTTGCTGGGTGATGGTACTTGCTCCTTGGCTTTTCTCGCCAGTTGCAAGTAGATTAACCGCTGCTCGGGTGATACCGATCGGGTCAATGCCTGGGTGAGAATAAAAACGCGCGTCTTCGGTGGCAAGGAAGGCATGAATCATCTCATCAGGGATATCTTCAATGGCTAAGGGGATCCTTCTTTTTTCTCCAAATTGCGAGATTAACTCGCCGTCGGCACTGAATACTCGCATCGGCGTTTGCAGCTGGATGTCGCGCAGAGTGCTTACGTCTGGTAACTGCGGCGCGACATAAAAATACAGTGCGGTGACTGCGACTAAGCCGAGGCTAGAACCTAAGAAAATTAAAAATAACAGTCTTTTAAGCCATTTCATTACTAAAGTTGTACTCTGTATCGAAAGAACCGTCGATTATATCGTCAAATTGTGACCTGTTTCGACAACTTTCTTAAGATCTATTAGCGTATAGATCAATTACTAGTTATTCTTTATCTACAGGTAACTGTTTAATTTAAAAAGATAGTTGGCGGGTCATGATACTAGGGATAGGTAAAAAGACATCGGCTGCGTTGTTAGGGATAGATTTCGGCTCTGCTACCATCAAAGGTCTGCTACTCTCAAAATCTGCTCAGGGGTTTAAAGTAGAGGCGGTTGCGGAGGTCGTTACACCAACTGGCGCACTGGTCGATAATCAAGTCGTTTCTCCAGAAGAGATTACGGCGTCTTTACGCGAATTAAAAAGAAAATTTCCTTCCCGTAATCGTCAAGTGGCGACTGCTGTCGCAGGTAGTCACGTGATTACCAAAATCATATACATGGACAATAGTTTGTCCGATTTGGAGCTAGAGACTCAAGTTGAGCTTGAGGCCGAAAACTCAATCCCCTTTCCTATTGATGAGATCAGCCTTGATTTTGAAGTCCTCGGTAGTAACGAAAGTGATGCGAATCGTAACAATGTATTATTAAGTGCGGCACGTACCGAAGCGGTTAGCATTCGCGCCGAAGTATTGGCAAATGCTGATTTCGAAGCCAAAATTGTTGATGTTGAGTCGCATGCCTTAGGCCGAGCTTGGCATTATTTATTGCATCATCAAGAAGATGAATTTGACGATAGCAAAATCATTGGCTTGGTCGATATAGGTGAATCCACGCTCAATTTTGCTATCCTCAATAAAGGTGAAGTGGTTTACAACCGCGCCCAAAACTTTGGCGGTGCCCAATATACACAGCAAATCGCTAGTTTTTACAGCTTAAGCCTGGAAGAGGCGAAAGAGATGAAAATTAGTGGCCGTCTACCCGAGAACTATGAAATTGATGTTTTCGCTCAGTTTGTTAGCGGGGTCATTCAAAACGTTCGTCGGCAAGTGTCGCTATTTTTGAGTTCTAGCGGATATAAGTCTTTGGATGCGCTTGGCGTGAGCGGCGGTAGTGCTTTGTCTGACGAATTAGTCTTACAGATGCAGAATGATTTAGAACTGCCAGTTATCAAGGCTGAGCCTTTCAATCATTGCCAGTTTGATCGTTCTGTTGATCCCGACGGATTACGCCGCGATGGAGGGAAGTATATGGTGGCTTTGGGTCTTGCTTTGAGGGGTTTTGATAATGTCTAACATTAACTTGCTTCCATGGCGGGAAGAGCTCAAGGCAAAACAAAGGCGTGATTTTTGGCTGAGTTTGGGGGTCGCCGCTGGCCTTACCTTATTCGCTTCATTTGGGGTGCAAAACTATTATACGAGTCTGCAAAATAAGCAACTTGCGCGTAATCAGTATTTAGAAACTGAAATAGCGGTCCTCGACCAGCAAATTGGTGAAATACGTAAAATAAAAGAGCAGAAAAAAAGCTTAAATGAACGAATCAGCTTGATTCAGAAGTTGCAAGAAAGTCGTAATGTTCCAACCAAAATATTCAACATCCTACCATTGATTTCGCCAGCCGGAGTTTATCTGGATAGCTTAACTTTTCAAAATTCCTTGATTAGCCTCGATGGGAAGAGCGAAGCCAACTATCGAGTCGCGAGTTTAATGCGCAATATTGAGCAAAAAACTTGGTTAGGTAGCCCCAAGATTAGTTCCATCGTCGCTTTATCGAACAAACAAGCGGATATGGAGCTGAGTAAGTTTCAACTTGAATTCGTCGTTAAGTTGGGTCTGCCAAGTGAAAAAGTCGGAGCTAAGTAATGGATTTACAACAGCTTAATGAATTAGATTTAGAAAGCATCGGCACTTGGCCTCGGCCTGCAAAAATAATATTCATTGGTCTCATTTGTGGCTTGATTGCGGCAGGATTTTATTACGTTCAAGTATCAGATGAACAAACCAAGTTGGCTCAATTTGAAGCACAAGAACAAGAGTTACGTAGCAAATTCGAAATTAAAGCTGCTTTAGCAAGTAACTTGCCTGCTTATCAGGCGCAAATACAGCAGATGCGAGATGCCTTTTCCTCTTTGCTCAAACAGCTGCCCGAAAAACATGAGATCCCAGGTTTGCTAGACGAGTTGAGTTTTATCGGTATCGATAATGGCTTAGAGTTTCACCGTATTAACTGGGAGCCAGAAGTTGAACGTGAGTTTTCAACTGAGTTACCGATAAAATTAGAAGTGAGTGGAACTTACCATCAGTTAGGTGGTTTTGTGAGTGCCGTTGCCGCTTTACCGCGAATTGTGATTCTCGATGATATTTCGCTGAAAAAACAAAAAGACGGCGCAGTTTTAACGATGGCGATGTTAGCGAAGACCTACCGTTATAAAGAGAAAATAGAGCCTAAGGATAAGTAATGAGAGCAATCATATTAGGGCTAAGCTTGCTTACATTATTTGCTTGTGGGGGCTCCAAAGATGATTTACAGCAATATGTCATGCAAGTGAAAGCGCGTAAGGTTTCGGTGAAACAAGATGTGCCAGAAATTAAGCCTTTTGAGCATCTTGCTTACCAGGCCGATAACCTAAGAAACCCTTTTACGAGCCCTGTTCCTGAAGCGGAAGCGATTGCTCTAGCCTCTGAAAAGGAATGCTCTTTAGCACCGAATTTTGACCGTGAGAAACAACCACTCGAACAGTATTCTTTGGCGAGTCTAACGATGCGCGGGATCATGGGGGATGGTGCAAACCTATGGGCCTTAATTGATGTTCCTAGTGGTGAATTGTATCGAGTGAGAGAAGGTAATTTTCTAGGCTTGCATAACGGTATTATCATTAAAGTTAGTCAGCTCGGTTTAGATATTAAAGAAGTCGTTTCTGATGGTGAAGGCTGTTGGAATGAGCGAAATACTCAGCTTTTGCTTTCGAAAGTGGAACAATAGGATAAATGGCATGAAGGGAAGAATGCTGCAAGGTATCTGCAACAGTAGCTTAATATTCGCGGGGCTTTTCTGTTATGCAGCTCAAGCTTGGGCTAACGCCCAGTTAATTCAGCTGAATACCAACCCGATGATTAAAGGCGCGGTAGAAATTGAATTACTATTTGATGCGCCTATCGAGCAGGTAAATGATCACCTCGAATACTCTCCTAATCAGTTAGTGATTGACGTTGCAAATGCCAGCTCCGCACTGAAGGTTAATCCTTTGATTATTGGCCGAGGTGGGGTGAAACAAGTACAAAGCTTACAGACAGAGTCTGGTTTACAACTCGTTTTGGCCTTGGAAAGCTTAGTTCCATATCAAGTACAACAAGACTCTAAACGGCTGCTGATTAAGTTAGGTGCGCTGCCTACTACTGCCACCGCAAGCAATTCTAAGTCTACAACGGTTAACAATGCTTTTGAAACAGCCAGTCGTGTTGAGCATGCTACGATCAATCATATTGAAGGCATCGATTTTCGGCGGGGCAAAGGTGGAACCGGCCAGCTGATGATTGATCTGAATAATCGCTCTATCGCTGCCGATATTAAACGACGCGATAATAGTTTGATTGTCGATTTTTATAATACCGATATTGCCGACGAAAATGTTTATGTGATGGATGTGAATGACTTCGCAACCCCAGTCGATAATGTTGAAGTCTTTAAAGATGAGGCGAAGGTGCGTTTAGTCGTGACGATTAACGGGGCTTTTGATTATCGTTATGATCAATCAGGAGAACTGTTTCTGGTTGAAGTTAAACCTTTGCAAGCGGAAGAAGTCGCGAAAGCTGCGTATCAGGGCAAGCCCATTTCTCTAAATTTTCAAGATATTCCAGTACGTACCGTGCTGCAATTAATTGCTGATTTTAATCAATTAAATCTAGTCACAACGGATTCCGTGGTTGGTAATATCACCTTGCGTATGGATGATGTTCCCTGGGAGCAAGCTCTCGATATAATTTTGAAAGTAAAAGGTTTGGATAAACGCCTTGATAATAATGTGTTGTTAATTGCGCCTGCGGCAGAGTTGGCTGAGCAGGAACGACAACAATTAGAAAGCGCTAAGCAAGTTGCCGATTTAGCCCCTCTGTATTCAGAATATATCCAAGTGAATTACGCGAAGGCTTCTGACTTATCGGCCTTGCTTAAAAATGAGCAGGCGTCGATGTTATCCGAGCATGGTTCGGTGAGTGTGGACGAGCGAACCAATACCTTGTTGGTAAAAGATACCGAAGACTCGCTAAGCGATATTAAGGCGATGATTAAGAAATTGGATGTCGCGGTTCAACAAGTTGTGATTGAAGCGCGCATGGTTACGGTACTTGATAGTGTCAGTGAAGAGCTCGGTGTACGCTGGGGGGTGACTAATTCGGGGTCAGTCGGTGGTAGCACTGGGATTACAAGCGGAAGCTTAGAAGGTGTTGATAGCGTCGTCTCTGGCGACATTCCAGCCTTGGACGATCGCCTAAATGTTAACCTTCCGGTCACTGATGCCGCAGGCTCGATTGCTTTTCAAGTGGCTAAGCTCGCGAATGGACAAATTCTCGATCTAGAATTGTCTGCCTTGGAGCAAGAGAATAAAGGCGAAGTGATCGCCAGCCCAAGAATTACTACCGCCAATCAAAAGGCGGCCTACATTGAGCAAGGTCGAGAGATTCCTTACGTAGAAAGCTCGTCTAGCGGGGCAACGGCGGTGACCTTTAAAAAGGCGGTGCTAAGTCTTAAGGTGACTCCGCAGATTACCCCAGATGGGAATGTTATTTTGGACTTAGTCATTACCCAAGATTCCGAAGGTGAAGCCGTTGCTACCTCTACCGGGACAGCGATTGCCATCAATAAACAGGAGATTGGAACTCAGGTCTTGGTGAAAAACGGCGAAACGATAGTCTTGGGGGGGATCTTTCAGCAGCAAACAACTGACTATGTGAAAAAAGTTCCGATATTGGGCGATATTCCGGGTTTAGGTGTATTGTTTAGAACCACGACTCAAAGCGTAGAAAAAAATGAATTATTGATTTTTGTTACCCCAAGGATCCTGGTTGATAGTCTCTAGGAAAATCAGAGTATCGGGTTTAATCTGAGTCAATCGTGGTTGAAGGTGATTTTGCGGTTGCCAAAGTCCCCTTCATGCTGAGATAATCGCGCCCTGATCTTTTTACTAAGGTTGGTACATTAGGTGCCCGCATTGCGGGGAGAAAATAGACAAAGATAAATTTGAAGAAGCATGGCTGAGAAACGAAATATCTTCCTTATAGGACCGATGGGTGCTGGGAAAAGCACCATTGGTCGTCATTTAGCACAGCAATTACATTTGCAGTTTTACGATACAGATCAAGAGATTGAACGCCGTACTGGCGCGGATATCGCTTGGGTATTTGACGTAGAAGGCGAAGCTGGTTTTAGAGTCCGAGAAGAAGGGGTTATTGATGATCTGACCCAACTTCAAGGCATCGTATTGGCCACCGGAGGTGGTTCAGTCATTAGTAAAGAAAACCGTAATCATCTTTCTGCTCGCGGCATAGTGGTTTATCTAGAAACTACCATTGATAAGCAGTTTGCTAGAACACAACGCGATAAACGTCGTCCTTTATTACAAAGTGATGAGCCAAGAGAGGTCTTGGAAAATCTAGCTGAAGAACGTAATCCGATGTATGCAGACGTAGCTGACTATACGGTTAAAACAGATGATCAAAGTGCCAAAGCAGTGGCTAACCAAATTATTGAACTTTTAGGATTCTAAGCTAATCATGGAATGTTTAACAGTTGCTCTCGGTGAGCGTAGTTATCCCATCACTATCGGGCAAGGACTAATTAGTCAGCCCGATTTTTTTACTTCTGCTATTGCTAGTAAAAAAGTAATGGTTGTTACAAATACTACGGTCGCGGAACTCTATTTAGAGCCTCTGTTGAAGGGTTTGAGTGCTTTTCAAGTGGATGTAGTTAGTTTGCCCGATGGCGAGCAGTACAAAAACTTGCAGACACTTGATCTTATTTTTTCTGGATTATTGGAAAAACAACATAGCCGTGATACCACCATTGTTGCCTTAGGCGGCGGCGTGATTGGGGACATGGCTGGATTTGCTGCCGCTTGTTATCAACGGGCGGTTCCTTTCGTACAGGTACCAACCACTTTATTATCGCAAGTTGACTCATCGGTTGGTGGTAAAACCGCAGTGAATCACCCTCTCGGTAAAAATATGATCGGTGCTTTCTACCAACCAAAGGCGGTACTGATCGATATTGATTGTTTAGCGACCTTGGATAAACGTGAGTTATCAGCGGGCATGGCCGAAGTAATCAAGTATGGCATTATTTATGATGCTGACTTTTTCACTTGGTTGGAGAATAATCTTGATCCGTTGATGCAATTAGATGCAGTATTAATGACTCAAGCAATTGCTCGTTGTTGCGAAATTAAAGCCGAAGTTGTGGCTAAAGATGAAACCGAGCAGGGGATTAGAGCTTTGTTAAATCTAGGTCATACCTATGGTCATGCGATCGAAGCAGAGCAAGGTTATGGCGTTTGGCTACATGGCGAAGCAGTTGGGGCGGGAATGGTGATGGCTGCCGAAACCGCTGAGTTAGTTGGAATGCTCTCTCAACAGCAAGTACAACAGATCCGAACTTTGATTAAACGTGCCCAGTTACCGATTGCTCCACCGGCAGATATGGGGGTTGCGCAATTCCTACCTCACATGTTGCGCGATAAAAAAGTACTAAATGGGAAACTTCGTTTAGTATTACCGAATGCTATCGGTTCAGCAGAAGTTGTTGATACGATTACTGAAAATAATATAGAAACAGTTATTCATCGATTTCAATAAGGCTATTTGAATGGTGAGAGTGCGGCCTGATGCCGAGTTTGCGCAACTGCAAAGCCAATTACGTTTGCGCGATAGACTGATCACCCAAATTCGTTTTAGTGCCAAGCTAATTTGTATTACTGGCAGTGTGGGCTCGGGTAAATCCTTTATCGCCAGTGGGATACTCGAACGTGCTCAGTTCGCGAATCATGCCTTAGTGACTGCCAGCGATAAAGACGATGGCTCTCGCTTGCGTCGAGAACTGCTACAACAGTTATTACATGATCCATTGTTTAACCAAGATGATCCTTTATTTGATAGCTTTAAACGCAATGTACAAGAAACCAATGCTCCGTTAGTGATTATGATCGATGATGCCCATCGATTAACGACAGAATTACTAAGAGAGTTGTTGGAGTTTTATCAACATTACAATCAGCTATACCAATATTCCTTATCGTTACTGTTATTCGCAGAAGCTAGCAATAGCTTTAGTGCTCAGTTGGATGTGTTGAGCGCTGATATTCTGTATTTTGAGGTTCCCTCACTGAGCGACAATGAGTCTTTTGAATTGGCTTCATTGTTATTTAATCGAGCCGAGTATGTTGCGGAGTTTGAAAATCAGCAAGCAATCGAACAACATATAGCATCGGCGAAAGGAAACCCTCGTCTTATTTATCAATTTGTCGATCAAATCGTTACTGGAGATATCCCCATGTCGGAAGCTAGTGCTCCTAATAGAAAAAAACTTTATATCGCCATTGTTGTCGTATTGTGCGCAGCAGTCGCTGGTTTACTGGTTCAGTTGGTCAACGACTGGGGTAAAGAGGATAAGGGAAATGATAGCCGTATTGCCTTGGCTCTTATGGAGGAGCCGACTTTAGCCAATGGCTCTACTCCAGCCGAAGAATTCGCATCGGCGCAAGCGAATTCCAGTTCTAGCACTCAAGTCGATACCGCTAAACTACCTTCGTTAGATGTTGCGACAGAAGTTGATTTAACCGCACAAAGTCAAGCCAAGCAATTACGAGTGGTGGTTGAGGATGATGTCGTGAGTAAGTTGTTAGCGGATCAGGGAAAAGCCGAAAACCAAGCTAAGCCTGACTTGACGAGCAACATTAATGATAGTGAAAACTTGTTGGTTGAGCCACAACCATCAACAATATCGACCGATAAAATTGAGCCAGCCGATGTGACGAAAGAAGTTCCAATTCAGTTGACCGATGTGAAGTCTTTGCTTCAAGCTAAACCAGCGAAACATTATACTTTACAGTTAATGGCGTTGAAAAATCGAGAAAAAGCCGAGCAATTTGTTTCTTCTCGCAAATGGTATCATGAGGTATGGGTCTACCATTCATCGGCTAATCCAAATGTGCCTTATAAAATCATTTATGGTGATTTTACGACGCGGGAGCAGGCTCAAGCTGCACGTCTCAATTTGAAAAAGCAGAATCTGGATTCTTTGATCAAGCAATTTAGCCAAGTTCAGTTCGAATTAACGGAATCGTGATGACGCATCTTCGAGCCTTTTTTCAGTGGGTAGATCATTTTGGCGAAACAAGGCAGAAGACTGATTTGTTGGTGTGTCAATTATATTTAGCTGAAGGTCATCTGTGAGTCGTAATATATCTTCAGTTAATCGTAAGTCTCCGTTGAAGTGGGCTGGTGGCAAGAAGCGCATTGTTGATGAAATCAAAGTGAATCTTCCATCTACTGGAAAGAAGCGTTTGATTGAGCCATTTGTAGGTGGCGGTTCGGTGTTTCTTAATTTTGAGTTTGATGAATACCTATTGGTGGATACTAACCAAGATCTCATTAATCTGTTTGGGTTCATTAAAACGCAGCCGGATAGATTTATTAAGGAAGCAGAAAACTTCTTTATTGGTAACCATAATCATCCCGATTTTTACTATCAGCTGCGCGAGCAATTTAATCAATCCACAGATCCATATGAACGCTCATTACTCTTCGTCTACTTAAATCGACACGGTTATAACGGGCTATGTCGTTATAATAAAAGTGGGGGATTTAATGTACCTTTTGGACGCTATAAGCGGCCTTACTTTCCTCGAGAAGAGTTTATCGAATTCTCTAAGGTCGCTCAGCGTGCATCATTTGTATGTGGTGATTTTGAACAGGCATTTCTCGCCGCGGGTGAACATGATGTTGTTTATTGTGATCCGCCTTACTCGCCAATTAATCGAACCTCGAACTTTACTGCTTATGCTGGAAATAAGTTTACCGATGATGACCAACGTCGTTTAGTTGAATGCGCGCTGCAAGCGAAGCAGCGTGGTGTATCTACACTTATATCAAACCACTTTACCGACTTCACTCAGGAGCTATATGCTGGCGCTGATACACTTAGCTTGTTGAGTGTTCAACGTAATATTAGCTGTAAGGGAAGTGTGCGAGGCAAGTCTAAAGAGGTTATGGCGCTTTATTCGGGAAGCTAGGCGGCGCATTAAAGCGCCTTGTTTGTTAGTTTATTTCTGCAACTCGATTTCGAAAGTGTTGGTGAGCGGATTCCGAAATATCGCATCCGAGATATTCTCGGCCTAAGTTTTTAGCGGCGATTAAGACCGAACCAGACCCAAAAAATGGATCGACGACCAGCTGATTTTTCGTGCTGCTTTGAGAAATTAGTGTTTCAAGCAATGGCACTGGCTTTTCTGTGGGATATCCGCGATAAACTCGTTTACATTCAAGAATATCTGGTATGCCTAAATTATTGAGTTTCTTTTTTCCTTTTTCAAAGAAAAGGATGTACTCGTGACGAGCTCTGTAATGGTATCCCATGCCGATTGTGACTTTATCCCAAATAATAGGTTTCCAAAATTTGAATCCTATTTTTTCTGCAATTGGTTTTACGACAAACATTGTTTCTTGATCGCAGAATAAGTAAAAATGCGAATTGTTCTTCAGAACCCGATATATCTGCTTGAGAAGCGTTTCAAAACGCGCATTCGGGAAAATTTCAAACCACTGATTACTAGACGATTTACTTACTTTTAGTCTGGTGGTTGTCCCGATATTTCGGTGCTTTTCCAGGGACTCGTAGGGTGGATCTGTGATTAAAAGATCGACGCTTGCATCGGCAAGTGTCGCAAGCCAACTGACCGCATCATCTCGATAAATTTGCATTGAACCTCTAGACTAAACTGCTACATACGCGCCCATTTTCTGAGACATGAGAAGGTACACCTTTCTTCAATTTACGGCAATCGATACAATAACTTTGATCGCCATCTGGATTTTTAGCCGTTTTTCTCGCAGGTGTCTTTCCAAAGGATAATGGCTAGGGATGAAATACATGTTCACTGCCGTTTGCAGCTGAACAATGTGGGCAAGATTTATAGTTTCTAGTGGTTTGAGGATCTTTTTTATAGATCATTCCATTCTTTAATGCTCTGTTACAACAGTTACAAGCCATATTATTCATCCTAAGTGATTTAGTGATAAATAATATAAGGCGAATCACCAACTGATTTTGAGATTGACCCGAGATTTACGAGTTCAAGATGTGGTCGTTCTCAAGCCAATGAAGGGAACTCGAATCATCCGCTTAGATTGACTCGAGTTGGTGAGTCGAGAGGATATCTCAAATCATTAAGTGATCGCTGTGACTAGTAATACCAGACTCATTACGAGGGCCAATACCATCACGATCCCAAGGCCGATAAATTGCCAAGCTTTACCCTGACTAAAATCCTGCTGGCGTTGTTTGTCTGATTGAACACCTAATAATGCGGCGAAGACACTTTTCAGTATACTTGAAGGCTTTTCGGCCATTATTTAGTCCCTATATTGAGGCGGTTTAAGTCAAGCATAAAACAATCTTGGTAGAGTGATTGGATCATGCCTCAAGCTGCGCTAAAATTGCGCACTTTCAAACCCAATGGTTATTCCAATGAGCACACCTTTTTTAATTGCCCCTTCTATTCTAGCTGCTGATTTTGCCCGTTTGGGCGAAGAGGTGGAAAATGTACTTGCCGCAGGCGCAGACGTGATCCACTTTGATGTGATGGACAATCACTATGTGCCAAATTTAACCTTTGGGCCAGCCGTATGTCAGGCCTTGCGTAATTACGGCATTGAAGCGCCTATCGACGTGCATTTAATGGTTAAGCCAGTGGATAGTCTGATCCCCGAGTTTGCGAAAGCGGGGGCAAGCATGATTACTTTTCATGCCGAAGCTTCAGAGCATATTGATCGTAGCTTACAACTGATCAAAGAGCAGGGCTGTCAAGCGGGCCTAGTATTGAATCCCGCGACGCCACTACACTACTTGGATTATGTGATGGATAAGTTGGATATGATCTTGTTGATGTCAGTCAATCCCGGTTTTGGTGGTCAAAAATTCATTCCTGGTAGCCTTGATAAATTACGTCAAATTCGCGATAAAATTGATGCCAGTGGTTATCCGATTCGTTTAGAAGTGGATGGCGGTGTCACGCCGGATAATATTGCCGAAATCGCCGCCGCAGGCGCTGATATGTTTGTTGCTGGCTCGGCTATTTTTAGCAAACCAGATTACCGAGCAGTGATTGAGCAAATGCGTGCCGAATTAGCCAGTTTAAGTAAATAATAAGTAGTGAGCCTATATGACAACGTTAAACAAAATTAAGCTCATCGCTTTTGATTTAGATGGCACATTAGTCGATAGTGCGCCCGATTTGGCCTTAGCCATTAATGCGATGTTAGTTGATTTAGGTCGTGATGTGTTTAGTGAAGCGACGATCCGCCATTGGGTAGGCAATGGTGCCGAAGTTTTGATTAAGCGAGCACTCTCTGGTTGTTCAGAGATTGCGGCAGATCTAGATGAAGCGCTTTACTTAAGTGCAAAACCTTTATTTAACCGACATTATGCTGAAAAGCTGTGTGTAGCGAGTCGCTTATATGCAGGGGTTCGTTTAAGCTTAGCGGCGTTAGCCGAGATGAACCTTCCAATGGCGATTGTGACGAATAAACCAAGCTTGTTTACCCAACCACTATTAGAACAGCTTGATCTTGCGCAATACTTTGATGTGGTATTATCTGGTGATAGCTTAGCGCGTAAGAAGCCAGACCCTCTACCTTTAACTCACTTAGTTGGTCAGTATCAACTGGGTATTGAACAGTTGCTGATGGTCGGTGATTCAAAAAATGATATTCAAGCAGCAAAAGCTGCAGGATGTCGCTCACTAGGCTTGACCTATGGTTATAACTACGGTGAAGATATTGCCTTAAGTGACCCCGATTTTGTGGCGGATAGCCTCGAGACCCTGGTTGAATTAATGTCGGGTTCAGTCACGGCTTAAGTCCCATTTGTATTGTTTAAGTAGGAAAATCATGAGTAAACCCGTTGTATTAAGTGGCATTCAGCCATCCGGTTCGTTAACCATTGGTAATTATATTGGGGCGATTAACCAGTGGATCCACATGCAAAATGAATATAACTGTCATTTCATGCTGGCAGATTTGCATGCGATAACAGTTCGTCAAGAACCTAAGCAATTTAAAAACCAAGTCTTAGATGGTTTAGCCATGTACATAGCTTGTGGTTTAGATCCCGACAAGAGCACCATCTTTGTCCAATCACAGGTACCAGAGCATGCTCAACTCGCTTGGGTACTTAATTGTTATACCCAAATGGGCGAATTGAATCGGATGACTCAGTTCAAAGATAAGTCGACCAAGTATGCGAATAACACCAATGCGGGTTTATATACTTATCCGGCTTTAATGGCGGCGGATATATTACTTTATCAGGCAAATGCGGTGCCGGTAGGGGAAGATCAAAAGCAACATTTAGAACTCACGCGTGATATTGCTAATCGTTTCAATAATCTTTACGGCGAAGTGTTCACGGTACCCGAACCATTTATTCCTCAGTTTGGTGCGCGAGTGATGTCGCTGCAAGAGCCAACCAAGAAGATGTCTAAGTCCGACGATAATGTTAAAGCTTTCATCTTGCTTAGCGATACACCCAAACAAATTGCTAAGAAAATTAAAGCTTCGGTGACCGACTCTGATGAACAGGCGCGGATCTATTTCGATCGGGAAGAAAAACCCGGTGTGTCTAATTTGCTCACGTTACAGTCGGTGGCCACTGGTCAGTCAATTGATGACTTGGTCGCGGGATATGCTGGTAAAATGTATGGTCACTTGAAAGTGGATACCGCCGATGCGGTGGTGGCAATGATGGAACCTATCCAAGCGCGCTATCATGCGCTGCGTGAAGATGAGTCAGCCCTGCAAGCAATCATGGCTAAAGGCGCGGCGCGAGCTAGTGAGCAAGCTCGCCAAACACTACATTCGGTCTATGAGGTACTCGGTTTTATCGGCTTAAAATAGCCTTTACAGCTTGCGGTTCGAAGAAAGCCCAGTGAATGCTGGGCTTTCGTGTTTGTAAGACGTTTGCTTAAGCGAACACGGGTTTTTAGCTTAACGAAAGATCAACCGACCTTCAGCAAAATCGTATAAGATAGTCCTCTTTTATGGCTTTGCATTATGAGTGAGACGATAAGGCTGCATGTTACTCATTATCGATAATTACGATTCGTTTACTTATAACCTTTACCAATATTTTTCGCAGTTAAAGGTTGAGGTTAAGGTGGTGCGTAACGATCAGCTCAGTATTACGCAGATCGAACAAATGGCGCCGACTCACCTGGTTATATCACCAGGACCTTGCTCGCCCAACGAGGCGGGGATATCTTTACAGGTGATCGCTGAATTTGCCGATCAATTGCCTATATTGGGGGTGTGTCTGGGCCATCAGTGTATCGCTCAGCATTTTGGGGCGAGAGTGGTCAGAGCGGACATGCCGATGCATGGTAAGGTCAGGCCAATCCATCATCAGCAACAATCAGTATTTATGGGTTTGGCCAGTCCAATGGCGGTCACCCGTTATCACTCTTTATTAGTAGAGGCTGATAGCCTGCCAGATTGTTTGGAAGTCACGGCTTGGAGCCATGATCAGCAAGGGCAAGCTTATGAAATTATGGGGCTGCAGCATCGTTCTTTGCCGATCCACTCGGTGCAGTTTCACCCGGAAAGCATTCTTACTGAACAAGGTTTAGGCTTACTCGATAACTTTATTCGTTCGACTATATAGAATGCTAATGTTTAATAACGGTTTAATTTTATAATTAAATCGAATGAATAATTTATGCATATTTATGCGAAAGTTTATGTATTTTAGAGTAAAATGGCTTATTTGGCAGGACGCTTATTTAGAGCTATGCACTGAACTTGCGTAAAAATGGTTATATTTTGTATGGTGCTTTTGCAGTATGCTCAGACATCATGCTCGATATTTGTCATAATCCCAAGAATATTTACAAACTGTTAACTTCTCTGGCTATCGTTATAGGAATCGCCAGATTGATAAGGAGAACGCTACATGTCACATGCTGTAACTCGTGCGCTTTTTGACCAAGTCATGGTTCCCAATTACGCCCCCGCGGCGATTATTCCGGTGAAGGGCGAGGGCTCTCGTTTATGGGATCAAGAAGGGCGGGAGTATGTCGACTTTGCTGGTGGAATCGCGGTCAACTGTTTGGGGCATTGTCACCCCGCCTTAGTGAAAACCTTGACAGAACAGGGCCAAACACTATGGCACCTGAGTAATGTGCTGACCAACGAACCAGCTTTACGTTTGGCTGAAAAATTGGTGAATAGTACCTTTGCCGAGAAAGTATTTTTCTGTAATTCAGGCGCGGAAGCCAACGAAGCGGCCCTAAAGTTGGCTCGTCGCTATGCGATTGAACATGGAAGCCAAGAGAAAACAAAAATCATTGCCTTCGAACAAGGGTTCCATGGACGTACTTTCTTTACCGTGACTGTGGGTGGACAAGCGAGTTATTCCGACGGTTTTGGTCCTAAACCCGCAGGTGTTGAGCACATTCCCTACAATGATACCGCCGCGCTGGAAGCGTTGATTGATGATCAAACCTGTGCAGTGATGATGGAACCTCTCCAAGGAGAGGGGGGATCATTAGCGCCGATCTAGAATTTGCAAAAAAAGTTCGCGAGCTGTGTGATAAACACCAAGCATTACTTATTTTTGATGAAGTACAAACTGGCGTCGGCCGCACAGGGGAACTCTACGCTTACATGGGTCTAGGGATCACGCCGGATATACTCACCTCGGCGAAAGCTTTAGGTGGGGGTTTTCCTATTGCGGCTATGCTGACGACAACTGAGATTGCCGCCTCAATGAAGGTCGGCACTCATGGCAGTACTTATGGTGGAAACCCCTTGGCTTGCGCTGTGGCAGCAACTGCCTTCGATATTGTTAATAGTGAATCAGTCTTAGCGGGTGTGAAACAACGGGAGCAGTGGTTCAGAGAAGCTTTAATGGCGATTAATGATAAATATCAGGTTTTTTCTGAGGTGCGCGGTAAGGGGCTACTGTTGGGTGCGGTGCTGAATGAGCAATATAAGGGGCGTGCGCGCGACTTCTTAGTGGCTGCGGCGGCGGAAGGGCTTATGGTTCTGGTGGCAGGGGCGAACGTGATCCGTTTTACCCCTTCTTTAATTATTCCTCAGCTTGATATAGAGCTGGGTATGCAGCGTTTCGAACAAGCAATTGCCAAAGTGGTAAACGGCTAGTCTTATGGGCTTAGTCTCCTTGTGATACTAGGCCACTTCAATGCTTTATTATCATTCGGCGTGACTCTAAAGGGTCGCGGTGGTTTGTTATTTGATGAATGGAGACTTCGCTATGTTAGTTATCCGCCCTATTAAGGAAACGGACTATCCTGCGTTATTACAAATGGCGGTGGCTTCAGGGGTTGGCTTCACCTCTTTACCGGTTGATGAGCCTCTTTTAAAAGAAAAGCTCGCCCATTCGATACGTTCTTTTACCGCAGATGCCGACAGCCCAGGCAATCAACATTATTTAATGGTTGCTGAAGATAGCGACACCGGAGAAGTGGTTGGGACCACCGCTATTGATGCGGCTGTGGGGATGAGTAACCCCTTCTATACTTACCATCTCGGAAAAGTGGTTCATGCTTCGCGTAGCCTCAATGTTTATAACGTGGTTGAGACTCTTACTCTGACTAATGATTATACCGGGGTGACTGAGTTATGTACGCTGTTTTTGCAAGAGTCGCATCGTCGTGGAAACAATGGACGCTTATTATCCAAATGTCGTTTCTTATTGATGGCTGAACATTCGCATTGTTTTAATGATTCAGTGATCGCCGAAATGCGGGGGGTCTCTGATGAACACGGGCGTTCACCTTTTTGGCAGTGGTTACAGGATCATTTCTTTAGTGTTGATTTCCCGACGGCGGACTACTTAACCGGGGTTGGTAAGAAAGAATTTATTGCCGAGTTAATGCCGAAATATCCGATATACGTCAACTTATTGAGTAAAGAAGCACAGGCGGTGATTGGTGAGGTGCATGAAAAAACTCGTCCAGCTTTACGCCTGCTCGAATCTGAAGGTTTTTGTAAACACGGTTATGTGGATATTTTTGATGCTGGGCCGACCGTCGAGTGCCCATTAAAGTTGATCGAAAGTGTCAAACATTCCCTCAAGGTGAGCATCAGTATTGCGGAGCCCGCCGCCTCTGCTGAAGAAATGTTACTAAGTAATGCTCGCTTAGTTGATTTTAGAGCTTGTGTGGCGGCGATCCAGTTAGATTCCGACTCATTGCGAGCGGTTATATCGGCTAGTACTGCAGCAGCCTTAGAGGTACAAGAGGGTGATCTGATTCGTATTGGTGCGCTACGTTTAGAATAGTCATAGGCTCGCCCATGGGGCCGCTATAAAGGATGTGAGGTTGTAGATGGAACATTTAAATCAGTTTATTAATGGTCAATGGCTAGCGGGTCAAGGTGCCTCGTTTCAGTCTATCGATCCAGCCAAGAATGTTTGCGTTTGGCAGGGCAATGCTGCGTTATCAGCGCAAGTCGATCAAGCCGTTAAGGCGGCACGAGCGAGCCAGTTTGACTGGTATATGCTTGGGCTAGAATCAAGAATTGCAGTGATTAAACAATTCGCGGCCTTGTTGGAGCAAAATAAAGAGCGCCTAGCCTTAGTGATTGCCCAAGAGACCGGTAAACCCTTGTGGGAAACTCGCACCGAAGTTGTCGCGATGATCGGCAAGGTGGCTATTTCCGAGAAAGCCTATGCCGAGCGAACTGGCGAGTCATCTTCAGAGTTACCGATTGCAAAAGCGGTATTACGTCACAAGCCGCATGGTGTGGTGGCGGTATTTGGTCCCTATAATTTCCCAGGACATTTACCTAATGGCCATATTGTTCCCGCTTTAATTGCCGGTAATAGTGTGGTGCTGAAACCTTCAGAACTCACGCCTTATACTTCGGAATGTATCGTTAAATTATGGCAACAAGCGGGTTTGCCTGATGGGGTACTTAACTTACTGCAAGGGGAGGTGGTTACAGGTAAGGCGCTGGCTGCTCATCCTGATATCGATGGGTTATTTTTTACTGGTAGTTCTAACACGGGTCACTTATTGCATCAGCAGTTTGCCAGTCAGCCGGATAAAATACTCGCTTTAGAAATGGGCGGCAATAATCCCTTGGTGGTTGACCAAGTCGCCGATGTTGACGCTGCGGTACACGATATTGTTCAATCCGCCTTTATTTCGGCAGGACAGCGCTGTACTTGCGCACGCCGTTTGTTTTTGCCTCGTAGTGAACAAGGTGAGCAGATCTTAGCCCGTCTATTAGAAGTCACTCAAGCCATTCAAGTGGGTCTCTATGATGCCGAGCAGCAGCCCTTTATGGGCGCAATGATTAGTGCGAAAGCTGCCGCAGGAATGGTTGAGGCCCAACGGCAGTTGCAACAGCTCGGTGGGCAGTCCTTGCTTGAGCTACAGCAGCTAGAGCAAAACAAGGGCTTGGTTACACCTGGTATTATCGATGTGACGTCTGTTGCTGCGCTGCCCGATGAAGAGTACTTTGGCCCGTTATTGCAGGTGCTCCGTTATCATGACTGGGATGACGCGATTGCTCAGGCAAATCATACTCGATTCGGTTTATCGGCAGGCTTGCTGAGCCATGATCCGCTAAAATGGGAAAACTTCCGTCATCGGATCCGCGCCGGTATTGTCAATTGGAACCGTTCGATTACCGGCGCTTCGAGTGCTGCACCTTTTGGTGGCGTGGGCGCTTCTGGAAATCATCGGGCTAGTGCTAAGTATGCGGCGGACTACTGTGCTTATCCTGTCGCCTCTATGGAAGGTGAAGCCAGCGTGATGCCAGCGGTACTCAGCCCAGGCTTACACTTTTAGGGAGAATATGATGACCTTAGATTTGTTTTTTGAACGTTTATGGCAACAATATTTGGCGGTGACACCTAGCGCCGAAGCGATCCATCAGCTGTTGGGCGATGGTCATCAGATCGTCAATGATCATATTGCCATTCGCAGCTTTAATTTACCGAATACCGGTGTGGAAGCTTTTGCGAAACACTTATTGGCGATGGGCTATCATCGAGGAGGAGAATACCATTTTGCGAATAAGCACTTAGACGCGGCTCACTTTGAGCATTCCGACCCGAGTATTCCCAAAGTCTTTATTAGTGAATTACAGGTTGAGAGCTTGTCTGATAAGGCGCAGATGATTGTTCAAGGTTTGGCTAAGCAGGTGCCATTAGCGCTTTATCAACAGCCAGAAGTTTTTTTCTGTGGCCGTCCATGGCAATTGAGCTACGCTGATTATCAGCAGCTACTTGAAGAAAGTGAATATGCCGCTTGGTTGGCTGCTTATGGTTATCGAGCGAATCATTTTACGGTGTCAGTCAACCAGCTACCGCATTTCGACAGCTTACAACAGGTGAATCAATGTTTGAGTGAGGCGGGTTATGTGCTCAATAAGCTTGGTGGTGAGATCAAAGGTTCGCCGGAAGTGTTATTAGAGCAATCTTCAACTATGGCAGATTTATCTGAAGTAGTATTTAGTGATTCTAGTCAACGCATTCCCAGTTGCTTCTATGAGTTTGCACTGCGTTATCCATTACCGAACGGTGAGTTATATTCCGGCTTTGTTGAAGCTTCGGCGGATAAAATATTTAGTAGTACTAATCGTTAGTTGGCACAATAAAAAAGCCGCATAAGCGGCTTTTTTTATAGGTAAACAGAGAGTTGCTTAGCGGGTACCGTAAACCACAATTGTTTTACCGTGGGCGGTGATAAGCTCTTGCTCTTCTAGCATCTTAAGAATACGACCAACCGTTTCACGAGAACAGCCAACAATTTGGCCGATCTCTTGGCGGGTAATCTTAATTTGCATACCATCTGGATGAGTCATCGCATCTGGCTGTTTCGCTAGGTTTAGTAAAGTCTGAGCAATTCGACCAGTCACGTCTAAGAAGGCTAAATCACCCACTTTTTGGCTGGTGATCTGCAGGCGGGTTGCCATTTGCCCTGACAAACGCATCAGGATCTCAGGATTCACTTGAATCAGTTGACGGAATTTCTTATAAGAAATTTCGGCAACCTCACAAGGGCTTTTAGCCCTGATCCAAGCGGTCCGGATCGGGTTTTCAGTGTCTTCGAAAAGGCCTAGTTCGCCCATGAAGTCACCTTGATTCAGATAAGACAAGATCATTTCCTTGCCTTCTTCATCTTTAATTAAAACCGCGACTGAGCCCTTGACTATGTAGTATAGGGTTTCGGCTTTTTCGCCAGCATGAATTAGGGTGCTTTTTGAAGGGTACTTATGTATGTGACAGTGAGAAAGAAACCACTCCATCACCGGATCAGCTTGAGGTTTGCCAATTACCATATTAAAGAAATCCTCTGTCTTTATAATTATTTACCAGCTATATACTTAGTAAATTGTATTTATTCTAATTGTTTTCCATCCACCCCTAGCATAAAAGGCTTCGGACTTTGCTGCAAGGCATTTATACGCCTTTAGTATGAGGTAATTACTAGCCATGAACCTTGACCTAGATTAAGCTGGTGAACGAAATATTAAGCAGGAGAATCTAATATGAAAGCGTCGGTCAAGTGGTCAAAAGAACTACAGTTTATTGGTGAAAGCAGTTCAGGCCACCAAATATTGATGGATGGCGACGCTGCGAAAGCTGCTCCGAGCCCGATGGAGTATGTCTTAATGGCGGCTGGTGGATGTAGTTCTGTGGATGTCATTTCCATTTTATCTAAGGCTCGGCAGCAAGTGACTGATTGCCAAGTTCATTTGGAATCAGAGCGAGCCGAGGCGGCGCCGAAGGTATTTACCAACATTCACCTGGAGTTTGTCGTAAGTGGGGTGAATTTGAGCGACAAGCACGTTGCCCGAGCGGTGCAATTGAGTATGGAAAAATACTGCTCGGTATCGTTAATGTTGGGTAACAGCTGTGAAATTAGCCACAGCTATCGGATTGAAAGCGCGAGTTAACGAACTTTTCCGGTTTCCAGCAATTGTTGGATCATTGGTGATAAAATTAGCTCCATGGCGAACCCCATCTTTCCTCCTGGAACCACGATGGTGTTTTGCCGCGACATATAAGCACCGTCAATCATCTGTAACAGATAAGGAAAATTAACGTTTTTGAGTCCTCTAAAACGGATCACTAACATGCTTTCATCGAGTGACGGAATACTCTTAGCGCTAAAAGGGTTTGATGTATCGACCGTAGGGACGCGCTGAAAGTTGATATGGGTACGCGAAAATTGTGGGGTGATGTAGTTGATGTAGTCATCCATTGAACGAACAATTGAATCTTGCACGGCTTCTCGTGAATGGCCTCGTTCGGTGGTATCCCTCACCAGTTTTTGGATCCACTCTAAGTTCACAATCGGCACCATGCCGATCAGCAAATCAACTTTTGACGCGACATTTTTTTCATCGTAAACCACGCCGCCGTGCAAGCCTTCATAAAATAATACTTCGGTTTCTTCCGGCAGTTCCTGCCAAGGGGTAAACGTGCCCGGCATTTGATTGTATGGCACGGCTTCGTCGAAGGTGTGCAGATAACGTCGATATTGACCAGTACCATCTTCGCCATATTGTTTGAAAAATTCATACAACAAATTGAAGTCGTTGGCCTCCGGGCCGAAGTAGCTGATGTGCTTTCCGTGTTCGCGAGCCTTTCGGATGGCTACATCCATCTCGGGTCGAGTGTAGCGGTGAAAACTGTCGCCCTCAATAAAGGCTGCATTCAGTTTATGTTGCCTAAATAAGTGAGCGAATACCTCACTGGTGGTTGACGTTCCGGCACCGGAAGAACCAGTGACAGCGATAATAGGATGTTTAGCTGACATAATGACCTATCTGTAAGTGAGACTATAAACATGATTTATACATCATCCTGCAGCCTATCCGTGGCTGAGGCATTAAATTGCTCTTTGGCAATCAAGTTGACTGTTTCATGTAGTTCTGAGTATACGATTAAAACTGAACCATTAATAACCTGTTGTTTAATTTGCTCTCGTTTGTCTTCTAAACTCAACTCTTGTTCACCATAGTCGGTGCCTTCACGTAATACGAAACTTTCGAGTAAAGCTTCGAAAGTGTCGGCCGCTAGGTTTTGCCAAGGAATTATCATGAATTAGCATGCTCTTTTGTGTTGAGGTGCTGGCTAAACCACTGTGGAATAGCAGACTCTAGCCAGAATGTTGGACGAAATAGGCTACCACCGACAAATCCTACATGTCCACCAGTGCGGCTTAGTCGATATTCAATCGCGGGGCTGATTTGCTCATTTCGCGGGATCACTCTTGCGTCCATAAAAGGATCATCGGCGGCGTGGATCAGCAAAGTGGGTAAGCCAATGTGCTTGAGTAAGGGTAAGCCGCTACAGCGTTGGTAATAGTCAACGGCACCTGCAAACTGATGGGCTGGGGCGGTGTAGTGTTCATCAAACTCTACGAAGTTACGCCAGCGCTTGACTTGCGTTTGTTGCAGTGGGGCTTGTGGCATACGGCTAATCTTTTTACAGAGGTTTTTTTTCATCCGGCTGAGTAAGTGATGCTGGTATATTTGAGAAAAACCCTGTTGTAGTCGCTGGGAACAGGCGGCTAAGTGCAGTGGCGCAGAGATGACCGCGGCCGCAGTTAGCGGTGAGCGTGGTTCTTTCGCTAGATAATTCACCAACATATTCCCGCCTAGCGAGTAGCCCAAGGCGAATAGAGGGGCTTTGGGATTGAGTGCGTGTAAATGCTCAATACAAGCTCGTGCGTCATCAATCTCGCCACTGTGGTAACCGCGCCATAGCTTGTTGGGTTTACCACTACATCCTCGAAAATGCATCACCACTGCTCGCCAGCCTTGCTGTTTACAAGCTTGTAAGATCCCCTTGGCATAGGGTGAATGTACACTGCCTTCTAAGCCATGGAAGACGAGCACGATTGCTTGTTCTGGTTTGTCAGTCTTGGCACTATCAATCCAAGCGAGATCGATAAAGTCACCATCGTCTAGATCTAACTGTTGCCAATCCAAATTGAGTTTTTTGTTGCGCAATAACAAAGTGGGCAGCAGAGTTTGAATATGCCGATTACGAGCCCACCAGGGCGCTTTAAAGTGCGTAGAGTTAATTTTTTGCCTCCATTAAAACCACTGAGTAAACGATATGGTGTGGCATAACAATTTTCGAGTTTGGTCAAATTAGTTTACAAGTTACTCATGGTAACATAACCTTTGTTCACGGCAGATGATTGAGATAGCACATGAACCAAGCAAGCAAACTGCAATTGTCCCAAGAGTTAAGCGATTTGCAAGCGGCTTATCGTCAACAGCCTTACCCTAGTTTAGCGATACGTCGCTACCATCTTAGCCAAATGCTGCGGCTGTTGCTCGATAATCAAGCCGCTATTATCGCTGCGATTAGTGACGATTTTGGTTATCGCAGTCCGCATGAGTCGAGGCTGATTGAAATTTTCCCGGCCATCGAGGGCCTGCGTTATAGTCTAAAACACCTCAAAAAATGGCTTAAGCCACAACATCGTCAGGTGAGTCTTTGGTACTTTGGAGCGAGTAATCGGGTTCAGGCTCAACCGCTCGGGGTGGTTGGGGTCATTGTCCCCTGGAACTACCCTCTGTATTTGGCCTTCGCGCCCCTTACCGATGCACTGGCGGCAGGAAATAAGTTGATGATTAAAATGTCTGAACTTAGTCCCGCCTTAAGCCATTTGCTGATCCAATTGTTGCCAAAGTACTTGCCCGACGATGTGCTGCGGATCTATTCAGACGACGGCTCACTGGGGCCAAGTTTTTCAGCCTTGCCCTTTGATCACCTCATCTTTACTGGTTCCACCCAAACAGGGCGTAAAGTGATGGCGGCCGCCGCGCAAAACTTAACCCCTGTTACCTTAGAGTTAGGCGGAAAGTCACCAGTGATCGTGGCTGAGGATTATCCCATAACTCAGGCGGCTGAGCGAATACTGATGGGGAAGCTGCTGAATGCTGGGCAAACTTGTGTGGCTCCCGATTACGTGCTGCTTCCCAAGGGAACGAGGCCAGCTTTTATTCAGGCTTGTTTAGCCTATACCGCCAAACACTACAGCGATATGTCAGATCCTGCTCTTTCTAATATGATCTCGGCGGATTTTTTAACTCGGCTGGTGAACTTGCGCGAGCAGGCAATAGCCCAGGGCGCTGAATTTATCCCGTTAATTGCTGGTGAATGTGCAGGGAAATTTACGCCGGGTTTGTTAGTTGACGCAGCTGCGTCATCCTTGGTGATGCAGCAAGAGATTTTTGGTCCACTATTACCGATTGTCGAATATCAAGATTTGTCGCAGGCCATCACTTATGTCAACCAAACTGCACCGCCGTTGGCCCTTTATCTATTTACCAAGCAGTTTGGGGTGCAGCTACGAGTGCAGCAGCAAATTCAAGCTGGTGGCCTGTGTATTAATGAGGTGTTACTACATGTGGCTCAGCATCAGCTGCCATTTGGCGGAGTCGGCAGCAGTGGTATGGGCCACTACCATGGTTACGATGGTTTTGTGCAGTTTTCTAAAATGCTGCCAATCTTTAAACAAGGTCCATTTGCAGCGACTCGTTTGATGCGACCGCCTTATACCCGCATCAGCGACTACTTGCTTAAATTGATGACCCGTGGATAATCGAATTAGCCAAAGTTAAGGGGGAGCGCTAGTGGATTGCCAGTTTTGTTCTCGGGCATGGTTTGTAGAAAAGTTAGGGCGTTGTAAGCAATGCATGATTTTGGCCAACTTGGGTTGGATACTGATGTTATGCCTTTGCATTGTCTACCGAGGAGATATAGCCGTGTATCGGCTGAGCTTATGGGCTGGTTTTGCCGCGTTTGCTAGTTTAAGTGCTGCCCATTGGTTGATGTTTTTTTATTACCGATGGTTTGCGTCAAAATAGTCACATGCGGCTAACTATTAATCCGTGTTTAGACTGCTTAAATGAGGTGCTATCACTTGCTCAGCTTGAGTTAATAATGAGTTTTCTGGCGATAGCCAATGGATCTCATCACCGCGACGCTCCATCTTTCTGAACCAGGTATCCTGGCGTTTGGCAAATTGGTGGATCTGAGAATTGAGCTTTTGAAACATATCGTTATAGCTCAGCTGTTGTTGCAGGTATTGTGCGACTAAACGGTACTCTAAGCCATAAAACTCTAGTTTTGCATAGCTCACACCTTGAGCGTGTAGGCGTTCAACTTCTTCCACTAAACCCTGTTCAAGCCGCTGTTTTAAACGTAGCGTGATGCGTTGACGGAGTACTGCTCGCTCCCAGCGGATCCCCAAGTAAAGTGGCTTTATCTCGGGGTGAGGGGAGGTTTGCGGGGGCGCTGTGTCTGACTCGGCAATTTCAATGGCTCGCACTAAACGCGGCCGAACCTGTAAATCAGTATTATTATGTTGCTCGGGCTTTACTGAGAGTAAACGTTGCTGCAGTTGCTCTAGGCTGAGTTCTGCAAGCTCGTTACGTAGGGCCTGATTGCTTGGTACTTCATGTAGCTGATAATTTTGGGTCACCGCATCAATGTACAAACCTGTTCCACCAACCATAACGGGGAGCTGTTGTCGTTGTTTAATTTGCTGGTAGGCTTTGAAGAAATCACGCTGAAAATGAAATACGCTGTATTCGGCCTCAGGTTCAACGATATCAATTAGGTGATAGGGGATCTCCTGGTATTCATCCAGATCTTTACCCGAGCCTAAATCCAAGCCTCGATACACTTGCCTAGAATCGGCAGATAGTATTTCGCCGCCGTAAAGTCTGGCGATCTCCACGCCAAGATGGGTTTTTCCTGATGCGGTAGGCCCGAGAACAACCAGCAAGTTTGCAAGATTAGTCGACATAGTAGTATTGATTACAGAGTGTTGGCGGGAATGGTAACAAGAAAAAACAAAAACGGCATGTGCAGAAGCAACATGCCGAGTGAAATAGCCTGAGATCCTTGGCAAAAATGGTGTTTAAGCCTAGTTTTCCCAGAAGTTTTTGCGAGACTCTTGGTAGCGGTCTGCTTCTGTTAAACCGATATCACGTAATAAGTACGCGGGTAATTGAGCCAATTGACGGCGGGTTTTTTGGCGCTGGATCCACACATTACAAAGATTGTATAACTCAACAATACCGTGTTGGGTTTGTGGTAAGGAAGAACTGTGTTTATTGCTGTGGATCGTGTTTATATTGATATTCATATCGAGGACCTCATCTCAGTTGATGGGAGAATAGTAGTTCTGAAATGCGAGGTTCTCAAACAAGTTAAATTGCAACCTAATCATTAGAAAAACTAATGTAACGTGGTTTTTTTATAGAGCCGTTTTGAATCGATTTTAGACGTGAATAAATATTCATAAATGTGAATGTAAAATTCATTTGAATATTTTATTTAGCATTTTTGTAGCAGTTTATTTACTCTCTGAGCCTTTATTTTAGGGATTCACATTTATGCTAAAGCTTTGTTGTGATCCAGGTCGTTATTGCGTAATTATTCGCTGGTTGAATTGCCTCTAGATTGACACTTAATCCCCCGTAAATAAAGGGGCTATTGGTGGTTTGAATTAGTCGTTCATTTTTTGTTTAGGATCAATTTTGGAATACCATGAAAGCCTTCGTTGTTTATTTGTTTTGTTGCGACCTTGTGCATGATCTGTTGCTTGATTGATATCAAAAAGATCGGTTTTTGATCGAATTTGACATGAAGCATTTTAGGCTGAGGAATGAACCACAAGTTCGCTGGGTTAATGTTTTTTTGGCTTAGTTAATTTAACCTAAATGATTTTTGTGGCTTGCTGGTGATTGTTCGTTTTACATTCAATTGTTTGTACGCTAATGCTAGAGTGCATAGGCGACAAAACATAACGACAATAAATAACTAACGATAAGGACATGGCATGAACCTAACATCCTTTAATCCGCCGCGGCGGATTTTAATGGGCCCCGGCCCTTCCGATATTTCACCACAAGTATTACAGGCACAGAGTCGTCCCATTATTGGCCATCTTGATCCACTGTTTGTAAATATGATGGATGAAATTAAGGCGCTGCTGCAATATGCTTTTCAAACCACTAATCAACATACCTTTGCGGTTTCCGCTCCTGGCTCTGCTGGCATGGAAACTTGCTTTGTGAATTTGGTCGAGCCTGGTGACAAGGTTATTGTTTGTATTAATGGGGTATTTGGTCAACGGATGTTGGAAAATGTCGAACGTTGTGGCGGTATCGCAGTGGTGGTGGAGGATGCTTGGGGGCAGCCTGTCTCTCCGGCAAAAGTAGAGCAGGCCTTACAGCTGCACCCCGACAGTAAAATTGTGGCTTTTGTGCATGCCGAAACCTCTACTGGTGTCGCGTCTGATGCACAGGCTTTATGTGGCTTGGCCAAGCAGCACGGCTGTTTGTCGATTGTAGATGCGGTGACCTCCGTCGGCGGGATCCCGGTTTTGGTTGATGAGTGGGGGATTGATGCAATTTACTCTGGCAGTCAAAAGTGTTTGTCTTGTGTGCCTGGTTTATCGCCGGTGAGCTTTAGCCCTGCGGCGGTTGAGAAATTAAAAAACCGTAAAACCAAGGTGCAGAGTTGGTTCTTAGACCAAAGCTTGGTTATGGCCTATTGGTCAGGTGAGCAAAAACGTTCTTATCATCATACCGCTCCTGTGACAGCTCTATATGCTTTGCATGAGTCACTGCTGATGTTACATCAAGAAGGCTTAGAGCAAGCTTGGCAGCGGCATGCGCAGCAACATGCCTTATTAGCTAAGGGTTTGGACAAATTGGGATTGAATCTGATGGTAGAGGTTGCATATCGATTGCCGCAATTAAATCTGGTTGCGGTGCCTGAAGGTGTAGATGAACAAGCGGTTCGCGCTCGTTTGTTGAATGACTACAATTTGGAAATTGGCGCAGGCCTTGGACAGTTTGCAGGAAAGGCCTGGCGAATTGGTTTAATGGGATATGCGGCACGTCAAGAGAATGTGAGCTTGTGTTTAGCGGCACTTGCCGAGGTACTGGAATAAGACTAGCGGTTTCTCCTATACTCAAGCATGAAACCCGCGTCGGCGGGTTTGTTGTTATATTACCTTTAAAGGAGCTATTTTGTGTTCATCGATTTTGCTGAGTTAACGAGTCAGCAGATTTACCACTGTATGACTCAAACTATCGTCCCTCGCCCTATTGCTTGGGTTTTGAGTGATAACGGGCAAGCTGCTTCCTATAATTTAGCGCCATTTTCGTATTTCACTGCAATAAGTTCAGATCCACCCTTGATCATGCTATCGCTTGGTAAGAAACCGAATGGTTGTGACAAAGACACTAAAGTGAATATTGAGCAGCGTCAGTATTGTGTGGTTCATATCGCGCATGCTAAGCAAGCCAAATTAGTGACTGAATCTGCGAGAACACTTCCCCACGGCGAATCAGAAG